>CAWDVB010000008.1:0-71770 GCA_963805655.1 uncultured Actinomycetota bacterium | reverse complement strand
GATCGGTCTTGACGGACTGTCCGAGGGCGGGTGTACCGTGAAGGTCTCGAACAAATGTTCGAAGGTGGCGGAGGTGACCTCGACCCCCATCTCCGCCACCACCGGGGTCGCTTTCGGGTCGGTAGTGAGCACAGATCCAGACCTCGGAGGTGGCGGATGCGACGTTATGACGACCCGGTGGAGGTCCGCCGGGGCATGGTCGGGGGCAGCGACGGCGGGTACGACGGGGCGCCCGAGCAGTTCTTGTGGAAGGGCCGGCTCTGGAAGGTCCGTGCCGTGCAGGCGCACTGGGTGGAGACCGGCCCGTGGTGGCAGAGCCCCGGGGTGCACGCGCTGCTCGGCCAGAGCCCCGACGAGGCTGGACTGTCGGGGTCCTCGGGCTCAGCGAGCACGGCGGTGCACACCGATCTGCTCGCCGAGCGGGAGGTGTGGCGGGTGGAGGCCGGTCGGGGCGGGTCGCTTCTCGCGCAGGGTCCGCTGGGGGGCGGGGTCTTCGACCTGGTCTTCGACTGGTCCGACGGCACGTGGCGCCTGGCCCGGTGCGTGGACTGAGGGGGCGAGATGACGATGACGACTGCTTCTGTGACTGACACGGTGACACGACACGGTGACCAGCCCCTTCGACGTCCCCCCCGCGGCTCTCGCCTCGCTGCAGCGGGCGGCGGCGGCGCTGCGGGAGGCGATGGCGACCACCGACGTGGGGCTGCGCTACGCCCTGGCCCACGTCGCGGCGCTGCGGGCCACCGCCGCGCTGCTGGCGGCCCGGGCCCGTCCGGCGCCGGGGCGCCGGGTGCAGCGCAACGCGTGGGTGCTGCTGGCCGAGCTGGCTCCCGAGTTCGCCGAGTGGGCCACCTTCTTCTCCGCGGGCGCGGCGAAGCGGGCGGCCGCCGAGGCCGGCTCCCGGACCGCGGTGACCGCTCGGGAGGCCGACGACCTGATCCGGGAGGCCGACACCTTCCTGGCCCTGGTCGAGTCCGCGCTCGGGCTCACCCGGCATGCGCCGTTCGGCGACCGGCTCGCCGCCGCGCCGACCGCGTGGTCCGGCGTTGCCTGACCCGTTCGTCCATCTCCACGTCGCCTCCGGCTACTCGCTCCAGTACGGCGCATCGCACCCCGCGACGCTGGTGGAGCGTGCCGCCGAGCAGGAGATGGACACCCTCGCGCTGACCGACCGGGACGGCGTCTACGGCGCGGTCCGGTTCGCCAAGGCCTGCATCACCGCCGGGGTCCGGCCGATCCTCGGTGTCGACCTGGCCATGGCTCCTCCGGGCTGCCCGGGGCTCGGCTCCGCCGCCCGGCGTCCCGCACCCCGGTGCGCGGCGGTGCCTTCCGCGACCCCCGGCTGCCCCGGGCGACCTTCCTGGCCCGCAGCGGCCGGGGGTGGGCGGCGCTGTGCCGGCTGATCTCGGCGACCCACCTGGCCGGGGAGCGCGGCGACCCGGTCTGCACCCGCGACCTGGTCGACGAGCACCTCGGCGGTCTCGGCTCCGAGGTCACGGTGCTGCTCGGGCCCGACTCCGAGGTGGGCCGGGCGGTCACCCGGCGCCGCTTCGACCTGGCCACCGCCGCGCTGCGCCCGTGGCGGGAGGTGGTCGACACCTGGGTCGAGGTGGTGTCGCACCGGCTGCCGGGCTCCGGGCCGGGCAGCACCCCGCACGCGGCCCGGATGCTCGGCCTGGCCCGGGAGGCCGGGGTCGGCGCGGTGCTGTCCAACGCCGTCCGCTACGCCGACCGGCTCGACGCCCCGGTCACCGACGTCCTCGACGCGGCCCGGCGGCTGGTCCCGCTGGACATCCGGCACGTCGACCGCGGCAACGCCGAAGGGTTCTTGAAGTCCGGCAAGCAGATGGCCGAGGTCGCCGAGGAGATCGCCCGGCACGCCGGCGAGCACGGGTCCGACGGGGGCAGACGGCTGATGGCCGCGACCCGGACGCTGGCCGACCAGTGCGCGGTCGATCCCCGCTCCGACCTCGGGCTGGGGTCGGTGCACTTCCCGGAGTTCGGGGGAGCGGAGACGGCCAGCCGGGTGCTGCGGGAGCGGTGCGAGGCCGGGATCGGGCGGCGGTACGGCGCACGCCCCGCGACAGCGGATCTGGAAGCGGCTCGACGACGAGCTGCAGGTCATCGACCAGCTCGGCTACGCGTCGTACTTCCTGACCGTCGCCGACGTCGCCGACCTGATCCGCGACCTGGGCATCCGCTCGGCTGCCCGCGGCTCGGGAGCGGGCAGTCTGGTCAACTACCTGCTCGGCGTCTCCGGGGTCGACCCGATCCGGCACGGCCTGATCATGGAGCGCTTCCTCTCCCCGCTGCGCCAGGCGCTGCCCGACATCGACATCGACGTGGAGTCCGCGCGGCGGCTGGAGGTCTACGACGCGATCCTCGACCGGTACGGCGGGGAGCGCTGCGCCGCGGTGTCGATGATGGAGACCTACCGGGTCCGCCACGCCGTCCGCGACGTCGGCGCTGCGCTCGGCATGCCCCGGGCCGAGGTCGACGCGATCGCCAAGGCGTTCCCGCACATCCGGGCCCGCGACGCCCGGATGGCGATGCGCGACCTGCCCGAGCTGCGCAACGTCGCGCTGCTGCGCGACCGGCTCCGGCTTCGACCTGTTCTTCTCCCTCGTCGAGCGGCTCGACGGGCTGCCCCGCCACATCGCGGTCCACCCGTGCGGGGTGCTGCTGTCGGACCGCACCCTGCTCGACCGCACCCCGGTCGAGGCCAGCTACGCCGGCTACCCGATGAGCCAGTTCGACAAGGACGACGTGGAGGACCTCGGGCTGCTCAAGCTCGACGTGCTCGGCATCCGGATGCAGTCGGCGATGGCGCACGCGCTCACCGAGATCCGCCGGGTGGAGGGGGCCGAGGTCGACCTCGACGACCAGAGCCAGGTGCCCTTCGACGATCCGGAGACGTTCGCGCTGATCTCCTCGGCGCGGACCCTCGGCTGCTTCCAGATCGAGTCGCCCGGCCAGCGGGAGCTGGTCGGCAAGTCCGGGATCGACTCCTTCGACGACATCGTCGTCGACATCTCGCTGTTCCGGCCGGGGCCGGTGAAGAGCGACATGGTGATCCCGTATCTCGACGCCAAGCAGGGGTGGCGGCTCCCGGCGTATCTTCACGACAGCCTCCGGCCGATCCTGGAGCAGACCAAGGGCGTGGTGGTCTTCCACGAGCAGGTCATCGAGCTGATCAGCCAGGCCACCGGCTGCACCCTGGCAGAGGCCGACGAGGCCCGGCGGGCGCTCGGCGACCCGGAGGGGATGGAGCAGACCCGGCTGTGGTTCTTCCCGCGCGCGCTGCACCGTGGCTACCCCGAGCGGGTCGCCGCCGAGATCTGGCGGGTGCTGGCGTCGTTCGCGTCGTTCGGCTTCTGCAAGGCCCATGCCGCCGCCTTCGCGCTGCCCACCTACCAGTCGGCCTGGCTGAAGACCCACTACCCGGCGCACTTCCTCGCCGGGGTGCTCACCCACGACCCGGGGATGTATCCCAAGCGGCTGATCCTCGACGACGCCCGCCAGTTCGGGATCGCGATCCTCGGGCTCGACGTCAACCACAGCGAGCGCGAGTACGTCGTGGAGCGGCTCGACGGCGACGAGGACCGGCGCGGGATCCGGCTCGCCCTGGCCGAGGTGAAGGGGATCTCCGAGGCGGAGATCGACCGGATCGTGTCAGGCCCGGCCGTTCTCGTCGCTGTCGGACTTCTGGCAGCGTGCCCAGGTCGGCCGTCCGGTCGTCGAGCGGCTGGTGCTGGCCGGCGGGTTCGACTCGGTCTACGGGCTCTCCCCGGACGCCGCGGTCGGCCGGCGCGGCCGGGTCACCCGGCGCGACCTGCTGCTCCAGGTCTCCGACCTCGAGCGCCACGGGCGCGGGGTGGCCTCGACGGCCTCGCGCAGGCGCGCCGCGGCGCCGGCCGCGGCCGCGGCGGCAGACCCGTGAGGGGGTCTGGGGGCAGGCCTCCGCCCAGTCGCGGGCCACCGCACCGGCCGCGCCGGTGACCTCGGTGCAGCTGACCTTCGACCTCGGCCCGGTGGACGGGGAGCCGAGCGGGCTGCCGGAGATGACCGGTCCCGAGCGGGTCCGCGCCGAGCTGGAGGTGCTCGGCCTGGACGCCAGCCGCCACATCATGGACTTCCACGCCCGGCTGCTCGACGGTCTCGGGGTCACCCGGTCGGCCGACCTGCTGCGGCAGCGGAGCAAGGCCGACCTGCTGGTCGCCGGGGTGAAGGTCGCCACCCAGACCCCGCCGATCCGGTCCGGCCGCCGGGTCGTCTTCCTCACCCTCGACGACGGGACCGGCCCGGTCGACGCCACCTTCTTCGAGGACGCCCAGGGCCCCTACGCCGCGACGGTGTTCGGCTCCTGGCTGCTGGTGGTCCGCGGCGAGCTGCGCCGGACCGGTCGACGCGGGGTGTCGCTGCGGGCGACCGGGTGCCTGGGAGCTGACCGCGCTGCAGCAGGTCGCCGACAGCGAGGGGATCGAGGCGGTGCGGCGGGTGATCGAGGAGAGCCCCTCGGTGGTCTCGACCCGGCCCGACAGCGGCCAGGCCGGTCAGGAGCCGGCAGGGCGCAGGGGGCGCCGGCACCGCGGGCGGCATGGGCCGGCGGCGGGTGCTGGTCCACTCCAGCGGCTTCCGGATGTCGCCGTACGCCGACATCAAGACCGCGGGGGAGGACACCAAGGAGGCGCCGCGCAAGCTGTGGCACTCCTCGCCGGGGAGCTCGGGCCGATGAGGGTTCCCGAGTCTCGAGACGGCTGCCTCCGGCACCGACGCTCAGCCGCCGGCGTGGGTGGCGAGGGCGTGGATCCGGGTGGCCAGGGTGAGGTACTCCGGCCGCTCGGCCACCGCGCGCTCCAGGTCGATCAGGGCCGGGGTGGAGCCCGGCTCGAGCTCGAGCAGGGTGCTCGGGACCAGGTCGACGAAGACCTGGACGGCGTGCAGCGTGGGGGAGGCGAAGCCCGCCGCGGTCAGCATCGCGCGGATCTCCTCGGCGGTGTAGCGGTGCGGCTCGGTCGCGGGGGAGTCCAGCAGCGCGCGTGCCTGCGGGAAGTGGCCGGCCATCGCCCGGGCGAGCACGGCCGCGTGCCGCTGGGCGACCAGCAGGCTCAGCAGCCCGCCGGGGGGCAGCGACCCCGGCGATCTTCGCCAGCGCCCCGGCCGGGTCGTCGACGACCTCGAGCAGGCCGTGGGCGAGCACCACGTCCGGTGTGACACCGACAGTGCTGACGTCGAGGGTGGCCACGTCGCCCTGGACACCGGTCACCCGGTCGGAGACCCCGCGCTCCTCGGCCCGCCGGGCCAGGATCGCCAGGGCGTCGGGGCTGGGGTCGACCACGGTGACCGCGGTGACCCAGCTCGGCGACCCGGACCGCGAACCCTCCGGTGCCGCCGCCGATGTCGAGCACCGTCGCGCCGGGGCGCGCGGCGAGCGCGTCGTGCAGCGCCTCCCACACCACTGCGGTGCGGGTCTCGCTGCGACGATGAGCGGCACTCGTGCATGCTCCTCACCCTAGTGGTGGCCGGCTGGAGGTGCCGGGATCGCGGCGGCGACCCGGTCGACCCATGACCGGCCGATGAGCGGACCGGCGACGAGCAGCCCGACGACCGTGGGTGTCACATCCTCCACGTCGACATGGACGCGTTCTACGCCTCGGTGATGGTGCGCGACCGGCCGGAGCTGCGCGAGGTCCCGGTGATCGTCGGCGGCGGGAGCCGCGGGGTGGTGCTCTCGGCGAACTATCTCGCCCGGGTGCACGGCATCAGGTCGGCGATGCCGATGACCCGGGCCCGGCGGATGTGCCCGGAGGCGGTAGTGCTGGCCCCCGAGTTCGGCGTGTTCGAGGCGGTCTCCGACGCGGTGATGGAGATCTTCGCCCGGGTCACCCCGGTCGTCGAGGCGATCTCGCTGGACGAGGCGTTCCTCGACGTGTCCGGCTCGACCCGGAGGCTGGGCCCGCCCCGGCGGATCGCCGAGCTGATCCGGGCCCGGGTGCACGACGAGCAGGGCATCACCTGCTCGGTCGGGGTGGCCGCCGGCATCGGCGTGGCCAAGCTGGCCAGCCGCCGGGCCAAGCCCGACGGGGTCCTCGTCGTCCCCCCGGAGACCGTGCTCGCCTTCCTCCACCCGCTTCCGGTCGAGGAGCTGTGGGGGGTGGGCGAGAAGACCGCGGCCGTGCTCAACCGGCTCGGCCTGATGACCGTCGGCGACGTCGCTGCGGTGCCGTCATCGGTCCTGCAGCGCGCTCTCGGCCCGGCCGCCGGGAGCCAGCTGCACCGGCTGTCCTGGGGGAAGGACGCCCGGACGGTCACCCCGCGCCGTCATGCCGACTCGCCGGACCGCAGCATGGGCGCGGACCGCACCTTCGGCCGGGACACCGACGACCCGCAGGTGGTTCAGCGCGAGCTGCTGCGGCTGTCGGCCAAGGTCACCTCGCGGATGCGGGCCGCCGGGTACGCCGGGCGGACGGTGGCCCTGCGGATCCGGTTCTCCGACTTCACCACGATCACCCGGTCCATCACGCTGCGGGAGGCGACCGACGTGACCTGGGAGGTCCACCGGGCAGCCGTCGGGCTCTTCGCGGCACTCGGCCTGCAGCGGGCCCGGATCCGGCTGGTCGGGGTCCGGGTCGAGGGGCTGGTCCCGCGGTCGCAGGTCCACCACCAGCTCGTGCTCGGTCAGCGCGACCACGGGTGGTCCGACGCCGACCGGGCGGTGGACCGGGCGGTCTCCCGCTTCGGCCACGACGCGGTCCGGCCGGCCTCCCTGCTGGCTCCGTCCGACCTCTCGTCCTAGGTTGGCCGCATGCGACTGTCCGTGGTGCTCGACTGTGCCGACCCGGCCGCGCTGGTCCCGTTCTGGTCCGAGGCGATGGGATACCGGTCAGCCACCTCCCTGCCCGGGTTCGAGGTGCTGGTGCCCCGGGCCGATCAGCCCGAGGGGCCGGTGTTCATCCTCCAGCGCGTCCCGGAGGGCAAGCCGGCCAAGAACCGCATGCACCTCGACGTCCATGTCCCGCTGGACATCGGCGTCCCCGGGCAGACGGAGCGGTTGGTCGAGCTCGGGCGCCCGGCCGCTGGGTGCACCGGTCACGGAGCTGTGGGAGACCGCCGGGATCTGGTGGCAGGTGATGGCCGACCCCGAGGGCAACGAGTTCTGCCTCGTCGCCGACCCTGGCCACCCCGCGCCGCCGGAGAGGTGGTCCTGACCGGCGCTCAGTCCCAGGCGCCGTAGACGTGGACGTGGAGCACATGGCCCTCGGTGAGCTTCCACAGCTGCCGGGCGTCCTTGACGTAGAGGTTCACACAGCCGTGCGAGTGGCCGACATAGGGGTCGACCATGTAGCGCGAGCCGTGCAGCGCCTCACCGCCGTCGAAGAACAAGGAGTACGGCATCGGGGCGTCGTCGTACTCGTAGCTGACCGCGTGCCGCACTCGTGCATAGACCGTGAAGTCACCGATCCGGGTCTGGGTGTCGTAGGCGCCGCCGCGGACCATCCATGAGTTGATCATCTCTCCCCGGTGGAAGAGGGTCAGCTGATGCCACGCGCGGTCGTAGCAGGCGTGCCAGCCGCGGGACCGGCAGACGTCGGGCAGCTGGCCCCGGCCCCGGATCGTGCGCTTGATCAGCTTGCGCCACGAGGCACGGTCCATCTTCCCGGTGACCGGGAGGCCGGACTTCCGCTGGAACTGCTTGACCGCGTGGACCGTCTTGCTGCCGTAGTAGCCGGTCGGCCAGATGGTGTAGAGGCCCAGGCGACTCAGCCGCCGCTGCAGCTCGTAGACGTGCTCGATGTGCCAGGGGCTCAGATCCTGGTCGCCCGCCTGGGTGACCTGCCGGGCGTAAGGGCTGGACCACCACAGGGTGCCGGCCTGCGCGGGCACGGCAGTGACCAGCGTGAGTCCGGCGAGCAGCGACACCGCTGCGAGCATCGAGATCAGGGATCGGCTCAGCCGAGGCATGGTCTCGTCTGCCTCCTCGACGTGAGTGGGCCATCGGTTGCTCTCCGAGGCTACCTGGGGCGCACGCCGAGGACGGACCAAACCGGCCGGGCTTCTCGAATTTCGGTGCTCGGCTACCGTGACCGTCTCGGCCTGCCTAGACTTGGTGACATCGATGGCAGCCCGATGACTGCGATCGTCGGATCAGAAGCTGGACCGGGAGGCACCGTGCCACTCTCCGAAGAGGAGATGCGTCTGCTGGAGCAGATGGAGCGCGCGCTCGTCGCCGAGGATCCGAAGCTCGCCTCGACCATGCGCGGCAAGAGCAGCTCCGCCTCGTCCCGACGACGGCTGATCCTCGCCGTCGTGTTCTTCGCGGTCGGCATCACCGTCTTGATGACGGGCGCGATCATGCGGCAGACCTTCGTGGGCGTCGCGGGCTTCCTGACCATGCTGGTCTCGGCCTACTTCGGGCTCATGTCGTTCCGCCGCCCGCCGCCGTCGCAGAAGCAGCACCCGTCGGGCCTCGGCGTCATCGACGGTGGGCGCAAGCAACGGCCGAAACGACCTGGCCTGAGCGAGCGTTTCGAGGACCGTTGGCGTCGGCGCCGGGAGAACGGCGGCTTCTGACCCTGCCCGCCGGGGGAGTCTCAGCCTGGCGCGATCTGACGCGACGGGGGCGAGCACTGGTCCGCCTCCACCTGTGACGGGCCCCGGTCACCGGGACTTGAAGACAGCGCTCGGCCACCACGCGGCGCGTCTGCGCCGCCGCGGGGACACGCAGGCGTCGAGTCCCTTCAAGCTGGTCTCCCAGTCCTGTTCGAGCGTCGTCGCACCGTGGTAGTCGGCGGCGTAGCGCGCCGCCTCGACCTCGAGCGCCAGGCGCGATACGGCGGACGCGGTCACCGGGCCCCGGACCGGGTCGGTGTGCTTGAGCTCGACGGAGAGCTCCTTGGCTGTCCTCCGCAGCGTCCGCACGTTCTCGAACGACTCGTAGCCCAGGTCCTCCGCGAGATCGACGACCTCTCTCCACGCAGCCTCGGCCCGGGCCCGGGGAGTGGTGGCCCGTCCACGGCGCCAGCGGCGCAGGACCCAGGCCGCCGTCCTGGGAAGGCCACCCATGACTCCGAGCACCACGATCACCAGGAGCCAGAGGACGTCGCCGAGAGGGATGCCGGCCACGGTCCGGCCCGAGAAGCGGGAGCCCTCGGGGGTGGGAGTGGCGCTGATCGACGGGGGAGTCACGCGGTACGTCGGGGTGGGGGTGGCCGGCGTCGTGACGAGCCGGGGCGGGACGTTGGTGTAGTTCGGGGCAGCGCCCGTGCGGGCCGACGGCGTCGGCTCGAAGCGGACCCAGCCGGCACCGGAGAAGTAGAGCTCCGGCCAGGCGTGCAGGTCCTTGGTGCTGAACTGCCACCCGCCCTGCGGGCTGGCCTCGGGGTTGAGGAAGCCCACCACCACGCGGGAGGGGATGCCCAGTGAGCGGGCGAAGAGGACCATCGCGGTCGAGAACTGCTCGCAGTACCCCACCCGGTCCGCCGGGTTGTCCGAGACGAATGTGTGCAGCTGCTCCAGCCCGCTCCCGGTCCCGGACTGCAGGGAGTAGGTGAAGCCGCCGGTCGAGCGGAACCAGTCCTGGATCAGCGTCGCCTGCTGGTACTGGGTGGTCGCCCCTGCGGTGACCTTGTCCGCGGTCGCCTTCACCCAGTTGGGCAGATCGCTGGGCAGCTGGGTGTAGCGGCTCTGGATCGCGGCCGGCGCCTCCGGGGCGCTGTTGAGCTGGGACCGCTGGATCGCCCGCAGCGACTGGCTGACACTGAACTGGTAGTTGCCGGCGAAGCCGCCGTCCGTGGAGGGCGCGAGCTCCCAGGTGCTCTGGTCGACCTGGATCGCGCTCGGCTGCCCGCTGGTCGGTTGGGCCGGGCTCTCCAGGGTGCCGGGCGGGTACGGCGCGGGCAGGGTGGTTGCGTCGTACGCACCCAGGGTCGTCACCTGGAAGGAGTCTGCCTCACCCGAGCGCTGCGCGTAGGTCAGGTCCGCGGGACTCACCTGCGGCGTCAGGGTCTGGAAGTCGCGCGGTCCCTGGAGCCAGGCGTTGCCGTCGAAGCGGTCGAGGACGGCGATCCGGAAGTAGCTGGGGCGCTGCAGGGAGGAGATCCGGACCAGCGGGATGGCCTTGCTCTCCTGCAGGTTCTTCTTCATGTCCAAGAACATGTGGTCCAGGCCGACGCCCTGGCTGCCACCCCCGTCCCCGCCGGTGTTGGTCTTCAGTGCCGAGAACGTGCCGCTGCCGAGCATCGGCACGACGAGGGGGGCGAGGACGGCGAGCGCCACGGCGGTGACCCCGATCCGGAGCGAGGCGGTGCGGGTGTTGAAGTCCTCGGTCGAGTGGCCCCCGACCTCCTGCTCGCCGCGCCGCAGTGAGGTCCAGCCGATGAGGCTGACCTCGCGGACCGACGCGAGGAGAGCCACGAACGACAGGGCGCTGAGCAAGAAGGCACCCCAGCCGAGCGGCTCGTCGACCAGGGCGCCGGTGGTCGTCTGCACGGCCAGGAGCAGCAGCCCTGCCAGCCCGGGGCGCCCGAGGGTCGTCGCGACCAGGTCGAAGACGACGATCACGCCGACGCCGAGCAGGATCATCAGCGGCGCGAGTCCGGTGATCCCGTGGGGGACCGGGGCTTCGTAGAAGCGGGCGATCGAGACCGAAGCGCTCAACCGGGTCGAGAAGTCCTGCCAGGCGGCCGCATCGGGGCGCCAGGTGCCGGCGATGCCGATCAGCAGGGCCTCGGCCGCGACCACCAGCTGCCCGAGCATGACCACCACGCGGGGCATCCTCAGCGCCCGACCGGTCGCTGACGCGGCGACCAGGCCGACCGCGGCGAACATCAGCGGCCAGATGTAGAGGTTCCAGTCCATCGCGAACGCGGTCCACGGAAGGAGCGCGAAGAAGACCGTCAACGCCGACAAGGCGGCGATCCGGGACTCGCGCACGAGGGGGCCGTTCACACCGACTCCCGGATGTCCATCCTGCGGGCCTTGAGCTGCGCGCCGGCGGACGCCCAGTGGGCGGCGAGATCGTCGCCCGGGAGCACCTGCTCCCAGATCCAGGCCCCGCCGGGACCCGTCTCTCCGTGGGTGGTGAAGGCGAGATTGCGGGTGGCCTGCGACAGCGGGGTCTCCAGCGTGAGCCGGTCGGTCTCGGAGAGCGAGCCGAAGACGCCGACGATCAGGTCCCCGGGAGCCGACCCTGCGGACAGGTCCACGGCGATGGACCCGACGTGGCTGACGGGGAGCAGGGCGAGCTGCTCGAGGATCTCCGACTCGATCGCCGGGGCTGCCCGCTTGTCATGCCAGCCGCTGGTCAGGTGGGTTCCGTCGGTGGTGACCAGGCGGACCGCGAACTCCCGGCGCAGCAGGTGCACCGCGATGGACGCGGCGAGCGAGACCGCGGTCTCCAGGCGGTCCGGTCCATCGGGACCCGGATACGCGTGCGTCCGCACGTCGAGGATCAGGGTTACCCGGGATCGCCAGGGCTGCTCCTCGCTGCGCACCATCAGCTCGCCGTGGTGGGCGGACGAGCGCCAGTGCACCCGGCGCAGGTCGTCGCCTCGGCGGTAGTCGCGCACCGTACTGTCGTCGGCGCTGCCGATCAGGAACTGGCGCGCCCTGCGGTCGCCCACGCCGACGGGTCCGGAGGACAGGGCCAGGTGCGGGAGTGGCACGACCCGCGGGGTGACCACCACGGTGCGGAAGCCGGGGAAGACCTCGTGTCGCTCCACGAACCCGAACGGGTCGACCAGCTCCGCCTCGAGCGGCCCCACGTCGTACTTCCCCCGCAGGCCGCCGACGATCTCGTACCTGACCTGATGGGAGGCACCGTGCCGCAGTGACTCGACCGCGAACCGCGGGGCCCCGCCGAGCTCGGCCGGCACCTGCTCGGTCATCAGCAGCAGCCCGGTCGCCGAGCCGCCCGGGTTGTGGACCCGGAGCACGACGTCTGCCCGGTCGCCCAGGGGAAGGTGCGTGGGGACCGCGGCCCGGCTCAGCACCAGGGCATGCTGCCGGAGTGCGATCCACAGCAACGAGCCGAGGGGTAGCACGAGCACGAACACGCCGATCCGCACCAGCTCGGTCAGGCCGGCGACAGCGCCCAGCGTCAGGATCGCCGCGCCCGCGGCGAGGAAGGAGCGCCCTCGGATGGTGAGCCGGGTCGGCCTGTGTGGTCTGCTCATCGCGGCACGGGGGTCTGCTCCAGGATGCGGGCGAGAGCGGCTTCGACGGTCCGGCCGGACATGGTCGCCTGCGGCGTGGGCAGCAGCCGGTGGACGAGCACGGCCGGCGCCGCCTCCAGGACGTCGTCGGGGACGACGTAGCCGCGCCCTTCGGTGACCGCCACGACGCGCGCCATCCTCATCAGGTGAAGGGTCGCGCGGGGCGAGGCGCCGAGCAGCAGATCGGCGTGCTGCCGGGTGGCCGCGCACACGTTCACGGCGTACGCATGCACCGAGTCCTCGGCGTGGACGCTGCCGAGTGCCGCGATGAGCCGGCCGACCTGCTGGGTGTCGGTGACCGGCCCGATCAGCGTCGAGGGGGTCCCCGCTCTCCCGTGAGGTGAGCATCGCGAGCTCGGCGTCGGGCGAGCGGGTAGCCGATGGACACCTTGGCGGTGAACCGGTCCCGCTCGGCCTCCGGGAGGGCGTAGGTGCCCTCCATCTCGACGGGGTTCTGGGTCGCGATCACCATGAAGGGCTGACGGCAGCCGGTACGTCGCGCCGTCGACGCTGACCTGCCGCTCCTCCATCGCCTCGAGCATCGCTGCCTGGGTCTTGGGCGAGGCACGGTTGATCTCGTCGCCGAGCACGATGTTGGCGAAGATCCCGCCGGGCCGGAACTCGAACTCACGGGTGCCCTGGTTGAACACCGAGACCCCGGTCAGGTCGGAGGGCAGCAGGTCCGGGGTGAACTGGATCCGCCGCATGGTGGCGTCGATCGAGGTCGCCAGCGCCTTGCTGAGCAGCGTCTTGCCCACCCCGGGGACGTCCTCCACCAGCAGGTGGCCGCCGGTGAGAAGCACCCGGATCGAGGTGAGCACCACGTCGGACTTCCCCTCGAGAACCGTGTCGACGTTCCGCCGGATCTTCTCGGCGGTCTCGGCGATCTCGCTGAGCGACGCCTGCTCCGGTGCTGTGTCCACGTCTCCTCCTTCGTCACCCGACCCCGCCGGGGCGCTGTGTCGCGCGGGTGGCCCCGGGTCCGATCAAACCCTGCCGGGGGCGCCGGTTCCAGCCCGGGGGCCGATTTGTAGCCGAACCGTCAGGTTCTCGCGCCCGGACAGTCGAGCCGACCGGATTCCCGGGGCCGGATCCCTGCGCCGGGGATCGGACGTGCCCGGGGGAGGACAAGTTCCGCGAATTTGGTCGAAAGTGGTTGACGGTGGTGGAAAGTGGAGTACGGTGGAGCAAAATGGAGGAGAGGGCCTCGTGAGTGGAGCAGATCGGAGGTGGCGCCGTGTATCGCGGATACGCCGGCACCTTCGAGCACAAGCTCGACGCGAAGGGCCGGATGTTCCTCCCGGCAAAGTTCCGAGACAGGTTGGCGGAGGGTCTCGTGGTGACGAGGGGTCAGGAGCGCTGCCTCTACGTCTGGGACGTTCCCGGATTCGAGTCCTTCGCGGCGCGCCTCGACGAGGCGCCGATGACCAACCGCCGCGCCCGCGACTACCAGCGCATGCTCTTCGCCGGCGCCTCCGACGAGGTGCCCGACGCGCAGGGCCGCGTCGTGATCCCCGGACATCTGCGCAGCTACGCCTCGCTGGAGCGCGAGTGCGTCGTGATCGGCGCTCGTGACCACATCGAGATCTGGGACGCGGCCGCCTGGTCGACCTATCTCGCCGAGAGCGAGCAGGCCTACTCCGACCAGTCCGAGGAGGTGTTCCCAGGGTTCTGAACCTCGCATGGCGAGGCCTTGCGTCCGCCCGGTCCTCTGGCGCACCTTCCCCGGTGCCAGACGACCACCTCCCAGGGCGGACGCCGGACCTGGCCAGGCGAGGCGTCTGGGGTCGAGACCATGAACGCTGCCTTCCCTGCCCTCAGTCTCCGCGCCGGCTCCGCCGCCGCCCCGTCCCGCGCGTTGCCGGGCGGGTCCAGATGAGCACTCCACGGCACGTCCCTGTGTTGCTGGAGCGCGTCCTCGCGCTGGTTGCCCCAGCCCTCGAACGCCCCGGATCGGTGCTCGTCGACGCGACGCTGGGTCTCGGCGGCCACACCCAGGCTGTCCTGGACCGCTGCCCCGCGGCGCGGGTCATCGGCATCGACCGCGACCCGCATGCGCTCGAGCGCAGCCGGGAGCGGCTCGCGCCCTACGCCGACCGGGTCACCCTGGTGCACGCGGTGTACGACCAGCTTCCCGAGGTGCTGACCGATCTCGGCCTGCCCGAGGTCGACGGGGTTCTCTTCGACCTCGGGCGTCTCCTCGATGCAGCTCGACGTGCGCGAGCGCGGCTTCGCCTATGCGGAGGACGCGCCGCTCGACATGCGGATGAACCCGGACGCGGGGCAGACCGCGGCCGACGTGCTCAACACCTACCCGGCCGGCGAGCTGGCCCGGATCCTGTCGGTGTACGGCGAGGAGCGCTTCGCCCGGCGCATCGCCGAGGCGATCGTCCGGGAGCGGGACAAGGAGCCGTTCACCGGATCGGCCCGGCTGGTCCAGCTGCTCCGCGACGTGATCCCGGCGCCGGCTCGGCGCACCGGGGGTCACCCCGCCAAGCGGACCTTCCAGGCGCTGCGCATCGAGGTCAACGAGGAGCTGTCCGCACTCGAGCGAGCACTGCCCGCAGCCGTCGACGCGCTCGGCGTCGGGCGGCCGGATCGTCGTGCTCTCCTACCACTCGCTGGAGGACCGGATCACCAAGCGGGTGCTCGGCGACCGAGCGCGCAGCCACGTCCCCGACGACCTGCCGTTCGTCCCCGAGGGGCAGGAGCCGGAGCTGCGCCTGCTCACCCGCGGCGCCGAGCAGGCGAGCCCGGCCGAGATCCGAGGAGAACCCGCGCGCGGCCTCGGTGCGGCTGCGCGCCGCCGAGCGGGTCCGGAGGGCGGCGTGAGCAGCGCGTCGGGCGCCGCCCGGGCGCGCTCCCCCCGGGTTGCCGAGGCGGCGGCCGAGCGCGCCCGGCTCACCGTCGTCCCCCGCACCCTGACCCGCCCTCCGCAGCTGCCGTTCGCCGTCCTCACCGCGGTCGCTCTGATCGGAGGGGTCGTGGGTCTGCTGATGTTCAACACGAACATGGCCGCGGCGTCGTTCCGGGTCAACGACCTGCAGCAGCAGCTCACCGCCCTGCAGGCCCGTGAGGACCAGCTCAACCTCTCCCTGGACAAGCTGAACGACCCCCAGCGGCTGGCCCGGCGGGCCAGGGCCCTGGGGATGGTCCCGCTCGGGTCGCCCGCGTTCCTGCGGCTGTCCGACGGCCAGGTCCTGGGCGATCCCGCGGTGGCGTCGAAGCGGCACAAGCCGGCCGCAGGACGCGACCACGTCCCCGCCGGCCGCCGGTCCCACCGAGCGAGCCCTCGACCGCGCCCTCTGCCGGGCCCTCCCCGACGACACAGCCGACGGCAGGCCCGACATCCGACGGCAGCGGCTCCGGCACGGGTACAAAGAAGCAGAAGGGCTCACCGTGACCGGGGCGGGAGGCGGACGTGGCGAGGGGAGGCCGGGTGATCCGACGCCGAAACGCCTCGCGTAGGCAGAGCCCTCTGGACCGGGTCCGGACCCGGTCCCGGAACCGGCTGATCGTCGGGTTCACCGTGATCGCCATGGTGCTGTCGGTGTTCGCGACCCGCCTCGTCCAGCTCCAGTTCGTCGACTCGGCGGCCTACGCCGCCCGGGCCGAGCAGGAGAACCTCGTCACCGAGACGCTCCCCGCCAGCCGCGGCGAGATCACGGACCGGAACGGCCAGCCGCTG
The DNA here is from genome assembly GCA_963805655.1 of uncultured Actinomycetota bacterium. Lineage (GTDB taxonomy): Bacteria > Actinomycetota > Actinomycetes > Propionibacteriales > Nocardioidaceae > CAWDVB01. Next base: position 55,870 of record CAWDVB010000008.1, on the reverse strand, counting down.
GCGGAGTCGGCCGACGGACTGATGATCGTCGCCGACCCCACCCTCTCGGCTCCCGACGCACCCGCGATCGCGACCATCCTCAGCCAGCGGCTCCACCTGGACTACTTCTCGCTGCTGGACGCGCTGACCGCGCCCAACAGCAGGTTCCAGTACCTGGCGCGCCGGGTGCCGGCCGAGACCGCGACCCAGATCGTCGACGACCTCGCGAGTCGGGGTCTGCCCGGGGTGTCCACCCGCCGTGACCCGCTGCGGGTCTACCCGGCCGACCAGGTGGCGGCCAACATCGTCGGCTTCGTCGGCTCCGACGGGGATGGCCTCGACGGTGCCGAGCTGGTGTTCAACAAGCTGCTCACCGGGACCGACGGCTCCGCGACGTTCGAGCAGAGCGGCGGGGTGCGCATCCCGCTGGGCGACAACAACGTGGTCGCCCCGCAGAACGGCCAGGACATCAAGCTCACCATCGACCGCGACGTCCAGTGGTACACCCAGCAGGTCCTCGCCGCGACCGTGAAGAAGGCCCGCGGCGACTCCGGGGCCGCAGTCGTGCTGGACTCCCGGACCGGGCAGATCCTCGCGCTCGCCGACTACCCGACCTTCGACCCCAACAACGCGTCCAGCTACCCCACCTCCGACCTGGGGGCTCCCTCGGTGCGCGCCGCCTACGAGCCGGGGTCGGTCGAGAAGGTACTGACCACCGCCGCCCTGATCAACGAGGGCAAGGTGACCCCGACCACGCAGTTCACGGTCCCGGGCAAGGTCACGGTGGGAGACAAGACCATCCACGACTACTGGCCGCACGGGCCTCTGCGGCTGACCATGACCGGCATCCTGGCCAAGAGCTCCAACGTCGGCACGCTGCTAGCGCGGCGAACCGGCTCTCGGGCGAGCAGCTGTGGAAGTACCTGCGCCAGTTCGGGCTGGGCCGGCCGACCGGCGCGGGCTTCAACGGCGAGTCGTCCGGAGTGCTGACGCAGCTACAAGAAGTGGTACCCCGTCGACAAGGACACCATCTCGTTCGGGCAGGGCGTCGCGGTCACCGCGCTGCAGATGGCCGCCGCGGTCAACACCATCGCCAACGACGGCGTCTACATCGAGCCGAGCATCATCGACGGCCAGATGCAGACCGACGCCGGCACGATCGTCGGGCTCGGACGTGGCGCACCCACCGGCGTGTGGTCAGCGCCCACACCGCCAAGCAGGTCTCCCGGATGATGGAGATGGTCACCAACCCGAACCGGGACCGCCCCGGGGCGCCGGCATCACCGGCTACCGCGTCGCCGGCAAGACCGGCACCGCGCAGCGCGTCGTGGGCGGGCGTCTACGACGGCTCGACCACGGTCTCCTTCGCCGGCTTCGCCCCCGCCGACCAGCCGAGGTTCCTGGTCTACGTGGTGGTCCAGAACAACCGCAACGGCCTGGGCGGCGGCGCGACCGCCGGCCCGGCGTTCAAGAAGATCATGAGCTACCTGCTGCAGAAGTACGCCGTGCCGCCGACCGGCACCAAGCCGGCTCACATCCCGGTCACCTGGTGACCGGCGATATCGTCACCCGGTGGCCGAGTTGCACGCTCCGTCCCTGACGAGCCTGGCGGACGACATCGCCGGCGCCCGGGTCCTCGGGGACGGTGCGGTCGCCCCGCACGGCGTCACCCTCGACTCCCGCCGGGTCGCCGCCCGGCGACCTCTACGCGGCGCTGCCCGGCGCGCAGGCCCACGGCGCCGACTTCGTCGCCCAGGCCCGCGACGCGGGGGCGGTCGCGGTCCTCACCGATCGCAGCCGGGGATGCAGCGGGCGCTCGCCGCCGGGCTGCCGGTGCTCGTGGTCCCACGACCCGCGCTCCGTCCTCGGTGCCGTCTCGGCCGTCGTCTACGGCCACCCGGGCCGCGACCTCGCCCTGCTCGGTGTCACCGGGACCCAGGGCAAGACCACCACCACGCGGCTGGTGGAGGGCGCGTGGCTGGCCCAGGGGGTGCGGGCCGGGGTGATCGGGACCCTCGGCACCCGGATCGCGGGAGACGAGGTCCCCTCGGCGCTCACCACCCCCGAGGCGCCGGACCTGCACCGTCTGTTCGCGCGGATGCGCGGACGAGCGGGTCACCCACTGCGCGATGGAGGTCTCCAGCCACTCCCTGGTGATGGGCCGGGTCGACGGCGTCGTCTTCGACGTCGTCGCGTTCACCAACCTGGGGCGCGACCATCTCGACTTCCACACCGACCTCGAGGACTACTACCAGGCCAAGGCGAGCCTCTTCGTCCCCGAGCGGGCGCGCCGCGCGATCGTCAGCATCGACGACGAGCACGGCCGGCGGCTGGCCCGCGAGACCACGATCCCGGTGACCACCGTCTCGATCACCGACACCTCGGCGGACTGGTACGCCACCGGCATCGCCGCCCGGCCGTTCGGCAGCACCTTCACCCTCGTCGGACCCGACGGACACGGGGTCCCGGCGTCGGTACCGCTCCCGGGCCGCTTCAACGTGTCCAACGCGCTGGTCGGCCTGGTCGCGATGGCTGCGCTCGGCGCCCACCTCCCCGCGGCGGCGGCCGCCATGGGGCGGGTGCCCGGCATCCCGGGCCGGCTGGAGCGGGTCGATGCCGGCCAGCCCTTCCTCGCGGTGGTGGACTACGCCCACAAGCCCGAGGCACTGGAGGCGGTGCTCGAGCCAGCCTGCGCGACGGCACGCACCGGTCGGATCATCCTGGTGGTCGGCGCGGGGGGCGACCGGGACCGCGGCAAGCGCCCGCTGATGGGCGAGGTCGCCGCCAGGCTCGCCGACGTGGTCATCGTCACCGACGACAACCCGCGATCGGAGGACCCGCCGCGATCCGCTCCGACCTGCTGGCCGGAGCCCGACGGGCGCGTGGAGCGGCGGCGCGCCGGGCGTGGAGGAGATCGGCGACCGGCGGCTGGCCATCCGGCGCGCGGTGGAGCTCGCGGGGAGGGGGACTCCGTCGTGGTGGCCGGCAAGGGCCACGAGACCGGGCAGGAGATCGCCGGAGTGGTCCATCCCTTCGACGACCGCGTCGTGCTGCGCGAGGAGCTGGAGCGCCGGTGATCGCCCTGACCCTGCGCGAGATCGCGGACATCGTGGAGGGCCGGGTCGAGGGAGACCCTGACATCGTGGTCACCGCCCCGGCCTCGGTCGACAGCCGCTCGGTCGAGCCCGGGCGGCCTCTTCGTCGCCTTCGCCGGCGAGCACGTCGACGGCCACGACTTCGCCTCCGCGGCCGTCGGCGTCCGGCGCGGCGGCCGTGCTCGGCACGCGAGCACCGGCGAGCCCGGGCGTGGTCGTCCCCGACGCGCTCGAGGCGCTGGGCCGGCTGGCACGGAGCGGTGCTGCGCCGGCTGACCGACGTCACGGTCGTCGCCCTGACCGGGTCGCAGGGCAAGACGACGACCAAGGACCTGCTGGCCGCCCTGCTCGGCGCCGCAGCCCCCACGGTCGCGACCCCCGGCTCGCTGAACAACGAGATCGGGCTGCCGCTCACCGTGCTGCGGGCCGACGCGTCGACGCGCTACCTGGTGCTCGAGATGGGCGCCCGCGGCATCGGCCACCTCACGTACCTGTGCGGCATCGCCCCGCCCGGCGTCTCGCTGGTGCTGAACGTCGGGACCGCCCACATCGGCGAGTTCGGCTCCCAGGAGGCGATCGCGCGGGCCAAGTCCGAGATCGTGTCCGCGCTCGGTCCCGGGAGGCATCGCGGTCCTGAACGCCGACGACCCCTCGGTCGCGGCGATGGCCGGGCTCGCCCCCGGCCGGGTGGTCACCTTCGGGGAGTCCCCGGGGAGTGGCGTCCGGGGCGAGGGCCTGACCCTCGACCCCGGCGGCCGTCCGTCGTTCGACGTCGTCGTCGGCGACGAGCGGGTTCCGGTGCGGCTCCGGCTGGTGGGGGAGCACCAGGCGTGCAACGCCCTGGCCGCCCTGGCGGTGGGAGTTGCGCTGGGCCTGCCGCTCCCGGCCGCGGCCCAGACGCTGGGCCGGGTGGAGTCGACCTCGAAGTGGCGCATGCAGGTGCAGGAGGCGGAGGCCGGAATCACCCTGGTCAACGACGCGTACAACGCCAACCCGGAGTCGATGCGGGCCGCGCTCGAAGGCGCTCGCGGCGATGGGCCGCGGCAGGGCCGGAGGCGGTCGCACCGTGGCGGTCCTGGGGGAGATGCTCGAGCTGGGCGAGTCGAGCCGCGACGAGCACGATGCCATTGGCAGACTTGCCGTGCGGTTGGATATCGGTCAGCTGCTCGTGATCGGCGAGCCCGCGCGCCCGCTTCACCTGGGAGCGAGCCTGGAGGGATCCTGGGGAGAGGAGTCGGTGTTCGTGCCGGACAAGGCTGCGGCGGCGACCTGGCTGAGGGACCAACCTGCGACCGGGTGACGTCGTGCTGCTGAAGGCGTCACGCGGAGTGGGGCTGGAGGAGCTGGCCGACGTCGTGCTCGGCACCGCGCACGAGCTCTCCGAGGCGGCCTCGTGAAGGGCATCCTCTTCGCCGGCGCGGCCAGTCTGGCGCTGACCCTGCTCGGGACCCGCGTGGCGATCCGCCTGCTGGTGTCGCGGGGGTACGGGCAGCTGATCCGCGACGACGGCCCGACGACGCACCACGTCAAGCGGGGCACGCCCACCATGGGCGGCACGGTGATCGTCGTGGCCACCGTGCTCGGCTACCTGTTCGGGACGTTCATGTCGGAGCGGACACCGTCGGCCTCCGCGCTGCTGCTGCTGTTGCTGTTCCTCGGGCTGGGCCTGGTCGGGTTCATCGACGACTACATCAAGGTGGCCAAGCAGCGCAGCCTCGGTCTGCGCAGCAAGGCGAAGTTCTCCGGCCAGGTCATCGTTGCGCTGGCCTTCGCGATCCTCGCCTTCCAGTTCCCCGACGTGCGCGGGCAGACGCCGGCCTCCCACGACATCTCGTTCCTGCGCCAGATCGACTGGAAGATTCCCGCCGTCCTGGTGATCCTGCTGATCCTGGTGATGATCTCCGGCACCAGCAACGCGGTGAACCTCACCGACGGGCTCGACGGGCTCGCAACGGGAGCGACCACGATGGTCTTCGCCGCCTACATCCTGGTGAACATCTGGCAGAACAACCAGGCGTGCTACCTGACCCCGGGCCCGAGCTGCTACGAGGTTCGAGATCCCCTCGACCTCGCGGTGTTCTCGGCGGCGATCACCGGGGCGACGTTCGGCTTCCTGTGGTGGAACACCGCACCCGCGAAGATCTTCATGGGAGACACCGGCTCGTTGGCCATCGGCGGCGCTCTGGCCGGGCTCGCGGTCCTGACCCGGACCGAGTTCCTGCTGGTCATCCTGGGCGGGCTGTTCGTGGCCGAGGCGTTGTCGGTGATGCTGCAAGTCGGGTACTTCAAGCTGTCCGGCGGGAGACGCATCTTCCGGATGGCCCCGCTGCACCACCACTTCGAGCTCCTCGGATGGGAGGAGGTGACCGTGGTCGTCCGGTTCTGGATCATCACGGGCCTGTTCGTCGCGGTGGGTCTCGGCCTCTTCTACGCCGAGTGGGTGGCCGGCTCGTGACCGACGTGTCCGGCCTGGCCCGGCACAGCGACTGGAGCCGGGTCCGGGTGGTGGTGGCCGGCTTCGGGGTGGCCGGCTTCGCCATGGCCGACAACCTCACCCACCTGGGCGCCCGGGTGCTTGCTCTCGACGAGTCGGACGCCGGCGACCGGCCGGAGAAGGCCCGGCTGCTCGAGGTGCTCGGGGCGGTCGTCCGCCTCGGCCCGGGCAGCGCCGACTCCCTTCCCGACGAGGTGGATCTCGTCGTGACCTCGCCGGGCTGGCACCCGTCGTCGCCGCTGCTCGCCCAGGCGGTCGAGCGGGGGATCCCGGTCTGGGGGGAGATGGAGCTGGCCTGGCGGCTGCGCGACCCCGATCGTCCCGCTCCCTGGCTGGGCGTCACCGGGACCAATGGCAAGACGACCACGACCCGGATGCTCCACGCGATGCTCCACGAGGCGGGGCTGCGCAGCGTGGCCTGCGGCAACATCGGGGTCCCCATCGTGGAGGTCGTCATGGACCCCACGCCGTACGACGTCCTGGCCGTCGAGGTCTCCGCGTTCCAGATGCACTTCGCCCCCTCCGTGCGCTTCGAGTCGGCGGCCGTGCTGAACATCGCCGAGGACCACCTCGACTGGTACTCCTCGCTCGAGGAGTACGCCGGCGACAAGGGGCGCGTCTACCAGGGCGTGGAACGGGCCTGCGTCTACAACGTGGCCGATCCCACGACGAGGCACCTGGTCGAGGAGGCCGATGTCGTCGAAGGGGCACGGGCGATCGGGTTCACCCTCGGCATCCCGGATGTCGGCATGCTCGGGGTCGTCGACGGGGTGCTCGCCGACCGTGCCTTCATCGACCAGCGACGGACCAACGCCGCCGAGCTCTGCACGGTGGAGGACCTCTACTCCCCGGCTCCCCACTTCGTCGCCAACGCCCTGGCCGCGGCGGCGCTGGCCCGCAGCCACGGCGTCACTCCCGCGCAGGTGCGGGCCGCGCTGCGGCACTACCGCCCCGACCCGCACCGCATCGCCACGGTCGCCTCGGTGGACGAGGTCACCTACGTCGACGACTCGAAGGCGACCAACCCGCACGCCGCCGAGTCCTCGCTCCTCGCCTACGACTCGGTCGTGTGGATCGCCGGCGGCCTGGCCAAGGGTGCGACGTTCGACACCCTCGTCGAGCGGGCTCGCGACCACCTGCGCGGGGTGGTGCTTCTCGGTCGTGACCGGGACGTGATCGGGGAGGCGCTGGCGCGACACGCGCCCGATGTCCCGGTGATCGTGCTGACCGCCGGAGACACTTCTGCCATGGACACTGCGGTCCGGGCCGCAGCGGGTCTCGCCCGGCCGGGCGACACGGTCCTGCTGGCACCCGGCTGCGCGTCCATGGACATGTTCGACAACTACGGTGCGCGTGGCGACGCGTTCGCGGAGGCGGTGACCCGGCTCCCGGCGTGAGCGCCCGGGAAGGCAGAGCAGTGGCGACCACGGCGGGCCGAGCTCAGGTGACCCGGGCCCACGGGGTCACCGGCCCGCTGCGCGAGTTCCTCGACCGTCCGCTGACGTCGTACTACCTGGTGCTCGGCGCCTCGGCGCTGCTGCTGGCGCTCGGCCTGATCATGGTCATGAGCGCCTCGAGCATCTACTCGCTGGAGACCTACCACAACAGCTACTACGTCTTCCTCCGGCAGCTGCTGTGGGTCGGCATCGCCCTGCCGATGGCACTCGTCGCTGCGAAGCTGCCGCACCGGGTGCTGCGCTACTTCTCCTGGCCCGCCGTGCTGATCGCTCTCGGCCTGGTCGGGCTGACCCTCTCCCCGCTGGGCGTCACCGTGAACGCCAACACCAACTGGATCGGCGTCGGGGGGATCCAGGTCCAGCCGTCGGAGTTCGCCAAGCTGGCCCTGGTGCTGTGGAGTGCCGACATCTACGCGCGCAAGGAGGCGCTGCTGTCGGACTGGCGGCACGCGGTGGTGCCCGTGATCCCGATGGCGCTGCTGATGACCGGTGTGGTCCTGGTCGGCCGCGATCTCGGCACCGCGCTGATCTTTCTCGCGATCATCTTCGGCATGCTCTATGTCGCCGGGGCCCCGTTCAAGCTGTTCCTCACGCTGATCACCGGCGGAGGGCTGCTCGTCACCGCGCTGGCGGTGCAGAACCCCGAGCGGATGTCGCGGCTGATGAGCTTCTCCAACCCGTTCGCCTACTACCAGGACGCCGGATGGCAGGCAGCCCACGGGATCCTCGCCATGTCGTCGGGCGGGATCTTCGGCAAGGGGATCTCGGCGAGCCAGCAGAAGTGGGGCAATCTCCCCGAGGCGCACACCGACTTCATCTTCGCCGTCCTCGGCGAGGAGCTGGGCATGATGGGCACCCTGCTCGTGCTGGCCCTGTTCCTCGTCATCGCGTACGTCGGGCTGAGGATCGCCATGCGCAGTCCCGACCCGTTCGTCCGGTTCCTGTCCGCGGGGATCACGATCTGGCTCGTGGTGCAGATGATGGTCAACGTCGGCATGGTGCTGGCCCTGCTCCCGGTCATCGGCGTGCCACTCCCGCTGGTCTCGTACGGAGGCTCGTCACTGGTCCCGTCGCTGGTGGCCCTCGGCCTGCTCATCTCGATGGCCCGCTCCGAGCCGGGCGCGGCGGCCGCCCTGAAGACCCGCAAGCACCGGGTGCCGCTCGGCGTGAACGCCGGCTCGCCCCGCCGCCGGAGCCGGTGATGCTGGTGCTCATGGCGGGCGGGGGCACGGCCGGTCACACGTCGCCGCTCATCGCGACGGCCGATGCGCTGCGCCGCCTCGACGACTCCGTCGAGGTCGTGGTCCTCGGTACCGCTGAGGGCCTCGAGGCCCGGCTCGTGCCGGAGGCCGGCTACCGTCTCGAGATCATTCCCCGCGTTCCCTTCCCGCGTCGCGTGGGCGCGGATCTGCTGGCGCTGCCGTTCCGGCTCGGCGGTGCCGTGCGAGCCGCCCAGCGCGTCGTCGACCGACTGGGGGCCGACGTGGTCGCCGGCTTCGGTGGCTACGTCTCGCCTCCTGCCTATCTCGCGGCCCGGCGCCGGCGCATCCCGATCGTGGTGCACGAGGGCAACGCCCTGCCCGGGCTGGCGAACCGGTTGGGGGCGCGGCTGACCCGGCACGTGGCGACCAGCTTCCCCGACACGCCCCTTCCGCACGCCGAGTACGTCGGACTGCCGATCCGGCGGATGATCTCGACCCTCGACCGCGGCGGGCTCCGGGCCCGGGCCCGGCAGGAGCTCGGGCTCGACCAGGACCGGCCGACATTGCTCGTCACCGGGGGATCCCAGGGCGCCCGTCGCATCAACGAGGCGGTGTCCGGTGCGCAACGCGCGCTGGCCGACGCCGGCGTGCAGGTGCTGCACGTGTGCGGACCGCTCGGCGAGGTGCAGCGTCGGCGCCCGGCCCCGGCGATCCCCCCTACGTCGTGGTCCCCTACGTCGACCGCATGGATCTCGCCTACGCCGCCGCAGACCTGGTCATCTGCCGCGCGGGTGCCGGGCTCGGTGACCGAGGCCGCGGGAGTCGGGCTGCCGGCCGTGTTCGTCCCCCTCCCGATCGGGAACGGCGAGCAGGCGCTCAACGCGCGGGCCCTGGTGGACGCGGGAGCCGCCCTGATCGTCGACGATGCGGAGCTGACACCGGCCTGGGTGGCCCGGACCCTGCCCGCGCTCGCCACCGACACCGGTCGGTTGGCCAGGATGTCGGGAGTGGCCGCGGGGCTGATGCGTCGCGACGCCGACGAGCGGCTCGCGCGGATGATCCTGGCGGCGGGAGGCGGACGATGATCGTCCCCGTCCCCGACGTGATCCCTCCCGCCCGGGAGCTGGGGACGGTGCACTTCGTCGGACTGGGCGGCTACGGCCTGTCGGGCATCGCCCGGCTGATGATCGCCGAGGGCGTGACCGTCAGCGGCAGCGACCAGCACGACTCCACGTACCTCCACGCGCTCGCCGAGCTCGGCGCGACGACGTACGTCGGGCATGACGCCGCGCACCTGGGCGATGCGGACACCCTCGTCGTCTCCACCGCCATCCGCGAGGAGAACCCGGAGGTCATCGCCGCCCGGGAGCGGGGTCTGCTGATCCTGCCCCGCTCGGCCGCGCTGCGCTCGGTCATGCTGGGCCGCCGGGTGCTGGCCGTCACCGGCACCCACGGCAAGACGACCACGACCTCGATGCTCACCGTCATGCTGCAGCACGTGGGCGCCGATCCGAGCTACGCGATCGGCGGCAGCCTGCTGTCGACAGGAGTCAACGCCGGCCTGGGCTCGGGCCCCGACTTCGTCGCAGAGGCCGACGAGAGCGACGGCTCGTTCTTCGTCTACCGGGCGTTCGGGGCCGTCGTCACCAACATCGACGCCGACCACCTCGACTACTGGGGGACCGAGGAGGCCTACCGCGCGGCGTACGTCGACTTCCTGGACACCTTCGAGCCGGGCGGATTCCTCGTCGTCGGCGATGACGACCCGGGCGCTTCACACCTGGGCGACGTGGCCGAGTCCCGGGCGATCCGCACGATCCGGGTCGGGTTCGATGACGCGTCCGAGCTGCGCGCCGTCGACGAGGTCTACGAGGGCACGACCTCCGCGTTCGACGTCGTGCGGCGCGGTGAGCGGCTCGGCCGGGTGACGCTGCGGATCCCGGGGCGGCACTACGTGGTCGACGCGCTGTGTGCTCTGGCCTGCGCCCTGGAGATCGGGCACCCGTTCGCCGGAGCTGGTCGAAGGACTGGAGGGCTACACCGGGACGGCGCGGCGACTGGAGCTCAAGGGCGAGGAGTCCGGCGTCCGCGTCTTCGACACCTACGCCCACCACCACCTCGAGATCGCGCGGGACCTGGAGGCGGCCCGCGTGGTCGCCGGTGACGGCCGGCTGATCGCCTGCTACCAGCCCAACCCGGCCAACCGGGTCCGCTACTTCTACGCCGAGATGGGGGAGTCGCTCACCCCCGCCGACGTCGTGCTGGTCCTCGACGTCGACCCCGGTCGCGACGACCCGGACCCGGCCATCACCGGGCAGCTGGTGGCCGACCACGTGGGCGAGGGGCCCGAGCTGGTCGTCTACGAGCCCGACCGGGCACGGGCGGCAGAGGTGCTCGCCGACCTGGCCCGCCCGGGGGACATGGTGCTGACGCTGGGGTCGGGCAACGTGACCAGCGTCGGGCCGGAGCTGCTCGATCTCCTCCGGCGGCGCGAGGGCGGAGCTCCCGGAGGGGAGAGGGCGCGGTGACCGACACCCAGTCGCCGGACCGGCAGGCTGCGCGGATCCTCGGCTCGGCGCGCCGGCGGTTCCAGCGGCGGCAGTGGGCACGGCGCTGGCGCGCTCTGCGGTGGCCGGCGCTGGTGGCGGCCCTGGTCGCACTCGCAGGACTCGGCTTCTGGGTGGTGTTCTTCTCGTCGTTCCTGGTGGTCCGCTCGGTCTCGGTCGAGGGGGCTCACGTGCTGTCCGCGTCCGCCGTGGAGGAGGCCGCGGCGGTGCCCGTCGGGGTCCCGCTGGCTCAGGTGAAGGTCGGGGCGATCACGGCGCGGGTCGAGAGGCTTCCGGCGGTCGAGTCGGCCTCGGTGTCCCGGGTCTGGCCGGACACCATCCAGATCTCGGTCACCGAGAGGACCGCCGTGGCGGCGGTCATCGAGGGCGGGTCCCAGGGTGGCAGCTCGTGGGCCCTGTCGGCCGACGGGGTCCTGTTCGCCCCGATGAAGGGCGCCTCGCCGGGGCTGCCGGAGATCCACGTCTGAGCCGACCCGTCGGCCGACACCCTCCGCGAGGGTGCGGACCTGCTGGCCGCCCTGCCGGAGTCTCTGGTAGGCAGGCTGACCTTCGTCGACCTGGGCAGCCCCGACGACATCACCTTGCACCTCGACAACGGCGATCTGGTCCGGTGGGGGAGTGCCGACCAGACCGAGACGAAGGCCGCGGTGCTGGCCGCCCTGCTGCAGCAGAAGGGCTCGGTGTACGACGTGAGCTCTCCGGGCCAGCCCACAGTGAGTCGCTGAGAGCGTGCAGGAGCGTGCGGCCCGGGTCTGCAGCAGGAACCTGCAGGAGGTGAATTCGGGCACGCCCCGCGTGTCTGCGCCGGTCCCGGCCCGGGCTGTCCTAACGTCTCGACTTGCAAGAGGTTGACATAACTATAACCCTCTACCTGAAGGTTATGGTTGTCGACCGCCGCGAGCCGCTTCGGCGGCGACTCAGCGAAAGGGCCGTGTCGTGGCAGCACCCCAGAACTACCTGGCAGTGATCAAGGTCGTCGGGATCGGCGGCGGCGGTGTCAACGCGGTCAACCGGATGATCGAGGTCGGACTTCGCGGTGTGGAGTTCATCGCGATCAACACCGACGCCCAGGCGCTGCTCATGAGCGACGCGGACGTCAAGCTCGACATCGGCCGCGAGCTGACCCGGGGGCTCGGCGCCGGCGCCAACCCGGACGTCGGCGCCCAGGCGGCCGAGGACCACGCCGAGGAGATCGAGGAGGTCCTCAAGGGGGCCGACATGGTCTTCGTCACCGCCGGCGAGGGCGGCGGCACCGGCACCGGGGGCGCCCCGGTGGTCGCGCGCATCGCCCGCTCGCTCGGAGCGCTCACCATCGGGGTCGTGACCCGGCCGTTCTCGTTCGAAGGCCGACGCCGGGCCGGGCAGGCCGACACCGGCATCGAGTCACTGCGCGACGAGGTCGACACCCTGATCGTGATCCCCAACGACCGGCTGCTGTCGATCAGCGACCGCAACGTCTCGGTGCTCGACGCCTTCCGGCAGGCCGACCAGGTCCTGCTCCAGGGCGTGTCGGGCATCACCGACCTGATCACGACACCCGGCCTGATCAACCTCGACTTCGCCGACGTGAAGTCGGTCATGTCCAACGCCGGGTCGGCCCTGATGGGCATCGGCTCGGCGCGGGGCGAGGACCGTGCCGTGGCCGCGGCGGAGATGGCCATCTCCAGCCCGCTGCTGGAGGCTTCCATCGACGGCGCGCACGGCGTGCTGCTCTCCATCGCCGGCGGCTCGGACCTCGGGCTCTTCGAGATCAACGAGGCGGCCGCCCAGGTGTCCCAGGCGGCCCATCCGGAGGCGAACATCATCTTCGGCGCGGTGATCGACGACGCCCTGGGCGACGAGGTGCGGGTCACGGTGATCGCGGCCGGCTTCGACGGCGGCATGCCCAAGCGGCGCGACTCCCAGCCCCAGCTGCGACGTAGTTCGGCTCCCGCGCAGACCCAGTCCGAGACCCGGGCCGCCGCGGCCGAGATCGTCGGCCCGCGTGAGCACGACGACCAGCTCGTCGGCGCCTCGGTCGCCCCGGTCGACGACGACGACGATCTCAACGTGCCCGAGTTCCTTCGCTGAAGGGCAGTGACCCGGCTCGACGAGATCGCTCGGGGGCTCGAGCAGACCCGCGCCCGCATCGCCGCCGCCTGTGCGGACGTCGGGCGTGACCCGGCCTCGGTGACGCTGACGGTGGTGACGAAGTTCTTCCCTGCCTCCGACGTCCGGCTCCTGGCGGAGCTCGGGGTGACCGATGTCGGGGAGAACCGCCACCAGGAGGCCGTCGAGAAGCATCGGGAGTGCGACGACCTCGCCCTGCGCTGGCACTTCATCGGTCGGCTCCAGCGCAACAAGGCTCACGCCGTCGCCGGCTACGCCGACGTGGTCGAGTCCGTGGACAGCGTCCGGCTCGCCGAGGCGCTCTCGCGCGGTGCACGAGTCCGCCGGGAGGGACCTCGACTGCCTGGTCCAGGTTGGCCTGGACCCCGCGGCCCCGCCCGGTCGCGGCGGCGTCACAGGCGGCCGAGGTGCCGGCGGTGTGCGCGGCGATCGACGCGCCTACCGGCGCCTGGTGCTGCGGGGTGTGATGGCGGTGGCGCCGCTCGGCGAGGATCCCGCCGCGGCGTTCTCCCGGCTGGCCGAGGTGGCCGTCGACGGTGCGGTCCGAGCACCCCTCCGCGGGTTGGGTCTCGGCCGGGATGAGCGGGGACCTGGAGCAGGCGATCCGGGCCGGCGCGACACACGTTCGCGTCGGCTCCGCGGTCCTCGGTTCGAGGCCCCCGCTCGGGTAGGGTCGGCAGCAGTTGGACGCTCGGAGTCGCCGGGCTCTCCTGGTTCGAAGCCGTTGAGAGTCACGAAGAGAGGTCATAGATGGGCGCGATGCGCAAGATGGGTGTCTACCTCGGACTCCTGGAGGATGCCGGGCGCTACGACGACTTCGACGGACGAGCGCGGTACGAGACGAGGTCCCCGCCGCCGCCCCGGCTCCCGTGGCCCGCCTCGACGACCACCGCAGGCACGCCGGCGCCGGCCAGCGTCGCCGAGCTCTCGCGGATCACCACTCTGCACCCCCGCAGCTACAACGACGCGCGTACCGTCGGCGAGAACTTCCGCGACGGCATCCCGGTGATCATGAACCTCTCCGAGATGGACGACTCCGACGCCAAGCGTCTGGTCGACTTCGCCGCCGGGCTGGTCTTCGCCGTGCACGGCACGATCGAGCGGGTGACCAACAAGGTCTTCCTCCTGTCGCCGCCCAACGTGTCGGTGACCGCCGAGGACAAGCAGCGGATCGTCGACTCGGGGTTCTTCAACCAGTCCTGACCTAGGCTCGCCTTCTCATGACCGTCCTCGGCCTGATCCTGTACTTCGCCCTCATGGCCTTCCTCGGGCTGCTCTTCGTGCGCCTGGTGGTCGACTGGGTCCAGGTCTTCGCCCGCGACTGGCACCCGACCGGCGTGGTCCTGATCGTGCTCGAGGTCGTCTACTCGATCACCGATCCGCCGATCAAGCTGATCCGCCGCTACGTGCCTCCGCTCCGTCTCGGCGGGCTCGCGCTGGACACCAGCTTCCTCATCGTCTTCGTCGCCTGCTGGGTGCTGGTGCGCCTGGTCGCGGTGTTCCTGCTGTCATGAGGCGGCTGTTTCACGCGATTCTGCTGAGACGCCTGTGACGACGGCGGTATGGTTCAGACGGTCCTGACTGGTTCGGGAACCACGTACGATCGTGTCGGCGAAGAGCCAGGACGAACTGCAACGACGGGAAGCAAGGGTGACACCATGCCGCTGACGCCAGAGGACGTGAGCCAGAAGCGCTTTACTCCGGTGCGCTTGCGCGAGGGCTACGACATGGGCGAGGTCGACATGTTCCTCGACGAGGTGGAGCAGGAGCTCGCGCGCCTCTACCGCGAGAACGACGATCTGCGCCAACGTCTCGAGGCCGCCCAGCAGGGCATGGGCGTTCGCGATGGCCGAGCCGGCACCGATGCCCGAGCCCGAGCCGAGCCCGAGCCCGAGCCGGAGCCGGAGCCGGAGCCGGAGCCCGTAGCGCCGCCCGCGCCGCCGGCCGAGACCATCCAGGTCACCACCGTGGCCGACGCGTCCAGCGCCGCCGCTCGACTGCTCGAGATCGCGACGCGCAACGCCGAAGAGCTCGAGCACCAGGCCAAGGGCGAGGCCGACCGGATCATCGGCGCCGCGCAGGCGAATGCGGACCGGATCACCGCCGAGACCAAGGAGACCGCCGAGCGGATCGAGTCCGACGCACGCGCCCGGGCCGCCATGCTGGACGCCGAGACCGCCGAGCGTCGCGCCGAGCTGTTCGGCCAGCTGGAGCGCGAGCGCGACAAGCTCAGCGCCGAGGTCGAGAACCTTCGCACGTTCGAGCGCGAGTACCGCAGCCGCCTGAAGAGCTACTTCCGTCAGCAGCTCGCCTCGCTGGAGTCCGGGCACGGAGGCCGAGGCCGCCGGCGACCCCGAGCCGAAGCGGATGCGTACGCTCCTGGCCGAGGACGAGTAACCCGCCACGAGCACCACGAGAGGGCCGTCGCTGCGCGACGGCCCTCTCGCATGTCCTGCCGGTCAGACGTACTTGCTGACCCGGAAGGCGAGGCCCAGGTCGTCGTCGGAGAAGACGTCCGCCTCGCCGGTCAGATCCGCCTCGCCGATGACGGTCGCGAGGACCTCCCCGGCGAGGAGCTCCTGCTCCTCGCGGATCGCGTCGGCCAGCTCGCCCTCGGCCTGCCAGGCCAGGGAGATCCGGTCCGAGACCTCGAATCCGCTGGACTTGCGGGCGTCCTGGACCAGCCGGACGACCTCGCGCACCAGCCCGGCCCGGACCAGCTCGGGGGTCAGCTCGAGATCCAGCGCGACCGTCTCGCCCTGCTCGTTGACCACCGACCAGCCCTCGCGCGGCCGCTCGGTGACGATCACCTCGTCGGGGAGCACCTCCACTTCGGTGCCGTCCACGGTCACCGTGGCACGGCCCCCGTCGTGTAGCGCGCGGGACAGCTCGCGCGCGTCGGCGGCGGCGATCGCTGCCGCCACCGCCGGGGTCTGCTTGGCGAACCGCTTGCCCAGCGCCCGGAAGTTCCCCTTCGCCGAGTGGTCGACCAGGTCGACCGCGGAGGCGAGCGACTCCAGAGCCTCGACGTTCAGCTCCTCGGCGACGTCCCGCCGCAGCTCCTCGCCGAGCCGTTGCCACGCCGAGGTGGGCACCAGGGCACGGCTCAGCGGCTGGCGGGTCCGCATCTTCGCCTCGGCCCGGGCGGCCCGGCCCAGCTCGACGATGCGGCGGGCCAGCGCCATCGCCTCGCTGAGCTCCTCGTCGCGAGCGGTCTCGTCCGGGCGCGGGCCAGTCGGCCAGGTGCACCGACTCGGCGGCGGAGGGGTCCGTCGGCCGGAACATGTCCTGCCACACCCGCTCGGTGATGAACGGGGTGATCGGCGCCATCAGCCGGGTGACCGTGTCCAGGGTGTCGTGCAGGGTCTGCAGCGCGGAGGGGTCGCCGTTCCAGAACCGCCGGCGCGAGCGGCGGACGTACCAGTTGGACAGGTCGTCGACGAACGCGGACAGCAGCGTGCCGACCCGCTGGGTGTCGAAGCGCTCGAGGGCCTCGGTGACCGCCGCGGTGAGCGTGGCGGTCTCGGCGGCCAGCCACCGGTCCATCAGCGGGCGCTCGGCCGGCCGGGAGCCGCGCCGCCCGGCGTCCAGCCCGCCGCGCGCCCGTAGAGCGAGTGGAAGGCGACCGAGTTCCAGTAGGTGAGCAGCACCTTGCGGACGGTCTCCTGGATGGTGGCGTGGCCGACCCGTCGCGCCACCCAGGGCGACCCCGAGGCGGCCATGAACCAGCGGACGGCGTCGGCGCCGTGCTGGTCCATCAGCGGGATCGGCTCGAGGATGTTGCCGAGGTGCTTGGACATCTTGCGGCCGTCCTCGGCCAGGATGTGGCCCAGGCACACGACGTTCTGGTACGAGGAGCGGTCGAAGACCGTCGTGCCCACCGCCATGAGCGTGTAGAACCAGCCGCGGGTCTGGTCGATCGCCTCGCAGATGAAGTCGGCGGGGTAGGCGCGCTCGAACCGCTCGGCCGACCCCTCGACGTACGGGTAGCCCCACTGGGCGAACGGCATCGCCCCGCTGTCGAACCACGCGTCGATCACGTCGGGGACGCGGACCGCCGCAGCCGCCGCACTCCGGGCAGGCGAACTGCACGTCGTCGACGTAGGGGCGGTGCGGGTCGAGCCCGGACTGGTCGTCCCCGGTGAGCTCCGACAGCTCGGCCAGCGAGCCGACGCAGGTGTCGTGGCCCTCGGAGCAGCGCCAGATCGGCAGCGGGGTGCCCCAGTACCGGCGGCGGGAGAGCGCCCAGTCGATGTTGTTGTTCAGCCAGTCCCCGTAGCGGCCCCACTTGATCGTCTCGGGGTACCAGTTGGTCGCCTCGTTCTCCCGCAGCAGGGCGTCCTTGACCGCGGTGGTCCGGATGTACCACGACGGCTGGGCGTAGTAGAGCAGCGCGGTGTGGCAGCGCCAGCAGTGCGGGTAGGAGTGCTCGTAGGCGACGTGGCGGAACAGCAGCCCGCGCTCGTCCAGGTCCCGCACCAGGTCGGTGTCGGCGTGCTTGAAGAACTGGCCGCCGACCAGTGGCACGTCCGCCGCGAAGTGGCCGTCGGGGCCGACCGGGTTGACCACCGGCAGCCCGTAGCGACGCGCCACCGCCATGTCGTCCGCGCCGAAGGCGGGCGACTGGTGGACCAGCCCGGAGCCGTCCTCGACGGTGACGTAGTCGGCGAGCACGACGTAGTGGGGCGGCTCACCGCTCGCGTCGTCGGGGAACTCGACCAGCTCGAAGGGCCGGTCGTAGCGCCAGCCCTCCATCGCCGAGCCCGCGATCCGCTCGACCACCTCCCAGCCCTCGCCGAGTGCCGCCTGCAGCAGCGGCTCGGCGACGACGAGCCGCTCGGAGCCGTCGGTGGCGACGACGTACTCGACCTCGGGGTGAACCGCGACCGCGGTGTTCGACACCAGCGTCCACGGGGTCGTCGTCCAGACCAGCAGCGCGGCCTTCCCGGCCAGCGGGCCGGAGGTGAGGGGGAAGCGCACGTAGACCGACGGGTCGGTCACGGTCTCGTAGCCCTGGGCGAGCTCGTGGTCGGACAGGCCGGTGCCGCAGCGCGGGCAGTACGGCGCGACGCGGTGGTCCTCGACGAGCAGTCCCTTGGTGTGGATCTGCTTGAGCGCCCACCAGACCGACTCGACGTACGAGGAGCTCATCGTCTCGTAGGGGTGGTCCATGTCGACCCAGTAGCCCATCCGCGTGGTCATCTCGGCGAAACGGTCGACGTTGCGCAGCACCGACTCGCGGCACTTGGCGTTGAACTCCGCGACCCCGTAGGCCTCGATGTCGCCCTTGCCGCTGAAGCCGAGCTCCTTCTCCACCGCCAGCTCGACCGGGAGACCGTGGCAGTCCCAGCCGGCCTTCCGCTCCACCATGAAGCCCTGCATGGTCTTGAACCGGGGGAAGACGTCCTTGAAGACACGCGCCTCGACGTGGTGGGTGCCCGGCATCCCGTTGGCGGTGGGCGGTCCCTCGTAGAAGGTCCAGCGCGGGGCGTCGGGGCGGTCGTTCCTGGCGAGCGACCGGGCGAAGGTGTCGTGGGAGTCCCAGAAGCCCAGGATGTCGCGCTCCATGGCGGGAAGGTCGACCTGGGGTGGGACGGGGGAGTACTCGGTCACCGGTGGTCCTTCTGGCTGGCGACCCGTCGGTCGGAGTCGCGTCCCGTGGCCGAAGGGACGATGCGTCGGCCTTGGGAGGGCCGGGCCCGCGGTACCACCCTTCTTGGCGACCGCCCTGCCGGGGGACGCCCACTCGTCGTGCCCGCCGCGGCCGGTTCTACCCCCGCTGTCGCGGGCTCTTCCGGCGGCTCCGGGGTGATCTTCGGTCCGGACGGGCCCCGGGCTCCCACCACTCCCCGGGTCGCTGCTGCTCGTTGGCGGACCTACTCGTCCCATCAACGCCGTGCGGCGGGTCAAGTCTGCCAGACCATGCGCCGAACCCGTGCATGACTTACGCGCGTCCACGGCAGTGGTCCGAGCCCTGCCGTGCGGCGAGGCGAGTTGTCTGGACCGGAGGGGGGACATATCCTCGCCGGTGCACGTGGGACACGCGGGTCGACCATGCCTGCGTGTGCTGTCCACCGTCGAGGAGCGCGATCCCATGGCTCGAAGCACCGCACGCCGGCCGGCGAGCAAGACCGCCGCGGCGAAGAAGACCGCGGCGAAGAAGGCCGCGGCGAAGAAGACCGCGGCCAAGAAGACCGCGGCCAAGAAGGCCCCGGCGAAGAAGACCGCGGCCAAGAAGGCCCCGGCGAAGAAGGCCCCGGCGAAGAAGACCCCGGCCAAGAAGACCCCGGCGAAGAAGACCCGCGGCCAAGAAGACCCCGGCCAAGAAGACCGCGGCGAAGAAGGCCCCGGCCAAGAAGGCCGCGGCGAAGAAGGCCCCGGCCAAGAAGGCCGCGGCGAAGAAGGCCCCGGCCAAGAAGGCCGCGGCGAAGAAGTCCCCTGCGAAGAAGGTTCCCCCCACCACCGTGACCAAGACACCCTCTGCTTCGGCGGCCAAGCCCGCAGCCAAGAAGGCATCCGGCGGGAAGCCACCGGTCAAGTCGAACGAGAAGCCGTGGACCGCGGCCGAGCTTCGCGAGGTCCGCGCCGAGTTGGATGCCGAGCTGTCGCGCCTGACGTCGGACCTGAACATCGTCGAGCACGAGCTCGCCGACCTGATGAGGGACCCCGGTGACGGCGCCGGCAACGATCAGGCCGACGTCGGCTCGACCAGCTTCGAGCGCGATCACGAGATGAGCCTGGCCGCCAACGCCCGGGACATGCTCATGCAGACTGCGCACGCGATCGACCGACTGAACAACGGCACCTACGGCGTCTGCGAGAGCTGTGGGGAGCCGATCGGCAAGATGCGGTTGATGGCTTTCCCCCGTGCGACACTATGTTTGACATGCAAGCAGCGCGAGGAACGTCGGTAGACGAAGAAGAGGCCCCGTCCCGGCGGATCCATCGCGGGTATCTTCTGGCTTTCGCGGTCACCGCGGTCCTGGTCGTGGCCCTTGACCAGGGGGCCAAGTACCTCGCCGTTCACCTGCTGCAGCCGGAGCATCCCGTCCCGGTCGTCGGGAAACTCTTGCAGCTCTACCTGATCCGCAATCCCGGCGCCGCGTTCAGCACGGGCACCGGGTTCACCGCGGTCTTCTCGTCGCTGGCGGTCGTGGCGGTCGTGGTCGTGATCTACCTGGCCCGGCGCCTCGGGTCGGGGCTCTGGGCGGTCGGTCTCGGCTTCCTGCTCGGCGGCATCGTGGGCAACCTGACCGACCGGCTGTTCCGGCCTCCGGCCGTGATGCGAGGGCACGTGGTCGACTTCCTCCAGCTCCCGCACTGGCCGATCTTCAACTTCGCCGACATGTCGATCGACATCGCGGCCGCGATCATCATCCTCCAGGCCTTCCGCGGCATTCCGCTGTCGGGGAAGAGCGCGGAGGGCGACGACGATGGCTGACCAGGCCGTGGGGGGCGCGGCGACGATGGAGCACCGCTCGGTGACCATCCCGGAGTCGGTCGCCGGGGCGCGCGTCGACGCCGCCCTGGCTCAGATGTTCGGCATCTCGCGCTCCAAGGCCGCCGAGCTGATCGTGGCCGGAGCGGTCCTGGTCGACGGGAAGACGGTCAGCAAGTCCGATCGGGCCCTACCCGGCGCCCGGCTGGACGTCGACCTGCCGCAGGAGGACCAGGGGGTGGTCGTCGTCCCGGAGCTGGTGGAGGGCATCAAGATCATCCACGACGACGACGCGCTGGTCGTCATCGACAAGCCGGTCGGCGTGGCGGTGCACCCGAGCCCGGGGTGGAAGGGTCCGACGGTGGTGGGCCACCTCACGGCCGCCGGGTTCCGGATCGCCACGTCGGGGGCCTCCGAGCGGCAGGGCATCGTCCAGCGTCTCGACGTGGGCACCTCGGGGGTGATGGTGATCGCGAAGAGCGAGTACGCCTACTCCCGGCTGAAGAACGCCTTCCGGCGGCGGGAGATCGACAAGATCTACCACGCACTCGTCCAGGGGCACCCCGACCCACTCGCCGGCACCATCGACGCGCCGATCGGGCGCCACCCCAAGCACGACTACAAGTTCGCCGTGATGGCCGACGGCAAGCACTGCGTGACCCACTACACCACCCTCGAGGCGCACCGGTTCGCCAGCCTGCTGGAGGTGACCCTGGAGACCGGTCGCACCCACCAGATCCGGGTGCACATGGCGGCGCTGAAGCACCCCTGCGTCGGTGACCCGCTGTATGGCGCGGACCCGGCCCTGGCCGCACGGGTCGGGTTGACCCGTCAGTGGCTCCACGCGGTACGGCTCGGCTTCGAGCACCCCGACACCGGCGAGCACGTCGAGTACGAGTCCGAGTACCCCGAGGACCTCGCCGAGGCTCTGGACAAGATTCGCTATGCCGTCTGAGGTCCGCCCCGAGTCGCACGTCGAGCTCCGGCGCGCCATCCCCGAGGACACAGCGGCGCTCGCCCGCATCCACCTCGCGGCACGTCGGTCCGCCCCGATGCCCCCGGGAGTGCACACCGACGACGAGGTTGCCGCCTGGATGGCGGAGCGGGTCGGCCAGGACGAGATCTGGGTCGCCGTGACCGGTGGCGCCGTGGTCGGCTTTGCGCGGCTCACCGACGGCTGGCTCGACGACCTCTATGTGGACCCCGCGAAGCAGGGACAGGGCATCGGCGGCATGCTGCTTGCCACGGTCAAGACCCTCCACCCGGACGGGTTCGGCCTGTGGGTCTTCGAGTCCAACCGGCCCGCCCGCGACTTCTACTCCCGGCACGGGCTGGTGGAGCTGGAGCACACCGACGGCAGCGGCAACGAGGAACGGATGCCCGACGTGCGGATGGTCTGGCCCGGCGGCGACCCGGTCCGCTTCCTGCGCGGGCTCATCGACCAGGTCGACGACGAGCTGGGCGGGCTGCTGGAGAGGAGGGCTGCTCTCACCCGCGCAGTCCAGCCCTTCAAGGGGCCGGGGGACCGCCCCTCGCGCGACCCCGCGCGGGAGCAGGAGATCGCCGAGCGGCTCGGCCGGCACGCCCCGAGCCTGCCGTGGGAGGGCCGGATTGCCATCGTGGACGCCATCATCGCGGCGAGTCTTTCCGGGCCCGGCGGGTCTGTCGGAGCGGCCTCGGATGATCGCCTAGAGTGAGGTTCTTCCCCCGTTCCGGCCGTGCGCGCCGGTCCGGCAGCAGTGCGTCCCGGTGGGTGCCTCACGGTGCGGCACCGAGCGCGGTTCGAGGCGAGAGGTATGGGTAGGTCGATGGCTGCTGGGGACGCTGGCGACTCCTTCGTCCACCTGCACGTGCACACCGACTACTCGATGCTCGACGGCGCCGCGCGGGTCGGCGAGCTGGTCGCGCGGGCCGCCGAGATCGGCCAGACCGCGATGGCCATCACCGACCACGGCAACATGTTCGGAGCCCACGACTTCTACTCCCAGGCCAAGGCCGCCGGGATCAAGCCGATCATCGGGATCGAGGCCTACGCCACCCCGAACACCTCCCGCTTCGAGCGCAAGCGGGTCCAGTGGGGCGACGGCGGCAAGGACGACGTGTCGGCGGGCGGCGCGTACACCCACATGACGCTGCTGGCCGAGACCACCGAGGGCATGCACAACCTGTTCAAGCTCTCCTCGCTGGCCAGCATCGAGGGCTACTACTACGCACCCCGGATCGACCGGGAGCTCATGGCGACCTACGGCCGGGGCATCATCGCGACCACCGGCTGCCCGTCCGGGGAGGTCCAGACCTGGCTGCGGCTGGGGCGGTACGACAGGGCGCGCGAGGCCGCCGCCGAGTTCCGCGACATCTTCGGGGCCGGCAACTACTTCCTCGAGCTGATGGACCACGGTCTCGACATCGAGCGCCGGGTCCGCGACGACCTGCTGCGGCTGTCGAAGGACCTGGCACTGCCCCTGCTCGCCACCAACGACCTGCACTACACCCGCCGTGAGGACGCCGCGTCGCAGGAGCACCTGCTCTGCATCAACCGCAACGACCTGATGAGCAACGCGCCCTTGCACGAGGGCGGCAAGCGGTTCGCGTTCGAGGGCAGCGGCTACTACGTCACCTCCGCCGAGGAGATGCGCGCGGTCTGGCGCGACCTGCCCGAGGCCTGCGACAACACCCTGCTGGTCGCCGAGCGCTGCAACGTCGAGTTCGCCAACGCCAACTACATGCCCCGCTTCCCCGTCCCGGAGGGGGAGACCGAGGACTCGTGGTTCGTCAAGGAGGTCAACCACGGCCTCACCGTCCGTTACCCCGACGGGGTCCCCGCGGAGGTCAGGGCCCAGGCCGACTTCGAGATCGGCGTGATCACCCAGATGGGCTTCTCCGGGTACTTCCTGGTGGTCGCCGACTTCATCAACTGGGCCAAGGACCAGGGCATCCGGGTCGGTCCCGGCCGTGGGTCCGGTGCCGGCTCGATGGCGGCGTACGCCATGCGGATCACCGACCTCGACCCGCTGCGCCACGGCCTCATCTTCGAGCGGTTCCTCAACCCCGACCGCGTCTCCATGCCTGACTTCGACATCGACTTCGACGACACGCGGCGTGCCGAGGTGATCCGCTACGTCACCGAGCGCTACGGCAACGAGCGGGTCGCGATGATCGTCACCTACGGCACGATCAAGGCCAAGCAGGCGGTCAAGGACTCCGCCCGCATCTTCGGCAAGCCGTTCGCGCTCGGCGACCGGATCACCAAGGCGATGCCGCCCGCGGTGATGGGCAAGGACATCCCGCTCAAGCAGCTGTTCGACGAGAGCCACGACCGCTACTCCGAGGGCGGCGAGTTCCGCACCCTCTACACCGAGGACCCCGAGGTCAAGGAGGTCGTCGACGCGGCCATCGGCATCGAGGGCCTGAAGCGGCAGTGGGGGGTGCACGCCGCCGGCGTGATCATGTCCAGCGAGCCGCTGATGGACATCATCCCGCTGATGAAGCGCGAGCAGGACGGCGCGATCATCACCCAGTTCGACTACCCGACCTGCGAGAAGCTCGGCCTGATCAAGATGGACTTCCTCGGGCTGAGGAACCTCACCGTCCTCGACGACGCGGTCCGCAACATCGCCGACAACCGCGGCGAGGAGCTCGTGCTCGAGGACCTGACCCTCGACGACCAGGCGGCCTACGAGCTGCTGGGCCGTGGCGACACGCTCGGGGTCTTCCAGCTCGACGGCGGTCCGATGCGGTCGCCTGCTTGCGCCAGATGAAGCCGGACAACTTCGAGGACATCTCCGCGGTGCTGGCCCTCTACCGGCCCGGTCCGATGGGCGTGAACAGCCACATCAACTACGCGCTGCGCAAGAACGGCCGTCAGGAGATCACGCCCATCCACCCGGAGCTCGCCGAGCCGCTGGCCGAGATCCTCGACTCGACGTACGGCCTGATCGTCTACCAGGAGCAGGTGATGGCCGTCGCGCAGAAGCTCGCCGGCTACACCCTCGGTCAGGCCGATCTGCTGCGTCGCGCGATGGGCAAGAAGAAGAAGGAGGTCCTCGACGCCGAGTACGTCCCGTTCTCCGAGGGGATGAAGGCCAACGGCTACTCCGACGCCGCGATCAAGGCGCTGTGGGAGGTCCTGGTCCCGTTCTCCGACTACGCCTTCAACAAGGCGCACACCGCGGCGTACGGGCTGATCTCGTACTGGACCGCCTACCTCAAGGCGCACTACGCGCCGGAGTACATGGCGGCCCTGCTCACCTCGGTGAAGGACGACAAGGACAAGTCGGCGATCTACCTCAACGAGTGCCGCCGGATGGGCATCCAGGTCCTGCCGCCCGACGTCAACGAGTCCGCCTCGGACTTCACCCCGGTCGGCACGGACATCCGCTTCGGGCTGTCCGCGGTGCGCAACGTGGGGGAGAACGTCGTCGACCTGATCGTGACCGCGCGCGAGGCGGAGGGACGGTTCACCGACTTCGCCGACTTCATGGGCAAGGTGCCCGCGCCGGTGTGCAACCGGCGGGTGGTGGAGAGCCTGATCAAGGCCGGCGCCTTCGACTCGCTCGGCCACGGGCGCCGGGCCCTGGTGGCCGATCCACGAGCAGGTCGTCGAGCAGTTCGTCGAGGTGAAGCGCAACCAGGCCATCGGCCAGGACTCGCTGTTCGGCGAGCTCGAGGAGTCGTCAGGCGACTCCGGCTGGGGCGTCAGCGTCACGGTCCCCGACGTCACCGAGTGGGACAAGACCACGCTGCTCGGGCACGAGCGGGAGATGCTCGGGCTCTACGTCTCGGACCACCCGCTGCAGGGGCTGGAGCACATCTTGGCCGCAGAGGCCGACTGCTCCATCGGCGAGCTGCTCGCCGACGAGGAGCGTGCCGACCAGTCCTCGGTCACGATCTGCGGCCTGGTCACCTCGGTGGTCCGCCGCTATACCAAGAAGGGCGATCCCTGGGCGCGGGTCACCGTGGAGGACCTCGAGGGCTCCATCGAGGTGATGCTCTTCCCGAAGCCGTACCAGCTGGCCAGCACCCTGCTCAACGAGGACGCCGTGGTCACCATCCGTGGGAGGCTGTCCCGTCGCGACGACGGGGTGGAGATCGCCGGCCACGAGGTGACCGTCCCCGACCTCGACGACAGCCAGGTCGGGCCCGTGGTGATCACCCTGCCCTCGACGCGCTGCACCCCGCCGGTCGTCGACCAGCTCAAGGACGTCCTGGGCACCCACCCGGGGGTGACCGAGGTCCGGCTGCGGCTCCAGGGGCGGACCTCGACCACCGTGATGCGGCTCGACGACCGGCTGCGTGTCTCGGCCGGCCCGGCACTCTACGCCGACCTGAAGGCTCTGCTGGGCCCGCACTGCCTGGTGGGTGGCTGATGGGCGCGCCGCCCCCACCGTTCGCCGCCCCGCCGCGGGCGCCTGCCGGCCTCGGACCGCAGCCTGCGCCGCTTCCTGATGGCGCCGGCCGTGACCGTGGTCGGCTTCGCCGTCGTGGCGGTCGCGGCGGCTGTGCTCTGGAAGTACGTCGTCGTCCTGCCCACGGAGACCAAGCAGGGCACCGGGGCCGGCATGGACGAGGCGCAGCTGCGGCAGATCTTCGACGTCCGATGGCTGGTTCATGCTGATCACGGCGATCGCGGGGCTGGCCCTCGGGCGTGCTGGTCGAGCTGCTGCGGCGCGGGCACGCGGTGACGCGAGTGGTCGCCGTGGCCGTCGCCGGCCTCCTGGCAGCCTGGCTGATGGCGCGCGTCGGACTCGTGCTCGGCCCGCCCGATCCGGACACCGTGCTGCCCGGCCCTGGCCGACGGTGCCACGGCGCCGCTGCGCCTGGTGGTCCTCTCCCGCTCGGCGTACCTCGTGTGGCCTTTCGCCTCGGTCCTCGGCGCTGCTGCTTGTACTCTTGCTGCGGCCGCGACACGACGAGTACGTGTTCGCCGGCCACGGAGACGAGAGTCGGGCAGACGGCGGCCAGGGATACGGCGGCCAGGGATACGGGGGAGCGTCATGAGCGACGACCAGACGAATGCCGGACCCGCAGGAGCCCACCGCTCCCGTGCCGCCGCCCGGCTACGGACCGCCCGTCTACGGCGACCACCCTCCGATGTTCTCCCAGATGGTGGACGTCGAGGAGCCTCCGACGCAGCCGAGGTCGCGCCGCACGCTCTGGCTCGTCGGCGGCATCGGTGCCGGCCTCATCGCGGTGCTGGTCGGTGGCGCCGCCTGGGCTGTCATCCAGTTCCTGAGCAGCAGCGGTGACCCGGTCACGGCGGCGCTCCCGGACACGACCGTGGCCTTCGCGTCCATCGACCTCGACCCGTCGGCGTCGCAGAAGATCGGCGCGCTGGAGTTCATGCGCAAGTTCCCCGGCATCACCGACCACGTCAGCTTCGACCCGAAGACGACCGACGACCTGCGCCAGTGGCTCACCTCGACGATCACCCAGGACCCCAGCTGCTCGAAGTTCGACTTCAGCACCCAGATCGCACCCTGGCTGGGCAGCCGCGCGGCGGTGGCGGGGGCGCCCAACGGCAACGGCAAGCTCACCCCCTTCGGTGTCGTCCAGGTGACCGACCAGCAGAAGGCCAAGGACGCGATCGCCAACAGCTTCGGCTGCGATGCCTCGCCGTCGTCCCCTCCGCCGGCGGTCGCCGTCGTGGGCCAGTACCTCGTCCTGGCCGACAAGCAGGCCGACGCCGACTACTTCGCCCAGCAGGCGAAGGCCTCGCCGCTGACCGACGACCCCACGTTCAAGGCCACCATGGCCAAGCGTCGGCGACACCGGCATCGCGATGGCCTACGTCTCGCCCTCGCTGGTCACGCAGTTCCAGGACCAGATCGACCAGCAGCTGTCGTCCGACGGCCTGGGGCCGATGTACACCGGCGACCTGAAGAAGCAGCTCGACTCCTTCCAGGGGGCGGCCGCCGTGCTGCGCTTCGACGGGGGCTCCCTGGAGCTGAAGGCCGAGGCGACGATGGACATGAGCAGCGCGGCCCAGCCCGCGCCCGCACCGGTCGCGGACCTCCCGGCGTCCACCATCTTCGCGGCCGGGATGGGCTTCAAGCCCGGCTCGGTGGCGACCCCGCTCCAGGACTACTGGAACCAGCTGATGCAGAGCGACCCGACCTACGACAGTGACATGCGGGCGATCCAGGAGCAGACCGGGCTCACGCTTCCCGACGATCTGATCACGCTGTTCGGCAACGGTTACGCCTTCGCGGTGGACTCGTCGTTCGACCCGAGCGTCTTCAGCTCGCCGAGCATGCCCGACGGCAACCGGCTCCCGATGGGCATCCGGTTCGTGGGCAACGCCGACGCCATCGCCGGCGTCCTCCACAAGGTCTCCGACCTCGCGTCGTCGGCCGGGCTCCCGCTGGCGGTGGAGAAGGGCGACGGCGCCGCGGCGATCTCGTTCAGCAGCGAGTACGCCAAGAAGCTTGCCGGCTCGGGGGGCCTGGGCACCTCGCCCTCCTACCAGGCCGCGGTCCAGAGCCCGTCCGACCCCGACCAGGTGATGTACGTCGACCTGGGCGCGGTCCGCGACTGGGTCAAGCAGCTCGACGCGGGCGACCCCTCGCTGTCCGGGATCCTGGACAACATGGCCCCGCTCGACGCGGTCGGGATGGCGAGCTATCGCGACGGCCAGGACACCTACGTGGACATGCGGCTCACCACGCACTGAGCCGCTCGGCAGCCGGCGTCAGCCGCGGCGGATGCGGGCCGTCGTCGCCTCGGTGACCGAGACCAGGTCGGCGGGAGCGAGCTCGAGGTCGAGGCCGCGCTGACCGCCGGAGACGAAGATCGTCGGGTGCTCCAGGGCGCTCTCGTCGAGGACGGTCCGGTGCCGGCGCTTCTGCCCGATCGGGGAGATCCCCCCGACGACGTACCCGGTGGCCCGCTCGGCAGTCTGGGGGTTCGCGAGGGTCGCCTTCTTGCCGCCCGCCGCCGCGGCCAGGGCCTTGAGGTCGAGCTGCCCGGTGACCGGCACGATGCCGACGACCAGGGCGCCGTCCACGTCGGCCAGCAGCGACTTGAACACCCGCTCCGGGGCCACGCCCAGCTCGTCGGCCGCCTCCTGGCCGAACGACTGGGCCCGGGGGTCGTGCTCGTAGGTGTGCGCGGTGAAGGCGATCCCCGCCTGGGTCAGCGTGACGGTGGCGGGCGTCCCGCCGGGCTTCTTGGCCATCGCTTCTACCCGTCCACGTCAGTTCGGAGACCAGCCGGTGCGGTTGACCTCGGTGGCGGGCAGGGACGGGATGGCGCGCATGGCGGCGAGCTCGGAGCCGAGGGAGTGATCAGCTGGCCGCAGCCGGTCCTCCGGGCCGGGGGACTCCAGCATGTTCTGCCGCTGCCGGACCGGGATGAGCGTGGACGCGGCCAGCAGGTAGGAGAGCAGGCCCGGGTCGCGGGGGAGGTCGGTGACCAGCGGCTCGTCCCCGCGCATCCGGAACAGCGCCGCGGTAGTCGGCGAACAGCTCGAGGGCGCGGTCCATCAGCCGGTGGGCGTCCGGGCCGGCGGCTGCGTCCGGCAGCGGCTCGACCTCGGCGGTGAGGTAGGGGTGCTCCTGGTGGGTGCTCGGTGATCCGCACCCGCGAGAGCGCGGTGACGCTGACGTCTGCGCCGCCGTCGGGGTGCCAGCGTGATCTGGGAGACCTGGACGATCGCGCCGATCTGGTAGAGCGACTTCACGCCGGTGTCCCCGACCTCGTACCCCTCGCGGATCGCGGTCACGGTGAAGCGCATCCGGTCGGGGCCCTCGTGCTTGGCGACGTCGGCCAGCATCTGGCGATAGCGGTCCTCGAAGATGTGCAGCGGCAGGGTGAGCCCCGGGAACGTCACCGTGTTCAGCGGGAACAACGGCAGGTGGCTGGTGGCACCGGTCACACCCTCACGGTAGGCCCTGGGGGCGAGACAGGCGCGGAGGCGCGCGCCCGCGTTTCCTAGAATCGGCCCATGATGCGACGAATCGACCTGCGCGGCCTGGGAGCCGACGCCTCCGCGTCGGTGATTCCGCGCGCCGACGTCGACGTGGCGGCGACCGTGGAGGTGGTGCGCCCCATCTGCGAGGCGGTGCGGGAGCGCGGGCTGGAGGCGGTGCTCGAGTACGCGGCCCGGTTCGACGGCGTCGAGCTGACCGACATCGCCGTTCCGCGTCACGAGATCGACCGCGCGCTGGCCGAGGTCGACCCCGACATCCGCACCGGGCTGGAGGAGTCCATCCGGCGGCTGCGCGCGACCTGCGCCGCCGAGCTGGAGCACGACACGGTCACCGACGTCGTCCCGGGCGGCCGGGTGACCCAGCGGATCGTGCCGATCCGGCGGGTCGGCCTCTACGTCCCCGGCGGGGTCGCGCCGCTGGTCTCCAGCGTGATCATGAACGTCGTCCCCGCCCAGGCCGCCGGGGTGCCCTCCCTGGCGCTGGCCTCCCCGCCGCAGAAGGAGTTCGGTGGGCTGCCGCACCCGAACGTGCTGGCGGCCTGCGCCCTGCTCGGGGTCGACGAGGTCTACGCCGTGGGCGGAGCCCAGGCGATCGCGATGTTCGCCTACGGCGCGGGCGCGTGCCGTCCGGTCGAGCTGATCACCGGTCCCGGCAACATCTACACCGTGTCCGCCAAGCGGCTGGTCAAGGGCAGTGTCGCGATCGACTCCGAGGCGGGGCCGACCGAGATCGCCATCCTGGCCGACGACACCGCGGTGCCCGGCCTACGTCGCCGCCGACCTGATCAGCCAGGCCGAGCACGACCCGCTGGCGGCCTCCGTGCTGGTCACCGACTCCCCGGAGCTGGTCGAGCGCGGTCGAGGCCGAGCTGGAGGCCCAGGTGGCCGCGACCAAGCACGTCGAGCGGATCCGCACCGCTCTGGCCGGGACCGCAGTCGGCGTCTGATCCTGGTCGACGACCTCGACCAGGGCGTCGCGGTCGTCGACGCCTACGCGGCCGAGCACCTGGAGATCCACACGCGGGACGCGGCGCCGATGGCCGCCCGCGTCGTGCAACGCCGGCGCGATCTTCGTCGGCCCCTACGCCCCGGTCTCCCTCGGTGACTACAGCGCCGGGTCCAACCACGTGCTTCCCACCGGGGGAGCGCCCGACACTCCTCGGGGCTGTCCGCGCGGTCGTTCTGCAAGGCGGTGCACGTCGTGGAGTACGACCGGGCCGCGCTGGCCGAGGTCGCCGACACGGTGGTCACCCTCGCCGAGGCCGAGGACCTGCCCGGGCACGGCGCCGCGATCCGGGTCCGGATCGGAGGGCGACCGATGACCCTTCCCCTGCGCGAGGAGCTGCAGGGTCTCGAGCCGTACGGCGCGCCGCAGCTGGACGTGCCCGTGCGCCTCAACGTCAACGAGAACCCCTACGGCCCCTCCGACGCGGTCGTGGCCGACATCGCCGCCGCGGTGGCCGCGGGTGGCCGGGTCGCTCAACCGCTACCCCGACCGGGAGTTCACCGTCCTGCGCGAGCGGCTGGCCGCCTATCTCGGCCACGGGATCACGCCCGACCGGGTGTGGGCCGCCAACGGGTCCAACGAGGTGATGCTGCACCTGCTGCAGGCGTTCGGCGGCCCGGGGCGTGCCGCCGTCTCGTTCGCCCCGACGTACTCGATGTATCCCGAGTACGCCCGCGACACCGTCACCGGCTGGGTCACCGGCGCCCGCGAGGAGGACTTCACCCTCGACGTCGGCCACGCCCGCGAGGTCATCGAGGAGTACCACCCGAGCGTCGTGCTGCTGCCGTCGCCGAACAACCCGACCGGCACGGCGCTGCCGCTGGGGACCGTCGAGTCGCTGCTGGAGGTCGTGCCGGGGGTGCTGGTCATCGACGAGGCGTATGCCGAGTTCCGCCGGGAGGGCACCCCGACCGCGCTCGAGCTGCTCGACGACGCACCCGAACCTGGTCGTCACTCGCACGATGAGCAAGGCGTTCGCGCTGGCCGGCGGCCGGCTCGGCTACCTCGCCGCCTCCCGCGAGCTCTGCGACGCGCTGCGCATCGTGCGGCTGCCGTACCACCTGTCCGCGGTCACCCAGGCGGTCGCCGTCGCGGCCCTCGACCACGCCGACGAGCTGCTCGCCCGGGTCGACGACCTGCGCCGCGAGCGCGACGCGACGGTCGACTGGCTGCGCGGGCTCGGGCTCGCCGTCGCCGACAGCGACGCCAACTTCTGTCTTTTCGGACAATTCGCCGATCGCCATGCGGTGTGGCAGGGATTGCTGGATCGTGGAGTCCTGATCCGGGAGACGGGCCCGGACGGCTGGCTCCGGGTGTCGATCGGCACCCCGGAGGAGATGGCGGCGTTCCGCGCCGCTCTAGTGGAGGTGCTGGACAGATGAGCCGCCGCGCGCTCGTGGAGCGCGAGACGAAGGAGTCGAAGGTCGTCGTCGAGATCGACCTCGACGGCACCGGTCGTGCCGAGGTGTCCACCGGGGTCGGCTTCTACGACCACATGCTGTCCTCCTTGGCCCGCCACTCCCTGATCGACCTGCGCGTCGAGACCGCCGGCGACACCCACATCGACGCCCACCACACCGTCGAGGACACCGCCATCGCCCTCGGCGACGCGCTGCGTGAGGCGCTCGGCGACAAGGCGCGGCATCCGCCGCTTCGGCGACAGCCTGATCCCGATGGACGAGGCGCTGGTGCAGTGCGCGGTCGACGTCTCCGGCCGCCCGTACTGCGTGCACGAGGGCGAGCCCGAGCAGCAGCCGTACGTCGTGATCGGCGACGCCTACCTCGGCTCGCTGACCCGGCACGTCTTCGAGACCCTGGCCCACCACGCCCAGCTCGCCCTGCACGTCCGGGTGATCTCCGGTCGCGACCCGCACCACCTGGTCGAGGCGCAGTTCAAGGCGGTCGCGCGGGCGCTGCGCGACGCGATCGCGATCGACCCGCGCGAGAGCGGCGTGCCCTCCACGAAGGGCGCTCTGTGACCGCTGAGGCGGCCCCTGAGGCGGCCCCTGAGGCTCCACTGCCGTACCCACGGTCGTCGTCCTCGACTACGGCTCCGGCAACGTCCGCTCTGCCGTCCGCGCTCTCGAGCGCGCCGGCGCCGAGGTGGAGCTCACCGCCGACCGGGCGGCCGCGATGGACTGCGACGGTCTCGTCGTCCCCGGCGTCGGTGCCTTCAAGGCCTGCGTCGAGGGGCTGCGCGCGGTCAAGGGCCACGAGATCATCGGCCGCCGACTGGCCGGGGGCCGGCCGGTGCTGGGCATCTGCGTCGGGATGCAGGTGCTGTTCAGCCACGGTGTCGAGCACGGGGTCGACACCCCCGGTCTCGACGAGTGGCCCGGCGTCGTCGAGCGCATCCAGGCGCCTGTCGTCCCGCACATGGGGTGGAACACCGTCGACGTGCCCGACGGCAGCGCGCTGTTCGCCGGTGTCGAGCGAGAGCGCTTCTACTTCGTCCACTCCTACGGCGTGCGCAACTGGGTCCTCCCCGAGCACGAGCGCATGCGCGCGCCGCTGGTCACCTGGGCCGAGCACGGCGGCGACCGGTTCGTCGCCGCGGTCGAGAACGGTCCGCTCACCGCGACCCAGTTCCACCCGGAGAAGTCCGGCGACGCGGGAGCCCGGCTGCTCGCCAACTGGGTGTCGGCGCTGCACCCCTGACCTTCCCCGTCACCCGTGGCCCTTAGCGTTGCCTGACATGACCAACGACTGTCCATGAACGCCGCATCCACCGCGCCGTGCTGCGCGACCTGGCCCGAGAGGAGGGCCTGCGGGTGATGACCGAGGGGGACACCGTCCGCGCCGACCAGATCGCGCGCACCTGGGACCACTTCCGCTTCGAGCTCACCCACCACCACGAGGGCGAGGACGACCTGATCTGGCCGTACCTGAAGTCGGTCGGTATCGACGCCGCTCCGCGACACGATGGCCTCCGAGCACGGCGACCTCGCCGAAGCGCTCGCCGGGACCGCCGTCGACGGGGTCCGCGGCACCGGTCCCGCGGCGGCGGCGAGCGCGCCCGGACGCGTCGCGACGCGGAGCGGGTCCGCGGCACCTCGAGCGACGAGCTCGAGCCCAGGGCCGTACTCGGACCACAGAGTTCAAGGCCATGGAGAAGCAGCTGCGCCGTCGCATGAGCACGAAGGGCGGCTGGTTCTTCGCCTGGCTCCTCGACGGTGCGGGCGCGGAGACCGATGCCCTGCGCGGATATCCCGGGACCGGTCCTGTTCATGCTGAGCAGGGGTTCGGCCGCGGCTACCAGAAGCAGATCGCGGCCGTCTGGCGCTAGCCGGGCGGGAGAGGTCTCCCGTCCTGGCTCTACGCTGCGAGGCCGCCGCCAGGCACGCCGCCCAGCTGGCCAAGCAGAAGCGCGCCGCCGTGAGCGCTCTGCGGCGCTTCGCCGGATCCTCCCGCGCTCGAGGCCGAACGGGGTTCTGGCTCGCCGGGCACGGGTGCGCTCGTCGATCCTGGCGCTCCTGCTGCTCGTCCTGGTCCTCGTCGTGTGGGCGACCCGCCCCGACTGGGCGGCGCGGATCGGCGTGATCGTGGTCTGCGTGCTCGTCTACCCGGTGCTCCGGGCCGTGCTGTTCCCCCGCCCCTGATCCGGACCGAGCGTGGCCGGCTGCGCCCGCGCCCCTATCCTCGGGACATGACCGCCTACCTGGAGCTGCTGCCCGCCGTCGACGTCGCGGGCGGCCAGGCCGTCCAGCTGGTGCAGGGCGTCGCCGGGTCGGAGAAGCGGTTCGGCGACCCGCGTCGAGGCCGCCCTGAACTGGCAGCGCACGGGCGCCGAGTGGATCCACCTCGTCGACCTCGACGCGGCCTTCGGCCGCGGGGACAACCGCGGCCTGCTCGCGCGAGATCATCGGGAGGCTCGACGTCAAGGTGGAGCTGAGCGGAGGCATCCGCGACGACGACTCCCTGGCGGCCGCGATGAAGGCCGGGCTGCCGCCGGGTCAACATCGGCACCGCCGCCCTGGAGCAGCCCGAGTGGTGCGCCGCAGCGATCGCCGAGTACGGCGACCGGGTTGCCGTCGGCCTCGACGTGCGCGGCCGCACCCTCGCCGCCCGCGGCTGGACCCGCGACGGCGGCGACCTCTTCGAGGTCCTCGAGCGGCTCGACTCCGAGGGCTGCGCCCGCTACGTCGTCACCGACGTCAACAAGGACGGCATGCTCCAGGGCCCGAACCTCGACCTGCTCCGCCAGGTCTGCGCCGCGACGTACCGGCCGGTCGTCGCCTCCGGCGGCATCACCGAGCTGGCCGACATCGCCGCGCTCGTCGGCCTCGTCCCCGACGGGGTCGAAGGGGCCATCATCGGCACAGCCCTCTACGAGGGACGCTTCGGCCTCGAGGACGCGCTCGCCCTCACCCGGGCGGTCCACCTGTGAGCCTCGCCGTCCGCGTCATCCCCTGTCTCGACGTCGACGCCGGCCGCGTCGTCAAGGGCGTGAACTTCCGGGAGCTCCGCGACGCCGGCGACCCGGTCGAGCTGGCCCGCCTCTACGACGCCCAGGGCGCCGACGAGCTGACCTTCCTCGACATCTCCGCTTCCCACGAGGCCCGCTCCACGACCGTCGAGATGGTCAGCCGGACCGCCGAGCAGGTCTTCATCCCGCTCACCGTCGGCGGCGGCATCAGGAGCGCCGACGACGTGGACCTGCTGCTGCGCGCCGGCGCCGACAAGATCGCGGTCAACACCGCGGCCATCGCCCGACCCGAGCTGATCGCCGAGATCGCGGACCGCTTCGGCAACCAGGTCCTCGTCCTCTCCGTCGACGCCCGGAGAGCCGAGGGCACGCCCTCCGGCTACGAGGTGACCACCCACGGGGGAAGAAGGTCTGCGGGGATCGACGCCGTCGAGTGGGCGGCCCGCGGGGCCGAGCTCGGCGCGGGGGAGATCCTGCTGAACTCGATGGACGCCGACGGCACCAAGGACGGCTTCGACACCGAGATGCTCCGGGCCGTGCGCGAGGTCGTCTCGGTCCCGCTCATCGCCAGCGGCGGCGCCGGCAAGGCCGCCGACTTCCCACCCGCGGTCGAGGCCGGGGCCGACGCCGTACTGGCCGCCACGATCTTCCACTTCGGCGAGGTCTCCATCGCCGAGGTCAAGGACGCCCTCCGCGAGGCCGGCCGTCCCGTCCGCTGATCAAGACTGGGTGCCATCACGCCGAGCCACTTACACAAGATTCCTGACAGACCCATTCCTGGAGTCGCTGCCGTGATCGCCGGGTATCGCCTCATCCTCGCCAGTTCGGTGGGTGATCGCGACGGGATGGGACTCGAACTGACTCTCGAAGATGGAACGCGCATTGCCGAGGTCTTCGAGGACGAGGCCACGGGTCGTCGCACGGTGAACATGTTTGAGCGCGACGTCCCTCTCGAAGCAGTCGAATGGCTGCTTGCTGAAGCAAGAGCTCGCCTGTGATGCGGCGCCCGGTCGCCGTTATCGCCGCTTTGGCGGCGATCCTGTTCTTCCTGAGCGCACCCGCCAACGCAGCGGCCACAACTGGGAACGGCATCGGGGCCATCAACCACGGTGTCGAGCCTCTCGTCGGGCCGCTGCGGCACGAAACCCCAGGTCAGCGGCAAGGAGAAGCAGCCACGAGGGCCGGAATCGTGGTGGCTACCGGTGTTGCCGCAAACACCGGAACGGGTGGGAATGGCATTGCCTGACCTGACGACCTCATTCCTCGAACCGGGGGGACTTCCGAAGCCCTGCGCGTTGACGGCCGGGGACTCTCGCGCGTCGGTGGGAGCCCCAGGCTTCTCGATGTCGTAGCGGCGGCGGCGCTGTCCCTCGCTTGGATGAAGGTCCATGCAGTGATTGATGGAGCCTCCATGGTCTGAGGGGTGCGGGGACCTTGGACCCCCTCGGGGGCCGCAGACGCTGGGTGCCTTCTACCAGAGATCGGACGCGTCGTGGTGGCCCGACGGCGGACCTGTGGATAGCCTGCGAGAGGAACAGGGCCGACCACGGGGGTCCCATGAAGCGACTGGTTGCCGTCGTCACCGCAGTGCTGACGACACTGCTGACTCTGGGGCTGGTCGCTCCGCCCGCCGCGGCGGGGACGTTCCACGGTCGCCTGCGGCATGCCGCCCGGACCCTGAAGGTCGCCAAGGAGCACCAGACCGGGTATGCGCGCTCGAAGTTCACGCTCTGGATCGACGCCAACGGGGACGGGTGCGACACCCGGCAGGAGGTGCTGATCGCCGAGTCCGTCATCGCCACCGTGGTCGGCCCCTCGTGCAGCATCGTGACCGGGCAGTGGTTCTCCTACTACGACGGCGCCGTCACGATCGACCCCTCGACGTTCGACATCGACCACATGGTCCCGTTGGCCGAGGCCTGGTACTCGGGCGCCTGGCGGTGGAACGCGGACACCCGCACGCGCTATGCCAACGACCTGGGCAACGCCAGGTCGCTCGTCGCGGTCAGCGCGTCCAGCAACCGGTCCAAGGGGGACAGGGACCCGGCCGAGTGGATGCCCCCGCGGAGAGGGGCGGCGTGCCACTACATCCGTGACTGGATCACGGTGAAGATCCGCTGGCACCTGAAGGCCAACAGGTCCGAGAAGCGGTTCCTGGTGCAGAAGGCCGACTCGTGCCGCAACGTCAGGATGACCGTGAAGCGGGCGCGGGTCGTGAAGCGGTCGGCGAGCGGGGGCTCCACCAACTCGGGCTTCGTCATCACCGGGATCCAGTACGACCCCAACGGGCCCGGAGTGGCCGATGGCACCGACTACAACGGCGAGTACGTGGTCGTGCAGAACAGCACGACTGCCACGCTCCCGCTGGGCGGCTGGCTGCTCGAGGACGCCGCGGGGAACACCTACGCGTTCCCGGGCCAGGATCTCGGCGCCGGACAAAGCGTGACCGTCCACTCCGGCGCGGGGACGAACACCTCGGCCGACCTCTATGCCGCCTGGGGCTGGACCTGGAACAACGGCGGTGACACCGCCGAGCTCATCGCTCCCAACGGAACGGTGGCCGACACCTGCACGTACGCCGGCGGCGGCTCCTCCGTCGCCTGCTGACCCGGCGCGCCCCCGGTCGTCGCTGGTCCGACTGCCGGCTCTGCGGCTGTGACCCGTGTCACCGCGCCCGCCGACACCGTGAGGCTGACGACAGCGGCCACACAGACAACGCACAGAGCTCTCGGCGACCGTTGACCCGTCAACATCGCCAGATCGGCGGTCGCAGAGTCAGGAGACAACGATGGACACCACCCCCCGGGTGAACGCCGTGGACAAGGCGCGTCGCTGGACCGCCGGCATCCTGGTCGGAGCCGGCCTGGCCACCGGTGGATTCGCGCTGCACCTGGCGGACACCCTCGCCTCGACCAGCCTGTCGGCCACCCCGTCGACGACCAGCTCGACCAACTCCGGCGGCAGCTTCGGCAGCAGCTTCGGCGGCACCGGCTCGCTGTCCGGGAGCACCGGCCGGGTCCACACGACGACCCGCGGGTCCTGACAGGGAGCATCGGGGACCTGCCATGACGACGACCTTCCCGGCGCGCTCGCCGGAGACCTTCGCCGGCTCGCTGCACGCGATCGGCACCGAGATCCGCATCCTCACCACCGACCCGGCTTGCCTGGCGCCCGCCACCACGATGGCGCGCGACTACCTCGCTGCTTTGGACCTCGCCGCGTCGCGCTTCCGTGCCGACAGCGAGATCAGCCGGCTCGCCCGGCACTCCGGAGGCTGGGTGGCGGTGTCGCCGCTGCTGGTGGACCACCTCCGGGCGGCCCTGCACGCCGCCCGGATCACCGACGGCCTGGTCGATCCCACGGTGGGAGCCGCCGTGGCCGCCAGCGGCTACGACGCAGACCTGGACCTGGTGCGCTCACGTCGGGAACCGGTCGAAGCACGGCCGGCGCACGTCCCGGGCTGGCGGACGATCGAGCTCGACGAGACCGGCGGGCTGGTGCGCACCGCACCCGGGACGGTCGTCGACCTCGGCGCGACCGCCAAGGCCCACGCGGCCGACCACCTCGCCGAGTCCATGGCCGCGCGGCTCCCCGGAGGCTTCCTCGTCGACCTGGGCGGCGACATCGCGGTGGCGGGCACGCTTCCCGCGGGCGGATGGAGGGTCGGGGTCGAGTCCGCGACCGGTGAGGTCGTCCAGGTGGTCTCCAGCACCGGGCAGGCGCTGGCCACCTCGTCGACCCGGCTGCGCGCCTGGCGGACCTCCGAGGGCCTCGCCCACCACGTCGTCGACCCGCGGACCGGCCGGACCGCCCGGGCGGTCCACGCGCAGGTTACCTGTGCGGGGATCAACGCCCTGGAAGCCAACGCCGCCTCGACCGCCGCGCTGGTGCTCGGCGACGAAGCACGCGAGTGGCTCGCCGGGCACGGCATCCCCGCACGTCTGGACCGCCTCGACGGTTCGGTGGAGACCACGCCGGGGTGGCCGGAACCCTCGCGGAGTCACGGCCGATGAACAGCCAGGCCCTGTGGTTCCTGTCCCGGGCGAGCGGCACGGTGACCCTCGTCCTGCTCACCCTGGTGGTGGTGCTGGGCGTCGTCACCTCGGGCCGCCGTCGCCCGCACGGCGAGAGCGCCACGATCGTGATGGCGCTGCACCGGTGGCTGTCGCTGGGCATGCTCGCCTTCCTCAGCGCGCACATCCTCACCGCGATCGTCGACACCTACGTCTCGATCCCGCTGGCGGCGGTCCTGGTCCCCTTCGCGGGCACCTACCGCACCTTCTGGGTGGGTCTGGGCACGATCGCCTTCGACCTGATGCTTGCCGTCCTGGCCACCAGCCTGCTGCGGCACCGGATACCCGAGCGCGCCTGGCGCCTGGTCCACTGGGCGACGTACGCCATGTGGCCGGTCGCCGTCGTCCACGGCTTCATGATGGGCACGAGCGACCAGTGGGCGATGCGGGCCATCACCGTCGCCTGCGGGGCGATCCTCATCG
The DNA here is from genome assembly GCA_963805655.1 of uncultured Actinomycetota bacterium. Lineage (GTDB taxonomy): Bacteria > Actinomycetota > Actinomycetes > Propionibacteriales > Nocardioidaceae > CAWDVB01. The sequence continues at coordinate 16,675 of CAWDVB010000008.1, read as the reverse complement.
GGGCCGTCGGCTGGCGCTTCTCCGGGGAGCACGCCGACCAGGTCCAGCGCCGGGTGGTCGCAGAGCGGGAGTGGCGATGAACGCGCTCGTCGAGCAGCTCTTCGAGGCCGGCCTCACCGGGCGCGGCGGGGCTGCGTTCACCACCGGGGTGAAGGTGGCCGCCCTGCGCGACCACCGGGCTCGCCTGATCGTCAACGCCTGCGACGGTGACCTCGGTGCCGCCAAGGACGCCTGGGTGGTGCGCCACCACCTCGCCGAGCTCGTCGAGGGCGCGCGCCTGGTGACCGGGGGGCGCGACCGCGATGTCCGGTGGGCCGCGCACCGCGGCTCCGAGGCGGCCGCCGCCTTCGCCGCCGCCGGCTTGCGGGTGCTGCAGGTCCCGCACCACTACGTCTCCTCGGAGGAGACGTCGCTGATCTCCCTCGACCGCGGGGGAGAGGCCCGGCCCCTGGACAAGCCCCGCCCGTACGTCTACGGAGGGCGGGACGGCCGGGGGCGGCGCATCCCGCCGACCGCCGTGCTCAACGCCGAGACCGTGTGGCGGGTGGCGCAGATCCACCGCCAGGGAGCCGCGTGGTTCCGCTCCTTCGGGACGGCCGACGAGCCGGGCCCCCGGCTCGCGACGGTGGTCGGCCACGTCGCCCGTCCGGTCGTGGTGGAGGCCGCCGCCGGGATCGGCATGGAGGGCCTGCTGAGGGCGGCCGGAGGGGCGCTCTCCGGCGCCGAGTACGTCGTGGTCGGCGGGCTCGGGGGCGCCATGCTCTCGCTGCAGCACGCCCTGGCCACCACGTGGAGCGCCGAGGGCCTCTCGCCGTACGCCGGAAGCATCGGCGCCGGCGTCGTGGAGGTGCTCGACCCGTCACGCTGCGCCTGGGACGTGGTGGGCGAGCGACTCGCGTACGGCGCCAACGAGACCGCCGGCCAGTGCGGGCCGTGCATGTTCGGCCTGCCCGCCCTCGCGCGCGACTGGTACGAGCTGGGTCGCGCCCCGCACCCGGCCACCCGTGACCGGCTCCGCGCGCACCTGAGGCTGCTCCCCGGCCGCGGGGCGTGCCGTCACCCCGATGGGGTGGCCCGGTTCGCCGGCACGGCCTACCTGGCCCTGGAGGACCACCTGTCGCTGCACGCGCGCGACGCCTGCCCGGCGAGGAGGGTCCATGTCCACTGAGCTGCACCACCCCGACGTCGGAGCCGACGCCCGGATCCGGATCGACCGCATCCGGTGCACCGGGCACGGGATCTGCGCACAGACGCTGCCGGGTCGCTTCCGGCTCGACGAGTGGGGCTACCCGGTCGTCCGCTCCGACCTGGTCGGCGAGGAGGAGGGTCGGCTCGCGGTGAAGCTGTGCCCGTCGCGCGCGCTCGCGCTCCTCGAGGGGCCCCGGTAGGGCCGCAGGGCCGGCGCTACGTGCCGAGGTCGGAGCCTTTGGCCTTCGCGACGAGCTCCGGGTCGCCGTCGACGGTGACCCGGGCGTGTGCCTGTCGGCCGTAGGTGAACAGCGCTATCTCGCTGGGGAGTCCCTGGATCACGATGTTGGGCTCGCCCGGCTTGAGCGCGGCAGTCGCGCCGGTGTCGGAGCGGGCGGCGAGCACGCCGAAGTCGAGGTTGCGCAGCATCAGCCTGGCGCCCGTGCGCACGGCCCGCCAGATCGCGTTCTCGGTCCTGAGGGAGAGCTCGCGCGGCTCCCAGTCCGGCTGTGCCCGGCGGATGTCCTCGTGGTGGACGAAGAACTCCAGACCGTTGAGCAGCGCGTCGACCTTGGCGATCGCCATGGGCGAGTAGATCGGCGCGCCCCTGCGGAACGTGGCGACCAGCGAGCCGAAGTCCTTGTCGGCCCAGCGCTGGGTGAACCAGTCGCTGATCCTGTCTCCGCCGGGCACAGCCAGGGAGAGCGAGGAGGGGTGGCCCTCGCGCAGGACGAGGTGGGCCATCAGGTGCCGGGTGTCCCAGCCGTCGCACAGGGTCGGCTGGTCGGGGCCGAGCGCGGCAGCCAGGTCGCAGATGGCGGCTCGCTCTGCCTGCGCCAGGGTGGTCATGTCTTGATCGTAGGCTGCACCAGTTAGCGACCAGTCCGTTCAAGCTCGTGAGGGGAGTGCCGGTGGCCGACGTCGGGAACCCTGCGGGACGGGTTCAGGGTGCTGGGGGTGGCGGTCCGCCGCGAGCCCTGGGTCTTCGCCGTGTCCACCCTCGGGTCGGTGCTGTTCGGCGCGCTGACCCTCGCCGATGCCTGGGTGCTGGGGTGGGCGACCGACCACGTCGTGCTGCCTGCGTTCGCGTCGGGGCGCGTGGGGGCCGCCGGGATCGTGGCGGTGATCGCGCTGTTCGTCGGCGTCGCGCTGGTGCGGGCGGTCGCCATCGTGGCCCGGCGCCTCGGCGCCGGGATGATGCAGTACCGCATGCAGGCCCACACCCGGCGCGAGGTGAGCCGGCAGTACCTGCGGCTCCCGATGGAGTGGCACCAACGGCACCCGACCGGCGAGCTGCTGTCCAACGCGGCCTCCGACGTCGAGGCGGCCTGGCAGCCGATCGCGCCGCTGCCGATGGCGGTCGGCACCGTCGCGATGATGGTGATCGCCGTGGTGCAGATGCTCGCGACCGACGTCGTGCTGGGTCTGGCCGGGCTCGCCGTCTTCCCGGTGGTGGTGCTGGTCAACGTCGCCTTCCAGCGGCTGCAGTCGCCGTGGATGACGCGGGCGCAGGCGCTCCGCGGCGAGCTGAGCGAGGTGGCGCACGAGTCGTTCGACGGGGCGGTGGTGGTCAAGACCCTGGGCCGCGAGGACGAGGAGACCGCCCGGTTCGCCGCGCAGGCCGGAGCGCTGCGCGACGCGAACATCCGGGCCGGCGTGATCCGGGCGGCGTTCGACCCGCTGATCGAGGCACTGCCCAACCTCACGATCCTTGGGGTGATCCTGCTCGGGGTGGCGCGGGTGGAGTCGGGGGCGACCGAGGCCGGCCAGGTCGTCACGATCGCCTTCCTGCTCAGCATCGTGGCCTTCCCGATCCGGTCGATCGGCTGGCTGGTCGGCTCCTTCCCGCGCAGCGTCGTGGGGTGGAGCCGGGTGAAGGCCGTCCTGGACGAGAAGGTGACGACGGAGTACGGCACCGCCGTGCTCCCGGTCGAGGGGCCGGCGTCCCTGGTGATCACCGACCTGAGCTTCGGCTACCTCCCGGACGAGCCGGTCCTCTCGCACCTGTCCCTGTCGGTGAGACCCGGAGCCACGGTGGCCGTCGTCGGCCCCACCGCGTCGGGCAAGAGCACCCTCACCGACCTCGCTCTGCGGCTGGTCGACCCCGACTCCGGTCGGGTCCTGGTGGACGGGGTCGACGTGCGCGACCTCGCCGAGGGCGAGCTACCCCGCCATGCCGCACTGGTGCAGCAGCAGGCGTTCCTCTTCGACGACACCGTGCGCGGCAACGTCGCCCTGGGTGCCGACCTCTCCGACGACGAGATCTGGGAGGCCCTGGAGGACGCGCAGGCGGCCGACTTCGTGCGGGCGCTGCCCCGCGGGCTCGACGCCCACCTGGGGGAGCGCGGGACCACCCTCTCCGGCGGACAGCGACAGCGGATCTCGCTGGCGCGCGCCCTCCTGCGGCGACCCCGGCTGCTGGTGATGGACGACGCGACCTCGGCGGTGGACCCCGAGGTCGAGGCGAGGATCCTGGTCCGGCTCCGCGAGCGGCTCGGCGACTGCACCGTCATCGTGGTCGCCTACCGCAAGGCCACCATCACGCTGGCCGACGAGGTGGTCTTCCTGGTCGACGGGGCGGTCCGCGACCAGGGCACGCACGAGGAGCTGCTGTCCCGTCAGCCCGCCTACGCCGCCCTCGTCAACGCCTACGAGGAGGTGACCGCATGAGCGCGCTCACCTCCATCGAGTCCGGCCAGGCGGTCGGCGGCTGGCGGGTGCTGCGGCGCGGCGTCGCGCTGTCGCCCGAGCTCGTCGAGGGGCTGCGGCTGACGCTCGTCCTCGCCGTGGTCGGTGCCATCGGACGGATCGTGGTTCCGGTCGCGGTCCAGCAGACCCTGGACAAGGGGATCAATGCGGCCGGGGGCCCGGACCTGGGCTTCACCGGCGTGGCCGTCGCCCTCGGACTGCTCTCGATCGTGGTCGCCGAGCTGTCGTCGTTCCTGATGACCTCGCGCCTGTTCCGGTCCTCCGAGCGCGGGCTCGCGACACTGCGGACCAAGGCGTTCCGGCACGTGCACGACCTGTCGGTTCTCACCCAGAGCACGGAGCGGCGTGGCGCGCTGGTGGCCCGAGTGACCAACGACGTCGACCAGATCTCGGAGTTCCTCGTCTTCGGCGGCGTGATCGCGATCGTCAGCGTCGGTCAGGTGCTGGTCGCCACTGTCGTGATGCTGGTCTACAGCTGGCAGCTCACGGTGGTGGTCTGGCTCTGCTTCCTGCCCCTGTTCCTCACCCTGCGCTTCTTCCAGCGCCGGCTGTCGGCCCGCTACGCCACGGTGCGTCAGCAGATCGGTGCCACTCTGGCGGCCATCGCCGAGCCTGTGGTCGGGGCGACGGTGGTCAGGTCGTACGGCGTCGCCGCGCGCACCCAGCGCCGCATCGACGAGGCGGTCCAGCGGCAGCAGGACGCCGCCACGCGTGCCCAGGCGCTCACCGCCTCGGCGTTCTCGCTGGGCGGGATCTCCGCAGGCCTGGCCAACGCGGGCGTCATCTCGCTCGGGGTGCTCCTCGGCGTCGACGGCCAGCTCACGGTCGGCAAGGTGCTGGCCTTCGCCTTCCTGGTCCAGCTCTTCGTCGGTCCGGTCCAGATGGGCACCCAGGTTCTCACCGACGCGCAGAACGCGTTTGCCGGCTGGCGACGACTCATCGGCCTGATCGACACGCCTGCGGACGTGGTCGATCCCGGCCCGACGGCGTCGACCTGCCCGGAGGCGCCGCGGTCGTCGAGCTCGACCACGTGACCTACTCCTACCCCGACGGTCCGCCGGTGGTCGACGACGTCTCGTGGCGCATCGAGCCGGGTCGCCGGGTCGCCGTGGTGGGCGAGACCGGGTCGGGGAAGACCACCCTCGCCAAGCTGATGTGCCGGCTGATGGACCCGGTCGCCGGCGAGGTGCGGATCGACGGCGTGCCCCTTCCGCGGGTGCGGGGGTCCGCGCTGCGGCGTCACGTGGTGCTCGTCCCGCAGGAGGGCTTCCTCTTCGACGCGACGCTGCGGGAGAACGCTCGGTACGGCCGGCTGGACGCCGACGACGCGTCCATCACCGCGGCGGCAGGCCAGCTCGGGCTGCTGGACTGGCTGCAGGCCCTGCCGCGCGGTCTCGACACGCGTGTCGGCCAGCGGGGGGAGTCGCTGTCGGCGGGGGAGCGGCAGCTGGTCTCGCTCCTGCGCGCCCACCTGGCCGACCCTGACCTGCTGGTCCTCGACGAGGCCACCAGCGCCGTCGACCCCGGCCTGGAGCAGCGGATCGCCCGGGCCCTGGAGCGACTCACCTCGGGGCGGACGTCGGTGACCATCGCGCACCGGATGTCGACCGCCGAGCAGGCCGACGAGGTCGTCGTGGTCGACGGCGGCCGGATCGTCCAGCGCGGAACGCACGCCTCGCTGCTCGCCGAGGGGGGTGTCTACGGGCGGCTGCACGCCTCCTGGACCGCCCAGCACGCGCAGTCCCGCGCGGAGCCCTTGACAAATACCTAATGCTGTTCGATAGTCCTAACAATGTTAGGAGAAAAGGCCGGAGGCCGGGTCGCCCAGCGCCGGCAGGAGACCCGCGACACGATCCTGTCCGCGGCCTGGGAGATCTGCCGCGAGAGCGGCTTGCCGGCGCTCTCGCTGCGGGACCTCGCCTCGCGGGTCGGGATGCAGGCACCGAGCTTGTACTCCTACTTCGCCTCCAAGGACGACATCTACGACGCGATGTTCGCCGCGGGCCAGCGGGCGCTGCTCGCCGAGATCGAGCGGCTCCCGCCGGAGCGGGGAGGTCGTGAGCTGTTCCGGGCGATGGCGCACCTGTTCTTCGACTTCTGTGCCGAGGACCCGGTCCGGTACCAGTTGCTCTTCCAGCGGGTCGTCCCCGGCTTCGAGCCCTCGGCCGACTCCTACGCGCTGGCGGTCGAGGTTCTCGACCGGCTGCACCGGATGCTGGGTGATCTCGGCGTCACGGATCCACGCCTCGCCGACCTCTGGACCGCCATCGCGACCGGCCTCACCGACCAGCAGATCTCCAACGACCCCGGCGGGGAACGGTGGAGGCGTCTGCTGGACGAGGCCGTCGACCTGTTCTGCGACCACGCGGGAGTGACCTGACCGACGCCACCGCGCACCTGCGCCGACGATCCCTCCACCTCATCGATCCGAATCAGCCGACTGCGGCAGCCCACCGGCCGCCGACCGAGGAGAAGCCATGACCACGAGCACGTCCGCGATCCAGGGGTCCGCCATCACCGGCGAGCTGGCCCATCGCCTGTCGTCCGCGACCTACGACCGCTTCGCGACCCTGGTCGAAGGGCTACGGACCGACGACTGGTCCCGCCCCACCGACTGCGCCGCCTGGACCGTCCGCGACATGGTCGGCCACATGGTCGGAGCGATGCGCTCGGCCGCGTCGATGCGGGTGTTCCTCGGCCAGCAGATCGCCAGCGCGGTCCGGGCCCGCCGCCAGGGTTGCTTCGCGGTCGACGCGATGACCGCGATCCAGATCGAGAAGACCGCGTCCCTCACCGAGCGCGAGATCGTCGCCGAGTGCCGCTCGCTGGTCGCGCGAGCCTCGGACGGCCGGGCCCGGACTCCCCGGCTGTTGCACGACGGGATGCGGTTCCCGGTCGAGTTCGGCCGGGTCAAGGAGACCTGGAACCTGGGATACCTCAACGACGTCATCCTCACTCGCGACACCTGGCTCCACTCGGTGGACCTGAGCCGGGCGATCGGCATCGACCCGCCCAGTGACCCCGAAGTCGACGAGCCGATCGTCGCCGATGTCGTCGCCGAGTGGGCCCGCCGCCACGGGTCCGCCTACCAGCTCACCCTGACCGGCCCGGGCGGAGGTGCCTTCGGGGGCGGCGACGGTGCGCCCGAGCCGATCACGATGGACGCCGTCGAGTTCTGCCGGACCCTGTCCGGTCGCGCCCGGGGCGAGGGGCTGCTGGACATGGACGTGCCCTTCTGACCCTCCTCGCGGCCGGGCGGGCGATACTACGACGGTGACCGACCTTCCTCCCGCACTGCCGCACGACGTCGCCGAGCGGCTGCGCTTCAACGACCAGGGCCTGGTCCCGGCGGTGATCCAGCAGCACGACACCGGTGAGGTCCTGATGCTCGGCTGGATGGACGCGGAGGCGCTCGCCAGGACCCTCAGCACGGGCCGCACGACGTTCTGGAGCCGGTCGCGCCAGGAGTACTGGGTGAAGGGGGAGACCTCCGGGCACCGGCAGTGGGTCCGGGAGGTGCGCGTCGACTGCGACGGCGACACCCTGCTGGTGAAGGTCGACCAGGAGGGGCCCGCCTGCCACACCGGTACCCGCACCTGCTTCGACGACGGCGTGCTCACCGATGGCTGAGCCCGGCCGGCCGCGCCGCCGTTCGCCTCTGCTGCTGATGGCCGGCGGGCTGGCCCTCTCCGCGCTCTTCCTGCTCGCCGCCTCCCGCACCTGGATCGTCGCCGACGCACCCGACGCTGCGTTCGCGTCCCAGCGCCACCTCACCGCGTCCGGGACCGAGGTGGCGCCCGAGGTGGCGTCGCTGGCGCTGGTGGGGCTGGTGGCCTGGGGAGTCGTGCTGGTCACCCGGGTCACGGGGCGCCGGGTCGCCCTGGCCGTCGCACTCCTCGCCCAGCTCGGCGCGCTGGCCTTCGCCGGGCTCGCACTGGGCGGGTCGCGCGGCGGGGACACTGTCAGCCGGCTGTCGGGGGCGGCGACCGGCGTCACCTGGCACTGGTCGGCGTGGGCCTGGTCGGCGCTTGCCCTGGGCGTGGTGGCGATCGTCCTCGGGGTGTACGCGTTCTGGACCTGCCACACCTGGCCGTCCATGGGCCGCAAGTACGACGCCCCCGGCGGGCCGCCGCCGGATGACGCGTGGAAGCAGCTGGACTCGGGGATCGATCCCACCCTGTGAGCCGAACTGGACTCCTCCGCCTAGGATGGGCCCGCACCGACGACTCGAGCCAGGAGCCTGCACCCATGACCGCTCATCACGGAAACACTCCCGCCGCATGGACCGGCGTCGTGATCTTCCTCATCGGATTCACGCTGGGCTCGATCGCGGTCATCCTGCAGAACTACCCGATGCTGTGGGTGGGCGTCGTGATCTGCGCGGTCTCCCCGGTCGTGGGCAAGATCATGCAGAAGATGGGCTACGGCGCCGGCGCCTGACCCGCCGACCCCACACAGGCACCCTCGCTCCCGGCGGGATCCGCCCGGCGACTCCCGGCGTCCGCCGGAGCTCTCCGGGTCGCGTCAACGAAAGGTTCGTCCGCATGTCCGTCCTCGCCGAGATCATCGACGGGGTGCTGGCCGATCTCGCCGCACGGCAGTCGCTGCTTCCGCTCGACCGGGTGCGGGACCTGGCACTGGCCGCGCGCACCCCGCTCGACCCGATGCCCGCCTTCGCCGGCCCCGGCGTCGGCGTCATCGCCGAGGTCAAGCGGGCCAGCCCGAGCAAGGGCTCGCTGGCCGACATCGCCGACCCCGGCGGCGCTGGCGCGCGCCTACGCCGACGGCGGCGCGGCCGCGATCAGCGTGCTCACCGAGGAGCGCCGCTTCCACGGCAGCCTCGACGACCTGCGCGCGGTCCGCGCCGCGGTCGACATCCCGGTCCTGCGCAAGGACTTCGTCGTGACGCCGTACCAGCTCTTCGAGGCGCGGGCCGCCGGCGCCGACCTGGTGCTGCTGATCGTGGCCGCCCTCGACGACGCCCTGCTGAGCCAGCTGCACGCGCTCGCGATCGAGCTGGGCTCACCCCGCTGGTCGAGGTGCACGACGAGCACGAGACCGAGCGGGCGGTCGCTCTCGGCGCACGGCTCATCGGGGTCAACGCCCGCAACCTCAAGACCCTCGAGGTCGACCCCGCGACGTTCGGGCGGCTGCGCCCGCTGATCCCGGACGGACGTCGTCACGATCGCCGAGTCCGGCATCAGCGGGCCCGCTGACGTCGAGGCGCTACGCCGCGCAGGGCGCCGACGTCGTCCTGGTGGGCGAGGCCCTGGTCACCGGCGGAGACCCCCGTGGCGGCGGTCGCCGCCATGTCCGCGCATCGCCCGAAGCCCAGGAGCGAGCGAGATGACCGTTCCCGTCGCCACCCGATCTCCCGGGAGCCTCCGGCCCGCTGCCCGACGACGTCGGGCCACTTCGGCACGTTCGGCGGGCGGTTCATGCCCGAGGCGCTGATCGCGGCCCACGAGGAGCTGACCGCCGCCTGGCAGGAGGCGATGGCCGACCCGGCGTTCCTCGCCGAGTTCGACCGGATGCTGCGCGAGTACGCCGGCACGCCGAGCCTGCTCTACGACGCCACCAAGCTCTCCGAGCACGCCGGCGCCCGGATCCTGCTCAAGCGGGAGGACCTCAACCACACCGGCGCGCACAAGATCCGCAACGTGCTCGGCCAGGCGCTGCTCACCAAGCGGATGGGCAAGACGCGGGTCATCGCCGAGACCGGCGCCGGCCAGCACGGCGTCGCCACAGCGACCGCCTGCGCGTACCTCGGCCTGGAGTGCGTGGTCTACATGGGCGAGGTCGACACCCGGCGGCAGGCGCTCAACGTGGCCCGGATGCAGCTGCTCGGCGCCGAGGTCGTCCCGGTCACCAGCGGCTCGCGCACCCTCAAGGACGCCATCAACGAGGCGCTGCGCGACTGGGTCGCCAGCGTCGACAGCACCCACTACATGCTCGGAACCGCTGCCGGGTCCCACCCGTTCCCGGCGATGGTGCGCGACTTCGTCCGCGGCATCGGCGACGAGGCCCGCCGGCAGTGCCTGGACCTGACCGGTGCGCTCCCGGACATCGCGGTCGCATGCGTCGGCGGCGGCTCCAACGCCATCGGGCTCTTCACGGCGTTCCTCGACGACGCCGCCGTGCGGCTGGTCGGCTTCGAGGCCGGCGGCGAGGGCTTCGAGACCGGACGCCACGCCGCCACCATCACCGCGGGCGACATCGGGATCCTCCACGGCGCCCGCACCTACGTGCTGCAGGACGCCGACGGGCAGACGATCGAGTCGCACTCGATCTCGGCCGGGCTCGACTACCCGGGCGTCGGCCCCGAGCACGCCTGGCTGGCCCAGACCGGTCGCGCCGAGTACCGGCCGGTCACCGACGCCCGGCGATGGACGCGATGGCGCTGCTCGCCCGCACCGAGGGGATCATCCCCGCGATCGAGTCGGCGCACGCGCTCGCCGGGCGCGCTGGAGGAGGCTGCCGCCCACCCGGGGTCGACCATCCTGGTCAACCTCTCCGGCCGCGGGGACAAGGACATGGGCACGGCGATCGAGTGGTTCGGTCTGGGCGGCGGCGCGGGGCGAGCGCCGGTGAGCCTCCGCGACACCTTCGCCCGGGCGCGCGCCGAGGGGCGGGCCGCCCTCATCGGCTACCTGCCCGCCGGGTTCCCCGACCGTGGAGGAGTCGATCGCCCTGATGACGGCGATGGTCGAGGGCGGGCTGCGACGTCATCGAGGTCGGCCTGCCGTACTCCGACCCGGTGATGGACGGTCCCACCATCCAGGCCGCCGCCCAGCGGGCCCTGGACAACGGGGTGCGCACCGCCGACGTCTTCCGGCGTGGTGTCGGCCGTCGCGGCGACGGGCGCCGACGTCGTCGTGATGACCTACTGGAACCCCGTCGAGCGCTACGGCGTCGACCGGTTCGCCGGCGGACCTGGCCGCCGCCGGCGGGGCGGGGCTGATCACCCCGGACCTGGTGCCCGACGAGGCCGCCGAGTGGCTGGCCGCGTCGACGGCGCACGGCCTCGACCGGATCTTCCTCGTCGCCCCCTCGTCGACCGGGACCGCGCCTGGCGATGACCGTCGAGAACTGCAGCGGCTTCGTCTACGCCACCGCCGTGATGGGGGTGACCGGCGCGCGCGAGCGCACCAGCGACCTGGCCGCCCCGCTGGTGACCCGGACCCGCGAGGTCACCGACCTCCCGGTCTGCGTCGGGCTGGGTGTCTCGACCGGCGACCAGGCGGCCGAGGTCGCGTCGTTTGCCGACGGTGTCATCGTGGGGTCCGCCTTCGTCGCGCGGGTGCTGGACGCCACGGGCGACGAGGCGGTGGCATCGGTCAGGCAGCTGGCCGCGGAGCTTGCGGAGGGTGTGCGACGTGCGTAGACGGGTCCGGCTGGGTGGCCCTGACCGTGCTGGCGGGACTGCTGTCCGCCTGCAGCACGGGTGGCTCCGGGAGCCCGGTCGCGAACGTCTCCGGTGGGAAGACCGACAACCTGAACGGCATCGTGATGCCGACGGCCTACCGCGCGCCGAGCGTGTCGCTCACCGACACCCAGGGCCGGCCGTTCGACCCGAGCAGCCGGCCTGACCCGCCCGATCACCCTGGTCTTCTTCGGCTACACCAACTGCCCTGACATCTGCGGCGATCGTGATGTCGGACATGACCTCCGCGCGGCTGCGGCTCACCTCCGAGCAGCAGGCGCAGGTCGGGGTGCTGCTCATCACGACCGACCCGGAGCGCGATACTCCCGAGGTGATGCGCACCTACCTCGACCGGTTCGCCTCGGACTCCGAGGGGCTTACCGGACCGATCGCGACCGTCACGCAGGTGGCCACGGCGATGGGGGTACCGATCGAGAAGGCGCAGCCGCTGCCGGGCGGCGGCTACACGATCGTGCACGGGGGACAGATCCTCGGCATGCTGCCGGACGGCACCGCGCCGTACGTCTGGCAGGAAGGAACGTCCTCGGCCGACCTGGCCGAGGACCTGGTGAAGATCCTCAACGGACAGGTGACCTCGGTGGTGACTCCCGCGTGAACGTGCTGACCTACATCTGGTCGCCCCCGCAGAACGAGTGGTGGATCGGACCGCTCCCGATCCGCGCCTACGCGCTGTGCATCATCGCCGGCATCTTCGTGGCGCTCTGGCTGAGCAGCCGCCGCTGGGTCGCTCGCGGCGGCAAGCCGGGCCAGATCAGCGACATCGCCCTGTGGGCGGTACCGTTCGGGATCGTCGGTGGCCGGCTCTACCACGTGATCACCGACAACGACCTGTACTTCGGGCCGGGCCGTGACCCGTGGCACGCGTTCTTCATCTGGGACGGAGGCCTCGGCATCTGGGGCGCGGTGGCGCTCGGCGGCCTCGGTGCCTGGATCGGCGCGCGTCGGCAGGGGATGAAGATGCCGCCGCTCGCCGACGCGATCGCACCCGGCCTCGTGCTCGCCCAGGGCGATCGGCCGCTGGGGCAACTGGTTCAACCAGGAGCTCTTCGGCCGGCCGACCACGCTGCCCTGGGGGCTGAAGATCGACCTCGCCCACCGGCCGCCCGGCTACGAGCAGTTCCAGACGTTCCAGCCGACCTTCCTCTACGAGTCGATCTGGGACGTCGGGGTGGCGTTCCTCGTGATCTGGCTCGACCGGAAGTACAAGATCGGCCACGGCCGGGTCTTCGCCCTCTACGTCGCCTTCTACACCGTCGGCCGGGCCTGGATCGAGTACCTGCGGATCGACCCGGTGCAAGGCGCCGACGTCTTCGGGCTGCGGCTCAACGACTGGACCTCGATGGTGGTGTTCCTCGGCGCCATGACGTACTTCCTCGTCAGCCGCCGGCTGCGTCCGGGGCGCGAGGAGACGGTGCTGCGGGGGACCGATGCCGACACGCGCCTCGCGAGCCCCGTGGACGGGGACGCGTCCCGCCGGGTCCCCGGGCGACACGGTCACGTCGGACCCTGCGCAGTCTCCGGGCGAGGACACCCGCTCGCTAGATTGAGCGCATGTCCTCCCAGCAGAACGACCCCCAGCCGCAGAACCTGCGCATCAACCATGAGCACGCCGACGTCACCGGCGGCTGGTTGCGCCCGGCTGTGTTCGGCGCGATGGACGGGCTGGTCTCCAACGCCGCCCTGATCGCCGGCGTCGCCGGTGGGACCGGTGGCTCGAACGCAAGGCGGTGATCCTCGCCGGCCTCGCCGGCCTTGCCGCGGGCGCGTTCTCCATGGCGGCCGGCGAGTACACCTCGGTGGCCAGCCAGTCGGAGTCCGCCGCGCGGGAGATCGACAAGGAGCGGCGCGAGATCACCGACCAACCCGGCCGCCGAGGAGGCCGAGCTGGCCGCGATGTACGTCAAGAAGGGCCTCGACCGGGAGCTCGCTCGCGAGGTCGCGGCGCAGATCCACCGCGACGTCGAGCGTGCCGTCAGCGTGCACGCCCGCGAGGAGCTCGGCGTCGATCCCGGCGACCTCGCCTCCCCGATGCTGGCGGCGGTCTCCTCCTTCTTCGCCTTCACCGTGGGCGCGCTCATCCCGGTGCATGCCCTACCTGCTCGGGGTGACCGTGCTGTGGCCGGCGATGCTGGTCAGCCTGATCGCGCTGTTCGTCTGCGGTGCGGTGGTCACCTCGGTGACCAACCGGCACTGGCTCTACGGCGGGTTCCGCCAGCTGATGCTGGGCGCCGCAGCGGCCGCGCTGACCTACGGCTTCGGATACCTGGTCGGCGGGGCCGGGCTGGGCTGAGCCGGGTCCGGGACCGGCCGCCACGGAGGCCTGTCGGGACCCCTGGAGGCCGCTGTCCGGGGAGTGGCTCGCCCGGTTCCCGGCCGCTGCAGGTCGGGTAGGCTCGTGTCTCCGCTGGGCCAACGTCGTCCCGAGCACGTGTCCTTCGGCTGCCCCAGTGGGGCGTCGCGACGACGGGAAGGGGTGCCGCGTGCAAGCATTCCCGCCGCCCCAGGGGCTGTACGACGGACTGCACGAGCACGACGCCTGCGGCGTGGCTTTCGTCGCCACCATGACCGGGGCCGCCAGTCACGACATCGTCCGGAAGGCGATCGAGGCGCTGCGCAACCTCGAGCACCGCGGCGCGGTCGGCGCCGAGCCCGAGACCGGCGACGGCGCCGGCATCCTGCTCCAGGTGCCCGACGCGTTCCTGCGCGCCAGCGCCGGCTTCGACCTCCCGCCCGCCGGCCGCTACGCCGTCGGCACCGCCTTCCTGCCCGGCGACGCCGACCAGGTCGGCGAAGACCCGCTCGCGGATCGAGGAGATCGCGGCGGAGGAGGGCCTCGGCGTCCTCGGATGGCGCGAGGTCCCGGTCGACGCCTCCATCCTCGGCGCCACGTCGGCCAGCGTCATGCCGGCGTTCAGCCAGCTCTTCGTCACCGCCGGCGACGTCGACCCGATGCACCTGGAGCGGCTCGCCTTCGTGCTGCGCAAGCGTGCCGAGCACGAGACCGACTGCTACTTCCCCTCGCTGTCGTCGCGCACGATCGTCTACAAGGGCATGCTGACGACCGACCAGCTCGACCGCTTCTTCCCCGACCTGCGCGACGAGCGGATGGCGAGCGCGATCGCGGTCGTTCACTCGCGGTTCTCCACCAACACCTTCCCGAGCTGGCCGCTGGCCCACCCGTTCCGCTTCATCGCCCACAACGGCGAGATCAACACGGTCAAGGGCAACCGCAACTGGATGCGGGCCCGCGAGACCCTGCTGGCCAGCGACCTGATCCCCGGCGACCTCGAGCGGCTCTTCCCGATCTGCACGCCGGGGGCCTCCGACTCGGCGTCCTTCGACGAGGTGCTCGAGCTGCTTCATCTCGGCGGGCGGTCCCTGCCGCACTCGGTGCTGATGATGATCCCCGAGGCGTGGGAGAACCACGAGGAGATGGACGAGCAGCGCCGGGCGTTCTACAGCTACCACTCGTCGCTGATCGAGCCCTGGGACGGCCCCGCCTGCGTGGTGTTCACCGACGGCACCCAGATCGGCGCGGTGCTGGACCGCAACGGCCTGCGCCCGAGCCGCTACTGGGTCACCGACGACGGCCTGGTCGTGCTCGCCTCCGAGGTCGGGGTCCTCGACTTCGACCCGGCCACGATCGTGCGCAAGGGCCGGCTGCAGCCCGGCCGGATGTTCCTCGTCGACACCGAGGAGCACCGGATCATCGAGGACGACGAGATCAAGGGGACGCTGGCGGCGGAGGCGCCGTACGACGAGTGGCTGCACGCGGGCCTGATCACCCTCGACGACCTGCCCGACCGCGAGCACATCGTGCACACCCACGCCTCGGTCACCCGCCGCCAGCAGGTGTTCGGCTACACCGAGGAGGAGCTCCGGGTCCTGCTCGCGCCGATGGCGAAGGCGGGCTACGAGCCGATCGGGTCGATGGGCACCGACTCGCCGATCGCCGCGCTGTCGGACCGGCCGCGGCTATCTTCGACTACTTCAGCCAGCTCTTCGCGCAGGTGACCAACCCGCCGCTGGACGCGATCCGCGAGGAGCTGGTGACCTCGCTGGCCGGCCGCATCGGCCCCGAGGCGAACCTGCTCGAGCCGACGCCGGCCTCCTGCCGTCAGGTGGAGATCCCGTTCCCGGTGATCACCAACGACGATCTGGCCAAGATCCGGCACATCAACCGCGACGGCGACATGCCCGGGTTCATCACCCACGTGGCCAGCGGCCTCTACGAGGTCGACGGTGGGGGAGCCGCACTCGCCGCGCGCATCGACCAGATCTGCGCGGAGGTGTCCGCGGCCATCGCCGACGGGGCGCGCGTGGTGGTCCTCTCCGACCGGCATGCGACTGCCGACCTGGCCCCGATCCCGTCGCTGCTGCTGACCGGAGCGGTCCACCACCACCTGGTCCGGGAGAGGACCCGCACCCAGGTCGGCCTCATCGTGGAGGCCGGGGACGTGCGCGAGGTGCACCACGTGGCGCTGCTGGTCGGCTACGGGGCCGCGGCGGTCAACCCGTACCTCGCGATGGAGTCGGTCGAGGACATGGCGGTCGAGGGCTACTTCGTCGACACCGGCCCGGAGCATGCGGTCGAGAACCTCGTGAAGGCACTCGGCAAGGGAGTGCTCAAGGTGATGAGCAAGATGGGCGTCTCGACCATCGCCTCCTACACCGGGGCACAGATCTTCGAGGCGGTCGGCCTGTCGGAGGCCCTGGTCAACCGGTACTTCACCGGCACGACCAGCAAGCTCGGCGGCGTCGGCATCGACGTGATCGCCGAGGAGGTGGCGATGCGCCACCGCCGCGCCTACCCGCTGACGGCTGCCCGGCGCACCGCACCCTGGAGATCGGCGGCGAGTACCAGTGGCGGCGCGAGGGCGAGCCGCACCTGTTCGACCCGGAGTCGGTCTTCCGGCTCCAGCACGCGACACGCACCGGACGCTACGACGTCTTCCGGCAGTACACGTCGCGCATCAACGAGCAGTCCGAGCGGCTGATGACCCTGCGCGGGCTGTTCGCGTTCCGGTCCGCCGAGGACCTGGGCGGCGCCGTCCCGCTCGACGAGGTCGAGCCGGTCGAGCAGATCGTCAAGCGGTTCTCCACCGGCGCGATGTCGTACGGCTCGATCAGCCAGGAGGCCCACGAGACCCTCGCGATCGCGATGAACGGCTGGTGGCAAGTCCAACACCGGGGAGGGGGGCGAGGACGCCGACCGGCTCCACGACCCGGAGCGGCGCAGCGCGATCAAGCAGGTGGCGTCGGCGACGGTCCGGCGTCACCGCGGAGTTCCTCACCAACGCCGACGACATCCAGATCAAGATGGCCCAGGGCGCC
>CAWDVB010000007.1:0-186480 GCA_963805655.1 uncultured Actinomycetota bacterium | reverse complement strand
AACTCGGGAGCCACACAGTGGACGCGCAACATCTTTGAGAGACAAGCCCTCGGCCTATTAGTACCGGTCGGCTCCGTGCATTACTGCCTTCTACCTCCGGCCTATCAACCCAGTGGTCTGCTGGGGGCCTTACCCGGTTAACCCGGTGGGAAACCTCATCTTGAAACGTGCTTCCCGCTTAGATGCCTTCAGCGGTTATCACTTCCGAACGTAGCTAACCAGCAGTGCTCTTGGCAGAACAACTGGCACACCAGAGGTTCGTCCACCCCGGTCCTCTCGTACTAGGGGCAGCCTTTCTCAAGTTTCCTACGCGCGCGGCGGATAGGGACCGAACTGTCTCACGACGTTCTAAACCCAGCTCGCGTGCCGCTTTAATGGGCGAACAGCCCAACCCTTGGGACCTACTCCAGCCCCAGGATGCGACGAGCCGACATCGAGGTGCCAAACCATCCCGTCGATATGGACTCTTGGGGAAGATCAGCCTGTTATCCCCGGGGTACCTTTTATCCGTTGAGCGACGCCGCTTCCACATGCCAGCGCCGGATCACTAGTTCCGACTTTCGTCCCTGCTTGAGTTGTCACTCTCACAGTCAAGCTCCCTTGTGCACTTACACTCGAAACCTGATTGCCAACCAGGCTGAGGGAACCTTTGAGCGCCTCCGTTACTCTTTAGGAGGCAACCGCCCCAGTTAAACTACCCACCAGGCACTGTCCCTGATCCGGATAACGGACCTAGGTTAGATATCTAGTACGACCAGAGTGGTATTTCAACGTTGGCTCCACACGAACTGGCGTCCATGCTTCAAAGCCTCCCACCTATCCTACACAAGCCGAACCAAACACCAATACCAAGCTATAGTAAAGGTCCCGGGGTCTTTCCGTCCTGCCGCGCGTAACGAGCATCTTTACTCGTAGTGCAATTTCGCCGAGTCCACGGTTGAGACAGCGCCCAAGTCGTTACTCCATTCGTGCAGGTCGGAACTTACCCGACAAGGAATTTCGCTACCTTAGGATGGTTATAGTTACCACCGCCGTTTACTGGGGCTTAAGTTCTGCGCTTCGCTCCGAAGAGCTAACACGTCCCCTTAACCTTCCAGCACCGGGCAGGAGTCAGTCCGTATACATCGTCTTGCGACTTCGCACGGACCTGTGTTTTTAGTAAACAGTCGCTTGGGCCTGGTCTCTGCGGCCATCACCGCTTCCGGGAGCAAGTCCCTTCACGGATCCGGCCCCCCTTCTCCCGAAGTTACGGGGGCATTTTGCCGAGTTCCTTAACCATGGTTCACTCGATCGCCTTGGTATTCTCTACCTGATCACCTGAGTCGGTTTGGGGTACGGGCGGCGCATAGCTCGCTAGAGGTTTTTCTCGACAGCATAGGATTACTCACTTCGCCCATTCGGGCTCGGCATTGGGTCTCAGGCACATGAGACGCGGATTTGCCTACGTCTCGCCCTACACCCTTACCCGCGGACTACCATCGCCGCGGCTGAGCTACCTTCCTGTGTCACCCCATCGCTTGCCTACTACTGAGTTGGTTCGCGCGCTCCACCCTTCCGCCTCCCGAAGGAGACCTGGGGCTTCAGGCACTTAGCATCATCAGATTCAGCATGGGCGCTATTTTGCCGGTACGGGAATATCAACCCGTTGTCCATCGACTACGCCTGTCGGCCTCGCCTTAGGTCCCGACTTACCCAGGGCAGATTAGCTTGACCCTGGAACCCTTGATCATTCGGCGGAGGAGTTTCTCACTCCTCTTTCGCTACTCATGCCTGCATTCTCACTCGTCTGGCGTCCACGGCTGGATCACTCCGCCGCTTCACTCGCCAGACGACGCTCCCCTACCCATCCACGCGCCTGGACCTTGCGGCCGGGCTATTGCGCGAATGCCATAGCTTCGGTGGATAACTTGAGCCCCGCTACATTGTCGGCGCGGAATCACTTGACCAGTGAGCTATTACGCACTCTTTCAAGGGTGGCTGCTTCTAAGCCAACCTCCTGGTTGTCTCTGCGACTCCACATCCTTTTCCACTTAGTTATCGCTTAGGGACCTTAGCTGATGGTCTGGGCTGTTTCCCTCTCGACTACGAAACTTATCTCCCGCAGTCTCACTGCTGCGCTCTCACTTACCGGCATTCGGAGTTTGGCTAACGTCAGTAACCTTGTAGGGCCCATTGGCTATCCAGTGCTCTACCTCCGGCAAGAAACACGCAACGCTGCACCTAAATGCATTTCGGGGAGAACCAGCTATCACGGAGTTTGATTGGCCTTTCACCCCTATCCACAGGTCATCCCCCAGGTTTTCAACCCTGGTGGGTTCGGTCCTCCACGCGGTCTTACCCGCGCTTCAACCTGCCCATGGATAGATCACTCCGCTTCGGGTCTTGGTCATGCGACTGAATCGCCCTATTCGGACTCGCTTTCGCTACGGCTGCCCCACACGGGTTAACCTTGCCACACAACGCAAACTCGCAGGCTCATTCTTCAAAAGGCACGCTGTCACAGCCCGAAGGCTGCTCCAACGGATTGTAGGCACACGGTTTCAGGTACTATTTCACTCCCCGCCAGGGGTACTTTTCACCTTTCCCTCACGGTACTTGTCCGCTATCGGTCACCAAGGAGTATTTAGGCTTAACGGGTGGTCCCGCCAGATTCACGCGGAATTTCAGGGGTTCCGCGTTACTTGGGGTGACGTCCCAGAGCCATCGCTTTACGTGTACGGGGGTATCACCCTCTATGCCGGGACTTTCCAGTCCCTTCGACTTCAGCGATGGTTTCTTACTCTGTGCCGGCTCGGCAGAACCAGCTAGACGGCCCCACAACCCCGTACGCGCAACGCCTGCCGGCTATCACACGCGTACGGTTTGGCCTCTTTCGGTTTCGCTCGCCACTACTCCCGAAATCACTGTTGTTTTCTCTTCCTGTGGGTACTGAGATGTTTCACTTCCCCACGTTCCCTCCAACTGCCCTATGTGTTCAGGCAGAGGTAACTGGACATGACTCCAGCTGGGTTTCCCCATTCGGAAATCCCCGGATCAACACTCGGTTGCCAATTTCCCGGGGCTTATCGCAGGCTCCTACGTCCTTCATCGGCTCTTGGTGCCAAGGCATCCACCATGTGCCCTTAGTAGCTTGTCATTGCTACAAAGATGCTCGCGTCCACTGTGTAGTTCTCAAGATACGGGCGGTGCTTCCCACGCACACCGCGCTTGCCATCGGAGGTCCGAGGTAGTTCGCGGAGGTGTGACAGCCCAGAGGTTCGATTGCTCGATCCCTCAGGACCCAACAGTGTGCCTGGCCGCTGTGCATCCGCTCTCGAGGTTCCACGCCGGCGAACCGGCAGTACTGACAGGAGCAGACACACGAGACCAAATAGTCGACGTTCCACTAGTGAGCATTGCTCGCCTGGGAACATTCGCCCCAGAAACGAGCAGCTTGATCGGCTGAGCCGATATACATGCTCCTTAGAAAGGAGGTGATCCAGCCGCACCTTCCGGTACGGCTACCTTGTTACGACTTCGTCCCAATCACCAGCCCCACCTTCGACGGCTCCCTCCAAATGGTTGGGCCACCGGCTTCGGGTGTTGCCGACTTTCGTGACGTGACGGGCGGTGTGTACAAGGCCCGGGAACGTATTCACCGCAGCGTTGCTGATCTGCGATTACTAGCGACTCCGACTTCATGGGGTCGAGTTGCAGACCCCAATCCGAACTGAGACCGGCTTTTTGGGATTCGCTCCATCTTGCGATATCGCAGCCCTTTGTACCGGCCATTGTAGCATGCGTGAAGCCCTGGACATAAGGGGCATGATGACTTGACGTCATCCCCACCTTCCTCCGAGTTGACCCCGGCAGTCTCTTATGAGTCCCCACCATTACGTGCTGGCAACATAAGACGAGGGTTGCGCTCGTTGCGGGACTTAACCCAACATCTCACGACACGAGCTGACGACAGCCATGCACCACCTGTATAGGGCCCTTACGGACCTTCCATCTCTGGAAGTTTTCCCCATATGTCAAACCCAGGTAAGGTTCTTCGCGTTGCATCGAATTAATCCGCATGCTCCGCCGCTTGTGCGGGCCCCCGTCAATTCCTTTGAGTTTTAGCCTTGCGGCCGTACTCCCCAGGCGGGGCGCTTAATGCGTTAGCTGCGGCACGGAACTCGTGGAATGAGTCCCACACCTAGCGCCCAACGTTTACGGTGTGGACTACCAGGGTATCTAATCCTGTTCGCTCCCCACACTTTCGCTCCTCAGCGTCAGGTAATGCCCAGAGAACCGCCTTCGCCACCGGTGTTCCTCCTGATATCTGCGCATTTCACCGCTACACCAGGAATTCCGTTCTCCCCTGCATACCTCTAGTCTGACCGTATCGGAAGCAGGCTCGGGGTTAAGCCCCGAGTTTTCACTCCCGACGTGACAGACCGCCTACGAGCCCTTTACGCCCAATAATTCCGGACAACGCTCGCACCCTACGTATTACCGCGGCTGCTGGCACGTAGTTGGCCGGTGCTTCTTCTGCAGGTACCGTCACTTGCGCTTCGTCCCTGCTGAAAGAGGTTTACAACCCGAAGGCCGTCATCCCTCACGCGGCGTTGCTGGATCAGGCTTTCGCCCATTGTCCAATATTCCCCACTGCTGCCTCCCGTAGGAGTCTGGGCCGTGTCTCAGTCCCAGTGTGGCCGGTCACCCTCTCAGGCCGGCTACCCGTCGTCGCCTTGGTGGGCCGTTACCTCACCAACTAGCTGATAGGCCGCGAGCTCATCCATCACCGCCGGAACTTTCCACCACCATCAGATGTCTGAAGTGGTCGTATTCGGTATTAGCACCGGTTTCCCGGAGTTATCCCGAAGTGATGGGCAGATTGCTCACGTGTTACTCACCCGTTCGCCGCTCGTGTACCCCCGAAGGGGCCTTACCGCTCGACTTGCATGTGTTAAGCACGCCGCCAGCGTTCGTCCTGAGCCAGGATCAAACTCTCCGTTGAAATCTTCTGATGTCGTCGTCAAGGACGCCGAATCATCGAATCTTTGGAGTATCCCGGCAAGAGTTGTCCCCGGAATGCAGGGACTGTTTCTTACCAAAGGAACCGTCATCCGGTCGCCGGAACGACCAAGGTCGCGCCGGCAGCCTTCGACGGGGCGTTTCAAATTAATTCGTCGACTTTTGGCACACTGTTGAGTTCTCAAGGATCAAGCGCGCACCAACGTCTGGCCTCTCGGCCGTCCACTGGGGCAACCTGCCTAACGCTACCCGGTCCGCACAACCCCGTCAAATCGAGGGCGGGCGTCCCGAGCCCCGGCACACACAGCTCTCACCGCGACGTTTTCCGGGCCTCATCAGAGCGCACCGAGCCACATCGGTTCGAGTGGGTGTGTTGGGTTCCGCCGGGGCCGAGAGCCCGGCCTTGCGGCCTTGCTCCCCGTCGCTCCCGGCGACGAGATAGAACATTAGGGGCGGGCCTCGGAGCAAGTCAAATCGGGCGCGCCCACTGGGTCTCCCCAGGCAGAAACCCGCAGGTCAGAGCCCCGGACGGAGCAGATCCCGGCGCAGGTCCTCGTCACCGGCCACCCCGGCGAGTCGTCGCGCCTCGGTGTAGTCGCGCAGCAGTGCCTCGGTCAGCTGGACGACGCCGTCCTCTCCCCCTCCCGCCAGGGCCAGCAAGGGAGGCCGACCCCAGAAGACGGCGCGCGCGCCCAGTGCCTGGGCGATGAGGAGGTGGCGGCCCCGCCGGATCCCACCGTCGACGTACACCTCCGCGTCCTGCCCGACCGCGGCGGTGACGTCCGCCAGGGCCAACGCGGTCGGGAGGGCGAAGTCCAGCTGACGCCCCCCGTGGTTGGAGACCCACACGGCCGCCGCCCCCGCGTCGACACAACGCCGGGCGTCCTGGGGGTGAAGCACTCCCTTGGTGACCACGGGCAGCCCACTGACCTGGGCAAGCCAATCGATGTCGTGGGGACCGAGATCCAACGCCTTCTCCGCACCCGCACCCGCGGGGAAGTTGGCCCGGACCCAGCGTGGGATCGACGCTCGCCCAGAGCCGCTCCACCCCGTCGGGCTTGGCTGCCACCAGTGGGGTGTCCACGGTCAGCACGAGGGCCTCGGCGCCCGCCTCCGCGGCCGACTCGATCAGCGGGAGGCACGCGGACCGGTCGGCGGTGACGTACAGCTGGAGCCACCACCGGACCCCGGTGCCACCGATGTCCGCGAAGGATGACCCGGCGTTGCTGGACACGACCAGGACGGTGCCCAGCGCGGCCGACGCACGCGCCATCGCCACCTCCCCGTCCGGGTCGGCGGCGCGCTGCAGGCTGGTGGGGGCCACTCCGAGCGGGAGCGGGGCCCGGCGCCCCAGGATCAGTGCGCCGGCATCGAGGCGGGTGACGTCGCGGAGGACACGCGGCACGAACCGGAACGCGTCCCAGGCCTTCTCCGCCTCGTGCGGCGCTCACGCCGTCACCGGCGCCGGCAGTGAAGTACGCATAGAGCTCCGCCGAGAGTCTGTCGACCGCCCGGGCTTCGAGGTCGCGCCAGGAGCCGCGCGACCTCCGAGGTCATGCTCAGCGCACCTCGACTCCCGCGAACGTCTTCTTGCCCCGCCGCAGCACCAGCCAGCCACCGGCGACCAGATCCCCAGCACCCGGCACGAAGTCGGGGTCCTCGACTCTCGCATTGTTCAGGTAGGCGCCGCCCTCCGACACGGTGCGCCGCGCGGCGCCGCGGCTGTCGCTCAGCCCGCTCAGGACCAGCAGGTCGACGATGCGTGGGCAGACCGTCAGCTGCCGAGAGGACCGCTCCCCCCGTCTCGCGCAACGCCGCGCCGAGCGTGGCCGGGTGCAGCTCACGCAGGTCCCCGCCGCCGAACAGGGCCACCGATGCGGCCTTGATCCGCTCGGTCTCCTCGGCGCCATGCACCAGGCCGGTCACCTCGTGCGCCAGGGCCTTCTGCCCGGCACGCAGGAAGGGCTTCTCGGTCGTCTGCGCCTCGAGGTCCTCGATCTCCTCACGAGCCAGGAACGTGAAGATGCGCAGCAGCTCGCCGACCTTGGCGTCCTCGACGTTGAGCCAGAACTGGTAGAAGGCGTACGGCGACATCATCTCCGGGTCCAGCCAGAGCGCACCGCCCTCGGTCTTGCCGTACTTGGTGCCGTCGGCCCTCGTGACCAGTGGAGTCGCGAACGCGTGCGCCTTCCCGCCCACCGCGCGCCGGATCAGCTCCACCCCGCTGGTCAGGTTCCCGAACTGGTCGCTGCCGCCGAACTGCAGGGCGACACCGTAGGTCTTGAAGAGCTCGAGGAAGTCCATCGACTGGAGCAGGACGTAGCTGAACTCCGTGTAGCTGATCCCCGACTCCAGTCGAGTCCGCACGACCTCCCGGGCGAGCATCCGGTTCACCGGGAAGTGCTTGCCCACGTCGCGCAGGAAGTCGATCGTCGACAGCTTCGAGGTCCAGTCGTAGTTGTTCACCATCGTGGCGGCGTTCTCGCCCTCGAAGCTCAAGAAGGGCTCGATCTGACCGCGGATCCGGACGACCCATTCCTCGACGAGGTCCAACGGGTTGAGGGTGCGCTCCCCGGAATCCCGGGGGTCGCCGATCAGGCCGGTGGCTCCGCCGACGAGCGCGAACGGGACATGGCCCGCCAGCTGGAGACGTCGGGCTGTCACCAGTTGGACCAGATTGCCCAGGTGCAGGCTCGGGGCGGTCGGGTCGAAGCCCACGTAGAAGCGCACCGGGCCGGCATCCATCGCCTCTCGCAAGGCGCCCAGATCCGTGGAATGCGCGATCAGGCCGCGCCACTCGAGGTCGTCGAGGACGTGCGGCGTCGTGGACGAGGTCACCCTTCTGCCTTCCCTAGGTCTGGACGCACGACTGTCCGGGCGTCCGGTCCAACAGGCCAAGCCTGCCAAACCGCGTGCCGATCCGCCCAGCGGGTTCCGGTCAGCCCGGGCGCGGCGTGGCGGGACGGTACGGCGACACGGTGGGCTCGCCGTCGAGCCAGAACCTCCAGGGACGGTCGCCGGCCGCGCGCAGCCCGACCCGCGGCCCGCTGTCGATCGGTCGGGGAGATCCCGGCTGCGGCCTGAGCCGGACCTCTCCGCCCCTCAGGTCGGCGCCGTCGTCATCGCGGCCGATCGCCAGGGCCTGGCACAGCCGGGCCGGCCCCCGTGCGAGGTCGCGGTCGGATGACCGCGACCGCCGGGCCCGGGCCAGGTCCCTGCCTTCCACCACCTCGCCGGCGCGCAGGAGCACGGCTCCGGGCTCACCCGGCTCGCCGGTCACGACGTTCGCGCAGAAGTGCATCCCGTACGTGAAGTACACGTAGAGGTGTCCGGGCGGCCCGAACATGGTGGCGTTGCGCGCAGTCCGCCGCCGGTAGGCGTGCGAGCCGGGGTCGTCCGCGCCCCCGTAGGCCTCGACCTCCGTGAGCCGGATCGACACGACTCCCCCGGCCCGCGTGCTGCTGACCGTCCACCCGAGGAGTCGCGGTGCCACCTCGCGGGGCGTCCCCTCGAGGATCCGCTCCAGCTCAGTCGAGTCGCTCACGGTGCCGCCTCAGCCGGGCGCGCACCTCGTCGAGCTGCTCGCGGACGCGCGGCGGTGCTGTTCCCCCGCGTCCGTCTCGCGAGGCGACCGATCCCTCCACGGACAACACGCGGCGCACCTCCGGAGTGAGCGCGGGTGAGATCGCGGCGAGGTCGTCGTCGTCGAGGTCCTGCAGCTCCAGGCCCCGCTGCTCGCAGGTCCGCACGCACGCGCCGGCCACCTCGTGCGCCGCCCGGAACGGCACTCCCTGCCGCACCAGCCACTCTGCGACATCCGTCGCCAGCGAGAACCCCTGCGGAGCCAGCGCAGCCATCCGCTCGGTGTGGAACCGGAGCGTCGCCACCTGTCCGGTGAAGGCAGGAAGCAGCACCTCGAGTGTGTCGAGCGAGTCGAAGACCGGTTCCTTGTCCTCCTGCAGGTCCCGGTTGTACGCCAGGGGAAGACCCTTGAGCGTCGTGAGAAGGCCGGTGAGGTTCCCGACCAGGCGGCCGGCCTTGCCGCGGGCGAGCTCGGAGATGTCGGGGTTCTTCTTCTGCGGCATGATGCTCGACCCCGTGGAGTAGGCGTCGTCGAGGGTCACGAACCCGAACTCGTGAGTGGCCCAGAGGATGATCTCCTCGGCCAGACGTGACATGTCCACACCGATCATGGCGAGCACGAACGCGAACTCGGCGACGAAGTCGCGGGCAGCCGTCCCGTCGATCGAGTTGGCGCTCGACCCCGTGAAGCCGAGCTCTCCGGCAACCCCGAGGGGGTCCAGCCCCAGGCTCGAGCCGGCGAGCGCACCGGCGCCGTAGGGAGAGTCCGCGCGGACCCGCGCATCCCAGTCGGCGAGCCGGTCCAGGTCGCGCAGCAGTGGCCACACGTGCGCCAGGAGGTGGTGGCTGAGCAGGACCGGCTGGGCATGTTGCAGGTGGGTGCGGCCCGGCATGACGGCACCCAGATGGCTCTCGGCCTGGTCGGCGAGTGCCGCCGCCAGCTCGACGACGAGCTCTCCGACGACGCGCGCATGGTCGCGCAGGTACATCCGGAAGAGGGTCGCGACCTGGTCGTTGCGAGAGCGCCCCGCCCGCAGCTTGCCCCCCAGGTCCGACCCCAGTGCCTCCACCAGCCCGCGTTCCAGCGCACCGTGGACGTCCTCGTCGGTCGGCAGGGGCCCGAAGGCTCCCGAGGCCACCCGTTCGGCAAGAGAGCCGAGCCCGGTCAGCATCGCCTCCAGCTCGCCCTCGGTCAGCAGGCCGGCCCGGGCGAGGGCGCGGGCGTGCGCTCTGGATCCCTCCAGGTCGTACGGCGCCAGACGCCAGTCGAAGTGCGTCGAGCGCGACAGCGCCTCGAGCTCGGGGCTCGGCCCCCCCGCGAACCGGCCGCCCCAGAGCTTGCCCTCATTCGTCCCGTGCTGGTCGGTCACTCGGTCATCTTCCTCTGATCGGGGTCGTGGTTTCGAGGCGCACCCTCGCTCGCCCGGCAACCACCGGGCTCAGTCGGTGCCGAACTCCATCGCGGCGCTCTCCAGCGCCGCTTCCTCGTCGCCCTCGACGGTGTCGTTCTCGGCGATCTGGTCGGCCCCTCCGGCGGGGAGCTCCCCGAAGAGGGTGCCGTGCTCGACCAGGACCTGTCCCTGGTTCAGAGGCTGGTCGGCGTACATCTCCAGCAGCGCCCGCGAGTCGGCGATGTCCAGGTTCCGCATGGTCAACTGCCCGATCCGGTCGGTCGGCCCGAACGCCGCGTTCTCGGTGCGCTCCATCGAGAGCTTCTCCGGGTGGTAGGACAGCACCGGCCCCGACGTGTCGAGAATCGTGTAGTCCTCACCCCGCCTCAGCCGCAGCGTCACCTCGCCGGTCACCACCGACGCGATCCACCGCTGGATCGACTCACGCAGCATCAGCGCCTGCGGGTCCAGCCAGCGTCCCTCGTAGAGCAGCCGGCCCAGGCGGCGGCCCTGGGCGTGGTAGTTGGCCAGGGTGTCCTCGTTGTGGATCGCGTTGAGCAGCCGCTCATAGGCGATCGACAGCAGCGCCATCCCCGGGGCCTCGTAGATCCCACGCGACTTGGCCTCGATGATCCGGTTCTCGATCTGGTCCGACATCCCGAGCCCGTGCCGCCCTCCGACGGCGTTGGCCTCGTGGACCAGCGCCACGGGGTCGTCGAACTCGATGCCGTTGATCGCAACCGGCCGACCGTGGGCGAAGCGGACCGTGACGTCCTCCGTCGTGATGTCCACCGTCGGATCCCAGAACCGCGTCCCCATGATCGGCTCGACGGTCTCCAGGGACACATCGAGGTGCTCCAGCGTCTTGGCCTCGTGGGTGGCTCCCCAGATGTTCGCGTCCGTCGAGTACGCCTTCTCCTCGCTCGCCCGGTAGGGAAGCCCACGCTCGAGCAGCCACTGGCTCATCTCCCGGCGTCCACCGAGCTCGGAGACGAAGTCGGCGTCGAGCCAGGGCTTGTAGATGCGCAGCGCCGGGTTGGCGAGCAGCCCGTAGCGGTAGAAGCGTTCGATGTCATTGCCCTTGAACGTCGACCCGTCGCCCCAGATGTCGACCCCGTCGGCGTGCATCGCCCGCACCAGCAGGGTCCCGGTCACCGCGCGCCCCAACGGGGTGGTGTTGAAGTACCGACGTCCCGCGGAACCGATGTGGAAGGCGCCGCACGCCAGAGCCGCCAGACCCTCCTCGACCAGTTGCGGACGGCAGTCGACGTTCCGCGAGATCTCGGCACCGTAGGCGATTGCGCGCCCCGGGACGCCGTCGATGTCAGGCTCGTCGTACTGCCCCAGATCGGCCGTGTAGGTGCACGGGATCGCGCCCTTCTCGCGCATCCATGCGACCGCCACGGACGTGTCCAGGCCCCCCGAGAACGCGATGCCCACGCGCTCCCCCACCGGGAGGCTGGTCAGGACCTTGCTCACGTCGTCGTCCTCTCAGAGTCGGGGGTGCTGCCGGTGGCCAGGGCGGTGAATCGCCCGGCCAGAGTCTCGCCGCCCGAGGGGTCCCTGGCGATCACCAGGACCGTGTCGTCACCTGCGATCGTCCCGAGCACGTCCAGGGGGCCCGCATGGTCCAGGGCCGAAGCCAGGAACTGTGCGGCACCGGGCGGGGTCCGCAGCACGACGAGGTTGGCGGAGGCCTCGGCGGAGACCAGCAGCTCTGCCATCAGCCTGGCCAGGCGTGCCTCACCGGCGGCCGAGTCGGGGGCCGGCCTCACGGTGCGGTCGCCCCCCTCCGACGGAACCGCGTAGACGAGGGTGCCGTCGGCGTTGCGGACCTTGACCGCCTCCAGCTCGTCCAGATCGCGCGAGAGGGTGGCCTGGGTGACGTTCAGTCCCGACTCCGACAGCATCGTGGCCAGCTCGGTCTGCGACCGGACCTGGTGGTGGTTGAGCAGCTCGACGATGCGATGCTGCCGCGCACTCTTGGTCGACGGGAGCATGGCATGACTGGTCATCGCGCATGCCCCAGCAACCAGGCGAGCAGCGCCTTCTGGGCGTGCAGACGGTTCTCCGCCTCATCCCACACCACGCTCTGCGGACCGTCGATCACCTCGGCGGAGATCTCCTTGCCCCGATACGCCGGCAGGCAGTGCAGCACGATCGCCTTGTCGCTCGCGCCGGACAGGAGCTCCCCGGTGACGGCGTAGGGCTGGAAGGGCATCTCGCGGTCGGCCGCCTCGTCCTCCTTGCCCATCGACACCCACGTGTCGGTCGCCACGGCGTCGACGCCGGCGATCGCCTGGCTCGGGTCGGTGACGAACGCCGCCGACCCGCCGGACCGAGTCGCGATCGCCTGGGCGCGGGCCAGGACATCGACATCCGGCCGGAACTGCTCGGGCCCGCACACCACCACGTGCATTCCGGCCGTCGCGCCGCCGAGCAGGTACGAGTGCGACATGTTGCTCGCGGTATCACCGAAGAAGGCGAGTGAGCGGCCGGACAGCTCGCCGACGTGCTCGCGGACCGTGAGCAGGTCGGCCAGGACCTGGCAGGGGTGGAACTGATCGGTGAGCGCGTTCACGACGGGCACCCCTGCGTAGGCTGCCATCTCGTCGAGGCGCTCCTGCCCGTACGTACGCCACACGATGGCCCGTGACTGCCGACCGAGGACCCGGGCGGTGTCCGCGATCGACTCGCGCACCCCGACCCCGGCCAACCGGCCGTCGACCACCATCGGGAAGCCGCCCAGCTCCGCGATCGCAGCACTGAAGGAGACCTGGGTCCGCAGGGTCGGCTTGTCGAAGAGGAGGGCGACGGTCTGCGGTCCCTCCAGCGGTCGGGCGGCAAGACGATCCGCCTTCAGCGCCACCGCCAGGTCGAGAACCTCGGCCTGCTCCGCCGGGGACAGATCGTCGTCGCGCAGGAAATGCCGCATCTCAGCTCGCCTCCTCGTATGCCTCGTCCACGATGCGCGGCCACGCCGCCAGGAACTCGGTGGCCTGCTCCCGGGAGAGGATCAGCGGCGGGGCCAGCCGGATCCTCGACGGGGTGCAGTCGTTGACAACGTAGCCGTGCCCGAGGGCGACCCGGGCCACGGCACCCGCAACCGGCTCGTCGAGATCGAGCCCCACGAGCAGCCCCCTGCCGCGGATCTCGGTCACGCGGGAATGGGCGAGACCGTCGACCAGCTGCTCGCCGACCGCACGGGCGTTGCTCATCAGCCCCTGACCTTCGATGGCGTCGAGAACGGCCAGGGCAGCAGCCGACGCGACCGGGTTGCCGCCGAACGTCGTGCCGTGGTTGCCCGGGGCGAACAGCCCAGCCGCCCGCCCGATCCCGATGCACGCTCCGATCGGGATGCCACCGCCGAGCCCCTTGGCCAGCGTCACGACATCCGGCGTCACCCCGGACCCGGAGTACGCCAGCCAGGCGCCGGTCCGGCCGATGCCGGTCTGCACCTCGTCGAACCAGAGCAGTGCCCCGGCCTTCCCGGTGATCTCACGAGCCGCGGCCAGGTAGCCCGGAGGCGGGATCACCACGCCGGCCTCGCCCTGGATCGGCTCCAGGACCACCGCGGCCACGGTCTCGTCGACGGCGGCACGAAGTGCCGTCTCGTCGCCGTACGGGACGAAGGTGACGTGTCCGGGCAGCGGCTCGAAGGGAGCGCGATACGCCTCCTTGGCGGTCAGCGCGAGCGCGCCGAACGTGCGGCCGTGGAACGCCCCTTCCATGGCGACGATCCGGGTGCGGCCGGTGAGCCGGGTCAGCTTGAGCGCGGCCTCGTTGGCCTCCGTCCCGGAATTGGCGAGGAACACCCGTGCGTCCCCGCCGACCATCGCCACCAGCCTCTCGGCCAGGGCGATCTGCGGCTCGCTGGTGAAGAAGTTCGAGATGTGGCCCAGCGTGGATAGCTGGGTCGTCACGGCTTCGACCAGGGCCGGATGACCGTGGCCGAGGGCGTTGACCGCGATCCCGCCGAGCAGGTCGAGGTAACGGTTGCCGTCGACGTCCCACACGTACGCGCCCTCGCCCCGGGCGAGCACCAGCCGCGGGGCGCCGAAGGTGTTCATCAGCGCCGCCCCGTACCGGTCGAGGTCCCGCTCCTGCATGGTCATGACCGGTGGCCCTCCCGCTCGGCTGCCCGCAGTGAGCGGCGGATCTTGATGGCCACGCCGGGCAGGACCTGGGTACCCACGCCTTCGGCGGTGAACAGCTCCAGCAGGACCGCGTGAGGCTCGCGTCCGTCCACCACGGTCGCGCGCGGCACGCCGGACGAGACCGCCTGCAGACAAGCCCGCATCTTGGGCACCATGCCCGCAGCCAGCGTGGGCATCAGGTCGGCCAGCGCCTCGGGGCTGATCTCGCCGATCACGTCGTCGCTGTCGGGCCAGTCCCGGTAGAGCCCTTCCACGTCGGTCAGGACGAGAAGCTTCGCGGCGCCCAGGGCCGCCGCGAGCGCCGATGCCGCCGTGTCGGCGTTCACGTTGTGCACGACACCGTCGGCGTCGGGCGCGACCGACGAGATGACGGGGATCCTTCCTGCGTCCAGCAGGTCCCGAACGGCCTCGGGCCTCACCTGGGCAACCTCTCCGACCAGTCCGAGATCCACCTCCTCGCCGTCGACCATCGTGTTGGTGCGCTGCGCGGTGAACAGCCCGCCGTCCTCGCCGGAGAGCCCGACTGCCAGTGGGCCGTGGCTGTTGATCAGGCCGACCAGCTCTCGCTGCACCTTCCCGACGAGGACCATCCGGACCACGTCCATGGCCTCCTCGTTGGTGACGCGCAGACCGCCGCGGAACTCCGACTCGATGCCGAGCCGTTCGAGCATCGACGAGATCTGCGGTCCACCCCCGTGGACCACGACCGGCTTGAAGCCGGCGTAGCGAAGGAACACGATGTCCTCCGCAAAGGCGCGCTTGAGGGTCTCGTCGGTCATGGCGTTCCCGCCGTACTTCACCACGATGACCTGGCCGTGGTACTTCATCAGCCACGGCAGGGCCGCGGCGAGGGTGGCGGCGGACGCGGTGGCCTGCCGCCAGTGCTCGTGGGTGTCGGGAGTCATCGCATCCTCAGCTGCTGTACGCGGAGTTCTCGTGGACGTAGGCATGCGTCAGGTCGTTGGTCCACACCGTGGCGGTCTCGTGCCCGGCCTTGAGATCGATGCGGACCGTGACCTTGCGGCCCGAGAGGTCGACGGAGTCGGCGGGCTGGTCGGGGGCGGACTTGCGACACACGTGGACGCCGTTCATCGCGACATCGAGATCGAGAGGGTCGAAGGCCGCCCGTGTCGTGCCGATGCTGGCCAGGACCCGCCCCCAGTTGGGGTCGTTGCCGAACACGGCGGCCTTGAACAGGTTCGACCGGGCCACGCTCCGTCCCACCTCGACAGCGTCGTCCTCGGTCGCAGCGTTCACCACGCTGATCTCGATCTCGTGGTCGGCGCCCTCGGCGTCGGCCAGGAGCTGCCGGGCCAGGTCGAGGCAGGCCGCGGTCAGGGCGGCCGTGAGCTGTTCCTCCGGCACCGTCACGCCCGAGGCTCCACTGGCCATCACCACGACCGTGTCATTGGTCGACATGCAGCCGTCGGAGTCGAGTCGGTCGAAGCTGACCCGGCTCGCCGACCTGAGCGCCCGGTCGAGCGTGGCGCTGTCGGCGATCGCATCGGTGGTGAGGACGACCAGCATGGTCGCGAGCTGGGGCGCGAGCATCCCCGCTCCCTTGGCCATGCCCCCGACCGACCAGCCCTCCCCCGGGACGACCGTCTGCTTGGTCACGGTGTCGGTGGTCATGATCGCGCGGGCTGCATCCTCGCCCCCGGCCCTGCCGATCCGGGAATGAGCCGCATCGACCCCCGCGAGGAGCAGGGCACGAGGATTGGACAGACCGATCAACCCGGTCGAGCAGACCACGACGTCGCCGGCGCCGATGCCGAGCCTCTCGGCGACCCGCTCAGCCACCGCGTGCGTCGTCTGGAACCCCTCGGGCCCGGTGTAGCAGTTGGCGCCACCGGAATTGAGCACCACGGCCCTGATGACGCCGTCCGCGACGACCTGCTGCGACCAGATGACCGGATTGGCCTTACAGCGGTTGGCCGTGAAGACCGCGGCGCCGTCGACCCTGGGGCCGGCGTTCACCACGAGGGCGAGATCCTTGGCCCCCGAGTCCTTCAAGCCCGCCGCGACCCCTGCGGCCAGAAAGCCCTGCGGGTGGGTGACGCTCATGAGGGGGTGCCTCCTGGGGGAACGATGGTGTGGCCGGCGGCCCGCCAGGCCTCCTCAGCCCGGTCGCTCTGCGCGCTGGGGACGAGGATCCAGTCGGTGTCGAAGGTGGAGAGAGTGAACGCGCTCACCTCGGCCTCCGCGAGCGGAAGGAGAAGCCCCGACAGCACGCCGGTGAGACTGAAGTCGAGGGGGCCTTGTACCGCATAGGGGGTGAACGGTCCCTCGCTGCGAGCCTTGCGCGGCACCCCGGCGGCCCGGCAGACCACCGAGGTCTCGTCGGCCGTCGCAGTGATGCTGAAGATCGTCCCCGACTCGGCCCACGACGGCAGATCCGAGCCGGCGCCGAGACGGACGACGGCCAGCTTCTCGGAGTAGCGCAGCAGTGTCCGGATGCTCATGGGGCCACTCCCACCGTGGTCAGGCCCGTCGTCTCGTCCCAGCCCATGGCGAGGTTGAGGCACTGGACTGCTGCGCCGCCCGTGCCCTTGGCGAGGTTGTCCATGGCAGCGACGACCACGAGCCGGCCGGCGTCCGGGTCGACAGCCAGCTGCATCTGCACGAGGTTGCTGCCCAGGACGCTCTGGGTCTGCGGCCACTGGCCGGGGGCCAGGAGGTGCACGAACGGCTCGTCGGCCCAGGCCGTCGCGTAGACGGCGTAGGCAGCGTCCGTGTCGAGCGGCACGCCGGGCAGAGTCGGAGCGCTGCAGGTCGCCAGGATGCCCCGGGACATCGGGGCGAGAATCGGGGTGAAGCTCACCGAGACGGGGCGGTCGGTCAACCCGCTGAGGTTCTGCACCATCTCGGGCGTGTGCCGATGGGCCCCACCCACCCCGTACGCGCTGGCGTTGCCCATCACCTCCGAGCCCAGGAGGTGGGTCTTGAGCGACCTGCCGGCGCCGCTGGTGCCGCTGGCCGCCACCACCACCAGGTCCGCCGGGTCGACGATTCCCGCGCCGACGGCCGGGGCGAGGGCCAAGGTCGCCACCGTGGGGTAGCAGCCCGGGACGGCGATGCGCCGTGCACCCCGCAACATCTCGCGGTGACCCGGCAGCTCAGGCAGGCCGTACGGCCAGGAGGCTGCGTGCACGCCGCCGTAGTACCTCGCCCACGCGGTGGGATCGGAGAGCCGGTGGTCGGCACCGCAGTCGATGACCACCACATCGTCCCCCAGCTGCTCGGCGACCGCCCCGGACTGGCCGTGCGGCAAGGCGAGGAACACCGCGTCGTGGCCACGAAGACGGTCGAGGTCGGTCGGCTCCAGCACCCGGTCGGCGAGGGGCAGCAGGTGCGGCTGGAGCTCACCGAACCGCGTGCCGGCGTTTCCGGCGCCGGTGAGGGCTCCGATCTCGACCCCGGGGTGGCCGAGCAGGAGACGAAGCACTTCGCCTCCGGCGTACCCACTGGCGCCCGCCACCGCCACGCGAACCTTCACCATGCGCATAACCATACACCCTTCCGTAAGATGATTAGTAGACGTGGCACGTCCCGCGGGAGGGACACATCCCCGGAGAGCCGTAGGCTGGCCGGATGGCTCTCGACTACTCCCGGCACGTGCGCTCGGAGTCGGCTCGCTTCCTGGAAGTCCTGCGCGATGTCGAGCCGAAGGCGCCGGTGCCCAGCTGCCCGGACTGGAGCACGTCGGATCTGCTGTGGCATCTCACCACCGTGCAGGCGTTCTGGGGCCGGATCGTGACCCTCCACGCGCAGAGCCCGGAGGACGTGCCGGACATCGAGCGGCCCGCCTCCCACGAGGACGTCGTCGCAGCCTTCCAGCACTGGAGCGACTATCTGGCCACGGCGTTGGACACGGCCTCCGACGCAGAGGCCGTGTGGACGTGGGCCCCCGACCGGAGCGTCGGCTTCATCCGGAGACGCCAGGCGCACGAGGCGCTGATCCATCGCCTCGACGCCGAGCTCACCACCGACTCGGTCACGCCCCTCCCGGCAGCCCTGGCCGCCGACGGGGTGCTCGAAGCCCTGGAGGTCATGTACGGGGGCTGCCCACCGTGGGGAACCTTCACCCCGGACGGCTCCTCGGTGCGCATCGCGTGCACCGACACCGGCGACCAGATCGATGTCGTGCTGGGTCGCTTCAGCGGCACGGATCCCGATGACGGCCGGGCGCACGACGAGCCGGACCTCGCCGTGGGCACCCTCGCGGGTCCTCCCGACGCGCAGATCAGCGGAACGGCTGAGGACCTCGACGCGTGGCTGTGGCATCGCCGCGGACAGGATCGCCTGGCGTTCGAGGGTTCGGCCACCGTGACCGAGGTCCTGCTGACGATCCTCCAACAGCCCATCACCTGACCCGCCGCCGGACGGGGTGGGCACGCTGGGCACCAGAAGTCGCGCTACCGCTGGAGGGCTTGGTGGCGCTCGGCGGCCAGCGTGACCGCCGCATCGCGCGCCTGGTTGGTCTCGGCCACCGTCAGAGTGCGGTCCGGGGCCCGGAAGCGCATCGCGAAGGCCAAAGACTTCTTGCCTGCCTCGATCTGACCGCCGGTGAAGACGTCGAAGAGCCGGATCGACTCCAGCAGCTCTCCGGCGCCCTCGCGCAACGTGGCCTCCAGCTCGGCGGCAGGTAGCGCCGCGTCGACGACGAGCGCCACGTCTTCCTTCGCCAGCGGGAAGTCGGAGAAGGACGGGGCCGGTCGGACGTCGACGACTTGCTCCAGCAGCAGGTCGAGGTCCAGCTCCACCGCGCTCGTCCCCCGCGGAATCCCGAACGCCTCGCACACCTTCGGGTGCAGCTCCCCGGCATGTCCGAGCTCCCGGTCCCCCCACGGTCAGCCGGGCACACCTGCCCGGATGCCACGGTGCCGCGGAGGCACCCACCAGGGTGACGTCCACGGCCAGCTCCTGGGCCAGCTCGCGAACCAGGCCCACCGCGTCGGTCCAGTCCGCCGTGCGGCCATCCCCCTGCCATCCGGACGGGACCAGCTCGCCGGAGAACACCGCCCCCAGGTGGAGCGGCTGCCGCGGCAGCGTCGACAGGAGCTTCTCGAGATCGTCCGGATCAGGACGGCGGTCCACACCGAGGATCGGCGCTGGACCGTTCCCGACCGGGAAGGCGACGGTCCCGGTCTCGAAGAGACCCACGCCTGGGGCCCCGCGGCCGAGGTTCCGGGCCGCAGTCCTGAGCAGGCCCGGCAACAGGGTGGTGGTGTACGCCGGCTCCTCGCTGGACAGCGGGTTCTCCAGCAGCACGGTGTCCCGGCGCTCGTCGTCGCCGGGCAGACCGAGTGCGTCGAGCGAGTCCTGCCCGATGAACGGGAAGCAGACCACCTCGACCAGCCCGGCGCCGGCCAGAGTGCGGCCCACCCGGCGACGCAGGCGCTGTCGGCGGGTCAGGCCGGTGCCTGCGGCTGCCTGCGGAACCACCGACGGGACGTTCTCGTAGCCGACCTGGCGGGCCACCTCCTCCACCAGGTCGTACGGGTCGCGCATGTCGGGACGCCACGGCGGGACCACGACGTCCAGAGCCCCGTCACTGCGCGCCACCGTGCAGCCCACCGACTCCAGCAGCCGCACCGCGTCGTCGTCGGAGATCGCCATGCCGGTCACCCGGGCGGAGAGACTCGCCGCGGCTGTCACGCGGGCACGCTCGGGAGGCGCACCCACCACCGTCACGCCGGGCTCCACGGTGCCACCGCCGTACGTCGAGAGGAGCTCGGCGACCCGGTCGGCCGCCGCCTGCGGGAGCTCCGGATCCACCCCGCGCTCGAACCGCTTGGATGCCTCGGACCCCAGCTTGTGCCGCTTCTGTGTCCGGAACACCGTGACCGGCTCGAAGTGCGCGGCCTCGATGACGACATCGGTGGTCGTCGCCGAGATCTCCGTGCTCTCGCCCCCCATCACCCCCGCAAGCCCGATCGGCCCGGAGTCGTCGGTGATCAGCAGGTCGGTCGGGTCCAGAGTCCGGGTAACGTCGTCGAGAGTCGTCAAGGTCTCCCCGGCCCGCGCCCGGCGGACCCGGATCGGACCGGCGAGCTTCGCGCGGTCGTAGCCGTGGATCGGGTTGCCCAGCTCGAGCATGACGTAATTGGTGACGTCGACCGCCAGCGAGATGGGGCGCATCCCGCACTGCCCCAGGCGCCGAGCCATCCACGTCGGCGTCTGCGCAGTCGGATCGAAGCCGGTCACGGTGCGCGTGACGAACACCGGGCATCCCACCGGGTCGTCCACCACGACCGGATAGCCCGTGTCGTTCGGTCCCGGCAGATCACGGTCGGCCGGGTCGCGATAGGGAAGCCCGTACGCCAACGCGGCCTCTCTGCCGACGCCCCGGAGGGACAGGGCGTAGGCACGGTCGGGGTTGATCTCGAACTCGATCGTGGTCTCGCCGAGGCCGAGGGCGTCGAAGGCGGGCTCCCCCGGCTCGGCACTCCCGGCGGGCAGCACGATGATGCCCGCATGGTCGTCTCCGAGGCCGAGCTCGCGTTCGGAGCAGATCATCCCGGCCGACACGTGGCCGTAGGTCTTCCGTGCGCTGATCTCGAAGCCCCTGGGCAGCACCGCTCCGGGCAGCGACACCACGACGAGATCGCCGGGCCCGAAGTTGTGCGCCCCGCAGACGATCCCCTGGGGCTCGCCGCTGCCATTGGCATCCCCGACGTCGACCGTGCACCAGTTGATCGTCTTGCCGTTCTTCTGCGGTTCCTTGACGGCGGTGAGGACGCGGCCGACCACCAAGGGACCGGTGACCTCGTCACCGAGGCGGTGCAGCGACTCGAGCTTGAGCCCGAGGGCAGTGAGGCGGTGGGCAAGCTCCTCGGGGGCCACGCCCTCGGGCAGGTCGGCCACCTCGGCGATCCAGCTGACGGGTGCGCGCATCCTCAGATCTCCGTTCCGAAGGCCGAGGAGAAGCGGACGTCACCCTCGAAGAAGTCACGAAGGTCGCCCGCTCCGTGACGGAACATCAACGTGCGATCGATGCCCATTCCGAAGGCGAACCCGGTGTACACGTCGGCGTCCACACCGCAGGCGGTCAGCACCCGGGGGTTGACCACCCCGCAGCCTCCCCACTCGATCCAGCCTTCGCCCCGGCACGTGCGACAGACGTCGCTGTCGACGCCGCGACAGACGAAGCACACCAGGTCGACCTCGGCGGAGGGCTCGGTGAACGGGAAGTACGAGGGGCGGAACCGGGTCGTGATCCCCTCGCCGAACATCGCCTCCGCGAAGTGGTCGAGGGTGCCCTTCAGGTGGGCCATGGTGATGCCCTTGTCCACGGCCAGCCCCTCGACCTGGTGGAACATCGGGCTGTGCGTCGCGTCGTACTCGTCGGTCCGGAAGACCCGGCCCGGGACCACCACGTAGATCGGCGGCTCTTGCGTCAGCATGGTGCGGGCCTGGACCGGGGACGTGTGGGTGCGCAGCACCATCGCATTGCCGGCGGGCTCGGTCCAGAAGGTGTCCTGCATCGTCCGCGCCGGGTGGTCGGGGCCGAGGTTGAGCGCGTCGAAGTTGAGCCACTCGGCCTCGATGACGGGTCCTTCGGCGACTTCCCAGCCCATCGCCACGAAGACGTCGGCGATCCGCTCCGACATCAAGGTGATCGGGTGCCGCGACCCCGGGCGAACCCGGTCGACCGGGAGGGTGACGTCGACGGCCTCCTCGACGAGCATGCGCTCCTCGGCCTCCGTCTCGAGCACAGCGAGCCGCTCCGCGAGCGCCGCGCTCACCGTGCCCCGCGCCTTGCCCACCCGCGCTCCGGCCTCCTTGCGCGCCTGCGGCGGCAGGGAGCCGATCTCACGGTTCGCCAGCGCCAGCGGTGACCGGTCGCCTGCGTGGGCGAGGCGTACGCTCTTGAGCTCCTCCAGCGTCCCGGCCGAGCGATCGCCTCGAGGGCCGCGTCCCGCATTGCCTCCACCTGGTCGGCCCGCAGCGCGGTGACCTCGACGGGGTCGTACTCGGTGTTCGGGCCGGACATCGTTCCCTCTCGGCGTTCCTCGCGGACGGGGTCTGCGAGTCTAGGAAGGCGGGGGCGCAGGCCGCGAACGGGTTACCGGGCCCGGAGCGCTATCGGCGGTGCGCACGTGCGGAGGCGTAGAGGCACAAGGCGGCCGCCGTGGCCAGGTTGAGGCTCTCGGCCCGACCGTAGATGGGGATGCGCACCCGGTCATCGGCGACGGCGGCGGTCTCCTCGCGGCAGCCCCCAGCGCCTCGTTGCCGAACAGCCATGCGGTGGCTCCGGCGAGCAGCCCGCGGTCCTCGGCCTCGTCGAGGTCGGTCTCCCCCGACGCCGTCGGCCGCCAGGAGGTCAGCCCCGCAGCCCGGACCGCTGGCGAGCGACCCTCGCGACGTCGTCGCTCGAGCGCGAGCGGCACGTGGAAGACCGAGCCCGCCGACTGCGCGCACCGCCTTGCCGTTGTACGGGTCGACGCTGTTGCCGAGGAAGACCACCCCCTCCGGCCCCGGCGGCGTCCGCCGCAGCGGATGACCGTGCCGGCGTTGCCGGGGTCGCGGATGTCGACGCACAGCGCGAGCAACCGCGGGGGTCGCCCAGCAGTCCGGCCAGCGGTACGTCGAGCCGCGGCAGACCGCGACGACGCCCTGCGGGTGTCACGGTCTCGGCCAGCGAGCCAGCGCCGCCTCGTCCACCAGGTACCAGGGCACGCCGGCCGCGGCCGCGCGCTCTCCAGCTCCTGGTGCGCCCAGGCACGGCGAAGACCTCCCGCGACACAGCCGTCGACGGCCAGCGCCTCGCGCACCGCCTGCGGCCCCTCGGCGAGGAACAGCCCGGCTCCTCGCCGCCCGGAACGACGAACGAGCCTCCGCGCCGTCCGCACCCTGCCGCTCTGGGAGGTGAGCAGGCTCGGTGCCGGCGCGAAGGCTCGCCATGGTGCGGTCTGACGGCGAGTCGGTCAGGCCGAGACCGGCGCGTTGACGTCCTCGGGCAGCGCCGCCTTGGCGGTCTCGACGAGCGCGGCGAAGGCGGCGCTGTCGTTGACCGCGAGGTCGGCGAGGATCTTGCGGTCGACCTCGACGCCAGCGGCCTTGAGGCCCTGGATGAACCGGTTGTAGGTCATCCCGTTGGCGCGGGCCGCGGCGTTGATGCGCTGGATCCAGAGCTTGCGGAACTCGCCCTTCTTGGCGCGGCGGTCCCGGTAGCTGTAGACCAGCGAGTGGGTCACCTGCTCCTTGGCCTTGCGGTACAGGCGCGAGCGCTGGCCCCGGTAGCCGGAGGCGCGCTCGAGAGTCACCCGACGCTTCTTCTGGGCGTTGACCGCCCGCTTCACGCGTGCCACTTGTTACTCCTTGTAGCTGTTCAGGTCGGGCTCTGCCGCGTCAGCGGCCGAGGAGCTTCCGGACGGTCTTGGTGTCGTTCTTCGAGACCTCGGTCGTGCCCGACATCCGGCGGGTCATCGTCGAGGGCTTCTTCTCGAGGTTGTGGCGCAGGCCGGCCTTCTGGCGACGCAGCTTGCCGGAACCGGTGACCCGGAACCGCTTGCTCGCACCGGAGTGCGTCTTGTTCTTCGGCATCTCGTTGTCCTTCTCTCCTCGTCGCGCCGGTGGGCGGCGACGGCGTCTGGTCACATGTCGGGGTCGAGGTTCTCCGACCGCCGCTTGGGCTTGGCTCGGTCTTCGGCTGGTGGCCGCCGCGGCGGCGCTCCTTCTGGTGCTGCGTCGCTCCTCCTCGAGCTCGGCCTCGTGGGCGGCGGCCTTCTCGGCCTTCTCCGCCTTCAGCTCGGCCTTGGCCTCTGCCTTCTTCTTGTGCGGCCCGAGCACCATGATCATGTTGCGGCCGTCCTGCTTCGGCGACGACTCCACGAAGCCGAGCTCCTCGACGTCCTCGGCGAGCCGCTGGAGGAGCCGGAAACCCAGCTCGGGGCGGTGCTGCTCACGACCGCGGAACATGATCGTGATCTTGACCTTGTCGCCGGCCCGGAGGAACCGCACGACGTGACCCTTCTTGGTCTCGTAGTCGTGCGTCGTCGATCTTCGGGCGGAGCTTCATCTCCTTGATGATGACGTTGGTCTGGTTCCGGCGTGCCTCACGGGCCTTCTGGGCGTTCTCGTACTTGAACTTCCCGTAGTCCATGAGCTTGCACACGGGCGGCCGGCCGGTCGGCGCCACCTCGACCAGATCGAGGTCGGCTTCCTGGGCGAGACGGAGTGCGTCCTCGATGCGGACGATCCCGACGGTCTCTCCGTTGGGTCCGACGAGCCGGACCTCGGGAACCCGGATCCGCTCGTTGATGCGCAAGCTCAGTGCTGATGTGTCCTCCTGGGGCAGGTGTGCTTGGCGTGGGCGACCCCGGGAAACGAAGAAGCCTCCGCTCTCGGGACAAGCGGAGGCCGACCATGACGCCATACCGCCGCGCGGCGCACCACGCGACGACGCCCAGGACGTCGTGCGAGGCCCCGAGAACCCCGCGACCGGTACCCGACGACCTGTGGCGGTCGATGCGGGTGGGAGCCGGTGGCTCCGCTTGTCGGATCCGCGTGAATCACGCGCGAATCGGTCAGTGCACAGGATAGCAAGATCACACCCCTCCGGCGCACATCGCCGGACGGGAGCGATGCCGAGGGCAGTGAGCCGGGTGTGCCAGGGTGTCGCCATGACGCAGTCCCGTGACATCGCCGACGTCCCCGCGCTGGAGATCGTCTCCACGGCCGCCCTGCACCTGATGAGCGCCGCGGCGGTGAATCTCGGGCTGGCCGAGGATCTCCCCGAGCACCGGGACCTCGACGAGGCACGCACGCTCATCGAGGCTCTGGCCGGGCTCGTCACCGCGGCCGCGCCGCGGCTGGGCCACCACCACGCGGCGCCCCTGCGTGACGGTCTCCGGACCCTGCAGCTCGCCTTCCGGGAAGCCTCACCGAGTCCCCGACGCCCCCGGAGAGGGCCCGGGCGAGAGTCTCACCGGCCCGGTCTTCCCTCAGGCGGCTCGACTCGACTGAGCCCAGGCGTACCGGTCCCCCACCGGGACCAGCAGCTGCCCGGCGGCCAGTTCGGCGAGATCGTCGGCCTCGATCACGAACATGCGCGGACCGGCCACGTCGATCACCAGCGCCGAGGCGGAGTCCTGGAGCGCCGACTCGCACGCCGCCTGCATTCCGACCGGCACCGGCCGGGCCTCCGCGTCCCAGGTCTCCATCGCCTCCATGAGGTAAAGGCCAGCAGGGCGAGCCGGCCGTCACGCCCCTGAATCAGCACCGCCGCCATGTCGGAGGTCTTGTCACGCGCGCGACCCTCCGCGTCGTGCTCCACCTCCCCCAGCATGGCTACGACCGGTACCAGCAGTCGCGCGTCTGCATCACGCGAGCTTCGCGGCATACGGCGCACCGGACGCCAGCGTCTCGACCACATCGGGGGGAGACGCTCCCGTCGTCGTCACCGAAGCCGGTGTCCAGGATCTCGCGCACGGCACCGTCGCTCCGCACGCCCGACTACGCTCGATGCGTGAGCACCCAGCCCGGCCCCGCGCAGGAAGCGCTGTCGCTCGCCCTGGCCAGGCCCTGGCCGCCGGGCCGCCCTCGCGTGATTGCGGTCGACGGACCGTCGGGTGCCGGCAAGTCGACCCTCGCGAGCCTCATCGCCCGCCTCGGGAAGGCGCCCCTGCTTCATCTGGACGACATGTACGAGGGCTGGGAGGGTCTCGACCGGGGCGTGAGGAACCTGGTCGAGGGCATCCTCCTGCCGCTCAGCCGCGGTGACGACGGTGCGGCCCCTCGCTACGACTGGGCGCGGGGGCGCTACGACGGGTTGCTCGAGGTCCGGGCCAGCCCGTTGATCGTGGTGGAGGGGGTCGGCTCCGGCTCCCGGGACTGTGCCCCGCATCTGACCCTGCTGGTCTGGGTCGAAGCCGTCGCAGAGTCCGCGACTGGCACGCGCGGTGCTCCGCGACGGCGAGGAGCTCCGGCCCCGCCTGCTCGCCTGGCGAGAGCTCGAGTCCCGCCACCACGCAGCCCACGGCACCCGGGGCCGCGCCGATCTCATCGTGACGACCTGAGGGTCAGCCGGGTTCGTCCGTGAGCTCCCCGCCGGGAGGGGTTCCGTAGCGCCGGATGTACTCGCGCACCTGGTTGACCTGTGCCGTCGCCAGTGCACCGTCCGCCCTGGATCGCCACCGCGGAGACGGAGGTGCCGTCGGACAGGTCGAGCACCGCCCAGGGATGCCCGGGACCCATCGTGACGGCCACAACCTGCGGCCAGGCGTACGCGTGTCGAGTGAATCCGTTGACCATCATGATCCCCTCCGGGCCGAGGTCGACGCGGCAGCGCATGAGCGCCCACGCGAACACGACCACCACCGCGGCGAAGAGCAGCAGGGTGCCGATCTGGATCACGTCGAACTTCGCCCTGCACCTAGGGCGGCAGAGCGACCCAGATCACGACGCAGCACGGCGAGCAGCACACGCCCGCGCGCCGCCGACGACCCGCACCCCCAGCGGACGCAGCGCACGCGGTCCGTCCGTCGCCGGGCTCATAGGCGGCAGGCGTGGATGTCGGTGGTCAGGATGCCCCGGGCGCCGAGGTCGTACAGCTCGTCCATCACCCGCTGGGCCGACCTCGCGCGGCACCATCGAGCGGACGGCCACCCAGCCCTCGCGATGCAGCGGGGAGACGGTCGGGCTCTCGATCCCGGGGGTCAGGGCCACAGCCTCCTCGACCCGCTCGGCCGGGATGTCGTAGTCCATCATCACGTAGGAGCGGGCAACCATCACGCCCTGCAGCCGGCGTGACGACACGTGTCCAGCCCGTGCAGGAGCGGCCCCCTCGCGGGCTGGCCACCAGCACCGCCTCGGACTCCATGATCGAGTCGCCGAAGATCTCCAGGCCGGCCTGCCGCAGCGTGCTCCCGGTCTCGACGACGTCGGCGATCACGTCCGCGACGCCGAGCTGGATGCTGGTCTCGACAGCACCGTCGAGCCGGATCACCTCGGCGTCGACGCCCTGCTCGGCCAGGAAGCCCCCGACGATCCCGGCGTAGGACGTCGCGATGCGGCAGCCCCTGCAGATCGGCGAGGGAGGCGACGGTGTCGGGCCGCGCCGCGAAGCGGAACTTCGACCGTCCGAACCCGAGCTGCATGCGTCTCCATGGCCGGCGCGCCGGAGTCCAGGAGGAGGTCGCGCCCGGTGATGCCGACGTCGAGGGTCCCCCCGCCGACGTAGACCGCGATGTCGCGGGGGCGCAGGTAGAAGAACTCGACGCCGTTCTCGGGGTCGGTCAGGGTCAGCTGCTTGGCGTCGGCGCGCTGGACGTATCCGGCCTCCTTGAGCATCTCCGAGGCCGCCGAGCGACAGCGATCCCTTGTTCGGGACGGCGACTCGCAGGTAGCCGTTCTGCGCGGCGTGGCCATCGTGGTTCTGGACCCGATCCGCTCAGAGGTGGGCGTAGACGTCGTCGAGGCTCGATGCCGGTCGCGAGCATCAGCACCTGGGCGTGGTACAGCAGCTGGCTGATCTCCTCGGCCGCGCGCTCGGAGCCCTCGTGCTCGGCGGCCATCCAGGCCTCCGCGGCCTCCTCCACCAGCTTCTTGCCGATCTGGTGGACGCCGGCGTCGAGCTCCGCGACCGTCCCCGAGCCCTCGGGGCGCGTCAACGCCTTGTCACTGAGCTCGCGCCAGAGCTCCTCGAACGTCTTCATCGTCCCCTTCTCCCGCCCAGGGCGCTGCCCGGCGCGATGCGACAGAACGCCGCCCAGCCTACGGCGTGGCAGCAGGGTCCCCGCCCGGGGACCCGATCAGGTCCCATCGGTGAGATGGCGACGGATCTTGCGCAGTGTGAGCGCCGTGGACAGCGCAGCCTGGGTCGCTTCGTAGCCCTTGTCCTCGGTGGACCCCACCAGCCCTGCCCGGTCCAGGGCCTGTTGCCTCGGTGTCACAGGTCAGCAGACCGAACCCGATGGCGGCCCCTGTCTGCAGCGCGACCGAGCTGAGGCCGTCGGTGGCCGCCGCGCAGAC
The DNA here is from genome assembly GCA_963805655.1 of uncultured Actinomycetota bacterium. Lineage (GTDB taxonomy): Bacteria > Actinomycetota > Actinomycetes > Propionibacteriales > Nocardioidaceae > CAWDVB01. The sequence goes on along the minus strand of CAWDVB010000007.1, from coordinate 158,372 downwards.
GTACTCGAAGTGTGGGGTCCCGCCCCGGATGACCACTCCCAGGGCCACCACGGCCTCGTAGCCGTGCTCGGCCAGTGCCTTGGCGGCCACCGGGAGCTCGAACGAGCCCGGCACGCGTACGACGGTGGGTGCCTCGACCTTGGCATCGTCGAGGGCCCGGCGAGCTCCGGCGAGGAGCCCGTCCATGATCGCGGCATGCCAGCGCGACGCCACGACCGCGACCCGCAGGTCGTGGCAGTCGAGGTGCTCTGCCTCCGGGGCTCCGGTGCCGACTCATCGCCCCTCCTGCTCGACCGGGACCAGACCAGGAAGATCGTGGCCCATCCGGTCGCGCTTGGTCATCAGATAGCCAGGTTGTGGTCGTTCGGGTGCGGCGTCAGCGGCACCTGCTCGACGACCTCGATGCCGTAGCGGGCAAGCCCTTCGGTCTTCGCCGGGTTGTTGGTCATCAGTCGCACCTGGGTGACCCCCAGGTCCTGCAGGATCTGGGTTGCAGCGCCGTAGTGACGGGCGTCGGCGGGCAAGCCCGAGGTCGAGGTTCGCGTCGACGGTGTCGCGACCGCCGTCCTGCAGCTGGTAGGCCTGCAGCTTCGCCAGCAGCCCGATACCGCGGCCCTCGTGCCCGCGCAGGTACACGACGACGCCCCGTCCCGCCGTCGACGACCCGGTCCAGGGCCTCGTTGAGCTGCGGGCCGCAGTCGCAGCGCTGCGACCCGAACACGTCACCGGTCAGGCACTCCGAGTGCACCCGGGTGAGCACGGGCGGGCCGTGGCGCAGGTCGTCGGGATCGCCGTAGACGAGAGCCAGGTGCTCGGAGTCGTCGATGGCGATGTGGTAGCCGAACGCGGTGAACTCGCCGTGCGTCGGTGGGGAGCCGGGTCTCCGCGACCCTCGTCACCAGGTTCTCGGTACGACGTCGGTAGTGGATCATCTGATCGATCGAGATGAGCCGCATTCCGTGCTCGTCGGCGAAGTCGCGCAGCTCCTGGCCGCGGCGCATCGTCCCGTCGTCGTTGACCACCTCGACCAGGACACCCACCGGAGTGAGCCCGGCGAGCCGGGCCAGGTCGACCGCCGCCTCGGTATGCCCCTGCCGGACGAGCACGCCGCCCTCCCGGTAGCGCAGCGGGAAGACGTGACCGGGGCGGGTGAGCTCCCACGGCTCGGTCGCGGAGTCCGCCAGAACCCGGACGGTGTGCGCCCGGTCCGCGGCAGAGATTCCCGTCGTGACGCCGTCGCGCGCGTCGACCGACACCGTGTAGGCGGTGCGCATCCGGTCCCGGTTGTGCGGCGTCATCAGCGGGATCTCGAGCCGGTCCAGCATCATCGCGGGCATCGGCACGCAGATGACGCCGCTGCTGTGCCGGATCGTGAAGGCCATCAGCTCGGGGGTCGCCTTGCTGGCGGCGAAGATGATGTCCCCCTCGTTCTCCCGATCCTCGTCGTCGACGACCACGACGGCCTTGCCTGCAGCGATGTCGGCGATCGCGTCCTCGACGCGGTCGAGCCGGATCTTGTCCTCCCAGCTCATCGGGCCTCCTCCTGCTCCTCGTGCACCCGCGGCGTCGCCGGGGCACGCAGATGTGGCGCGAGCAGACGCTCGACGTACTTCGCGATCACGTCGACCTCGATGTTCACCGGCTGGCCCGGCCGCTTGATCCCGAGCGTCGTGCGGGCCAGGGTCTCGGGGATCAGCGAGACGGTGAAGGAGTCGGGGGCAGCGTCGACCACGGTCAGGGAGACCCCGTCGACGGTGACCGAGCCCTTCGGGACGAGGTAGCGGGCGAGCGTCGGGTCGACGGAGACGCGGACCACCTCCCAGTTCTGCGACGGCCGGCGATCGTCGATCCAGCCGACGCCGTCGACGTGGCCCTGGACCACGTGCCCACCCAGACCGGCTTCCCGCGGACACGGCGCGTTCCAGGTTCACCCGGTCGCCCGGGCGGAGGGCACCCAGGACCGTCTTCTGCAGCGTCTCGTGCATCACGTCCGCGGTGAACGCGGTGGAGGTGTGCTCGACGACCGTCAGGCAGCACCCGTTGACCGCTATCGAGCCGCCGTCGGCCGCGTCCGAGACCACCAGCGGGCCCTCCACGGTCAGCCTGACCGCGTCGCCCCGGTCCTCCACGGCACCCGACGGTGCCGAGCTCCTCAATGATCCCGGTGAACACCGGTCACTCCTCTCCTCGCGACGGCTGGGGTGCAAGCGTCATGCGCACGTTGGGTTCCTCACCGTCGTGGCCGTCGAGCACGAGAATCTCCTCGACGGCCGGCCGGAGGGCGTCGCCCATCGTCCGGATCCCCAGATCCCCGACCGCGGGCAGTCCCGCACCCAGGAACGACGGCGCGACGTAGGCCACGATCCGGTCGATCAGGCCCTCACGGAGGAAGGCTGCGGCCAGGGTCGGCCCGCCCTCCAAGAACACGTGCCTGGTGTCGCGCTCCTGCAGTCGGCGCAGCACCTGCTGCGGGTCCCGTGAGCGGATGCGCAGGCTGGGGGCCTCGTCGTTGAACACGCGGCGCGCCGCGGGCAGCTCGCGCTCCCCCACCACCACGCGGAGGGGCTGGTCGGGGAGCGGGCGCCCCTCCCCATCTCGGACCGTCAGGACCGGGTCGTCCACCGCGACGGTCCCGGTCCCGACCATGATGGCGTCACACCTGGAGCGGAGCCGGTGCGTGTCGATCCTGGCTGCTGCGCTCGACACCCAACGGGAAGTCCCGTCAGCGGCGGCGCTGCGGCCGTCCAGGGTGACGGCAAGCTTCCAGGTGACGAACGGGCGGCCGCGGGTCACCGCGAGGGACCACTCGCGGTTGACGTCGGCCGCCTGGTCGGCCATCAGCCCCGAGGACACCCTCACTCCGGCGGCGGCGAGGCGATCGGCGCCGCCTGCGGCCGCCGGGTTCGGGTCGGACTGGGCAAAGACCACACGCGCGACGCCGGCCGCGATCAGGGCCTCGGTACACGGGCCGGTGCGCCCGTGATGGTTGCAGGGCTCCAGTGTCACGACGGCCGTCGCGCCGACAGCCAGGTCACCGGCCGCGGCGAGAGCATCCACCTCGGCGTGCGGCGTGCCGGCTCCCCGATGCGCACCCTCGCCCACGACACGACCATCGGGGGACAGCAGAACGCAGCCGACCCGAGGATTGGGGCCCGGCCGGAAGGTGGCGACGCGAGCCAGCTCCAGGGCACGCTGCATCGCCGCGGCCTCCGCCGCCGTGATGTTCGCTCCCCGGGTGGTCATCGGCGCCTCTCGTTCGGTCGCGGCCCGGGGGTGGGGCGACCGTCCGTCACGCGCGAACGCGTGAACAGGCGACCGCGTGCGCTTCCCATCCGGACTCTCACCGTCGGTCCAGGAGTTCCACCTGGTCCACCGACCGCTGGTTGCGGCCGGGTCGCGGACTGTCACCGCCGGCTCGGAATTTCACCGACCCCAGAGCACGCGAGTGCTGACTCTTCAGGACCAAGGGTGCCACACCGCCGGTGGGGCTGCCCAGGTGGACCGGATGGTGAGGAGTCAGGCCTCGTGGGCAGCCTCGGCGGTGGCCCGGAGCTGGTCGACCATCGCGCCGGGATCGTCGGCGGTGAACACGGCGGAGCCCGCGACGAAAACGTCCGCCCCGGCCTCCACGCAGCGCTCGATCGTCGCCAGCGAGACGCCACCGTCCACCTGGAGCCACACGTCCAGCCCGTGTCGGTCGAGCATCTCGCGGGCGCGGCGGATCTTCGGGAGGCACATGTCGAGGAACTTCTGGCCCCCGAACCCCGGCTCCACGGTCATGATCAACACCATGTCCAGCTCGGGGAGGAGGTCCTCGTACGGCTCGATCGCGGTGGCAGGACGCAGCGCCATCCCGGCTCGGCCGCCCAGAGCGCGCAGCTCACGCGCCAGGCGAACCGGCGCGGTGGCGGCCTCGACGTGGAAGGTCACCGACTGTGCCCCGGCCTCCAGGTAGGCGGGGGCCCACCGATCCGGGTCCTCGATCATCAGGTGGCAGTCGATCGGCGTGTCCGTGACCGTGGACAGGGCCTGCACGATCGGTGCGCCGAGGGTCAGATTGGGCACGAAGTGGTTGTCCATGACGTCCACGTGCAGCCAGTCGGCGTTCTCGATTCGCCGAACCTCGGACGCGAGGTTCGCGAAGTCGCTGTTCAGGATGCTCGGTGCGATCTGGAGACCCATGCGCGGATCCTAATGTACGGGTCCTTCCCCCTCGGTGGATCGGGTCCGAGGCACGGACTCCACCGGCCGCCGCAGCACCGCCACGAACATGGCGTCGGTGTGGTGCCGGTGGGGCCACAGCTGAAGCGTCCCCGTGATCGGGCCCTCCGCGTCCGGCACCCCGGAGGACACGATCGGGACCAGCTCGGCCTCGCCGGTGCTCAGGACCGGGCCGACCACACCTGCGGTCTCGTCGAGGACCGGGGTGCAGGTGGAGTAGACCACCACCCCACCGGGCCGGACGTCCCGGAGCGCCGCGCCCAGCAGTCGCCGTTGTAGCGCGACCAGGCCGGGGATGTCCGCCGCCACCTTGCGCCAACGCGCCTCCGGACGGCGGCGCAGTGCCCCCAGCCCGCTGCACGGAGCGTCGAGCAGGACGCGGTCGAAGGGCTCCTCCCCTTCCAGCGGGACGGAGGCGTCGGTCACGAGGACGCCCAGCGACCCCTCCGCATCAGGGCCCAGCGCCTTCCCGACCAGCTCTGCCCGGTGCGGTTGTAGCTCCACGGCGAGGACGGCCGCGCCTCGCGCCGCCGCGAGTCCGGCGAGCAAGGCCGCCTTGCCCCCGGGCCCGGCGCACATGTCCAGCCAGCGCCGGTCGCTGCCCTCGACCGGAGCGTCGGCCGTCAGCACTGCCACCAGCTGGGATCCCTCGTCCTGCACCGCCGCGCGCCCTTCGCGGATGGCCGGGACGGCCCCGGGATCCCCGGACTGGAGCTCCACCGCATAGGGCGACAGCCCGGTCGCCCGGCCACCCGCCGCAACGAGCTCGTCCACGGTCGCGCGCCCCGGGCGGGCGACGAGCATGACCTTCGGGGCGGTGTTGTCCGCGGTCAGCAGCGCGTCGAGCTCCTCGGCACGCTCGCCCAGCGCCCGCCGCAGCTCCTCGACGACCCACCAGGGGTGGGAGCGGCGGACCGCCAGCGCTTCGTCGGAGCCACCCGGCGCTACCTCGTCCATCCACTCGTCCAGGGACCGCCGCGCCACCCTGCGCAACACAGCGTTGACGAAGCCCGTGGGGCGGTGTCCCACCACACGCCGGACCAGGTCGACCGACGTGGACACCGCGGCATGGGTCGGCACGCGCATGCCGAGCAGCTGGTGGGTGCCGAGCCGGAGCACGTCGCGCACCGGTGGATCGAGGTCCCTGCGCGCCACGTGGTCCAGGACTGCGTCGTAGGCCCCCTGCATCCTCAGGGTCCCGGCGGCCAGCTCGGTGGCGAACGCGGCGTCGCGCCCCGTCAGCCGATGGGCGCGCAGCGCCTCCGGGCAGCGCCAGGTTCGCATAGGCGCCGGCCTCGCGGACCGCTCGCAGGACGTCGTAGGCAGCGTGCCGGGGATCGCTCACGACCCGAACCTGGCGCCTGCCTCCAACCGGACTCCCCGCGCCCAGGCCGCCGCCGGCATCTGCTTCTTGCCGAACGCCTTCACCTCTCCGAGCCGGACCGACCCCGTGCCCGTCCCGACGTCGACGTGGTTCTTGCCGATCGATGATCTCGCCCGGCGCGAGGTGCTGCGACCTCCCCGTGCGGTGAGACCGGTCCGACCTTGACCCGCTCGCCGTCGAGCGTGGTCCAGGCGCCGGGGACGGGCGTGCAGGCCCGGATCATCCGATCGATCTGCGACCGCCGGCGTGGACCAGTCCACCTCGGCTTCCTCGACGAGCACTTTGGGCGCGAGGCTCAGCCCGTCGCCGCTCTGCTCGCGCGCCTCCAGCGACCCGTCCTCGATGCCGTCCATCGTGGCGACCAGCAGCTGGGCGCCCGTCTCGGCGAGACGGCCCAGCAGGTCACCGGCGGTGTCGGTCGCCCGGATGCGCCTCGGTCACCACGCCGAACACCGGGCCCGGCGTCGAGCTCCTTGACGAGCGGAAGGTGGTCGCCCCGGTCACCTCGTCCCCCGCCCAGATCGCCCGCTGGACCGGCGCCGCCCCTCGCCACGCGGGCAGCAGCGAGAAGTGGAGGTTCACCCAGCCGTGCGCGGGGATCTCGAGGGCGGACGCGGGGACCAGCGCGCCGTAGGCGACGACCGGGCAGGCGTCCGGCGCGAGCTCTCGCAGCTGGTCTGGAACGACGGGTCGCGCGGCCGCTCCGGCTTGAGCACTTCGATGCCCAGTTCGTCGGCCAGGGCGCGACCGGCGACGCGGCCAGCGACCGGCCCCTGCCCGCGGGGGCGTCGGGGCGGGTGACGACCGCGACGACGTCGTGCCGGCTGGCCACGAGCGCGCGCAACGACGGGAGCGCCACCTCGGGGGTGCCCGCGAACACCAGCCGCATCAGAGACTCAGCCCCCGGGTGGGGTGCGGCGAGACCTTGACCTGGACGTCGGCTGGCCGAACCACTCCGACTCGCGGATCTGCCGCATCGCCTGCTTGCGCGTCTCGGCGTCGAGCCGGTCGATGAACAGCATGCCGTCCAGGTGGTCGGTCTCGTGCTGGATCGCCCGCGCCAGCAGCTCGGAGCCCTCGATCTCGACCGGCTCGCCGTGCATGTTGAAGCCCTTCGCCACGACCCGCAGCGCTCGCCTGCAGTCGTAGGTGATGTCCGGGAGGGACAGGCAGCCCTCGGGGCCGTCCTGGATCTCCTCGGACAGCGACAGGTCGGGGTTGACCAGGTGGCCCAGCTCGCCGTCGACGTACCAGGTGAAGACCCGCAGGCCGACCCCGATCTGGGGCGCGGCGAGCCCGGCGCCCGGGCGCGTCGACCATGGTGTCGGTGAGGTCCTTGACCAGCCGCCGCAGCTCCTCGTCGAAGTCCACCACGGGAGCCGCCGGGCTCCGCAGGATCGGGTCACCGAAGAGTCGGATCGGCTGGATGGCCACGCATGCACCTCTCGGCTCGGATCGGGCGACCGAGCCAGTCTAGGGGCCGGTCCCGGTCAGCCGACCTCGAACGGGTCGACCTGCACCCGTACCGGCGGGCCGCCTCTTCGCGGAGCGGACCCCCTGCATCTCCACCAGGGTCCGCGACAAGGCGGGACCGAAGCGCCGAGGGACGCGCAGCACCGCCCGGGAGCTGCCCTCCCCGTCGGGACCGGTCCCAGCACCTCGGCTCCGGGAGGGAGCTCGAGGGCGGCCATGGCCTCGGTCACGGGCTCCTCGGGACCGCTGATCACCGCGACGCGGGACGCGGGCGGCAGGTGCGCCGACGCCCGCTCCTCGGCCTCCCGCTCGGCGAAACCGGTCGGATCCCAGCGGACCAGGGCCTGGATCACCGCGAGCGAGGGCTCTCCCACCACGGCGACCACGCCGTCACCGGTCGGCGGGCGAGCGCCGCCGCGTTGAGCCAGCGGCGCAGCGCCTCCTCGGCAGCGCGCAGCGACGGCCGGCTCAGCTGCAGCCAGGTGTCCAGCAGCACGACGGCCGCGTAGCCACCTTCGGCGACCGGCTCCGCGCCCGGCGTCGCGATCACGAGGGAGGGCCGGGCGGGAACCGTGTCGAGCACCCGGTCCCCCGACGACCGGATCACCTGGTGCCGGGGAAACGCGCGCCCCAGCTCCTCGGCGGTGCGCACGTCACCGACCACGACGGCCCGCAGCCCCCGGCCCGAACAGGACGGGCACGTCCACGCGTCGGCGGGCGTGCCACACCAGGTGCACACCGGCGCCCGGTGCTGTTCCACGGACCGCAGCGGACCCGCGCACCGGACGCAGCGCGCCGGGGCCCGGCAGGTCTCGCAGACCAGCCCGGGGACGTAGCCCTAGCCGCGGGGTCTGCACCAGGACCGGCCCGTGTTCCAGCCCCTCCCCGATCGCCGCGTGCACCGTGGACGGGATGCGCGCCGCACGGGCGAAGGGGTCGCGCGCCAGCTCCGTGTCGGTAGCGCCCGAGACGCTCACCCGCGGGGCCCGCGCACGCACCGAGTCCCGCGGGGCGGCCATCTCGTCGGCCCAGCCCGACGCCACCAGGTGTCCGGCCTCCACCGTGCGGGCGAAGCCCGCGACCAGCACGCTCACGCCCTCGTCCTGCGACCGCTGGAGGAGCACCTCCCGGGTGTGGGGGTAGGGCGCTCGCGGCTCGGCGTACAGGTCGTCGCCGTCGTCCCAGATCGCCAGGAGCCCGAGGTCCCGCACCGGCGCGAAGGCCGCGGCGCGGGTGCCGATGACGATGCGGGCCTGACCGCGCAGACACGCGCAGGAACGCCGCGTAGCGCGCCGACGGGCCGAGGTCGGCGGTGAGCATGACGTGCCGGTCGGCGACCGGCCACCCGCTCGATCGCGGCGGACAGCAGACCGACGTCGCGATGGTCCGGCACGCAGATCAGCGCCCCGCGCCCCGACCGCGGCCGTGGCCGCAGCGGCCCGCGCCAGCAGCACCATGGGTCGTCGCCCGGGAGGACGCTCCACACCACGCGCCGCAGGGCGCCCCCGGCCAGGTCCGCGATGAGGGCAGGTCCGCCGGAGTAGGCGTCCCAGCCCTCGCGCCCAGGGTCCCCGGCCGACCGGAGCGAGATCGGCCAGCGTGCGCTTCTCGGTCGCCGCGTGCCGCTTGGGAACCGCCAGGCGGAGCACGTCGGAGCGGGTGCCGGCGTAGCGGGCGGCGACCGAGGCCGACAGGGCGGCGATCGCCGGCGTCAGCACCGGCTCGGAGCTCACCACGCGGCGCAGCGGCGACAGCCGGCCCTCGTGCGTCGCTGGCCGCCCGGCGCTCCAGCACGAAGCCGTCGACGTCCTTGCCCGCGAACACGACCCGGACACGGCACCCCGGCACGACCGCCTCGTGCTGCTGGGCGGTGACCAGGTAGTCGAAGGGGCGGTCCAGGTGGGCGAGCGGGACGTCCACGAGGACACTGGCGACGGGCAGCTCCGGTGCCGGCTCCGCCGGCCGCTTCGCGGGCGGAGGGGCGCTGGAGACCTGGGAGCGCACGACACCGGCCAGCAGATCCAGCTGCTCGGAGGCGTCCTCGCTCATGCCCGCAGTCTCTCAGCCGTCACCCCCAGCACGGGCCGGCCGTCGACGGCGCTGCACCGGGTCGGCGCGCTGCCCCGGTCGGTGGACGTGTCACCCCAGCCGCTGGGTGACCTCCGGCGAGGAGCCGGCGAAGGTGTGCGGCCCGATGTCGAAGACGACCCGGATCACGATGGGGTGTCGGGGCCTGTCGTACGTCGCCCAGAACCGACCCTTCTTGTCGGTCGACCAGACGATCTCCGGCCCGCCGGCCGGCCAGGGCAACGGCTTCCACGTGGAGGATCGGACACGACGGAACTCCACCCGGAAGGGGATCGGCCCGGCGCTCGACACGCGCCCGTCGAGGCGCGGCAGCTGGGACTTCTTCACCTTCGGGTACTCCAGCGACAGGCTGGTCACCGGAGCCCCGGCCAGGAAGGTGCGCCTGGGCCCGAGCACGCCCTCCTTGCCGAGCGGCCGCACCCACAGCGTGTACTGCCGGGTCGGGTCCAGGCCGCTGAAGGTGACGGAGGTCGCGTCCGTCGCCAGCGTCTGCTGCGCGCCGGCACCGCCGACGAGGTAGCCGGTGAACCCCTCGCCCAGGTCGGTCGGCGCCGCCCAGGTCAGGGTCACGTCCGGCTGCGCGTCGGTGCCGCCGATCGCGCCGTCGAAGGCGGTGACGGCGGACGGCGGCGTGAACGGCCGGCAGGTGTACACCTGGATGTCGTCGAGGTACCACGCGATGTACGGCGAGTAGTTCCCGACGTTCTCGCCGTAGGTGGTGAAGACCGGGCGGATCTTCTTGCCGGCCAGGGAGGTGAGCGAGGCCCGGCTGGTGTACCACCCGTGGCTGTCGCCGCCGAAGCCGCGGACTCCTGCCCCGGTGATCTTGTGGTTCGGGCCGTTGACCCACGCCTTGGAGGCGATGTCGACGCTCTTGTAGCCCGAGGAGGTCTTGCGCAGCAGGCTCACCGATCCGCCGTGGGGGTACCACGTGCCCTGGTACGCGAAGGAGTACCACTGCGCGAACCGCAGGTAGGACTTCTGCCCGGCGGGCAGCTTCACGTCGACGGCGCCTTTGAAGGAGCTCTTCGCGTTCTTGAAGAAGTCCACCCCCGCCCAGGAGCCGCCCGCGGACCGCTCGTTGGACGGGATGCCGTAGGCGAGGTTCGGGGCGCGCGTCCACCAGCTCGAGGTCCGGAAGTTCTTCGTCGTGGCCTCGCCGTCGAAGAGGATCTGCTCCTCGGTGCCCATCGGGCAGCCGATCGCCGGGTCGGCGGGCTGCGCGGACTTGCCGAGCGGACTCTGGGCGAGCTCGGTCGCCTGCACCGCGTCCGCCACCTGGGTGCAGTCGTCGGTGGTGAAGCCGAGGGTGCCGGCCGTGGCGAGGTCGCCGCACTGCTGCTGCAGCATCAGCCCGAGGTCCGGCGTACTCCGAGCCCGAGGTCAGCGAGACCAGGGTTCGGTAGTAGAGCAGGGCGGACTTGGCCAGCGTGGTGTCGTTGCCGTCGATGCCGGTCGACGTGACGCCGTCGAACGAGCCCCCGGGGAGGTCGGTCGTCCCCTGGGAGATCAGGTAGAAGGTCTTGTTGCCGACGCCGCTGTTGGAGTGCACCCCGTCACTGTCCCCGCTGCTGACGTACAGCGGGCTGGTCATCCTGTCCGGGTCGCCGAGCGAGGTCGGGTCCTGCAGGCTCCGGATGGCCCCACCGGGCAGGTCCTCCCCCATGGTCCAGGTGACCGGCTCACTCGTCGGGCCGTAGCGGTGGTCCACGATCTCCCCGAAGACGTCCGAGAACGACTCGTTCATCGCCCCCGACTGGGCGAAGTAGAAGAGGTTCGAGGTGTGGTCGGTGACGCCGTGGGTGAGCTCGTGGGCCACCACGTCGTCGGCCGCCGCGAAGCCGGCGCCGAAGTACATCTCGGTCCCGCTCCAGAACGCGTTGTCGAACGGGCATCCATGGAGCGCCCGTGTAGCACCAGTCCACGGTGGCCCGGAGCTGGCCGTTGATCCCGATCATCGAGGTGAGGTCGATGCCCGCGATGTCGGAGTAGGCCTGGGCCGTCTCCCCGAGGAACGTGTACGCGTCGTTCACGTCGGTGCTCGCCGTGGGGCTGCCGCCCTCCGAGAGGACCGGAGTCGTGCAGGGAACGTCGGAGCTCTGAGGCGTCCCCCTGGTTGTCGCAGATCTTCCGGTTCAGCACGGAGTCGACCTGGTTGAACCGCAGGATCACCGACCCGGTCCGCGCGTCGACCAGCACCAGCTCGTCGATCGCCGGGCCACCGGTCACGGTGACCTGCCAGGCCGGCCGGGCGGGACCGGCGACCATGGTGTCGACCACCGTCGGGTCGAAGACCACCAGGAGGTCGCCGGTGACCTGCAGGGTCGACGGGTCGACGCCCTCGGCGTCCACGGTGGCCGCCACCGCAGCCGACCGCGCCGCCGCGGTCGGCACCTTCGCTGCCGCGACGGACTTCGCGGCGCTGACGTGGGAGAGCACCGAGGTGAGCCCGTTGCCGGAGTCGAGGTTCATCACGACCTGACCGCCGAAGACCGGCACCCCTCCGACCTGCTGGTCGAAGCGCACGACCGAGCCGCCGGCCTTCGAGCGGCAGGACCTGCCCGGTGACCAGATCCCGCCCGGGCGCGCCGATCCCCAGCGTCGGGGCGATCGTCCTCAGATGGGCGCGCGCGGCGTCGGCCGGTGAGGCCGGCCCGGCTGCCCGGATCCAGCGACCCGGCCGTCGGTCGACCCCAGGAAGGCGCTCCTGCCCGTCCGGGGTCGTGTGCACCAGCAGGTGCGGGTCGATCCGGCCTCCCTCGGCGGCGGGCGCCTGGGCGACCGCCGTACTGACAGGTGTCAGCCCTCCCAGAAGGAGGGCTGAGCTGGTCACCAGCAGCAGGAGCCGTCGTCGCCTCATCGTGTCCCCCGTTCGCTCGTCAGACGCCGGCAGCGGCCTGCAGCGCCTCGACGCGGTCGGTCCGCTCCCAGGTGAACTCGGGGAGCTCCCGGCCGAAGTGGCCGTACGCCGCGGTCATCGCGTAGATCGGCCGCAGCAGGTCCAGGTCGCGGATGATCGCGGCGGGACGCAGGTCGAACACCTCGAGGATGGCCTTCTGGATCGTGTCGACCGGACACGGTCTCGGTCCCGAAGCAGTCCACGAAGACGCCCACCGGGTGGGCCTTGCCGATCGCGTAGGCGACCTGCACCTCGCACCGCCGGGCCAGTCCCGCGGCGACGACGTTCTTGGCCACCCAGCGCATCGCGTAGGCCGCCGAGCGGTCGACCTTCGACGGGTCCTTCCCGGAGAAGGCACCGCCACCGTGGCGGGCCATGCCCCCGTAGGTGTCGATGATGATCTTGCGGCCGGTCAGCCCGGCGTCGCCCATCGGGCCGCCCAGCACGAAGCGGCCGGTGGGGTTCACCAGGAGCCGGTAGCCGTCGCTGGGGATGTCGAAGGTCTTGAGCACCGGGTCGACGACGTGGGTGCGGATGTCGGGGGTGAGCAGGTTGTCCAGGTCGATCCCGTCGGCGTGCTGGGTGGAGACGACGACGGTGTCGATGCGGACCGGGCGGTTGTCGTCGTCGTACTCGATGGTGACCTGGGTCTTCCCGTCGGGGCGCAGGTAGGCGACCGTCCCGTCCTTGCGCACCTCGGCGAGCCGCTGGGCGAGCCGCTGGGCGATCATGATCGGCAGCGGCATCAGCTCGGGCGTGTCGTCGCAGGCGTAGCCGAACATCAGGCCCTGGTCGCCCGGCGCCCTGCCGGTCCAGCGGGTCGACCGAGTGATCGTGGCGCTCCTCGTAGGCGTCGTCGACGCCCTGGGCGATGTCGGCCGACTGGGAGCCGATCGCCACCTGCACCCCGCACGAGCGGCCGTCGAACCCCTTCGCCGAGTCGTCGTAGCCGATCGACACGATGCGCTCGCGGACCAGCTCGGCGACCGGTGCGTAGTCGGAGGTGGTGACCTCCCCGGCCACCACGACCAGGCCGGTGGTGATCAGCGTCTCGACCGCAACCCGGCTGTGCGGGTCGCTGGCGAGGAGCGCGTCCAGGACGGTGTCGCTGATCTGGTCGGCGATCTTGTCCGGGTGCCCCTCGGTCACGGCCTCGGAGGTGAAGAGTCGTCCTGTCACGTGCGTCTCGATCCTTTCGCCGTCTGGCTGACGTCCACCCTAACGGCCGCCGGCCCCGTCGTCCCGATGCCACCTCGCCGGACAGTCGTCGCCACGACCGCGTCCCAGATGGCGTGCGCCACCGACGTCTTGGTACCCACGGGGCACGTCGGCCGACCCGCCGGCCCGGTCCAGGAGAACGACCTGGTTCTCGTCGCTCCGAAGACCTGGCCCTCCGGACACGTCGTTGACCACCAGCAGGTCGCAGCCCTTGCGGCGGAGCTTGGCCCGCGCGTGCTCCAGCACGGTGCCCGCGCTCGTCGCCGGTCTCAGCGGCGAAGCCGACGACGACCATGTCGGGCCGCGGGCGTTGCGCGCACAGCTCGCGCAGGATGTCGGGGTTCTGCACCAGCGTCGAGCGTACGGGGCCGAGCCGTCCTCCGGCTTCTTGATCTTCGAGGCGGTGACCGTGGCGACCCCGAAGTCCGCCGGGTGCCGCGGCCATCACGACGGCATCCGACGGCGCGGCGCGGCCGAGCACCTCGTCGCGCAGCTCGGCAGTCGTCTCCACCCGGACCACCTTGACCCCGGCAGGGTCGGGCAGGTCGCTGTTGGCGGCGACGAGCACCACCTCGGCTCCGCGTGCCGCCGCGGTCCGGGCCAGCGCGAAGCCCTGGCGTCCCGACGACCGGTTGCCGAGGAAACGGACCGGATCGAGCGGCTCGCGCGTGCCCCCCGCAGTGACCAGCACACGCACGCCGGCGAGGTCGGCTGCCGGTCCCGGACGGGCCACGGGCGAGCAGGTCCGAGGCCACCGCGAAGATCTCGTCCGGATCGGGCAGCCGGCCCTTGCCCGAGTCGGCGCCGGTGAGCCGGCCCTCGGCAGGCTCCAGGACGATCGCGCCGCGCGATCGCAAGGTCGCGACGTTGGCCACGGTGGCCGGGTGCTCCCACATCTCGGTGTGCATCGCGGGAGCGAACACGACCGGGCAGCGCGCGGTGAGCAGCGTGTTGGTCAGCAGGTCGTCGGCCAGGCCGTGTGCCGCCTTGGCCAGCAGGTTGGCCGTCGCGGGTGCGACGACGACGAGGTCGGCGCTCTGCCCGATCCGTCACGTGCGGGACCTCGTGGGCGCCCGTCGAAGACCTCGTGCGTGACCGGCTTGCCGGACAGCGCCTCCCAGGTGGCGCGGCCCACGAACTGGAGCGCGGACGCGGTGGGGACGACCGTGACGTCGTGGCCGGACTCGGTGAGGCGGCGCAGCAGCTCGCAGGCCTTGTAGGCCGCGATCCCGCCACCGACGCCCAGGACGACGCGCGCTCGAGGCGAACCGCTCATGCGACCACCTCCCTGGCCTCCACCGGTCGTTCCCGGCCGTCACGACGACCGGTGCGCAGCAGGAGCGTCCGGTCCGGGTCACTCCGTCGGCTCGGTGGCCTCCGGGTCGAGCTCCTCGTAGGTGAGGAGGTCCTCGTTCAGCTCGCGCAGCGCGATCGACAGCGGCTTCTCCTGCACGTGGGTGTCCACGAGCGGTCCGACGTACTCCAGCAGGCCCTCGCCGAGCTGGGAGTAGTAGGCGTTGATCTGCCGGGCGCGCTTGGCGGCGTAGAGCACCAGCCGGTACTTCGAGTCGGTCTTGGTGAGCAGTTCGTCGATGGGCGGGTTGGTGATGCCCTCCGCGACGATCGGGGTGCCGGTTCCAGACACGTGCTTGTTCGCCTCACAGTCAGTCGGGTTCGCAGGACGGCCACCGCTGCGGTGGGTGACCGTCGTCGGCGTCGTCGGACCGTGCGCGACGTCGTCGGGTGGGACACCCGGAGGGTCACGAGGCCGATCCGGCCGAGGCGCCAGTCATCAAGGCTATCAACTCCTCGGCTGCATCGTGAACTTCCGCGTTCACGACGGTCACGTCGAACTCCGACTCCGCGGCCAGCTCCGCCCGCGCCGTCTCCAGCCGGCGCTCGCGCTCCTCCGGGTCCTCGGTGCCCCGGCCGACCAGCCGGCGGACCAGCTCCTCCCAGGACGGCGGCTTCAAGAAGACCAGGAGCGCCTCCGGCATCCGCTCGCGCACCTGGCGCGCGCCCTGGAGGTCGATCTCCAGCAGGGCGGGCCTCCCCGCGGCGAGCGCCTCCTCCACCGGGGCTCGCGCGGCGTTCCGTACCGGGCTCCGTGGTGGACGACGGCCCACTCCAGCAGCCGTCCCCTCGGCCACCAGCCGGTCGAACTCGGCGTCGTCGACGAAGCGGTAGTGGATCCCGTCGATCTCGCCCGGCGGGGGGCTCCGGTCGTCACCGAGACCGAGATCCACACCTCCGGGATGCGTCCTGCGGACCTCCGCGGCGACGGTGCCCTTCCCCACCGCGGTGGGTCCCGCCAGGACCGTCAGCCTGCTGCGCGCCGGAGGCGCGTCAGCCACGGTCGGCGAACTCGCGCTCGAGCGCCGCGATCTGGTTGACCCCGAGGCCGCGCACGCGGCGGTTCTCGCTGATGTCGAGCCGCTCCATCATCTGCCGGGCGCGGACCTTGCCGAGGCCGGGCATGGAGGAGATCAGGTCGAGCACCCGCATCTTCCCGATGACGTCGTTGCCCTGTCCCTGCTGCAGGACCTCGATGATCGAGGCCCCCGAGTGCTTGAGCCGGTTCTTCACCTCCGCGCGCTCCCGCCGCGAGGCGGCCGCCTTGTCGAGATTGGCCTGGCGCTGTTCGGGGGTCAGTTGCGGCAAAGCCACGAGAGGAACCTCATCTCGCTGGGGGTGAACGGGCTGATGACCGAATCTAGCCAGACTCCGAACGCCGCCGCAACGCGGGGTCGGCACTCTCTGACCGTTCTCTTCGATTCGCCCCCGGACCGGGGTCGCTCAGGGCCGCGGAGGCCCGGTCACCTGCTCGACGGTGCGCGCGCGGCGGCCGCCCGGAGCGCGTCCAGGTCCGGCCCGGCCGCCAGGATGTCCCGCGAGCTGGCCACCAGGACGTTGTCCCAGACCGCGCCGAAGGTCGCCCGGGCGCTGTCGGCCGAGCCGCCTTGGGCGCCGAACCCCGGCGCGAGCAAGCGGGCCGTTGATCGCGAGGTCCTCGCTCGGTCGCGCCGAGCGTCGCGCCGACGACTGCGCCGTAGGACCCGAGAGGCTCCGCCCCCGCGTTGCGCTCGGCCAGCGCGGCAAGCACCTCCCCGGCGACGGTGCGACCCGTGCCGGCCCGTGCGCCCTGGACCTGGGCCCCTTCCGGGTTGGAGGTGAGGGCGAGCACGAAGACTCCCGCCGCCGTGGCGCTCGGCGGTCTCCAGCAGCGGCAGCAGCGAGCCGAAGCCCAGGAAGGGGCTGGCGGTGACCGCGTCCGCGCACAGCGGCGAGGACGGGGTCGAGATAGGCGTCGGCGTACGCCTGCGCGGTCGAGCCGATGTCGCCGCGCTTGACGTCGAGCACCACGAGCGTGCCCGCCTCGCGGCAGGCGCGCAGCACCTGCTCCAGCACCGCGACCCCGCGCGACCCGTGCCGCTCGAAGAACGCCGACTGCGGCTTGACCGCCGCCACCCGGCCCGCGAACGCCTCGACCGCCGTCATGGCGAACCTCTCCAGCCCGTGCGGGTCGTCGTCCGAGGCCCCAGGCCGCCAGCAGGGACGCGTGCGGGTCGATGCCCGCGCAGACCGGCCCCAACGTGTCCATGGCGCGCCGCAGCCGCGCCCCGAACGTCTCCACCACCGTCACTCCTCGCCTCGCTCGCCTGCGAGCTCCCGCTGCACGCGGCGCGGCCACGCCGGGCCCCCGTAGATGAAGCCGGTGTAGGCCTGCAGCAGGTCCGCCCCGGCCGCCAGGCGCTCGCGCGCGTCGGTCGGCGTAGTCGATGCCACCGACCCCGATGAGGGTCAGCTCGGCGCCGACCCGGTCGCGCAGCAGCGTCAGCACCTCGAGCGCCCGGGCCCGCAGCGGCGCCCCGGACAGCCCGCCCGCGCCGGCAGCCTCCACCTCGGACGACGGACTGCGCAGCCCGGCGCGCGAGATCGTGGTGTTGGTGGCCACGATCCCGTCGAGGCCGGTCGCCACGGCCAGGTCGGCGACCGCCAGGACGTCGTCGTCGGACAGGTCCGGCGCGATCTTGACCAGCAGCGGAACGCGCGCGTCGGCACGACCCGGTCGGCCTCCTGCGGACCGTCGGCCAGCAGCGGCTGCAGCTTCTCCACCGCCTGCAGGTCCCGCAGACCCGGGGTGTTCGGCGAGGAGACGTTCACCACGAGGTAGTCGGCGTACGGCGCCAGCAGCCGCGTGCTCTTGCGGTAGTCGCGCAGCCGCTTCGGCCTCGGGCACGACCTTGCGTCTTGCCGATGTTGACCCCGACGACGACCCGTCCCTCGACCCGGCCGGTCCCGCCGGGCCGCCCGTCGGGCGAGCCGCTGCGCGACGACCTCGGCGCCGTCGTTGTTGAAGCCCATCCGGTTCACGATCGCCCGGTCGGCCGGCAGCCGGAACAGGCGCGGCCGCGGGTTGCCCGGCTGCGGTTCCCCGGTGACCGTGCCGACCTCGACGAACCCGAAGCCGAGCGCGGCCAGGGCGTCGATCCCCTTGGCGTTCTTGTCGAAGCCGGCCGCCAGGCCCAGGACGCCGCGGAAGGTCAGCCCCAGCGCCCGCACCGGCGGTCCGCGGGACCCGGCTACGACCCAACCAGCGCAGCGCCGGCCCTGCCGCACGGATCAGCCGTGCCGCCGACCGGGTGCGCCGTCTCGGCATCGGTGTGGACCAGGAGCCGGTCGAAGAGGAGTCCGTACGGCGAGGTCACGGCGCGGCCCGCACCGCCCAGTCCTGCAGCGACCGCACGTCCACCGACCCGGCCCGCAGCGACTCGATCCCCTGCACCGCCGCGCCGAGCCCCTGCACCGTGGTGATGCAGGGGATGTTGTTCATCACCGCGGCGGTGCGGATCTCGTAGCCGTCCAGCCGTGGCGACCCGCCCGAGGTGGTGCCGTGCGGGGTGTTCACGATCAGGTCGACCTCACCGGCGAGGATCCGGCCCACGATGGTCGGCTCGCCGTCCTCCCCCGGGCCCTCCGTGTGCTTGCGCACCACGGTGGTCGCGACACCGTTGCGCCGGAGCACCTCGGCGGTGCCCTGCGTGGCCAGGATCTCGAAGCCGAGGTCGGCCAGCCGCTTGATCGGGAAGATCATGTGCCGCTTGTCGACGTTGGCGACCGAGACGAAGACCCGCCCCGACAGCGGAAGGGAGCCGTAGGCGGCGGTCTGCGCCTTGGCGAAGGAGGTGCCGAAGACCGCCGAAGCCCCATCACCTCGCCGGTCGACTTCATCTCCGGGCCCGAGCACGGCGTCGACCGTCCTGCCGTCGGGGGTCCGGAACCGGTTGAACGGCATCACGGCCTCCTTGACCGCGATGGGTGCGTCGGCAGGCAGGTCTCCCCCGTCGCCCGTCGGCGGGCAGCAGCCCCTCCTCGCGCAGCTGCTTGATGGAGGTGCCCATCATCACCCGGGCGGCCGCCTTGGCCAGCGGGGTCGCGGTCGCCTTGGAGACGAAGGGCACCGTCCGCGAGGCGCGTGGGTTCGCCTCGAGCACGTACAGGACGTCGGAGGTCATGGCGTACTGCACGTTGAGGAGGCCCTGCACCCCGACGCCCTTGGCGATCGCCTCGGTCGACCGGCGGATCCGGTCGATCATCTCGCGCCCGAGCGTGATCGGCGGCAGCGCGCACGAGGAGTCGCCCGAGTGAACTCCCGGCCTCCTCGATGTGCTCCATCACCCCGCCGAGGTAGAGCTCCTCGCCGTCGTAGAGCGCGTCGACGTCGATCTCCACGGCGTCATCGAGGAACCGGTCGACCAGCACCGGGTGCTCGGGGCTGATCTCGGTCGCCCGCTCGATGTAGGCGCGCAGGGCGTCGTCGTCGTAGACGATCTCCATGCCACGCCCGCCGAGGACGTACGAAGGACGCACCAGCACCGGGTAGCCGATCTCCTCGGCGATCAGCCTTGGCCTCCGGGTACGACGTGGCGGTGCCGTGCTTGGGCGCCGGCAGGCCGGCGTTCATCAGCACGCGGCCGAACGCGCCGCGCTCCTCGGCCAGGTGGATCGCCTCCGGCGTGGTGCCGACGATCGGCACCCCGGCGTCCGCGAGCCCCTGCGCCAGGCCCAGCGGGGTCTGGCCGCCGAGCTGGCAGATGACTCCGGCGACCGGACCGGCCGCCGACTCGGCGTGGACGACCTCGAGCACGTCCTCGAGCGTCAGCGGCTCGAAGTAGAGCCGGTCGCTGGTGTCGTAGTCGGTGGAGACCGTCTCGGGGTTGCAGTTGACCATGACCGTCTCGTACCCGGCCTCGCGCAGCGCCATCGAGGCGTGGACGCACGAGTAGTCGAACTCGATGCCCTGACCGATCCGGTTCGGGCCCGCTGCCGAGGATGATCACGGCCGGCTCGCTCCCGCGGCTCGACCTCCGTCTCCTCGTCGTAGGACGAGTAGTGGTACGGCGTACGCGCCGCGAACTCGGCCGCGCAGGTGTCGACGGTCTTGTAGACCGGCCGCAGGCCCAGCGCCCAGCGGACACCCCGCACCACGTCCTCGCGCAGGCCCGCGGATCGCGCCGACCTGGGCGTCGGAGAACCCGTGCCGCTTGGCCAGCCGCAGCGTGTCGGCGTCGAGCTCGGGTGCGGTCGCGGATCTCCTCGGCGACCTCGTTGATCAGGAACATCTGGTCGAGGAACCACGGGTCGATGTCGGTCGCCTCGTGCACCTCGTCGCAGGGTGGCGCCGGCGCGGATGGCCGCCATGACCTTCTGCAGCCGACCGTCGTGGGGCACCCGGATCTGCTCGAGCAGCGAGTGCCGGGCGGCCTCTCGCGTATCCGGGGTGAAGCCGACGGGACCGAAGTCGAACGGGGCGGCCCGGTTCTCCAGCGACCGCAGTGCCTTCTGCAGCGCCTCGGTGAAGTTGCGGCCGATCGCCATCGCCTCGCCCACCGACTTCATGTGCGTGGTGAGCGTCGGGTCGGCCGCCGGGAACTTCTCGAAGGCGAACCGCGGCACCTTCACCACGACGTAGTCCAGGGTCGGCTCGAAGCTCGCCGGGGTCTCCCGGGTGATGTCGTTGGGGATCTCGTCGAGGGTGTAGCCGATCGCCACCTTGGCGGCGATCTTGGCGATCGGGAACCCGGTCGCCTTCGACGCCAGCGCGCTGGACCGGGAGACGCGCGGGTTCATCTCGATGACGATGACGCGGCCGTCGTCGGGGTTGACCGCGAACTGGATGTTGCAGCCGCCGGTCTCGACGCCGACCGAGCGGATGATGCCGATGGACAGGTCCCGCAGGTGCTGGTACTCGCGGTCGGTGAGCGTCATCGCCGGGGCGACGGTGATCGAGTCGCCGGTGTGCACGCCCATCGGGTCGAGGTTCTCGATCGAGCAGACGATCACGACGTTGTCGGCCTTGTCGCGCATGACCTCCAGCTCGTACTCCTTCCAGCCGAGGATCGACTCCTCCAGGAGCACCTCGGTGGTGGGGCTCGCCGCCAGACCCGGCCCCGGCGATGCGGCGCAGGTCCTCCTCGTCGTAGGCCATGCCCGAGCCGGTGCCGCCCATCGTGAAGCTGGGGCGGACCACGCAGGGGTAGCCCAGCGTGCGCGGCCCCGTCGAGCGCGACCTGCAGGGCGTGCTTCTCCTTGGCCTGCTTGGGAGCGTCCTTGCCGAGCGCGTCCCCGTTGCAGATCACCGACCGGGCGACCTTGCCGCCGAGCTCCTCGACGATGCGCTTGAACGACTCGCGGTTCTCGCCCCGCTCGATCGCCTCGATGCTCGCGCCGATCAGCTCGACGCCGTACCGCTCCAGGACACCCGCCGCGTCGAGCGCCATCGCGGTGTTGAGGGCGGTCTGCCCGCCCAGGGTGGCGAGGAGCGCGTCGGGCCTCTCCTTCGCGATCACCTTCTCGACGAACTCGGGGGTGATCGGCTCGATGTAGGTGGCGTCGGCGAACTCGGGGTCGGTCATGATCGTCGCCGGGTTGGAGTTCACCAGGATGACCCGCAGGCCCTCGGACTTCAGCACCCGGCAGGCCTGGGTGCCCGAGTAGTCGAACTCGCACGCCTGGCCGATGATGATCGGTCCCGGACCCGATGACGAGGACCGAGCTGATGTCGGTGCGCTTGGGCATCAGGCGTCCTCCCCCTGCCCGACGGCCGACGGGGGCGGCGACGCCCCCTCGGAGGCGCGCGTCCATGACCTGCGCGAACCTGTCGAACAGGTAGGACGCGTCGTGCGGGCCCGGCGGCGGCCTCGGGGTGGTACTGCACGCTGAACGCCACCAGTCTCCCCTGCTCGTCGTGGAGCTCCAGGCCCTCGACGACGTCGTCGTTGAGGCAGACGTGGCTGACCGTGACGCGGCCGTACGGCGTCGTGCGTCACGCCCGTCGCGGGGCGCGTCCACCGCGAAGCCGTGGTTGTGGGCGGTCACCTCGACCTTTCCGGTGGTCCGGTCCATCACGGGCTGGTTGATCCCCCGGTGGCCGAACTTGAGCTTGTAGGTGCCGAACCCGAGTGCCCGGCCGAAGAGCTGGTTGCCGAAGCAGATGCCGAAGTAGGGCACTCCCTGGGTCGAGCAGCTCCCGGAGCACGTCGACGCTGTGATCGGCGGTGGCCGGGTCGCCGGGGCCGTTGGAGTAGAAGACGCCGTCGGGGGCGATCGCCAGGATCTCCTCCACGGTCGCGGTGGCGGGCAGCACGTGCACCTCCATGCCGCGCTCGGACATCATGCGCGGAGTGTTGCTCTTGATGCCGAGGTCGACCGCGGCCACGGTGTAGCGCCTCTCGCCGACCGCGGGCACGACGTACCCGGTCGCTGTCGAGACCTCGCCGGCGAGCGCGGCGCCGGTCATCCCGGCCGAGGCGAGCACCCTGCTCCCGCAGCGCGCTTCCGGATCGGTCTCGACGGTGGAGATGCCGACCCGCATCGCGCCCCTGTCGCGCAGATGGCGGGTCAGCGCCCGGGTGTCGACGCCGGAGATCCCGACGACTCCCTGATCGCGCAGCTCGTCGTCAAGGGTGCGGATCGACCGCCAGCTCGAGGGGATCCGCGCGGGGTCGCGCACCACGTAGCCGGCGACCCAGATGCGGCTGGACTCGGGGTCCTCGTCGTTCATCCCGGTGTTGCCGACGTGGGGAGCCGTCATCACCACGACCTGCTTGTGGTACGACGGGTCGGTCAGGGTCTCCTGGTACCCCGACATCCCGGTCGAGAAGACCGCCTCACCGAAGGTCTCACCTTCCGCCCCGAACGACTCGCCGCGGAACGTGCGGCCGTCCTCGAGGACCAACAGTGCTGAGGTGCGTCTCACCCGGTTCATGCCTCCTCCGAGAGGTCGTGGGAACAGCCGGCTGATCCACTCGTTGTGGGCAGCCGTCACGTCGCGTGCGTCCAGCCGGAAGCCGGTGTCGAGCAGCAGATCCCCGTGCTGCCAGGTGACCACGAGGACGCCGTGCGGCGGAACCACCTTGCCGGCGATCCCCTGGTCGTGCCGGGCACCGCGCACCGCTTCGCGCGGGATGCGGAACCCGCCTCCCGCCCGTCGGACGTCGAGCTCCGGCGGAGCCCAGCCGCAGGGCGACCAGGCCCCGGCCGCCCAGGCCCTGCGCCTCGACGCGGTCCAGCCAGTCTCCGGACACGGTCGTGCCGAGGTAGGCCGCTGCGGTCTCGAGCTCGGCCGGACCGGTCCCGCCCTGCGGGATCTCGAGCAGCGGCGGAAGGTCGTGCTTGGCGCGTCGGCCACGCAGGCCCCGCCACATGAGCCAGAAGATCCCGGCGACCACCAGCACGACGACGACCGTCGCGACCCACCGCCCGGTCGTGACCGAGGCGGTGAGCGTCGCCGGCAGAGCGACCGGAAGGGCTGGGATCACACCAGACCGCCGTTCCGGACCACGGCCCGGCCGCGCAGGAAGGTGGCGACGACCTTGCCCGGCAGGTCTCGTCCGGCGTAGGGGTTGTTCCGGGACCTCGAAGCGGTGTCCGCCGGATCCACCACTCGCGACACCGACGGGTCGTACAGCACCAGGTTGGCGGGCTCACCCTCGGCGAGGGGCCGGCCGTGACCGCCGACCCGCCCGATGACCGCAGGCTTGACAGACATCCGCTCGGCGACCTGTGCCCAGGTAAGGCGCCCGCTGTCGACCATCGTCTGCTGCACGACCGACAGCGCGGTCTCGAGGCCGAGCATCCCGAACGCCGCGGCGCCCCACTCACAGTCCTTGTCCTCGTGCGGATGAGGCGCGTGGTCGGTGGCCACGATGTCGATGGTCCCGTCCGCCAGCCCGGCCCGGACCGCCTCGACGTCGGCAGCCGTACGCAGCGGCGGGTTGACTTTGTAGAGGGGGTCGTAGGTGGCGGCGAGATCCTCGGTCAGCAGCAGGTGGTGCGGGGTGACCTCGGCGGTGACCTTCCAGCCGTGGCTCTTCGCCCAGCGGACGATCTCGACCGAGCCGGCCGTCGAGAGGTGGCAGACGTGCAACCGCGAGTCGACATGCGCCGCCAGCAGGCAGTCCCGCGCGATGACCGCCTCCTCCGCGACGGCCGGCCAGCCCTGCAGGCCGAGCCGCCCGGAGAGCTCTCCCTCGTTCATCTGGGCGCCCTCGGTGAGGCGCGGCTCCTGCGCGTGCTGGGCGATCACGCCGTCGAACGCCTTGACGTACTCCAGGGCACGGCGCATCAGGACCGCGTCGTCGACGCACTTGCCGTCGTCGGAGAAGACCCGGACGTGGGCCGCGGAGTCCGCCATCGCCCCGAGCTCGGCGAGCTGAGTTCCGGCAAGACCGACTGTGACGGCACCGACCGGGAACACGTCGCAGTAGCCGGCCTCCTTGCCGAGCCTCCAGACCTGCTCGACGACGCCCGCGGTGTCGGCCACGGGCTCGGTGTTGGCCATCGCGTGGACGGCGGTGAACCCGCCCATCGCCGCCGCGCGGGTGCCGGTCTCGACCGTCTCGGCGTCCTCCCGACCCGGCTCGCGCAGGTGCGTGTGCAGGTCCACGAGGCCCGGGAGGGCGATCAGCCCGGTCCCGTCGATCACCTCGGCGCCGGCAGCATCGCCGATCCCCGGCGCGACCCGGGCGATCGTCCCTCCGTCCAGCAACAGGTCGACGGGAGCCCCGCCGAGCGGCGACACGTTCGTGATCAGGTAGGCGGTCACTCGTCTCCTCCGGGTACGGCGGGCTCGTTGCCGCCGAGCAGCAGGTACAGGACGGCCATCCGGACGGCGACGCCGTTCGTGACCTGCTCGACGATCACCGACCGGGGTGAGTCCGCCACGTCCGCGGTGATCTCCATCCCGCGGACCATCGGCCCGGGATGCATCACCAACGCGTGGTCGGGCATTGCCCTCATCCGAGGCAGGTCCAGGCCGTAGCGGCGGGAGTACTCGCGGGCGCTCGGGAAGAAGCCTCCGCCCTGGAGGCTCATCCGCTCGCGCTGGACCCGCAGCATCATCACCGCGTCCATCCGCGGGAGGACCGCGTCGAGGTCGTAGGAGGTCGACACGTCCCAGGTGTCGATACCGACGGGGAGCAGCGTGGGGGGCGCCACGATGGTCACGTGCGCCCCCAGGATCCTCAGCAGCAGCGCGTTCGAGCGGGCGACCCGGCTGTGCAGGATGTCACCCACCACTGCAACCTGCTTGCCGTCGAGCGGCCCGAGGTGGCGCCGCAGCGTGAAGGCGTCCAGCAGCGCCTGCGTGGGGTGCTCGTGCGTGCCGTCGCCCGCGTTCACCACGGCGCTGTGCGTCCAGCCGGCGTTGGCAAGCCGGTAGGGCGCGCCCGACGCCCAGTGCCGGACCACGATCGCGTCCGCGCCCATCGCCTCCAGGGTGAGCGCGGTGTCCTTGAGGCTCTCCCCCTTGCTCAGGCTCGAGCCCTTCGCCGAGAAGTTGATCACGTCGGCCGAGAGCCGCTTGGCCGCTGCCTCGAACGACGTACGGGTGCGTGTGGAGTCCTCGAAGAACAGATTGACCACGGTTCGGCCGCGCAGCGCCGGGAGCTTCTTGATCGGCCGGTCCGCGAGCGAGCGCAGCTCCTCTGCAGTGTCCAGGATGAGCTCGGCGTCGGCGCGCGTCAGGTCGGCGGCGCTCAGCAGGTGCTTCTTCATGCCGTCGCTCCCGCCGCTGCGTCGTTGATGACCACCTCGTCGACCTCGTCGAACTCCGCCACCTTGACCCTGACCGTCTCGGCGAGGGAGGTGGGGAGGTTCTTGCCCACGAAGTCCGCCCGGATGGGCAGCTCACGATGGCCCCGGTCGACGAGGACCGCGAGCCGGACCGAGGCGGGTCGGCCCACGTCGTTGAGGGCGTCCAGGGCGGCGCGGATCGTCCGGCCGGAGAACAGAACGTCGTCGACCAGGACGACCACCTTGCCGTCGATGCCCCCGCCGGGGATCTCGGTGGGCAGCAGTGCACGGGCGGGCTTGAGCCGCAGGTCGTCGCGGTACATGGTCACGTCGAGGGATCCGACCGGGACCTCCACACCCTCGACCGAGCCGATCCGGTCCGCGATGCGGCGGGCGAGGGGAACCCCGCGCGTGGGGATCCCCAGAAGGATGAGGTCGCGTGGGCCCTTGTTGCGTTCGAGGATCTCGTGGGCGATGCGGGTCAGTGCCCGGGTGACGTCTCCGGCGTCGAGAACGACGCGGCCATCGGAAGTGGGGGCAGACATCAGCCGCCGGACCTCCTTCTCCGCCTCACAGGACGGCTCGTTAAAGGATGTCGAACTGCGGCGATACTACCGGACGTTCCCCGACCGGCCGGACCCCCCATCGGCGGGTCGCGGCGAATCCTGGTTCGGGCGGGAACGGTCAGTGCCCCACCACGGACTTGTCGCGCAGGATCGCGCCGAGGACGCCGTTGACGAAGGACGGCGACTCGTCGGTGGACAGGTCGCGGACCAGGCTCATCGCCTCGGAGATGGCGACGGCCTCGGGGACCTCTCCCCCGAACAGGAGCTCGAAGACACCGATGCGCAGCGCGTTGCGGTCCACCGCCGGCATCCGCTCGAGGGTCCAACCGGTCGCGTACGTGGAGATCAGCTCGTCGATGCGGGACTGGTGGTCGCGGACCCCCTCGACGAGTCGCACGGTGTACTCGCCGACGGGCTGCTCCTGCGACGTACGGCGAGCCTCGAGCGTCGCCCCGATCGGGAGGCCCTGGATCTCGGACTCGAAGAGGATGTCCAGCGCGCGCTTGCGGGACTTCGAGCGGCTACCCATCAGCCGGTGACTCGTCCCAGGTAGCTGCCGTCCCGGGTGTCGACCTTGACCTTCTCGCCGTTGGTGATGAACAGCGGCACCTGGATCTCGTAGCCCGTCTCGAGTCGAGCGGGCTTCGTGCCGCCGCTGGAGCGGTCGCCCTGGAGGCCCGGCTCGGTGTACTCGATCTCGAGCTCCACGGAGGCGGGAAGCTCGATGTACAGGACCCGGCCCTCGTTGGTGGCGACGATCGCCTCCTGGTTCTCCAGGAGGAAGTGCACCGCGTCTCCGACGGTGTCCGGGTCGACCTCGATCTGCTCGTAGGTGCCGGTGTCCATGAAGATGTAGTGGGTGCCGTCGTTGTAGAGGTACTGCATGGTCCGCTTGTCGACGTTGGCGATCTCGACCTTGACATCGGCGTTGAAGGTCCGGTCGACCACCTTGCCCGACTCGACGTTCTTCAGCTTGGTGCGGACCACGGCGCCGCCCTTGCCGGGCTTGTGGTGCTGGAACCACACGACGGACCACAGCTGTCCGTCGAGGTTGAGCACCATGCCGTTCTTCAGGTCGTTGGTCGTCGCCATGCCGTGGGAATCCTGTCTGATCGGGAGCAGCGGCCCAGTCTATCGGCAGGCTGCCGCCGCTCCCGCCACGGCCGACACCGGGACCAGGCGCGCGGCTGGGCACCGGATCGGACCTGCCATACTCCGGCCATGTTCGGGATACCGCTCGCCTTCGTCGTGTTCATGGGCCTGATCTTCGTCGTCTTCCTGGTCATCTTCGTGTTCGCGATCTCGGGCCTGGTCCGGGGGCAGCGCGGAATCCGCAGACTCGAGCGGCAAGGCATCGACCCGGCGACGGTGGTCCCGGAGGCGATGCACCACATGGGTCAGATGGCGGCGCGTGCGGACCGCAGCCCCGAGGAGCGCCTCCGAGAGCTCGATCGGCTGCGCACCGAGCGCCTGATCACCCCTGACGAGTACGACACCCAGCGCGCCGAGATCATCAAGGACGTCTGACCGGGCCGGCGCACCCGGGTCCGAGCAGGGTGCGGGAGATCAGAGCTCACCTCCCAGTGCGAGGGTCCAGGGCGAGGGCGCCCGGGTTGAGGATTCCGCGCGGGTCCAGCGCCTCCTTGACCCGCCGGTTGAGCTCCATCACGTCCGGGCCGAGCTGGTCGGGAAGGGCCCCGGCCTTGGCCCGGCCGACTCCGTGCTCGCCGGTGATGGTCCCCCCGATCGCGATCGCCGCCCGCATGACGTCGGCGAAGGCGGCCAGGGCACGGTCCTCCGCCCCGCTCTCCGTGGGGTCGAAGACGATCAGAGGGTGGGTGTTGCCGTCCCCTGCGTGCGCGACCACCGGGATCTCGACCCGGTGCCGCTCGGCCACGGCCGCGATCCGGGCCAGGAGGTCCGGCAGCAACGGGATCGGGACGCCGACGTCCTCGAACAGGACCCGCCCCCGGCGCTCGACGCACTGGAAGGCCATCCGCCTCGCCGCGACGAAGAGCTCGGCCTCGTCCGGGTCGTCGGTCACGAAGACCTCGTCGGCTCCGTTCGCCCCGAAGGCATCCTCGATCACCGTCGCCTCGGCGCTCCGGGCCTCTCCGGGTGCGTCCGACTGGGCCACCAGAAGGGCCTCCGCGTCCCGTCGCAGTCCCATCGGCTTCACGTCCTCGACGGCGTTGATAGAGGCGCGGTCCATCAGCTCCATCATCGAGGGGCGCAGGTGCCTGCCCACGTCGACCACGGCCCGGGCGGCGTCCGCAACCGACGGGAAGTAGGCCACCAGCGTCGACGCCGGCGGCTGCGCCGGCACCAGCCGGAGGATGGCGCGGGTCACGATCCCGAGCGTCCCCTCGCTGCCGACGAACAGCTTGAGCAGCGAGAGCCCGGCGACGTCCTTGATCCGCTTGCCGCCCAGGGTCACCAGCCTGCCGTCGGCGAGGACGATGTCGAGCCCGAGGACGTAGTCGGTGGTCACCCCGTACTTCACGCAGCACAGGCCGCCGGCGTTGGTGGCGATGTTGCCACCGATGGAGCAGATCTCGAACGACGAGGGATCCGGCGGGTACCAGAGACCATGCTGGGCGGCCGCCGCCTTGACCTCGGCGTTGAGCGCGCCCGGCTGCACGACGGCGACCCGGCTCCCGGTGTCGATCTCGATCGAGCGCATCCGCTCGACGCTGACCACGATGCCACCGTCGAGCGCCGACGAGCCGCCGCTCAGCCCGGTCCCCGCACCCCGGGGAACGACGGGCACGTCGTTCTCCGCGGCCCAGCGCACGGCCGTCTGCACCTGGTCCGCGCTCTCGGCGCGGACGACGGCCAGCGGGGTGCCTGCCGAGCGGTCACGGGAGAAGTCCCAGCGGTAGAGCTCGACCGAGTCGGGCTCGGTCAGCACGGTCCCCGCGGGCAGGGCCTCCACCAGTCGGCGAATCCGTGGGTCGGTCGTCATCGGTTGATCCCATCAAACGACCGGCCATTTGACCACCAGGGGCTCGCCCCTCCCGTCATCCGAGCCGCCCCGGTGCGCCCCGGGGCCCTGAGAACGTTGCCGGGGTCGGCGTCGACCGGCCCTGCGGTCAGCGAGTGGAGAGGGCGGCCACCGACGGTGGGGTGTCGATGCCCTCCCGCAGATCGGGTGCGGGCACCGGGGCTCCGTACGCGATGCGCATCGGGACCACTCCCGCCCAGGCATCGCCGGCCACATCCTCTTCGGCGTCTTCGGGCCACCCGTCGGACACCTTCAACGACCACTCGGCGATCGGCATGGCGAGGATCAGGGTCGCGGCCAGCTCCTTCCCGGTGGACGGGCGCACCTCCCGCGTACGGCCCGGAATCAGCTGATTGGTGAACAGGTCGAGATCCGCAGCCTTCTCCCCCTCCGGCACCGGGGTGAAGCGTCCGAACAGCACTGCCGACCGGTAGCGGATCGACGACTCGAAGGCCGACCGGGCGACGACGACGGCATCCAGGGCCGTCACGGCCACCGACGCCGCGACCCCCTCGGCCAGGGTGCGCATCCAGGGAGACCCGGTCGAGCCGTGGATGAGCAGCCGGTCCCCCGCCCGCGCGAAGCCGGTCGGGAACACCGCCGGGTGGCCTCCCGCCACCAGCCCCACGTGGGCGACGAACTGCCCGTCCAGGAGCTCGTTGAGCCGGTCCCTGTCGGTCACGGCGTATTCGGGCAAACGGGTGATCTCGGTCCTCGGCATCTCCGCATCGTCCTGGTCGCACGCAGGGGCGTCAAGCACCAGGCGCCCGGTGTCTGTCACACGCAGAGCCGGCCCGTCACACGGATCTCAGGGAGGGGCCGGCGGAGGCCAGAGCCTCGAGGGCGACGCGGTAGCCGTCGATCCCACGTCCGGCGACGATCTCACGCGCGAACGGCGAGACGACACTGGTGTGCCGGAACTCCTCGGGGCGCTCCTGCGGATCCGAGATGTGCACCTCGACCAGGGGCGCGGTCAGCTGGGCGCAGGCGTCGTAGATCGCGTAGGAGTAGTGCGTCCACGCCGCCGCGTTGAGCACCACCGGAGTCCCGTCGTCGGCCGCCGCGTTGAGCCAGTCGACCATCTCCCCCTCGTGGTTGGTCTGCCGCACCTCGACCTCCAGGCCCAGCTCCCGGCCCCAGCCGCGGCACAGCTCCGCCAGCTCGGCGTGGGTGGTGGTCCCGTAGATCTCCGGCTCCCGCCTGCCCAGTCGGCCCAGGTTCGGCCCGTTGAGCACCAGCACCCTCACGGCGTTCCCCCTCTCACCGAGCGATCTCGGCGTAGGCAGCGGTCAGCAGCGCCGGGTCCGGGGCCTCCATGATGCCCGGCTCGGCGAGGCCCTCGAGAACCAGGAAGCGGAGCCGGTCCCCGCGCGCCTTCTTGTCCAGCCGCATCGCGTCCAACAGCTCGGCCCATCCCCCACCGGCATACGACGTGGGCAGCCCCACCAGCTCCAGGATCGTCCGGTGTCGCTCCGCGGTCTGCTCGTCGAGTCGTCCCGCGAGCCGGGCCAGCTCCGCGACGAAGACCATCCCGATCGCCACGGCCGCGCCGTGCCGGAACCGGTAGCGCTCCACGCGCTCGATCGCGTGCCCGAGCGTGTGGCCGTAGTTGAGCACTTCGCGGCCGGGGTGCTTCCCCGTCCCTCCGGTCTCCCTGAGGTCACCCGCCACGACGCCGATCTTGACCTGGATGGCCCGCTCGATGAGCTCGCGCATCACGGCGCTCCCGGGGGTGATCGCCTCCTCGGGGGCCCTCTCCACCAGGTCGAGGATCGCCGGGTCCGCGATGAACCCGCACTTGATCACCTCGGCCAGCCCGGAGATCAGCTCGTTCCGCGGCAGCGTCTCCAGCGCCGCGAGGTCGCACAGGACGCCTGCCGGCTCGTGGAACGCCCCGACGAGGTTCTTGCCCTCCGCGGTATTCATGCCGGTCTTGCCGCCGACCGCGGCATCGACCATCGCGAGCAGGGTGGTGGGAAGGTGGACGACCGTGACGCCGCGCAGCCAGGTGGCCGCGACGAAGCCGCCCATGTCGGTGGTGGACCCGCCGCCGATGGTCACCACCGCGTCGGAGCGGGTGAACCCGGTGCGCCCGAGCACCTGCCAGCAGAACGACGCCACCGGGGCCAGCTTGGCCTCCTCCCCGTCGGGGATCTCGATGGCGTGCGCCTCGAGGCCCTGCCCGAGCAGGTCCTCGCGCACCGCCTCGCCGGTGGCCGCCAGCGCGCGCGGATGGATCACCGCGACCCGCTGCACCCCGGGGCCGAGCATGGCGGGCAGCTCGGCGAGCAGCCCGGTCCCGACCACGACGTCGTACGGGGCGGGACCGGCCACACGCATCCGGGTCGCTTCGCTCACCAGTCCTCCCCCAACGCGTCCACCCACGCCTGGATCTCGTCGGCGACCGCCTCGGGGTCCCGGTCGGTGGTATCCACGACGTGGTCGGACACCTCGACGTACAGCGGCTCGCGCTCCTCGAGGATGGCGCGGACGCGCGCCCGCACGTTGCCCATGAGCAGCGGGCGTCCCACGCCCAGGCCGACCCGGCGAACTGCCTCGGCGAACCCGACGTTCAGGAAGACGACGGGGTGCGACGCCAGAAGCTGTCGGGTCTCGCTCCGACAGGACCGCGCCGCCCCCGAGGGCCAGCACCCCGTCGAAGCGGTCCAGCGCGTCCGCGACGGCGGTGGCCTCCAGCGCTCGGAAGTGCGCCTCGCCGTCGTCGACGAAGATGTCGCTGACCGGCTTGCCGGCGGCCTCCTCCACGTCGGCGTCGGTATCGCGGGACTCGATGCCCCACCGCTCGGCCAGGATCCGGGCGACCGTCGTCTTGCCGACGCCCATCGGTCCGACCAGCACCACACGCGGGGCTCACGAGTACCTCAGGTTGTCCAGGTAGCTCTCCACGTTGCGCCGGGTCTCGCCGACCGAGTCTCCGCCGAACTTCTCCAGCACCGCCTCGGCGAGCACCAGCGCGACCATGGCCTCGGCGACCACGCCAGCCGCGGGCACGGCGCAGACGTCGGAGCGCTGATGGTGGGCGACCGCCTCCTCGCCGGTGGACACGTCCACGGTGCGCAGCGCTCGCGGCACGGTCGCGATCGGCTTCATCGCCGCGCGGACCCGCAGCGCCTCACCGGTCGACATGCCCCCCTCGGTGCCGCCGGCGCGGCCGAGGTCCGCCGCAGCCCCTCCGTCGGTGGGGACGATCTCGTCGTGCGCCTGCGGAACCGGGGGTGTCGGCCAGCGCTGAAGCCGTCACCGACCTCGACGCCCTTGATCGCCTGGATGCCCATGAGCGCGCCGGCCAGCCGCGAGTCGAGCCGGCGGTCCCAGTGCACGTGCGAGCCGAGGCCGGGCGGCAGGCCGACCGCGACGACCTCGACGACCCCGCCGAGGGTGTCGGCGTCCTTGTGGGCCCGGTCGATCGCCTCCACCATCGCTGCGCTCGCGGTCGAGTCGAAGCAGCGGACCGGGTCGGCGTCCAGGGCGGCCACGTCGTCGGGCGACGGGACGAGCCCCGCGGGCGCGTGCACCCCGCCGATCGCGACGGTGTGGGAGACCAGCCGGATACCCGCGGCCTGCTCCAGGAACCGGGCGGCCACCGCGCCGAGCGCCACCCGGGCGGCCGTCTCCCGCGCCGAGGCACGCTCCAGGACCGGCCGGGCCTCGTCGAAGTCGTACTTCTGCATCCCGACCAGGTCGGCGTGGCCGGGACGCGGCCGGGTCGAGCGCCGCGTTGCGCGCGAGGCTCTCCAGCTCGGCGGGGTCGACCGGGTCGGCCGACATCACCTTCTCCCACTTGGGCCACTCGGTGTTGCCGATCCGTACGGCGACCGGACCGCCGAGGGTCCGCCCGTGCCGAACTCCTCCGGTGATCTCGACCTCGTCCCGCTCGAAGGACATCCGCGCGCCACGGCCGTACCCCAGCCGGCGGCGGGCGAGGGCGTCATCGATGTCGGCCGAGGTCACCTCGACGTGGGCCGGGAGCCCCTCGATGATCGCGACCAGAGCGGGGCCGTGGGATTCGCCCGCGGTGAGCCAGCGCAACATGGCATCGAGTCTTTCACGCGGGCGGATCGATCAGCGCCAGTACCACGCAGCGACATCGGCGCCGTAGAGGACGCCGACCAGCGCCCCCACGAGCATGAAGGGGCCGAACGGGTAGCTCTTGCGATCGAAGAGACGCAGCGCCGACAGCAGTGCGCCGAGGACCCCGCCGAGGAGGAAGCCCGAGTACACGCCGGTGAAGAGCTGCCCCCAGCCCAGGAAACCGAGTCCCAGTCCGAGCACGCCGGAGAGCCGGACA
This sequence comes from uncultured Actinomycetota bacterium, assembly GCA_963805655.1. Classification (GTDB taxonomy): domain Bacteria; phylum Actinomycetota; class Actinomycetes; order Propionibacteriales; family Nocardioidaceae; genus CAWDVB01. Next base: position 125,135 of record CAWDVB010000007.1, on the reverse strand, counting down.
TCGCCGTACCCCATGCCCCGGGGGTAGATCAGCCACAGAACGAAGTACGTGGCGCCGGCGATCAGCCAGCCCAGGGCTGCACGGATGAGGGGCCCGAGATCGGCCTCGACCCCGGTGGCGGCGGCGATGACGAGCAACACGATGGCGTACGCGTGCCCGATGATCCAGGTCGGCAGCAGCATGGTCCGCCAGTCGATGACCGAGAGCGCCACCCCGAGCGGAGCCAGGAGCGCCCACAGCAGCCCGGCCCAGGAGAAGCCCAGCTCGGCCCCGAGAAGCCCCGACACCGCCGCGGTGGCCAGGGCGGACCCGACGCGGAGGCCGCGCACCCGGGCGAGATCCCGGTACAGCTCCTTCGCCCGGCGTGGCTCACGCGTCTCCGGCGCACCCTCGGCCTCGTCGCTCCCCTCGGCCTCCTGACCGTCGGGAGCCGGCTCGGGCAGCAACCGGATGCCCTCCGGAACCAGCGCTCCCGACACGAGACCCCACCCGGCGAAGACCGCCAGAGCAACCCAATCCACCGCTTCTCCTCACCTCGCCCGACTCGGCGAGCCCGGCCCTGCCTGGCTCAACGGGTGCGTTTCGCCAGGGCAGCCTCTCCCGCCGCCCGCATCTGGCTCAAGGGTGCCGGATCCACGCCGGTCATGAGGGTGAACTGCAACACCGCCTGGTGCACCAGCAGGTCCAGCCCGGTCACCAACGGCAGACCGGCCGCCCCGGCGGCCTCGGCCAGGGGCGTGGGCCACGGGTCGTAGACGACCTCGAACACAGCCCGAACGGCGGTGAGCCCGCCTACCAGAGCCGGCTGCGCGACGGCGGGGATCGTCGAGACCAGCAGGTCGGTCTCACCGATGCCACCGGCCAGGGTGGCCACCTCGATGTGCGGCGCGTGCGGGTGCCGGCGCCCCGCGCGGACCGCGTCCAGCCGCCCGCCCGGGATCGCGGGCCAGGATGCGGACGTGCTCGACACCCCAGCTCGGCCAGGGCCAGCAGCATCGAGCCGGCGGTGGCACCACCCCCCAGCACGACGGCCGATCGGACACGGGGCCCGACGCGCGCAGCAATCGCCGCCACCGCTCCCGGCATGTCGGTGTTGTCTCCGCAGAGGGACCCGTCATCCTCCCGGATCACCGTGTTCGCCGCGCCTGCCAACGACGCCCAGGGTGCGGCCCGGTCGACCAGCGGCATCACCGCACGCTTGAGCGGCATGGTGAGTGCGAGGCCGCGCCAGGTGTCGTCGAGCCCGGCAATGAACGACGGGCAGCCGACTCCTCGGACACGTCGATGGGCTCGAACGTCCAGTCGAGTCCGGCCGCCGCGTACCCGGCGCGGTGCATGACAGGCGACAGCGAGTGCGCGATCGGCGAGCCGAGCACCGCACAGCGCCGCCGGTTCAGCACAGGTCGGACTTCCGGCAGTACTTCTGCAGCTCGGCGACGTTGGCGTTGTGCTCGCTCAGGGTCTGCGCGAACTTGGTCAGTCCGGTCTCCAGGTTGACCGTGACGAAGAAGCACCAGCCGTCGCTGGTCGGGGTGCAGAGCCGCGTTCAGCGCCGCCTCCCCGGGTGCGGAGATCGGCCCGGGCGGCAGGCCCGCGTGCTTGTAGGTGTTGTACGGCGAGTTGGAGTTGCGCATCGCGTTCGTGGTGAACACGTCCCCGGTCACACCGGCCGCGTAGTGCACCGTGGAGTCGAGCTGGAGCAGTCCGGTGGGGATGCCCTGAGAGGTGCAGGTCCCGTTGAGCCGGTTGTAGATCACCTCGGCCACCGCGGGCATGTCCTTCTCGCGGCTGACCTCCTTCTGCACGAGGCTCGCCACGATCACGACGTCGCGCTGGGACACGCCGAGATCTCGCCGCGCCCTGCTTGAGCCCCACGGTGTCGGCGGCCTGGTTGAACCGGTCGACCATCGCGGCGATGACCTCGTCAGGGGTCTCGTCAGGGGTGATCGTGTAGGTGGCCGGGAACAGGAAGCCTTCCGGGTCGCCGTTGGCCGCGGCGGGCAGGTCGGCCGCCTTGATGGCGGCCTTCCACTGCTTGGCCGGCACGTCGGTTCCCGCAGCGAGGGTCGAGATGATCTGGGTCAGCCGGAGCCCTTCGGGAAGGGTCACCACCGTCTTGATGAGGTTCTGCGGATTGACCAGCACCTCCAGGGCTGCGTTGGCCGACATCTTCTTGGCCATCTGGTAGTAGCCGACCTGGATGCCCCGGCTGCGGGAGTCGGCGGCAGCGGCGCGGGTGAACGCGTCGACGCTGGCGACCACTCCCGCGTCGTACAGCGTGTTGCCGATGTCGGTGGCGGTGTCGCCCTGTCCTTGACCTGGATGACCACAGTGCCGGTTCCGGCGCCCTGGTAGTCGGGCGGAGTGTAGAAGAACTTGTGCTGGATCTTGCTCCACCCGGAGGCTGACCATGTACGTCGTGCCCCCGCCGACCAGGACGAGCACCAGGACCAGGAGCAGGCAACCGACCCGGCTTCCCGACCCGTGACGTCCTCGACCGCCCGGGCGGCTCCTCCGTCGCCCCGGAGAAGAGGGAATCGCCGTCGTCGTGGCTGATCACTGGTGCTCCTCGATCTCGACCGATTCCCCCGGCGGCCGCCCTGTCGCTCGCTCGTTGTCCAAAGCATTCTGCAGGATCAGCGTTGCTGCCGCCTGGTCGACCACCGCGCGGCGCGTCTTGGGCCTGCGGCCCCGCGAAGCACCATCTCGGCGCTGACGGTCGACAGCCGCTCGTCGTAGAGCCGCACCGGGGTCGGTCGCAGCCCCACCGCGATCTCCCCGGCGAAGTCCCGCACCTTGGCTGCCGCGGGCCCCTCCGACGCCGGACAGCGACCGGGGCAGCCCGACCACCACCTCGACCGCGCCCTCCTCGTCGACGATCTGCCGGATCCGCGCGAGGTCGCCGTCGCCGCGCGCCACCGTCTCCACGGGAGTGGCGACCAGCCCGGACGGGTCGCTGCGAGCGACGCCGATCCGCACGTCGCCCACGTCGATCCCCAGCCGGACTCCGGCCTCATTCAGGCCCGACCGGCGGCTTCCCCTACCGCCTGCTCGACGCGCTGCAGCGCCTCGCCGACGCGCCCGACCTCAGTGCCGCCGCCCTGGGCGATGTCGGCCTTGCCGCCGCCGCGGCCGCCGAGCACCTCCCCGGCGAGCCTGACCAGGTCGTTGGCCGAGAGACCCCGCGCCTGGGCCGCGTCGTTCGCCACGACGACGATCGCCGCCTTGTCCCCGTCCGTGCCGACCACGGCGACGACTCCCGGGCGATCCCCGAGCCGGCCGCGGATCTCGAGCGCCAGGCTGCGCACGTCGCCGCTCCGCGGCCCCGGGCACAAGCGTCCCGACGAAGGCGACCCCGGCGAGATCCGTCGCCCCGGCGGCGAGCTCGCCGGCGGACGAGAGCAGCTGGCCCATCCTGATCCGGTCGATCTCCTTCTCCGCGGTCGCGCAGCCGCTCCACCAGGTCGCTGACCCGGTCGGGCAGCTCCTCGGGCCGGGCCTTCAGCGCCTCGCTCAGGTGGGCGACGAGGACGTGCTCGCGGGCCAGGAAGCGGTAGGCGTCGGCGCCGACCAGCGCCTCGACCCGGCGCACGCCCGAGCCGATCGACGACTCCCCGAGGAGCTTCACCACGCCGAGCTGCGCGGAGCGGTGCGTGTGGGTGCCGCCGCAGAGCTCGCGTGGCCCAGTCGCCGACCGAGACCACCCGCACGCGTGTCGCCGTACTTCTCGCCGAACAGCGCCATCGCGCCGGACTTGACCGCCTCCGCCTGGCTCATCATCTCGGCGTGCACCGGCAGGTCGGCCAGGACCAGGTCGTTCACCCGGGCCTCGACGTCGGCCATCACCGAGGCGGGGACCGCCCCGGTCGCGGAGAAGTCGAAGCGGAAGCGACCCGGGGCGTTCTCCGAGCCCGCCTGGGTCGCCGTGTCGCCGAGGGCCTCGCGGAACGCCTTGTGCACCATGTGGGTCGCGGTGTGGGCGCGCGAGATCGCCAGCCGCCGCTCGACGTCGACCAGCGAGTGGGCGGGCTCACCCGAGGGTGACCTCCCCGCTGAGCACCCGGACCTGGTGCACGATCAGGCCGCTGATCGGCGACTGGACGTCGAGCACCTCGACCCTCGCGCCGTTGGCGAGCTCGATGACGCCCTGGTCGGCCAGCTGGCCGCCGCCCTCGGCGTAGAACGGGGTGCGGTCGAGCACGAGCTCGACCTCGTCACCCGCCCGCGCGGCGGTGATCATGCCCGGTCCGGCCCCGTCGCCGATCAGGGCACGGACCGTGCCCTCGGAGACGACCTCGTCGTAGCCGGTGAAGTCGACCGGCCCGCCCGAGGGTGTCGGCGACCTCGCGGTAGGCGCCGGTGCTCACCGTGCTTGGCCTTCTTCGCCTTGGCGTCCGCCTTGGCGCGCTCGCGCTGCTCGGTCCATCAGCCGGCGGAAGCCCTCCTCGTCGACCGAGAGCCCCTGCTCGGCGGCCATCTCCAGGGTGAGGTCGATCGGGAAGCCGTAGGTGTCGTGCAGGGCGAACGCCTTGTCGCCCGACAGGGTCGTCGCGCCGCTGACCCTTGGCGTCGGTGACCGCCAGGTCGAAGATCTGGGTCCCGGCGCGCAGCGTCTGCCGGAAGGCGTCCTCCTCGGCGTACGCCACCGTGGAGATGCGCGCCCAGTCGGTCTCGATCTCCGGGTAGGACAGCTTCATCTTGTCCCGGCTGACCGGGAACAGCTCGGGGAGGACCGCGGTCCTCCACGCCCAGCAGGCGCATCGACCGGACCGCCCGGCGGAGCAGGCGACGCAGGACGTAGCCCCGGGCCTCGTTGCCGGGGGTGACCCCGTCGCCGATGAGCATCATCGCGCTGCGGACGTGGTCGGCGACGACCCGGAAGCGCACGTCGTCGGCGTGCCCGTCGGCCCCGGCCGCGCCGTAGCGGCGGCCGGACAGCTCCGAGGCCTTCTCGATGACCGGGAACATCTCGTCGATCTCGTACATGTTGTCCTTGCCCTGGAGCAGGTAGGCGACCCGCTCCAGGCCCATGCCGGTGTCGATGTTGCGCTGCGGCAGCGACCCCTTGATGTCGAAGTCCTCCTTCGACCGGACGGCGCTGAGCTCGTCCTGCATGAAGACGAGGTTCCAGAACTCCAGGTAGCGGTCGCCCGCATCCCAGTCGCGGTCGGCGCCGAACTCGGGGCCGCGGTCGATGAGGATCTCGCTGCACGGCCCGCCCGGGCCCGGGACGCCCATGTGACCAGTAGTTGTCCTTCTTCCCGAGCCGGATGATCCGGTCGTCGGGCAGGCCGGCGACCTTCTTCCAGTAGCCGATGGCCTCGTCGTCCTCGTGGTAGACGCTGGCGTAGAGCAGCGACTCGTCGAAGCCGTAGCCCCCCTCGTCCTGCGGCTTGGTGACCAGCTCCCAGGCGAGCTCGATCGCGCCTTCCTTGAAGTAGTTGCCGAACGAGAAGTTGCCGTTCATCTGGAAGAACGTGCCGTGCCGGGTGGTCTTGCCGACCTCCTCGATGTCGAGGGTGCGCACGCACTTCTGCACGCTCACCGCACGCGGGTACGGCGGCGTCTCCTGGCCGAGGAAGTACGGCTTGAACTGCACCATGCCGGCGTTGACGAACAGCAGGTTCGGGTCGTCGAGGATCAGCGACGCCGACGGGACGACGGTGTGACCGCGCTCCTCGAAGTGGGAGATGAAGCGGCGCCGGATCTCGGCGGTGTCCATCAACGGGTGCCTTTCTCGTCCTGACGCGGGTGCTGCGGTCGTGCGGTGGCCGCCGGCAGAGCGCAGGTGCTCTGCCCTGACCGGGTCCAGCGGCGATCACATCGGCGCTGCCGCCGGAGAGCTCATTGTTCCCCAGGCCCAGCCGCCGGCGCAGTTCGGTTTCCTTCTCGCGGCCGCGGCGGCCACCTCCGTCGCCGAACACCCGGGCGCCGGCGAAGACGCCGGCGAGTCGGTCGGTGATGCCGTCGTAGGTCAGCGCCCGGGACGCTCGCTTGGCCCGGCCCACCACGATCGCCCCCGCGGCCGCGCCCGACGACGAACCAGGTGGTGCGTCTCACCGCTCCTCCGAGACGACGACGTGACCCGAGCGGACCAGCCGCCGGGCCAGGCGCAGCTCGTGCTCGCGGCGCGCGCCGCGAGCGGCGCATCCCGGCCCGGGAGGCGAACTCGATCCGGTCCCTGACCTCGGGACGCAAGCGCATGGGCCACGCCGAAGCCGAGCGAGACGACGCGCACGGCGACCACGGTCCACGACCCGCCGCACCAGCGTCGTGCCCTCGACGGGCCGGGCCAGGAAGCGCGCCAGGCCGGCCTCCGCGCCCGGACGAGAGCCGCTCGGCGACGGTCGGTCGCAGCACCACCGCGGCCGGCCGGACGCTCGGCGTCACGACGGGACGGGTCGCTCCCAGGCTGGTGATCAGCACGGCCTGCTCCGGGTCATGCGACTGAGTCGACCAGCTCGCGGCGGTGGCGTCGACCTGACGCTGGAGATCCGCCACCGCGTCGTCCAGGGAGGCCGAGCGCCTTCCGGGACTCGCGCAGTCGCTCCTGGGCCGACCCGGCGACCGGCGCGACCAGGAGAGCGCCAGGATGATCGCCGACGGCGAGCCCGACGATCGAGAGAGCGAGTGCCACCCATACCGCCATGCTTCGAAACCCTACCGCGTGCCCGGTTCACCCTCGTCGGCACGCAGCAGCTGCTCGATGCCGCTCCCAGCGCTGCTTGGCGGCCGCCTCGGCGCCGTGGTCGGTGGGCTCGTAGTAGGCGGCGTCGCCGAGCACGTCCGGGCAGGTACTGCTGCGCCGCCACGCCGAAGGGCGCGTCGTGGGCGTAGCGGTACCCGGTGCCGTGGCCGAGCTCGCTTGGCCCCCGGGTAGTGGGCATCGCGCAGGTGGCCGGAACGGTGCCGATGCGGCCGGCCTCGACGTCGGCCCGCGCCCGGCTGATCGCCGTGTAGGCCGCGTTCGACTTCGGCGCCAGCGCGAGGGCGATCGTCGCGTGGGCCAGGGTCAGCTGCCCCTCCGGGCATCCCGATCAGCGCCACCGCCTGGGCCGCCGCCACCGCCGTCGTCAGCGCGCTCGGGTCGGCCAGTCCGATGTCCTCGCTGGCCAGGATGATCAGCCGCCTCGCGATGAACCGCGGGTCCTCCCCCGCCACGATCATCCGGGCCAGGTAGTGCAGCGCGGCGTTGACGTCGCTGCCGCGCACCGACTTGATGAAGGCGCTGATCACGTCGTAGTGCTGGTCGCCCGCGCGGTCGTAGCGGACGGCCGCCCGGTCGACCGCGGCCTCGGCCGCCTCCAGGCCGATCGAGGTCGGACCCCGTCGACTCGGCGGCGGCGGCGGCCGCCTCCAGATAGGTGTAGGCACGGCGGGCGTCGCCGCCGGCCAGCCGGACCAGGTGCTCGAGCGCCTCCTCCTCGAGGGTCGACCGCGCCCGCGTAGCCGCGCTCGTCCGCGAGTGCCGCGCGCAGCAGCGACCGGATGTCGTACTCGGACAAGCGACTCCAGGCGCAGCAGCAGGGACCGGGACAGCAGCGGGGAGATCACCGAGAACTGCGGGTTCTCGGTGGTCGCCGCGATCAGCGTGACCCAGCGGTTCTCCACCCCGGGCAGCAGGGCGTCCTGCTGCGCCTTGCTGAACCGGTGCACCTCGTCGATGAACAGCACGGTCTCGCGTCCCGGACCGGGCGAGCCGGGCGCGCGCCTGGTCGATCGCCGCCCGTACCTCCTTCACCCCTGCGGACACCGCGGAGACCTCCACGAAGTGCCGCCCGGTCTGACCGCTGACGATCGAGGCGATGGTGGTCTTGCCCGTTCCCGGCGGCCCCCAGAGCAGCACCGACATGGCGTGGTCGCTCTCGACGAGCAGACGCAGACGGCGACCCGGCGGCCTTGAGCTGCTCCTGTCCGACGAGCTCGTCGAGGGTCCGCGGCCGCATGCGCACGGCCAGCGGCGCCGAGGCATGGTCGCTGCCGCTGAGGCTGCCGCCGGCTCCGGCGGGCTGCGGCGCCGGGCCGTCGCCGTACTCGAAGAGTCCTTCCACGCCGCGACCCTACCGCCGCGGGAGGGCGCTCACAGGTGGCGCTGCAGCGCGTCGAGAATCTGCCCGATCTCGTCCAGGAGCAGAGAGATGTGCCCCGCCCCGGGCACGGGATGGACCTCGCGTGCCGAACGTCCGAGGCGAGGGCGTCCACGTGCGCCGCCGGCACCATCAGGTCGTCCGATCCCTGCCAGAGGTAGGTCGGGAGCCGTGATGTCGGAGAGGTCGACAGCCCCAGTCGCGGATGAACGCCAGGTCGTCGTCGATCCAGCCGTCCGGCTGGCGGAGCCCGTACTGCATGAAGCTCGACCAGGCCCTGCCCCTGAGGTCCCGACATCGAGGCGACATCGACGTCGGGGAGCGATGGTCTCGACCATGCCGGCGATGGTCTCCTCCACCGAGGCGCCCCGCATCGCCGCCGCACCGGCGTCCAGCGCCGGGGCCAGCGTCGCCCTCTCCCTGCATCGCCGCCCCGAACTCCTCGACGTTGTCCTCGCCCATCCCGGCGGTCCAGTCCGCCAGCGTGGTGAAGGGCTTGACCCCCGCGACCGACGCCACTGCGGCGACCCGGTCAGGAAGGAGCGCCGCCGTGGCGAGGCTGTGCGGCCCGCCGCCGGACCACCCGAAGGTCACGCACCGGTCGGCACCGAGGTGGTCGAGCAGCTGGCGGATGTCACCGGCCACGTCGCCGACGCTGCGGCCGCGATGCCGGGTCGATGCCCCGTAGCCCGCGCGACTGTAGGCGACCAGCCGCAGCCCCCGCTCCGCGGCGGCCTCCGACAGCGGGGTCAGCGGCTGGGCGGACCCGGGCGTCCCGTGGTGGAAGACGCAGACCGGGCCGTGCGCGGCACCGGCCACCGAGATCTCGAGATCGCGGCCGTCGCCGAGGCGCAGCAGCTCCACGGCCGGCTGCTACCGGTCGGCAAGAGGCAGCGACGACGCCGCACGCTCGGCCAGCGGGACGAAGTGGGCGAGAACTCGGGAACGTCGAGGTTCGGGTCGGGTGCCACACCCGGGATGGCGTTGCCCGAGGCGTTCACGCCGAGGGCGGACAGCGTGACCGGGGTCGACGGCGACGCTCCGTGCTCGCCGGCGAAGTGACAGGCGACCTTGTGGCGCGGCCCGATCTGCATCAGCGGCGGCTCCTGGTTGGCGCAGATGTCCTGCGCGAGCCAGCAGCGGGTGCGGAACCGGCACCCGGACGGCGGGTTGATCGGGCTGGGGACGTCGCCCTCCAGCCGGATCCGCTCGCGCCGGCCGCCGATCGTGGCCTGCTTGATGTCCGGCACCGCGGACAGCAGCGCCTGGGTGTACGGGTGGTGCGCGCGGTCGTAGATCGTGTCCCGGTCGGCGATCTCGACGATCTTGCCGAGGTACATCACCGCGACGTCCGGGCAGAAGTGGCGCACCACCGCGAGGTCGTGCGCGATGAACAGGAACGCGATCCCGAACTCCTTCTGCACGTCCTGGAGCAGGTTCACCACCTGCGCCTGGATCGACACGTCCAGTGCCGAGACCGGCTCGTCGGCCACCAGCAGCTTCGGCTGGAGGGTCAGGGCACGCGCGATGCCGATCCGCTGGCGCTGGCCGCCGGAGAACTCGTGCGGGTAGCGGTTGTAGTGCTCCGGGTTGAGCCCGACCACCTCCAGCAGCTCCTGGACGCGCGGCAGGATCTTGTCCTTCGGCAGCGCCTTGTGGATCTCCAGCGGCGCGCCGACGATGGTGCCCACCGTGTGCCGCGGGTTCAGCGAGGTGTACGGGTCCTGGAAGATCATCTGGATCTCGCGACGCAGCGGCTTGAGCTGTCCGTGCGACAGCTGCGCGACGTCGCTGCCCTCGAAGTTGATCACGCCCTCGGTGGGCTTGAGCAGCCGGGAGATCATCCGTCCGGTGGTCGACTTGCCGCAGCCCGACTCCCCCACCAGGCCGAGCGAGCCCCCGTGGTGCAGCTCGAACGAGATGCCGTCGACGGCCTGGACGTGGGCGATGGTGCGGTGGATGATGCCGTTCGACTTGACCGGGAAGTACATCCGCAGCCCTTCGACCCGCAGGAGCGGGTCGGCCCGGTGGTCGACTGCGGTCGGGCGACCGTGGCTTCCTGGGTCACGCTGTCTCCCTCTGCTTCCTCGCCTGGGTGTGTGGTTGCTGCCGCATCGGACCGTGCTGTCGGCTCACCGCGCTGTAGGACAGCGCAGGCAGCACCTCGGTCTGGAAGATCTCGCCCGGCTTGTCGAGGTGGCAGCGCAGGATGTGCCCCTCGCCACGCGTGCCGGGGCGGAGCTCGGGAAGCTCCTTCGCGGCACCGATCGCCCTCGACGCGGTCGCCGAAGCGGCAACGCGGGTTGAACGCACACCCCGGCGGCGGGTTCAGCAGGCTCGGCGGGTTGCCCGGGATGGGGATGAGCTTGCCCCCCACGTCGGCCGCCACGTCCGGCACGCTGCTCAGCAGACCCCAGCGTGTACGGCATCTCGGGGTAGGTCAGGATCTCCTTGCAGGCGCCGTACTCGACCGCCTTGCCGGCATACATGACCAGAACGTCGTCGGCCATCTCGGCCACGACGCCCAGGTCGTGGGTGATCATGATGATCGCCGAGTTGAACTCCCGCTGAAGGTCCTGGAGCAGATCCAGGATCTGCGCCTGCACGGTCACGTCGAGGGCCGTCGTGGGCTCGTCGGCGATGATCAGGCTCGGGTCGTTGATCAGCGCCATGGCGATCATGGCGCGCTGGCGCATGCCGCCGGAGAACTGGTGCGGGTAGTCGTCCACGCGGCGGTCCGGCTGCGGGATGCCGACCCGGCCCAGCATCTCGATCGGTCGCGCGCCCGCGCCTCCTTCTTGCTCACCTCGTTGTGGACCCGGTAGGCCTCCATGATCTGGTTGCCCACCGTGTAGTACGGGTGCAACGCCGAGAGCGGGTCCTGGAAGATCATCGCGACGTCGCGACCGCGGCGACGTCGCATCTCCGCGTCGCTGATCCGAGCAGGTCGACGCCGTCGAGCCAGATCTCGCCGGACACCATGGCGCTGGTCCCGCGGTGCAGGCCCAGGATGGCCGAGCTCGACACCGACTTGCCCGGACCCGGACTCACCGACGATGCCCAGCGTCTTGCCGCGCTCGAGGTCGAAGGAGAGCCCGTCGGTCGCCTTGACGATGCCGTCCTGGGTCGGGAAGTGGACGTAGAGGTCGCGCACTCTGAGGAATTCCGACATGTGTGTCCCTCCTACGCGACCCGGACGCGCGGATCGATCACCGCGTACAGGATGTCGACGATGATGTTCGCGACCATGACGAAGGCGCCCGCCAGCACCAGGATCCCGACCAGGGTCGGCAGGTCGAGCTGGCGGTTGGCCTCCACCGCCAGCGCACCCATGCCGGGCATGTTGAAGATGCTCTCGGTGATGATCGCGCCACCGAGCAGGGTCCCGAAGTCCAGACCGACCATGGTCACCAGCGGGCGTCAGGGCCGCGCGCAGCGCATGTTTGAACAGGACCACCGGTTTCCTCAGGCCCTTGGCCCGGGCTGTTCGGATGTAGTCCTCCTCCATGGACTCCAGGACGAACGCGCGCGTATACCGGACGTACCCGGCCATCGAAATCAGGGCGAGCGAGAAGGCAGGAAGGAAGAGGTTCTCCGCCCAGTCGTACACCCCGCCATCGCTGATGGAGGTGTAAGCCGGGTACGGAAGCAGCTTCCACTGGATCGCGACGTAGCTGATCAGGAACTCCGCCACGAAGAAGGAGGGGAAGGCGTAGACCATCAGGGTGAGTCCCACCAGCCCCTTGTCGAGCGGTGACCCTCTGGTCACCGCGGCGATCACCCCGAAGAGCACGCCGCCGGTCACCCACATGGTGACCGCGAAGAGCGCCAGCGAGGCGGTGACCGGCGCGGCCTCCTGAATCTCGGTGTTCACCGTCCTGGCGTTCTGCATGGAGCAGCCCAGGCACGGGCGCGTGGCACTGGGTGAGCAGATCCGGGCGCCTTCTGCGCGAGCTCGGGGTCGTCGGGGAAGGTGCGCCCGACGACGAGCCCTTGACGAACTTGGCCCACTGGACGTAGAAGGGGTGGTTGTACCCGAGCACCTTGTTGGTCACGTCGATCTGGGCCTGGGTGCAGTTCTTGCCGCACGCGAGCCGTCGCGGGGTTGATGGGAGCAGCGAAGAACAGGAAGAAGGTCACGAAGCTGTTCAACAGCAGCAGGACCATGCCGATCACGACGCGCCGGACAATGAAGGCACCCATGGGGTCGTTCCACCTCGTAGTCGACTGGAGGGCTCACCCTCGCCGGTGAGCCCAGGGTAGTGGCCCGGCCCACTGGGCTGGACCAGACGTGTGGGGTGGGCGCCTAGGCGCCCACCCCACACAGGGTTGATCAGCTACATGCCGTCGGGTCAACGCCGATGACACCCAGGTCCGGGTTCATCGACGAGGACGCCGTAGGCACGAAGTTGACGATGTGCGAACCCCAGATCCAGTAGAAGTTGAGGTTGTAGAGCGGGATGTACGCGACATCCTTGCCCAGCAACGCGTCAGCCTGCTGAAGGATCTTGTTCTGCTCGTCGACCGAAGCGGCCGAAGATGCCTGGTCGACAAGGGCGTCGAACTCCGCGCTCTTGTAGCCGCCGTAGTCCTGGCCGTACGAGTTCTTCGAGAAGTTCGGACGGTCGTCGAACAGCGGAGGCAGAACGGTCATGGCCGACGGCCAGTCCGCGCCCCAACCGGCGAGCATGATGTCGCTGGTCTTGTCCGGCTTCTGGATGACGTCGTAGTACGTGTCGGTCAGACCGTCCAGCGTCACGTCGAAGCCCGCGGCGTCCCACGTCTCCTTCAGCGCAGCGGCTGCCTTGTCGGCCGTCGGGCTCGAGGAGTACGTGAAGTTGATCGGGTACGGCGTCTGCACACCGGCCTGAGCCAACAGGTCCTTGGCCTTCTGGACGTCGCCAGCGGGCGGGATGTCGGCGAATGCCGGGTTCGGCATGTAGCCACCCACACCGGGGTTGACGATCGAATCGGCCGGGCTGGCCGCCTTGGTTCCACCGATCGCCTTGATGTAGGCGGCCTTGTTGGTGGCCTCGGCGAGCGCCTGGCGAACCAGCGGGTTCGTCAGCCGGTCGAAGTTCGGCACCAGGTAGAACGTGTACGGCGAGACCACGTTCATCGTGCGGTCCGAGACAGGCGGGTTCGCGACCTGCGTGTAGTACGTAGGACCGATACGCGCAGAGGTGATCGCACATGCGTCCTTGCCGGCGTCGGCGATCAACCGCTCGGTGATCTGGTTGCCCGAGTCAGGCGAGCCGTTGATGTTGTAGTCGATCTTGTCCGGCAGAGCCATGCGGATCGACGGGTCATCGGTCGCCGGGTCGTAGTTCGGGTTGCGAACCAGCATGGCGCCGTTGTTCTTGTCCCAGTTGTAGCAGCCGTCGATCTCGTAAGGACCGTTCGACATGACGAGCCACTGCGACTTCGGGCCCTGGTCGAACGACTGCTTGTACGGGTCGGTCGTGAACAGCATCGCCACCGCCAGCGGGAAGTCCGGCCACGCCTTGTTGAAGTGGTACGTGATCGTGTTCCCGTCGCAGGTCACGGCCTTGTCGAAGTCCGCCTGGTGGTCGCCCTTGTACGGACCGTCGTAGATCGGCGAGCCGTTCTGCTGCGGGATGTCCAGGTAGCTCAGCAGGTAGTTCGGGCCGCCGGTGAGGACGTCGGTCGCGAACACACGCGACGCGCCGTACTTGAAGTCCTCACACGTGATCGGCGAGCCGTCCTGCCACTTGATGCCGTCCTTCAGCGTGAACGACCAGGTCTTGCCGTTGTCCGGAGTCGTTCCGGTGTCGGTCGCAAGGTCGGGCACGACCGTGGTCGCGACCTTCGGGTCGGCCGAGGCAGGGAACGCCACCAGGCTGCGGTAGAACAGCCGACGGAAGTTCGCCAGCTCGAGTCCGTAGTAGATACGGGTCGGGTCAGTGCTCTCGAACTTGTAGTGCTGCAAGTAGTACAGCGTGCCGCCCGCCACTGCCGAAGGCGCCGCGCTGCTGCTGGCAGCGCTAGAGCTCTCCGACGCGGTGGTACTGCTGCTACTGCTGCTTCCGCCGCCACCGCCACACGCGGCGAGGGCAAGGGAGGCTGCACCCACAAGAGCAACTGAGCGGACCCACTTGTTCAGGTTGGCCATCAATTCTCCTTGGATCTTCTGCTCGCCGCACGAGGCGGCATCTTCGGCGACTCCGTATCGCCGAAATCTGGGGGTTGGTGCTCCCGATGGCTCGCCGTCATCGGTGGCCCCTCGGGTCGAGAGCGTCGCGGACGCCGTCGCCGAGCAGATTGAAGCTCACGACGAGGAGGGCGATCGCGAAGGCCGGGAAGAAGAAGTACGACGAAGTCGGGGCTCGCGTAGTACAGCGAGTCGGTGAGGATGTTGCCGAGTGTCGGCGTCGGCGCCTTGATGCTGACGCCCAGGTAGGACAGCGCCGCCTCCGCGGACACGAAGACCGGCAAGTAGAGCGTGAAGGTCACGATGATCGGCGCCCAGAGGTTGGGCAGGATCTCCTTGAAGTACATCCGGAACGGACCGGCACCGAACACGCGCGCAGCATCGATGAACTCGCGCTCGCGCAGCGACAGCACCTGACCGCGGACCAGACGCGCCAGGCCGGTCCAGCCGAAGAATCCGAGCAGCAAGATGATGTAGACCGCGTGTGACGGTGTGCCCGGACGGCACGTGCAGCTTCTCCTCGACGAACGCCAGTCCGACGCTGGAGAGCGCCAGGATCAGCAGCAGCTGCGGGAAGGTCAGCGTCAGGTCGATGAAGCGGCCGATGATCGCATCGACCCAGCCGCGGCTGAAGCCGGCGATGATGCCCAGCACCACGCCGATGAACACCGTGATCATCGAGGCGCTCAGGGCGACCAGCATCGAGAACGAGATGCCGAGCCAGATGCGCGACATCAGGTCGCGGCCGGTGCCGGGCTCGAGCCCGAGCGGGTGGGACCAGCTGATGCCGCCGAAGCGGCCGAGCGGAAGGCTGCCCGTCTCCGGGTCCAGGCGGTCCTGGTGGAATGGAGAACGGGTCCAGGACGCCGAAGTGGCTGAGGATGCGGCGCAGACGATCGCCGCCATGACGTAGACAGCACGATGAAGAACGCGATCACCGACATCTTGTCCCTGACGGAACCGCTCGAAGGCCAGCTGCGTCGGGGAGCGACCCGCGACGGCCGGCACAACGTCTGGCTCGCCGGCAGCGTCGACGGGATCGAACTCGTCTACGTTGCCCACCTGGGACGTCGTCATCGCACCCCTAGCCGAATCGGAAGGTTCTACTCGGCTCAACCTAGTCAAGACTCCGCGGAGCGGGCGCCACGGAACGGTAACAACTTGGGAACAAGTTGTTTGGCCTCAGCGGCTCCCAGGTGACTTCCTCCGTCGGGGCGGCCGGTTCGGCGGACACCATCGGCGTGTCGGACCGACCCGGGGCCTAGTCGGGTCGCCTGCGGGGAGACTCTTCGGGCCCGGCGGCGCGTCCACCCCGGCCTCCCGCCGCTGCGCGGCCGTGATCGGAGCCGGGGCCGAGGTGAGCGGGTCGAATCCGGCCCCGGTCTTCGGGAACGCGATCACGTCGCGATGGAGTCGGTACCGGCCAGCAGGGCGCAGACCCGGTCCCACCCGAAGGCGATCCCGCCGTGCGGTGGCGCGCCGTACTTGAACGCGTCGAGCAGGAAGCCGAACTTCTCCTGTGCCTCGGCCTCGCCGATGCCCATCACCGCGAAGACCCGCTTCTGGACGTCCTCGCGGTGGATACGGATCGAGCCACCGCCGATCTCGTTGCCGTTGCAGACGATGTCGTAGGCGTACGCCAGCGCCGACCCGGGGTCGGTGTCGAAGGAGTCCACGCACTCCGGGCGCGGCGAGGTGAAGGCGTGGTGGACCGCCGTCCAGGCGCTGTAGCCCAGCGCCACGTCACCGGACGCGGTCGCCTCCTCGGCCGGCTCGAACAGCGGGCGCGTCCACCACCCACAGGAAGCTCCAGGCCGACTCGTCGATCAGGCCGCAGTCGCCGGCCGATCTCCAGCCGGGCCGCGCCCAGCAGCGCGCGGGAGCTCCGCACCGGGCCCGCGGCGAAGAAGATGCAGTCCCCGGGGTTGGCGCCGACGTGGTCGGCGATGCCGCCCCGCTCCGCGTCGGTGAGGTTCTTGGCCACCGGCCCGCCCAGCTCGCCGTCCTCGCCGACGAGGATGTAGGCGAGCCCCTTCGCGCCGCGCTGCTTGGCCCAGTCCTGCCAGGCGTCGAGCTGCTTGCGGGGCTGGCCGGCTCCCCCGGGCATCACCACGGCTCCGACGTACGGAGCCTGGAACACCCGGAACGTCGTGTCGGCGAAGAAGTCGGTGCACTCGACCAGCTCGAGCGACAGGCGCAGGTCGGGCTTGTCGCTGCCGAAGCGCGCCATCGCCTCCGCGTAGGTCATCCGCGGGATGGGCGTCTGGATCTCGACTCCGATCAGCGACCAGACCCTGCGGATCACTTCCTCGGAGAGCGCGATGACGTCGTCCTGGTCGACGAAGCTCATCTCGATGTCCAGCTGGGTGAACTCCGGCTGCCGGTCCGCCCGGAAGTCCTCGTCGCGATAGCAGCGCGCGATCTGGAAGTAGCGCTCCATTCCGCCGACCATCAGCAGCTGCTTGAACAGCTGCGGGCTCTGCGGCAGGGCGTACCAGCTGCCGGGCTGCAGCCGGGCCGGCACGAGGAAGTCGCGCGCGCCCTCGGGAGTGGAACGGGTCAGGGTCGGCGTCTCGATCTCGACGAACCCCTGCTGGTGCAGGACCTCGCGCGCGGCATGGTTGACCTCGCTCCGCAGCCGGATGGCCTGCGGCCGGGCCCTCGCGCCGCAGGTCGAGGTAGCGGTGCGCGAGCCGCACCTCCTCCCCCACCTCGACATGCTCGTCGATCGGGAAGGGCAGCACCGCCGAGGGGTTGAGCACCTCCAGCTCGGTGGCGATCACCTCGATGTCGCCGGTGGGCAGGTTCGGGTTCTGGTTCCCCTCCGGGCGGGCCGAGACCTCACCCACGACGCCGGACGCAGAACTCCGAGCGCAGCGGCGTGCGCCACCTCCTCGTCGCGCACCACGACCTGCACCACGCCGCTCGACTCGCGGAGATCCAGGAACGCCACACCCCCGTGATCCCGCCGGCGGGCCACCCACCCGGCGAGGGTCACGGTCTGGCCGACGTGCTCGGCGCGCAGGGCGCCGGCGTCATGGGTGCGGATCACGGAGCTTCCTTTCGAGTTCCCCCGCACGCTGGTGCGGGGGCTGGTGTGGTGTTCGACATTCAACCGCCGGACGTCGCGGTCGGTCACGTGGATTCCGGGGCGTCGGTGGCCGCCACGACGCGCGGCCGGGCGTCGGCCTCCGGGGGCAGCCAGGAGTCGGGGTCGGCCGGGACCTGGTCACCGCTGCGGATGTCCTTGACCTGGTGTCCCTCGTCGGTGAGGAACCAGACGAACGGGATGCCGCGCCGCTCTGCATAGCGGATCTGCTTGCCGAACTTCTGCGGCGAGGCAGCGACCTCGGTCGCGATGCCGCGCGCCCGCAGCCGCTGTGCGAGCGCGTCCGCCTCGCCGGTCGCGACTCCTCGTCGTTCAGCGCCACCAGCACAGCACTGGGCACCGGCCGGCGTCGCGTCGAGCGCCCCGCGCTGGAGGAGCGGAACCAGCAGCCGGCTCACCCCCAGGGAGATGCCGACCCCCGGGTACGTCGTGCGGCCGTCGGAGGCCAGCGCGTCGTAGCGCCCTCCGGAGCAGATCGAGCCGAGCGACTCGAAGCCCGGCCAGCCGGGTCTCGAAGACCGTGCCGGTGTAGTAGTCCAGGCCCGCGCGCGATGCGCAGGTCGGCGCTGACCCGCACCCGCTCTCCGGTCAGCGCCGGCGCAGCCGTCGATCACCCCCGCCAGCTCCGTCGAGTCCCTCGTCCAGCAGCGGGTCGACGACTCCCGAGCTCGCGCACCTGGTCGACGAAGGAGGTGTCCTCGGTGGAGATCTCCGCCAGCCGCAGGCATGCGCGTCGGCCTGCTCCTCCGACGCCCCCGCCTCCGCGACGAGCAGCCGGGCCACCTCCTCGGCGGGCACCTTGTCGAGCTTGTCGATGATGCGCATCGCCTCGTCGACCGCCGCGATTCCCAGGCCCTGGTAGAAGCCCTGGATCAGCTTGCGGTTGTTGACCTGGAGCCGGAACGGCGGCAGGAAGGGCAGCCCGGTCAGCGCGTCGATCATCACGCGCGCTACCTCGACGTCGTGGTGGAAGCCGAGCTCGTCCTTGCCGACAACGTCGATGTCGGCCTGGGTGAACTCGCGGAAACGCCCCTCCTGCGGGCGCTCACCCCGCCACGCCTTCTGGATCTGGTAGCGGCGGAAGGGGAACTCCAGCTTGCCGGCGTGCTCCAGGACGTACCGGGCGAAAGGCACGGTGAGGTCGAAGTGGAGACCGATGCCCGCGTCGGCATCCTCGGCGTCGGCCTGGAGCCGGCGCAGGACGTAGACCTCCTTGGAGGTCTCCCCCTTGCGCAGCAGCTGGTCGAGTGGCTCGATCGCCCGCGTCTCGATCGAGCTGAAGCCGTGCAGCTCGAACACGCGAGCGAGCGATGCCAGCACCTCGTTCTCGACGAATCGCTGGGCGGGAAGCAGCTCGGGAAATCCGCTCAGCGGCGTGGGTCGGCTCATGTCACAGCCCCCTGGACGGCGATCGACAGGCCGCCGGCCGCCTCGCGGAGGAACGGGTTGACCTGGCGCTCCTGGCCGATGCTGGTCTGCTCGCCGTGGCCGGGCAGGACGGCGATGTCGTCGGGAAGCGTGAGCACCTTGTCGCGCAGCGACCGCATCATCTCGGCGCCAGTCACCGCCGGGCAGGTCGGTGCGGCCGATCGAGCCGGCGAAGAGCAGGTCGCCCGAGAACATCACCTGCTGGATCTCCGTCGCTGTCGTCGTACGGGGTCCGGAACGTCACCGAGCCCTTGGTGTGCCCCGGGGTGTGATCGACCGTGACGCCTCAGCCCGGCCAGCTCCAGCACCGTCCCGTCGCCCAGCTCGGCCACGTCGTCGGGCTCGGCGAACGAGTAGTCGCCACCGAGGAGCATGCCTGCGCTGTCCGAGGAGATCCCCGCCATCGGGTCGCGCAGCAGGTGCCGGTCGGCGGGGTGGATGTAGGCGGTGGCGTCGTAGGTGCCGCTGACCGGCGTCACGCTCCACACGTGGTCGATGTGCCCGTGAGTGAGCAGCACCGCCACCGGCTTCAGCCGCTGTGAGCGCACGATGTCGGCTACGCCCGGCGAGGAGTCCTTGCCGGGGTCGACGACGACGCACTCGCTGCCGGGGCCGGTCGCCGCGACGTAGCAGTTGGTGCCCCAGGGGCCGGCGGGGAAGCCCGCGATGAGCACGCGTCACCACTCCTGAGCGGTCGAAATTCGGCACCGACGTGCCGACGGGGTCGCCGAAAGCCTACCGAGCGCACGGGGCAGCTCGGAAACCGTGATGAGACCTGCGCGGCGCCCTGCCACCTTCCCGTCCGCACTAGACTCCGCTGCGTGGTCTCCAAGAAGAAGCGGCGCCGCGAGCTCGCGCGAGCGGCAGCGCAGCGTCAAACGGAACGGCGCGCGCGTCGCGCCGAACGCAACCGGCGGCTGATGCTCGCCGCCTGGGCGGTCCTCGCCGTCGTCGGGGTCAGCGGTCTGTCTGCGTGGATCGTCACCCACCGCTCCGTCGCCGACGGTAACCCCGGTCCAGAGCCCCTGGTCCCAGGACCCGCTGGCCGAGCTGGGGCTTGCGACCATCGCTCCCGACGGTGACCTACGCCCCGTCCACGCCGACGGACACCGCCACCCCCACGAGCCACGAAGACGCCGACGGCCAAGGAGTCCAAGTGAGCGACGACACGACCACCGTCCTGACCGACGACTGGGGCGGGTGGCCTCCGACGGCTCGGTCTTCGTGACCACCGCCGAGGGCGAGAAGCTCGTCGGGCAGTGTCCCGACGACTCGCCCGAGGACGCCCTGGCCCGGTTCAAGAAGCGCTATGACGACCTCGCCTTCGAGGTCGATCTTCTCGACCAGCGGGTCCGCGCCGGCAACCTCAGCTCCGAACGACGCCCACACCTCGGTCAAGAAGCTGCTCGGGACGGTCGCCGAAGCCTCGGCCGTCGGCGACCTGGCCGGCCTGAGCTCCCGCCTCGAGGCGCTCAACATGGTGATCGCGGAGCGGCGCCAGCAGCACCGTCTCGAGCGGTCGAAGAAGCTCGAGGAGGCCAAGGCCCGCAAGGAGCAGATCGCCGTCGAGGCGGAGAAGATCGCCGCCGGGAACGACTGGCGCAACGGCGCCAACCGCCTCCGCGAGCTGCTCGACGAGTGGAAGGGCCTCCCCCGGCTCGACAAGGGCGTCGACGACGAGATCTGGCGCCGGTTCTCCACGGCGCGCACGACGTACACCCGGCGTCGCAAGTCGCACTTCGCCGAGCTCAACGAGAAGCGCGAGGGTGCCCGCGCGATCAAGGAGACGCCTGGTCGTGCAGGCGGAGGCCCTCGCCGACTCCACCGAGTGGGGCCCGACCACCAGCGAGTACCGCGAGCTCATGCGCCAGTGGAAGGCCGCCGGTCCGGCCCCCAAGGACGTCGACGACAAGCTGTGGGCGAGGTTCCGCGGCGCCCAGGACATCTTCTTCTCGGCCCGTGACGCGGCCAACGCGGCCGAGGAGGCACAGTTCGCCGAGAACGCCGTCAAGAAGGAGGCGCTCCTCGTCGAGGCAGAGGCATTGCTTCCGGTCGGCGATCTGGCGGCCGCGAAGGAGGCGTTCCGGAGCATCGCGGAGCGGTGGGATGCCGCCGGCAAGGTCCCCCGCGACCAGATCAAGACGCTCGAGGGCCGGCTGCGCAAGGTCGAGCAGGCGATCCGGGCCGTCGAGGACGAGAAGTGGCGTCGCTCCAACCCCGAGGCCCGTGCACGCGCCGCCGACACGGTCGCCCAGCTGGAGTCGTCACTGGCCGGCCTGCGCGACAAGCTCGCCAAGGCGGAGGCCAACGGCAACGCCAAGAAGGTCAAGGAGCACACCGAGGCGATCGCGGCCCGCGAGGAGTGGCTGGTCCAGGCCCAGAAGGCCCTCGAGGAGTTCTCCGACTGAACCGATCAGCCGTGGATGTGGCCGGCCGGGTACACGACCGCGGGTTCACGGGAGGAGAAAGCCGCCGTCGAGGTGGGGACTCACCCGTAGCACTGGAGCCGATCCGCGTCCAGCCCTCCACCCGGAGCGCGAAGGGGGCTAGCCTCGATCGGCATCCGGGCTGTGCTCGTCTGGCAATCAGCCCCAGACGTCGCAGACCCCGACCATCTCACGGGGGTGGTTCTCATGACGGAGCCGACCAACACTCCGCCGGCAGCAGATACGGCGAGAAGGGGCACCAGGGCCCGCTGGTGGGTGGGTGCGGGAGTCGCGTGGCTCTGCGCGGCCCTCGTGATCCTCGCCGTCGACGGCCTCACGTGGGCACTCACCCGCGAATACGGCCTGGGCTCGACGTCGTTCGGCACCGAGGCCGGCCGCATCGCCCTGTCCTCGATTCCGGGGATGGTCCTCCTCGCCCTGGCAGTGTGGCTGACCTTCAAGGCGCTCGGGCACGGGACATGGGGCGTTGCCCTCGCCGCCGTCGCGGCGCTCGCCGTCTTCGGGACCGGTCTCTGGCTGCCGTACCGGGCCGAGGCGTTGCGGCAAGCCGACCCCGCCTTCCAGCAGCCGACCACGGGAAGCCTGACGGCCCAACTGGAGCTGGGAGGGACACCCAGGAAACCGGGGAGTCCTCTGACGCGTGGCACGGTGACGTTCACCGGGCCCACCACTATCCAGGTGAAGGTCGACCCGACCGGTCAGGCCAGGGCAGACAATCTCCTTCCTGGCACGTACCACCTGACCGCGACGAGCCCCGCGTTCAAGAACGGGACGGTCACCTGCAACGCCGCGACCAGCGTGCAAGTAAGGGTGCTCTCGTGGCAGCTCATCCCGGTGTTCTGCAAGACAAACTAGGGCAGGGAGCGTCGGACCACCCGATCAGCTGGTGACGCGGTAGGCGTCGTAGACGCCTTCGACGTTGTGCACCGCGCGCAGCACGGCACCCAGGTGACTCGGGTCGGCCATCTGGAAGGTGAACCTGCTCTTGGCAACGCGGTCCCGCCCGGTGGTCACGTTGGCCGAGAGGATGTCGACGTGCATGTCCGACATCACCTTGGTGATGTCGGACAGGAGCCGGGGTCGGTCGAGCGCCTCGACCAGGACGTTCACCAGGAACATCGACTGGGCTGTCGGCGCCCACTCCACCTCGACGATCCGCCCCGGCTCGCTCTTCAGAGACGCGACGTTCGTGCAGTCCGCGCGGTGGACCGAGACGCCCGAGCCGCGCGTGACGAACCCGAGGATCTCGTCACCGGGCACCGGCGTACAGCACTTCGCGAGCTTGACCCAGACGTCCGAGAGGCCCTTGACGATGACCCCGGCGTCCCCGGCGGCCGGGCGCCGAGCGGTGCGGTCGGTGATGACGACGCCCTCGGCGAGGTCCTCGGTGGCACCCTCCTCGCCGCCCTTGAGCTCCATGACCTTGCGGACGACCGTCTGGGCACCGATGTTGCCCTCACCCACGGCGGCGTAGAGCGCTGACACGTCGGCCAGCCTCATCTCGGCGGCGATGCCGTTGAGCACGTCATGGGTCATCACCCTCTTGAGCGGCAGACCCTCCTTGCGCATCAGCCGGGCGATCTCGTCCTTGCCGTGCTCGATCGCCTCCTCGCGCCGCTCCTTGGTGAACCACTGCCGGATCTTGTTGCGGGCCCGGGGGGACTTCACGAAGTTGAGCCAGTCACGGCTCGGAGCCGCGTTCATCGCCTTGGAGGTGAAGACCTCCACCACGTCCCCGTTGTCGAGCGTCGACTCCAGCGGCACGAGGCGCCCGTTCACCCGGGCCCCGATCGTCCGGTGTCCGACCTCGGTGTGGACCGCGTAGGCGAAGTCGACCGGCGTGGCACCGGTGGGCAGGCCGATCACGTCACCGTTCGGGGTGAAGACGTAGACCTGCTTGGCGTTCATCTCGAAGCGCAGCGACTCGAGGAACTCTCCCGGGTCCTCGGTCTCCTGCTGCCAGTCCACGAGCTGGCGCACCCACGCCATGTCGCCGCTCTGCGCAGCCGGACTTGTCGGTATCGACGCCCCGGTTGGAGTTCTCCTTGTACTTCCAGTGCGCGGCGACGCCGTACTCCGCCCGGCGGTGCATGCCGAAGGTCCGGATCTGCAGCTCGACCGCCTTGCCCTCCGGGCCGATCACCGTGGTGTGCAAGGACTGGTACATGTTGAACTTCGGGAGCGCCACGTAGTCCTTGAACCGGCCGGGGATCGGGTTCCACCGCGAGTGGATGACCCCGAGCGCCGCATAGCAGTCACGCTCGTCCTCCACCAGGACCCGGATCCCCATCAGGTCGTAGATGTCGGAGAAGTCTCGGCCACGGACGATCATCTTCTGGTAGATCGAGTAGTAGTGCTTCGGCCGTCCCGGTCACCAGAGCCTTGATCTTCGCGGCCTTGAGATCCTCCTCGACCTGCTTGATGACCGAGGCGAGGTACTGGTCGCGGGAGGGCGCCCGGTCGGCGACCAGGCGCACGATCTCGTCGTACATCTTGGGGTGCAGCGTGACGAACGCGAGGTCCTCGAGCTCCCACTTGAGGGTGTTCATGCCGAGTCGATGCGCCAGCGGGGCGAAGATCTCGAGGGTCTCCTTCGCCTTGCGCTCCTGGGTCTCCGGACGCAGGTAGCGGACGGTTCGCATGTTGTGCAGCCGGTCGGCGAGCTTGATCACCAGCACCCGGATGTCGCGACTCATCGCGACGATCATCTTGCGGATCGTCTCGCCCTCGGCGTTCTCGCCGTAGCGGACCTTGTCCAGCTTGGTGACCCCGTCGACGAGCCGGGCCACCTCGTCCCCGAAGTCCTCGCGCAGCTGGTCCAGGGAGTAGGGCGTGTCCTCCACCGTGTCGTGGAGGAGCGCCGCCACCAGCGTCGGCTCCGTCATGCCCAGCTCGGCCAGGATGTTGGCGACCGCGAGCGGGTGGGTGATGTACGGGTCCCCGCTCTTGCGCAGTCTGATCGGCGTGCAGTCGCTCGGCCGTCGCGTAGGCCCGCTCGATCAACGCCAGGTCGGCCTTCGGGTGGTTGGCGCGCACCGAGACCGGAAGAGCGGGTCGAGGACGGGGTTCCCGGTCTGGCCGCGCGGTGCTCATCCGGGCGATGCGGGCGCGCATCCGATTCGCCGAGACGACCGGCGGGGTCATCCGCGAGCGGCTCGGCCTCGGGCGCAGACGAATCCGCCTCGGCGGCCGAGTCCCGCTCAGCCACCGCGGCTTCGGTGGTTGCGCGGTCTTCGCCACCATCACCTCCACTGCCCCGGTAGCACTCAAGTCTACGGCGTGCTGCACAACGACCCACGTTCCTTCGCGACGGGGCGGCGTCGCCCTGCGGGCGGAACCGGCTCAGACGGTGTGGAGCGCGTGGAGGGCCAGATCGCCCAGCTGGGCGCGCCCGTTCAGGAAGCCGAGCTCCATCAGGACCGCCACACCCGCGACCTCTCCCCCGCAGGTCTCGATCAGGCTGCGGGTCGCCGCGACGGTGCCTCCGGTCGCCAGCACGTCGTCGACGACCAGCACCCGCTCCCCCGGCTTGATCGCGTCGGCGTGCACCTCGAGGACAGCCGAGCCGTACTCCAGGTCGTAGCTGACCGAGTGCGTCTCCCCGGGAAGCTTCCCCTGCTTGCGGACCGGCACGAAGCCCGCCCCGATCTCCAGGGCCACCGGAGCGGCCAGGATGAAGCCCTCGCGCCTCGATGCCGACCACCTTGTCGACGCCGGCGATCCGGCCCGGCACCGCCAGAGCGGCGACGACGGCCGCGAACCCGGCGTGGTCGCCCAGAAGCGGCGAGATGTCCTTGAAGACGATCCCCGGCTCGGGGAAGTCGGGGACGTCCCGGACCAGCTCGCTGAGAATGCGTTCGACGTCCATGCCCGCCCTAGCGCTGTGACCGCGGCTTGCGCCGCGGCTGCGGCCGGCCGGCGCTCGGCGACTGGCTCACCGGCTTCGAGGCGGGACGGGTGCCGGCGGTCGGCTTGGGCGAGCGCCACCGGTGGGGGCGCGGCCGGAGGCGGCGACCCCCCGGTGGGCTCCCGCTCGGTCCGGGCTCGTCGTAGATCGGCATGCCCTCGGCGAAAGCCGGGACCGAGGCGTACGGGTCCACCCGCTCCGCGGCCTTCTTGCGAGCCTTGCGCACCCGGGCGTCTCCGGTCTTGACCCCCGGCTCCAGCTCCTTGAGCTGCACCAGGAAGGGCGTCGCGATGAAGATCGACGAGTAGGTGCCCGCGGCCATCCCGACGAACAGGGCGAGTGCCAGGTCCTTCAACGCTCCGGAGCCCAAGGTTGCCACCCCCACGTACAGCAGCGCGCCGACGGGAAGCAGCGCCACGATCGAGGTGTTGATCGACCGCACCAGGGTCTGGTTGACCGCGAGGTTCGCCGCCTCGGCGTAGGTCTGCTTCGCCTGTGCGAGCTTCTTGGTGTTCTCCCGGACCTTGTCGAACACGACGACGGTGTCGTACAGGGAGAAACCGAGAATCGTGAGGACACCGGTGACCGTAGCCGGGCTGACCTCGAAGCCGGACAGTGCGTAGACGCCTACCGTGATGATCAGGTCGTGGGCAAGCGCCAGGATCGCGGCAGCCGACATCTTCCATTCCCGGAAGTACGCCCAGATGAAGATCACCACGAGGACCAGGAAGACCACGAGACCGATGATCGCCTTGTCGGCGATCTGTCGTGCCCCAGCTCGCGCCCACGGCGTCGACGCTGATGTCGGTGGACGTGACCCCGACGGCGTTCTGGATCACCGTGCTGAGCTGGCCGGTCTCGTCGGTGGTCAGCGGCTCCACCTGGACGCGGATGAACTGAGATCCCGAGGTGTTGACGATCGGGGACCGCGCGGCGCTGATGCCCGGAGCTCGGCAACGGCGTCGCGGATGGTGCTCACCGTCGCCTGGTTGACCTGGCTCGTCGGCAAGGACACGCGGTACTCGACCCCGCCCTGGAACTCCAGGCCGAGGTTCAGCCCCTGAAGAACAAGCCGTACGACGCCAGCAGGACGATGATCAGGGAGCCGGAGTACCAGATCTTCCAGCGACCGACGAAGTTGATCGACACGCGCCCCGTGTAGAGGGCGTGTCCCATCCGGGTGATCTTGCTCATCGGGCGACTCCTGCCGTCGTCGCGGGCGCGGGCTCGATGCCGATGTGGTCCGCGGAGAGGCCCGACATGCGGTGCCCGGCGGAGAAGAACGCTCACGCGCGCCAGCAGGGTGACCACCGGCTTGGTGAAGTGGAAGAACACCACCAGGTCGATCAGCGTGCTGATGCCGAGGGCGAACGCGAAGCCCTTCACGACCCCGATCGCGAAGATGTAGAGGACGACGGCGGCCAGGATCGAGACGCTGTCGGCCGCCACGCAGGTGTTCCGCGCCCGGATCCACGCCGCCTCGACCGCCACGCGCAGGGACTTGCCGTCGCGCAGCTCGTCACGGATCCGTTCGAAGTAGACGATGAACGAGTCGGCGGTGATGCCGATCGCGACGATCAGACCGGCGATGCCGGGCAGCGTCAGGGTGAACCCCGCCGACTCGCTCAGCAGGAGCACCGCCGCGTAGGTGACGGCAGCGGCGACCACGAGCGAGGAGAGCACGACCAGCCCGAGCCCCCGGTAGTAGAACATCGCGTAGATCATCACCAGGACCAGGCCGATCGCGCCGGCGGTGAGCCCGGCGGTCAGCTGGTCGGCGGCGAGCGTCGGGCCCTCCTCGGTGATCGACGGCGCGTCGAAGCGCAGCGGCAGCGCGCCGTACTTCAGGCTGTTGGCCAAGCGACTGAGCCTCGGCCTGGGTGAAGGCGCCGCTGATCTCGGCCTGGCCGTTGAGGATCACCCCGTTGACCGTCGGCGCGGAGATCACCGTGCCGTCGAGCACGATCGCGAACTGCAGACCGGTGTTGACGATCGCCTGGGTCACCGTGGCGAAGGTGCCGGAGGCCGCGCTGTTCATCGTCAGGTTGACCACCCAGCTGACCTGGTTGGCGGGGATGCCCGCCGACGCGTTGGTCAGGTCGGTCCCCTCGATCAGCGCGTTGGACAGCAGGAACTTGTTGCCGCTTGTGTCACAGGTGATCAGCGGCTGGTCGGGCTGGTCCTGCGACCGGCCCGGTCGTGCCGCCCGCCGTCGGGCAGACGTAGTTGTTGAACTTCTGCATCCAGTTGGTGGTCGACGTGGGGGTCGGGTACGGCTGGCTCGGGTCCTTCTGCCAGGCCAGGGCGGCCTGGACCGGGTCGGTGGGCGTCGCCGTGCCGGTGGCCGTCGGCGTGGCGGTCGCGTCGCGTGGGAGTGCGGTCGGCGTGGCCGTCGGGTCGCAGTGCTCTGCGCGCTCGTGGTGTTCTTGCCGAGCTTGCTGCAAGCTGCCTGTCATCGCCCGGCCGGCGGGCGTGCACGATCGCCGCTGGGGCTCGACCGAGGTGGACGCCGACGGGGTCGCGGTGCCGGTCGGAGTCGCCGGGGGTCGCCGTGTCGGTCGGAGTCGCCCGCCGGGGTCGCGGTGCCCGTCGGGGTCGGAGTCGCCGGCCCACCGTAGGCACTCGCGGCGACCAGCCGGAACCTCAGCTGAGCGGTCTGCTTCACGGTGTCGACGAGGTCCTGGCGGCTCTGGCCGGGGATCTCCACGATGATGTTGTTCGAGCCCTGGGTGGTGACGACGGCCTCGGCGACACCGCTGGCGTTCACGCGGGCGTTGATGATGTCAGCGGCCTGCTGCAGCTTCTCGGGCGTGATCGCCTGACCGGTCGCCGTGCTGGCCTGGAGGGTGATCCGGTGCCTCCCTGGAGGTCGAGGCCCAGGTTCGGCGCCCAGCGCCCGATCAAGCGCGACGCCCGCGTACATCACCAGGACGATCAATCCGAAGACGACGAGCCTTCGTCCTGGCCGGTAGTTCTTGCTCGCCACGTGCCTCTACTCGCTCTCGATCGCCGGTGCGGTGCGCTGGCAGCCCCGGCCGCGTCACTGGTCGTCGTCCGCGGCTGGGCTCGATCACCCGCACGATGGCCGCCCGGGCGACCTTGATGTTCGTGCCGGGTGACACCTCCAGGTCGACGGTGTCCTCGTCGAAGCTCACCACTCGACCGTAGATGCCTGCACCGATCATGACCTCGGTGCCGTACTCCAGCGAGGACTGGGTCTGCCTTCAGCTGAGCCTGGCGGCGCCGGGCCGGCCGGATCAGCAGCATCCAGAACACCACGGCGATGAGCAGGAACGTGAGGAAGGGGTACAGCTGATCCACCGAGAAGTCTCCTAGCGCGACATCGGCACGACGTCGCAGCTGGCGCCGTGCCGAGGATCGAGTCTAGCCACAGGGCGCGAGACTGCCGTTAGTCACCGCTGGAGAACAGGTCCGCCTCGGTCTCCGGCGGGGGCGGCCAGCCCGAGGTGGGTCCAGGCCGACGCCGTGGCGATACGTCCCCGCGAAGTCCGGGCCAGCAGCCCCATCCGGACCAGGAACGGCTCGGCGACCTCCTCGACCGTCTCGCGCTCCTCGCCGACCGCGACCGCCAGGGTGCCGATGCCCACCGGCCCACCGCCGAATCGCCGGCACAGCGCATCCAGCACCGCCCGGTCGAGCCGGTCGAGCCCCCACTGGTCGACCTCGTAGAGGTCCAGCGCCCGATGCGCGACGTCGAGCGTCACCACGCCGTCGGCGCGGACCTGGGCGAAGTCGCGCACCCGCCGCAGCAGCCGGTTGGCGATGCGCGGCGTCCCGCGCGACCGCGAGGCGATCTCCCTGCGCCCGTCGTCGGTGACCTCGATGCCGATCAGGCCCGCAGACCGGGCCACGATGCGGTCGAGGTCCTCGGCCTCGTAGAACTCCAGGTGGGCGGTGAACCCGAACCGGTCCCGCAGTGGGCCGGGGAGCAGTCCGGCACGTGTCGTGGCGCCCACGAGGGTGAACGGAGGGATCTCCAGCGGGATGGCCGTCGCCCCGGGCCCCTTGCCGATCACGACGTCGACCCGGAAGTCCTCCATCGCCATGTACAGCATCTCCTCGGCGGGGCGGGACATCCGATGGATCTCGTCGACGAACAGGACGTCCCGCTCGTTGAGCCCCGAGAGGATCGCCGCGAGATCCCCTGCATGGGTGATCGCGGGCCCGCTGGTCACCCGCAACGGGGTGCCCATCTCCGAGGCGATGATCATCGCCAGCGTGGTCTTGCCGAGACCCGGCGGGCCCGACAGCAGCACGTGGTCCGGCGTCCGGTCGTGGACGCGCGCCGCCTCGAGCACCAGCCCCAGCTGCTCGCGGACCCTCGCCTGACCGACCAGCTCGGCCAGGGATCGCGGTCGCAGCGCCGCCTCGACGGCGCGCTCGTCTCCGGTCGCCTCCGCGTCGAGCACGCCGCGCGTCTCGGCGTAGGCGCCCTCGGCCGCGGCCAGGCTCTCGTCGGTGGGGCGGTCACCCATGATCAGGCCCTCCTCAGCAGCCGCAGCGCGGAGCGCAGCAGTGCTGCGACGTCCGGCTCGTCGCCCGCCTCGGGCGCGACACCCGTCACCGCCTGCTCGGCCTCCCGGGCCGACCAGCCGAGGCCGGTCAGTCCCTGACGGACCTGGTCGCGCCAGGCAGAGTCGGTGTCGCTCACCGTCGACCGCGTCCGCCAGCGGCCCGAGCCGGTCCTTCAACTCCAGAATGATCCGCTGAGCGCCCTTCTGCCCGATCCCCGGGACCTGGGTCAGCGCCTTGACGTCCTCGGTGGCCAGCGCACGGCGCAGCCCGTCCGGGGAGTGCACGGCGAGGATCGCCTGGGCGACCTTCGGGCCCACCCCGCTGGCGGTCTGCAGCAGCTCGAAGGTTGCCCGCTCGTCCTCGGACAGGAAGCCGAAGAGGGTCAGTGAGTCCTCGCGCACCACCATGCTCGTGGGCATCGTCGCCTCGCGGCCGAGCCGCAGCTCGGCGAGGGTTCCCGGCGTGCAGTTGACCTCGATCCCGACCCCGCCGACCTCGACCACCGCGGAGGTCGGGGTCAGCGCCGCGACACTGCCCCTCACGAACGCGATCACGACGCCGTCCCCGTCATCGCGCGCTGGATCCGCGTCATCGCCGACCCACGAAGCTGGTGGCAGACGGCCAGCGCGAGTGCGTCGGCGGCGTCGGCCGGCCTGGGGACCTCGGCCAGCGAAAGCAACCGACGGACCATGGCTCCGACCTGGGCCTTGTCGGCACGGCCGCTGCCGGTCACCGCGGCCTTGACCTCGCTCGGAGTGTGGAGCACGACCGGGATGCCGTGCCGGGCCGCGGCCAGCACCGCGACCCCGCTGGCCTGCGCCGTGCCCATCACGGTACGGACGTTGTGCTGGGCGAAGACCCGCTCGACCGCCACGACGTCCGGCCGGTGGGTGGTGATCCACCGGTCGATCTCGCGGTCGATCGATCCAGCAGCCGCTGCGGCGAGGTCGGCATCGGCGTCGGTGCGCACCACGCCGACATCCACCATGCGCAGCGGGCGCACCCCGTCGACGACTCCGAGACCGCACCGGGTCAGGCCCGGGTCGATCCCCAGAACGCGCAGCGCTCCACGGCCGGTCCATGAGTCGGCTCAGTGGTGCCAGCGGTGCCCACCGAAGCCCCTTTCGTCCGAACATGTGTTCGGATGGGACTTTATCCGCGCAGTCCCCCGAATCGGAGGGCGGCACGCCGATCAGTCCTCGATGGACTCCATGACCTCGTCGGGGATGTCGAAGTTGCCGAAGACGTTCTGCACGTCGTCGAGGTCCTCCAGCGCCTCGACCAGACGGAGCACCTTCCGGGCGCCGTCCTCGTCCAGGCTCGATCTCCATCGACGGGACGAACTGCGCCTCCGCCGAGTCGTAGTCGACACCGGCGTCCTGCAGGGCGCTGCGCACGGCGACCAGGTCGGTCGCCTCGCTGATCACCTCGAAGGCGTCCCCGAGGTCGTTGACCTCCTCGGCGCCGGCGTCGAGGGTCGCCTCGAGGACGTCGTCCTCGCTCACCGTGCGGCCCTCCTGCTCGGTGGGCACGATGACCACCCCCTTGCGGGTGAACAGGTAGGCCACCGAGCCCGGGGTCGGCCAGCGACCCGCCGCTGCGGGTCATCGCGGTGCGCACCTCCATGGCGGCACGGTTCTTGTTGTCGGTGAGGCACTCGATGAGCAGCGCCACGCCGCTCGGGCCGTACCCCTCGTACATGATCGTCTGGTAGTCGGCGCCGCCCGCCTCGGCACCGGAGCCCCGCTTGACGGCGCGGTCGATGTTGTCGTTGGGGACCGAGGACTTCTTGGCCTTCTGGATCGCGTCGTAGAGCGTCGGGTTGCCCGCAGGGTCGCCGCCGCCCATGCTTGGCGGCGACCTCGATGTTCTTGATCAGCTTGGCGAACAACTTGCCGCGGCGGGCGTCGATCACGGCCTTCTTGTGCTTGGTCGTCGCCCACTTGGAGTGCCCGGACATGCGGTGAAGCCCCTCGTCTCGTCGGTGTCGGTCCGGCTCAGCCCGCGAGCGACCATCTCCACGAAGTGCTGGTGCACGCGGTGGTCCCCGGTCATCTCGGGGTGGAACGCGGTGGCCAGCAGCTGCCCCTGACGAACGGCGACGATCCTACCCTCGGCCGGTCCCGTGCTGACCCGGGCGACGACGTCGACCGAGGGACCGACCTGCTCGACCCAGGGCGCGCGGATGAAGACGCGCGTGGAACGGCGCTGGGCCCGTCTCCGAGGAATCGAGGGCGACCTCGGCCTCGAAGGAGTCGACCTGGCGACCGAAGGCGTTGCGGCGGACGACCACGTCGAGACCGCCCAGGGTCTGCTGGCCGACGATGCCGTCCTCGATCCGGTCGGCGAGCATGATCATCCCGGCGCAGGTGCCGAAGGTCGGCAGGCCCCCCTTGACCGCGTGCTGCAGCGGCTCGAACATCCCGAAGATGCGGGCCAGCTTGAACATCGTGGTCGACTCGCCGCCGGGGATGACGAGGCCGTCGACGATGTCGAGCTCCTCGGGCACGCCGCACCGGCGACCGCGAGGGCGCCGCGACGCTCGAGCATCCGCAGGTGCTCCCGGACGTCCCCCTGGAGCGCGAGGACGCCGATGCGGACGGGCCGGGCGGCTCGATGCTCACCAGCCGCGCTCGGCGAGCCGGTGCGGCTGGGGGATCTCCTCGACGTTGATGCCGACCATGGCCTCGCCCAGGCCGCGGGAGACCTTGGCGACGACGTCGGGGTCGTCGAAGAAGGTGGTCGCCTTGACGATCGCCTCGGCACGCTGCGGCCGGGTTGCCGGACTTGAAGATGCCCGACCCGACGAAGACGCCCTCGGCGCCGAGCTGCATCATCATCGCGGCGTCGGCCGGGGTGGCGATGCCGCCGGCGGTGAACAGCACGACCGGCAGCTTGCCCTGCCTCGGCGACCTCGCGCACCAGCGCGTAGGGCGCCTGGAGCTCCTTGGCCGCGACGTACAGCTCGTCGTGCTCCATGCTCTGCAGTCGACGGATCTCGCCGCGGATCGCCGCGCATGTGGGTCACCGCGTTGGAGACGTCGCCGGTGCCGGCCTCTCCCTTGGACCGGATCATCGCCGCGCCCTCGGTGATCCGGCGCAGCGCCTCGCCCGAGGTTGGTCGCGCCGCAGACGAACGGGACGGTGAAGGCCCACTTGTCGATGTGGTTGGCGTAGTCGGCCGGGGTCAGCACCTCGGACTCGTCGATGTAGTCGACGCCCAGGCTCTGCAGCACCTGGGCCTCGGCGAAGTGACCGATGCTGGCCTTGGCCATCACCGGGATGGAGACGGCCGCGATGATCCCGTCGATCATGTCGGGGTCGCTCATCCGGGAGACGCCGCCCTGGGCCCGGATGTCGGCGGGGACCCGCTCCAGCGCCATCACGGCGACGGCGCCGGCGTCCTCGGCGATCTTCGCCTGCTCGGCGGTGACGACGTCCATGATGACGCCGCCCTTGAGCATCTCGGCCATGCCGCGCTTGACCCCGTCGGTGCCCGTGCCGGGGACCGCCATGCTGTTCTCGCTCACGACTACCTTCTGGTGCTCTCTATGGGGGAGGCACGGGTCCCTCGACCTGTGCCGGAAGTGTGGTTCCAGCCTACGGCACGGGCACCACTCGCAGGTGCTGAGGTATGCGCGGTCCCGGGCCCCGACGAGTCCGATCGCGGGCGGGCACTCAGGCCGTACGGCGGCGGTGGCGGCCCTGCAGGAGACGGGGCCGGCTGCTGGCCGCGCCGAGCAGCATGGTCCAGGAGTAGCCGAGCAACGTCGCCGCGGCGCCGGTCGCGGCCCAGGCCGGGAGTCGCCCGTCGGCGAGGCTCGCGAGCAGCAGGACGGTCATGCCCTCCCATCGGCCGGCATGCGCAGGGTCTGAGCCGCCGGTCAGGTGAGGGAGCCGGCCATGGACTCCTCGTAGATCGCCCGGATGTCCGCGGCGACCAGCGACCAGTCGAAGCGGCGGACGGCCTCCTTCGCCGCCTCCGCCCTGATCGCCGTGGACGAGGGGTCGTCGAGGGCGCGGTTGACCGCGGCCGCCAGGCCGGCATGGTTGCCGGTCGGGAAGGTCATGCCGTACTTGCCGTCCTCCAGCAGGGCCCCGAACGCCGGCAGATCGCTCGCCACGACGGCAGCCCCTGCCGCCATCGCCTCGATCAGGACGATCCCGAAGCTCTCCCCGAAGGTGTTCGGCGCGACGAACAGGTCCGCCGAGCGCAGCAGCCGCTCCTTGAACCCGTCCGACTGGGCACCGTGGAACCTGACCGTGCTGCTTCGCGAGTCCGCGAGGCAGGCGCGGAGGACGTCCCAGCCCGATCACGTCCAGCTCGACGTAGGGATGGCGCGACACGATCAGCGGCAGCGCGTCCAGGAGCACCTGGAGGCCCTTGCGTGGCTCGTCCACCCGGCCGACGAACACGATCCGGGTCACTCCGTTGCGGGGCGCGAGAGGTGAGTCGAGAGGGGTCTCGAACTGGGAGATGTGGACGCCGTTGGGAATGATGCTGGCCTCGAAGTCGCTGTAGGCCGCCAGGGTGCGTCGTGCCTCCTCCGAGACGGCGATGGACGCGCTGATGCGGCTCATCGCGCTGCGCAGCACCGTCCGCGACGACATCTTCAGCAGCAGCGGGCTGTCCTGGGACGTGTGGAAGGTCGCCACGATCGGCGCACTGGCACCCCCACAGCGCGTGCACGGACACACTGGGCGTGAAGGGCTCGTGGATGTGCACGATGTCGAAGGCGCCCGCGTCGAGCCAGCTCTTGACCATGCGGGCCGACGACGGGCCCATCCGGACCCGGGCGATCGATCCGTTGAAGGGGACGGGAACGCCGGGACCCACCTTGGTGACCGTCTCGTGGACACCCGGGACCCCCGGGGCGAGGACGGCAACGCTGTCCCCGCCGGACCACAGCGTCTCGGCGAGCTCCAGCACGTGGCGCTGGACGCCGCCGTGGACGTCCAGGTCGTACGGGCAGACCAGGCCGATCCTCATCAGACCGCTCCCTCCCCTGGTACCGGCTCGACGAACACTCGCTGCAGCATGTGCCAGTCCGCCGGGCTCTTCCGCAGACCCTCGGAGAACCCGTCGGCGATCGCCTGAGTGGCCGATCTGACGCCTTCGGGGCCGACGCCGGTGTCCAGCGGACCGCGTAGATGGATCTCCATCCGCGGGCCAACGTAGCGCAACGTCGCGGTCAACAGGACTGCGCCGGTCCGCTGCGCGAGGACCGCGGGGCCCGCCGGCAGCGACGCCGGGTGGCCGCACAGGTCCACGACCAGGCCGGTGCTGCTCAGGTCGCGGTCGGCCACGAGACACACCAGACCGCCCTCGCGCAGGTGCGCCTCCAGGCGCGGCACCGGCGAGTCGCCACCCCGTTCGGGCAGGATGGTCATGCCGAGCGACTCGCGGTAGGCGACGAACCGGTCGTAGAGGCCCTCAGGACGCAGCCGCTCGGCGACGGTCATCAGCGGAGCACCCGTCGCGCACGCCCAGGCACCGGCCCAGTCCCAGTTCGCCTGGTGCGGCAGCGCGACGATCACGCCGCGGCTCGCCGGCGACCGCATCGCGCAGCAGGTCCTCGTTGACGGTGTCGGTGCGCGCGACGAGGTCGTCGATCGGCCAGTACGGCAGCCGGAACGCCTCGCACCAGTAGCGCAGGTAGGACCTCATCGCCTCCTCGGTGAGCCGGTCCAGCTCCGCGGAGCCCGCCTCGGGCACCACGCGCGCGAGATTGGCGCGCAGCCGCTCGACGCCGCGGCCGTCCGCGGCGGGCCACCCTCGCGCCGGCGCGCTCGAATCCGCGCCGGGCCCAACGCTCGGGAAGCAGCCCGGTCAGCCGCCAGGCAGCGGAGTAGCCCGCCGTCTGCAGCCGGTCCCGGGTCGACGTCATGGGCGCCCCGCGATCGCCTGCGAGCGGACCATCCAGATCCGCTGCACCACGGTGACGGTGCTCGCGAGGGCCAGGACCGCGAGCGTGAGCACGATGAGGACGGGGAGGTGGAAGATGTCGGCGAGTCCGGTCATCACCAGGATCGCGACCAGGCGGTCGGCCCGCTCGGCGAGACCGCCCGGCGGCCTTCATCCCGAGCGACTCCGCCTTCGCCCGGGCGTACGACGTCACCGCGCCCATCACCAGGCAGTAGATCGCCAGCGCAGCCAGCGGCTCGGAGTCGCCGGGACCGACGTAGTACATCGCCAGGCCGCCGAAGATCGCCGCGTCGCCGATCCGGTCGAGTGTCGAGTCGAGGAAGGCCCCCCAGGCCGAGGACTGGCCCGACATGCGCGCCATCGTGCCGTCGAGGAGGTCGGAGAAGACGAACGCGGTGATCACCAGGACCCCGACGAGGAGCTGGCCTCGCGGAAAGAAGATCAGCGCGCCCGCAGCGACGCCGAGCGTGCCGACCACCGTGACCGCGTCGGGGCTCACCTTCCACCGCAGCAGCAGGCGCGCGATCGGCGTGATCAGGCCGGTCCAGAAGGCTCGGAA
Source organism: uncultured Actinomycetota bacterium (assembly GCA_963805655.1). Classification (GTDB taxonomy): domain Bacteria; phylum Actinomycetota; class Actinomycetes; order Propionibacteriales; family Nocardioidaceae; genus CAWDVB01. Next base: position 88,964 of record CAWDVB010000007.1, on the reverse strand, counting down.
TCGATTCAACATGGCAGCGACAGGCTATCGGCGGAAGCCGGCCTCACTGCCAGGCGTCGGCCAGAAGGGTGCGCGTGTCGGCAAGGAGCTGCGGGAGCGTCCTGGTGCGGCCGATGATCGGCATGAAGTTCTGGTCCCCGCCCCAGCGCGGCACCACGTGCTGGTGCAGGTGGGCGGCGATGCCGGCGCCGGCGACGTGACCCTGGTTCATGCCGATGTTGAAGCCCTGAGCACCGGAGACGCTGCGGACCGTCCGCATCGCCGCCTGGGTGAGGTCGGCGATCTCCAGGATCTCCTCCTCGGTCAGCTCGGTGTAGTCGGCAACGTGGCGGTACGGGCACACCATCAGGTGGCCGGTGGAGTACGGGTAGAGGTTGAGAACCGCGTACACCGCCTCGCCGCGATGCACGACGAGCGAGTCCTCGTCGGGCGACCCCCGGGATCCGGCAGAACGGGCACTCCTCTCCCTCCCCGCTGTGCGACGGGCTTGTTCTCGCCGCGCAGGTAGGCAAGCCGATGCGGAGTCCAGAGCCGCTCGAGCCCGTCCGGCTCCCCCACCCCGTCCTGGTGCACGGTCGTCGTCCATCGTCACACCTGGACCCGTCGCTCGACGGCGTCCACGACCCGCTCGATCGCCTCCTCGACCGGCACGCCGTTGTCCTCCTCGCCGCTGCGGTAGCGGAACGAGACCGCACCCGCCTCGACGTCGCGGTCGCCCGCGAGCAGCATGAACGGCACCTTCTGCAGCTGGGCGTTGCGGATCTTCTTCTGCATCCGGTCGTCGGAGTCGTCGACCTCGACGCGGATCCCGCGCTCCTGCATCCGCCGCGCGACCTCGAAGAGGTAGTCGTTGTGGCGCTCCGCGATCGGGATCGCCACCACCTGCACCGGCGCCAGCCAGGGAGGGAACGCGCCCGCGTAGTGCTCGACGAGCACTCCGAAGAAGCGCTCGATCGACCCGAACTTCGCCGAGTGGATCATCACCGGCTGCTGACGCGATCCGTCGGCCGCGACGTACTCGAGACCGAAGCCCGCCGGCTGGTTGAAGTCGTACTGGATCGTCGACATCTGCCAGGTCCGGCCGATGGCGTCGCGGGTCTGCACCGAGATCTTGGGGCCGTAGAACGCGGCGCCTCCCGGGTCCGGCACCAGCTCCAGCCCGGATCTCGGTCGCCACGTCCTCGAGGATCTGGGTGGCCTCCGCCCACTGCTCGTCGCTGCCGATGAACTTGTCGGAGTCGGCGTCGCGCGTCGACAGCTCGAGGTAGAAGTCGTCGAGGCCGAAGTCCTTGAGCAGGCTCAGCACGAAGTTGAGCAGGTGCTCCACCTCGGCCGGCGCCTGCTCATGGGTCACGTAGGAGTGGGAGTCGTCCTGGGTGAGCCCGCGGACCCGGGTCAGCCCGTGCACGACGCCGGACTTCTCGAAGCGGTAGACCGTGCCGAACTCGAAGAACCGCAGCGGCAGCTCGCGGTAGGACCGCCCGCGCGACCGGTAGATCAGGTTGTGCATCGGGCAGTTCATCGCCTTGAGGTAGTAGCTGCTCCCCTCCATCTCCATGGGCGGGAACATCGTCTCGGCGTAGTACGGCAGGTGCCCGGAGGTGTGGAACAGCCCCTCCTTGGTGATGTGCGGCGTGCCGACGTAGAGGAAGCCCTCCTCGATGTGGCGCTGCCGGACGTAGTCCTCCATCTCCCGCTTGATCACGCCGCCCTTGGGGTGGAAGACGGGCAGGCCGGAGCCGATCTCGTCGGGGAAGCTGAACAGGTCGAGCTCGCGGCCGAGCTTGCGGTGGTCGCGACGCTCCGCCTCCTCGATCCGGTGCAGGTGCTCCGCGAGAGCCTCCTTGGACTCCCACGCGGTGCCGTAGATCCGCTGCAGCTGCGGGTTCTTCTCGCTCCCCCGCCAGTACGCCGCCGCGTTGCGCATCAGCTTGAACGCGGGGATCCGCTTGGTCGTGGGCAGGTGCGGGCCGCGACACAGGTCCTTCCACGCCAGCGACCCGTCACGTCGGAGGTTGTCGTAGATGGTCAGCTCACCGGCACCGACCTCGGCGGACGCGCCCTCGGCAGCCTCCGCCGCGCCGCCCTTCAGCCCGATCAGCTCCAGCTTGTACGGCTCGCCGACCAGCTCCTCGCGCGCCTCGTCGTCGCTCACCACCCGACGGGAGAACCGCTGGCCCTCCTTGATGATCTTGCGCATCCGGGTCTCGATCGCCTCGAGATCCTCGGGCTTGAACGGCTCCGCCACGTCGAAGTCGTAGTAGAAGCCGTTCTCGATCGGCGGGCCGATGCCGAGCTTGGCCTCCGGGAACAGCTCCTGAACGGCCTGGGCCATCACGTGCGCTGTCGAGTGGCGCAGGATGTCGTGCCCGTCCGGCGAGTCGATGGCGACCGGCTCGACGACGTCGCCGTCCTCGAGCTCGCGGGCGAGGTCGCGCAGATTCCCGTTGATGCGAGCGGCGATCACCTCCGGCGTCTCGGTGAACAGCTCCCATGCCCGGGTGCCCGTAGTGACGGTGCGCTCCGGCTCGCTCGCAGCCGGCAGGGTCACCTTGATCTCGGACACCGGGTCGTCCCTTCGGGGTCGGGGTTTGCGCACGCGGTACGGCGGCTACCCGATGCTATCGAGGCGACCGACGTGGACGCTCCCCGGTTTCGCCTCAGCGCCGCAGCACCTCGATCACGGCGGCAACATCCTCCTCGTCGCGACCGGTGTCGATCACGAGGTCGAAGAGCCGCCCCATCCCCTCGGCGCACGGCATGATCGCGTCGTTCGTCCCGGGGTCAGCCCTGCCGGTATCGGCGCCCGCACACCGTGCAGGCGACCACGCCGTGCGAGCGACTGCCCGAGCCGCCTCCGACGGCGAGCGGCAGCAGCACCAGCATGAAGATCCAGTACCCCCGCGGCTGCACCGGATGGAAGGACAGGCTCTTGCAGGCGGGACAGGCCGGATGCGGGCCCGAGCGGTCTGCCACATCGAGCAGCACGGGCAGGTCGTTCTCCGCAGCGCGGCGGGCGCGACTCAGGGCGATCGAGACGGCCAGGGCGATCGCAATGCTGAGGAGCACCATCACCCCGAAGAAGAGGGAGGAGTCCATCGCCACACCTACGCCTTCGTCGGGATCATGGACGATCCCGGCCCGGGATGAGGGGTCAGGCATCGTGACTGAGGGTGGGCGATACTGGGTTCGAACCAGTGACCTCTTCGGTGTGAACGAAGCGCGCTACCACTGCGCCAATCGCCCTCGTGCGCCCAGAAGATTACCTCATGCTCGGGGGCTCAGGCGCCGGGCAGGTCGGGCAGCCAGCCGGCCCAGTTCTGCAGCCGGTCCCACTGCCGCAGCACGAACGGCGGCCACCCGAGCCACCCACAGCAGGACGACCACCGCGGCGACCACGACCAGCACCCCGGCGGACCACCACAGCAGCACACGTCGCCGCGTCGCCGGGTCGGCAGCGGCTGCCTTCTCCCGCGATCTGGCCAGTGCCTCCCGAGCCGACGACAGCAGGGAGTCTGCCCAGTCCCACTCGGTGGCGAGGATGGCCAGACCTACGACCAGGGCCACCAGCCCGGGACCGGGCGTGACCAGCATGATGAGACCTGCCAGGATCACCGCCGCCCCGATCACCGTGACGATCGTCTTGGTGGCGAGTCCGGTGGCAGGGTTGCGGTGCAGGGCGTTGTGCAGCCGGCCCCGGCGCTCAGCCCGCGGCACTCGGCCGGGCTGAGGAGGCGCCGAACCGGTCGTGGACCCTCTCTCTGGAGGGTCAGGCGTCGTGTCCCCGGACCCCACGATCTCCCCTCTCCGCACATCTGAGCCTACCGATTCCTCAGGAATCGGGTCCGACCGGCCGATAGGGGCTCGCTGGACGTTTCCGGGGCAAATCGCGCTTTCCCAGATTTTTCCAAGTTCGCCGGGAAATCATCGTCATAGCCCGGCGACCGGCCCGTCTCATTGTCAGTGAGCCGCAGCTAAGCGAGAGAGAAAGCAGACATGGACCGTCAGACCAAGACCACCCCCCGAAGCGTGCACCAGCACGCGAGGCTTGAACTGGTCGACTCCCGTGGCACCGCGATGCCGATCGAGGCCGACTTCAACTATGACTCGCAGGACCCGTTCGCAGTGTCGGCGACGTTCGACACCGCCGCGGGCCTGGTCCACTGGAGCTTCAGCCGCGATCTGCTGATCGACGGGCTGAACGAGCCCACCGGCGACGGCGACGTCCACGTGTGGCCGTGCCTGGACACCGACGGACGCGCGGTCGTGATCATCGAGCTCTGCTCCCCCGACGGCGAGGCCCTGGTACAGATGCGCACCGAGCTGCTGCGTTCCTTCACCGACAAGATGCTCCGCGCCGTGCAGCGCGGCGAGGAGTCCTCCTACCTCGACGTCGATGGCGCGATCACAGCCATCCTCGCGTCCGCGGGGGCCTGACCCAACGACTTCTGCGGCGAATCTCTCTCGTTCTGGGCCGTTGCCTTCGGGCAGCGGCCCAGAACTAATTCCCACCACATCAGGAAAATGAGATCAATATCTCAATCCTCCCGATTCATGATGCCCGCTCAGGGGTCGACGTCTTCAGGCTCTCGTTCGGCCCAGGCCCGCATCGCCGCACGCGTGACCGGGCCCGGCGCCACCAGCTCGCGATCATCGACCCTCCCCACGGGCTGGATGTCACGCGTGGTCGAGGCGAGGAACACCTCGTCGGCGGTCGAGAGGATGCCGACCGGCTCGTCGACCTCCACCGCACCGCACCACTCGATGATCAGATCCCGAGTGATCCCGGCGAGGCAGCCGGAGCCCAGGGTCGGTGTCCGCAGCTCGCCGTCGACCACGTAGAAGACGTTCGAGCCGGTGCCTTCGCACAGGTTCCCGCGCGTGTTGGCGAAGATCGCCTCGCCCGCTCCCCGCTCGTGGGCGTAGGCCAGGGCGACGACGTTCTCCGCGTACGACGTGGTCTTCAACCCCGCCACTGCGCCCCGGTCGTTGCGCACCCAGGGGACCACCACCGTCGTCGCCATCGCATCCCACGGTGTGATCGCGTCCGCGACGAGGACCAGCGTCTCCGGCCCGGCTCCCCGGGACGAGCCCATCGGGGCCGGACCGGCCGAGTAGGTGATGCGCAGCCGTCCCAGCGTCAGGCGCTCCCCGGCGAGGAGCTCGGCAACGGCCGCCCTGACCCGTGACTCGTCCAGAGGGCGCAGGCCGAGACCGGCAGCCGACCGCGCCAGACGCTCGAGATGACGGCTCAGGGCGAAGGGCACTCCCTCGACCACCTTGATCGACTCGAAGACCCCATCCCCCACGGTGAACCCGTGGTCGGTGGCGCTCACCGCGGCCTCGTTCGGATCGTTCAGGACTCGGCCGTTCGCCCACACGCGCATGATCAGACGATAGAGCCCGGCTCCGACTCGCCGTCGCCGCCCGAATTGGTCAATCCCGGGAGGTCGGCTAAAGTTCTCACGCATGTTCGGCGGGGTTGATCCCCCGTCGACATAGCAGGCGGACGTAGCTCAGTTGGTAGAGCGCAACCTTGCCAAGGTTGAGGTCGCGAGTTCGAGCCTCGTCGTCCGCTCGGAGAAGGGTCGCAGGTCCCCTCCTTGGTGGAGTGGCCGAGAGGCGAGGCAACGGACTGCAAATCCGTCTACACGGGTTCAAATCCCGTCTCCACCTCGAGACGTCCGGTTCCGGCCGGGCTGATCACGGGCGATTGGCGCAGTGGTAGCGCGCTTCCTTGACACGGAAGAGGTCACTGGTTCAAACCCAGTATCGCCCACCAATCTCAGAGGGCCCTTGGCCTGCGGAAACGCAGACCCTGGGCCCTCTCGCCATTCCGTCACGTGATCGGCGAGCTGGGCGAGATCAATCAGGCACAGTGGCAAGGACCGACCGGCTCCCGGTGCCGTCGTGGCCGCGGCCCTCACAGTGACTGGGAGCGAGGGCCGCGGCGTCCGAAGGGACCTCCGGACCAGGTGGCATCAATTTGGGGGTGAGCCACCTGCCTGGGGATGAAACACCTGTCACTGTAGGGGCGAATGAGGCGCGAGGGGTCGATATCCCTTTTGTCTATTTTAGGGCGTCGCCTCGCTTCAGCCCTTCGTGGAGCGCGCGCAGACCCGTCAGCGCCGGTACGGCACCATCGCGTCGCTGGTCATCGGGAGCAGGGACCTGCATGCGGAGCCGGCGCTCCGGAGGTGAGCGATCGTCCCACGGGCCCTGGGTAGGCAGGGATGCCAGAGAGTGACTCCGGGCGGGTCTCACTCCGGGGGAAGGTCCGACGCCGGGGCCGGATGCGGCCTCTCCTGGGCGTCATCGGGGCGCGGCTCGTCACCATGGCCGGGCCACCACGCCGTGTGGCCGATGACTGCTGTGAGGGACGGCGTGAAGAACATCGCCATCACGAACGCGGCCAGGATGATGCCGAACGACAGGGCGAATCCCATCGACACGATCAGGGAGTTTCCGCCGAGCATCAGCGACCCGAAGGTGCCGGCGAGGATGAGTCCGGCTGCGGCGATCGTCGGCCCTGCGTGACTGACCGCCCGGGCTGCGGCATGGCGGGGGTCTCTGCCCTCTCGCGCCTCCTCGCGCAGTCGCGCCACCATCAGGATGTTGTAGTCGGTGCCGAGCGCGGTCACGAAGAGGTAGATGTAGATCGGGAGCATGAAGATCAGGCCGGACTCGCCCTGGATGTGCTGGAACATGATCACCGTCGCACCGAGGGTCGCACCGAAGCCGAGCCCCACCGCCGCCATCAGGTACCACGGCGCCACGAGGCTGCGCAGCAGCAGCGCGAGAATCACCATGATCACGAGCGCGGCGACCGGGAAGACCACCGAGTAGTCGCGCGCCATCGCCACCTGCAGGTCGGCGAAGATCGACGGGGTGCCTCCCACGAACGCCTCGGTGCCGGCAGGGGCGGCGCTATGTGCTGTGTCGCGGATCGGACCTTTGACGGCGGCGAGCGCGGCGTCGGAGGTCGGGTTGTCGGTCAGGATCAAGGAGAACTGTGCGGTGGTCCCGTCCTGCGACACCTGCGCGGGATAGACCTGGTCAACGCCGGGTACGCCGGACAGCGAGTCCTGGAAGGCCGGGAGAGCACTCGGGTCGAGCGGGCCTCCGTTCGTGGTCGTCAGCAGCACGGGGACGGGCTCCGTCGCTCCGGCGGCGAAGTGCTCCTGGAAGGTGTTCAGCGCCTGGGTCGACTCGACGTTCGACGGAAGGCTCGAGTTGAAGTCGAACGACGGGTTGAAGCCGAAGGCGAAGACCGACAGCGCCGCCAGAACCACCCCGGAGACGCCGGCGAACACCACCGGACGACGCCCGACGGCATCGCCGATCCGGGCGAACCGGGTGCCGGTCGGCTCCCGCCGCCATCCTCGCGACGGCCAGAACAGGGCCCGGCCGAGCAGCGTCACGACGGCCGGCACCAAAGTCAGCGCCGCGAGGAGCGTGGTGGCGACTGCGATCGCGAGGGCGGGCCCGATCGCTCGGAAGATGCTGAGCGAGCTGAGCACGAGGGCGAGGAACGCCACGATGACGGCGCCGCCGGCCGACGCGATGGCCTCCCCGGCTCGCTCCAGAGCGTGCACGACGGAGGCGCGTGTGTCCTCGCCCTGGCGGAGGCGCTCTCGGTACCGGAACAGGAAGAACAAGATGTAGTCGGTTCCGATGCCGTACAGCACCACCACCAAGATGACTTCGATCGAGGAGTCGGCCTTCAGGCCGAAGGCCTGGTTGGCCCAGGCGATCAATCCGGTGGCGATCGATGACACCACGGTGACCACCAGGATCGGCATCACGCAGATGATCACGCTGCGGAAGATCAGGGCCAGCAGGACGACGATCAGCAGCACCGTCGCGATGCCGACCACCGTGAGCGTGGACTGGCTCGAGTTCTGCGAGTCGAGGGCCTGGGGCACCGCACCGGTGCTCTGCGCCGTCAGACCCGTGCCCTGCACGAGGGACGCCAGATCGCTTCGCATGGCCGCCGCGTCGTCCAACGCCTGGGGGTCGAAGCCGGTCGCGCCCTCGGCCAGCCCGATGGTGCCGACCTCGACCGTGCCGTCCTGGGACACGTTCGCCTTGCCCGCGGGATTGACGATGACGACCTGCTGCTGGAACGTCGTCGGGCTCAGCTCCGGGCCGAGGGCAGTGGCAATCTGCTGGATCTGGGACTGATCGGCGTCTGTCAGGGCACCGCCGTCGCTGCGCTGGAAGACCAGGAGGGCGGCCGGGGCCGTGGCACCGGGGAACTTCTCCGCCTGGAGCTTCATCGCCTGGATGGACTCGTAGTGGTCGGGGAGGAAGGCCGACTCGTCACTGGTGGACTGGAGCGCGGGCGCGGCGGCGATGACGACGCCCGCGATCACCACCCACGCAGCGATGACCCACCAGGGTCGACGAGACACGAACCGACCGAGCGCACCGAACATGCCTAGAACTCTAGAGGCCGGCTCACCCTGTCCCCGGTACGGTCGCCCGGACGCGGGTCCCTCCCCCGGGCGCGGTGGAGACGTCCAGCGTTCCCGACACCTGCGCAAGCCGCTCGCGCATGCCGACGATGCCCAGCCCTCCCCTGCCGTTCCCCGGACGCGCGGGCCCGGAGACGCCCACCCCGTCATCGGCGACGGTGAGCGTCACGGTGTTGGCGAACTGCACGTCGATGGTCCCCCGCGAGGCGCCCGAGTGGCGCACGGTGTTGCTGAGCGCCTCCTGGGCGACCCGGTAGAGGGCGAGCTCGGACTCCGGACGCAGACGACGGGCGGCGCCGTGGACGACGACCTCGACAGGCAGGTCGCATCGATGCGCCACCTCGGTCGCAAGGTGCCGGAGCGCCGGCTCGAGCCCCAGATCGTCGAGGACAGGGGGCCGCAGCCCACGGATCACTTCCCGCAGCGCGCGAGACGTCTGGTCGGCAAGGTCGCTGTCACGTCGGAGCTCCTGGGACAGCTCGGGGGGCAGCGCCGGGTTGCCCGTGAGATCGTCCAGAGATCGCACGAGGAACATCAGGGTCTGCAGCGGATCGTCGTGGAGGTCGCGCGCCAGGTTCCTCCGTTCCTCTTCCTGGACCCTGATCAGGTGCCCGGAGTAGTCCCGCTGCTCCTCCTGCCGGAGGATCTCGGCGGTGATGTCGGCGAGGACGATCTGCATGGAGCTGCCGTGGGTCGAGAACGGCAGGCCCCGGACCGACGGGAGGAACCACCTTGTCTCCCCGCTGCTGTCCGAGATCGGGAGGGCACCCTCGACGGGGCTGCCGTCGGGTGGGAGGTCCTGGGGCAGCAACGTGCGCAGGTGGGCGCCTGACGGGGAGCCGAACAGCGAGTCGGCCGCTGCATTCGCGTCCACCACGACCCCCGACTCGTCGACCACCAGGACCGGCGCGTGCTGCTCCTCGAACAGGACGCGGTAGCGCTCCTGGGCCCGCTCGCTCTCCCGCAGCGCCTGTTCGGCCCGGTGGCGCGCCACGCGCTCGTGGTCGACCCGCTGCCCGACGATCAGCGCGACGGCGTTCACCATGATCAGCGTGCTCGTCTCGATCCATGCCGAGGGCCGGTTCGAGAAGTGCTGGACGATCAGGTCCGGAAGCATCACCGCCGTGGCCCACAGAGCGGTTGCCGCCGCGCCACGAATGCCGAAGTTGAGGGCGGCGTAGACGACCGGCACGAGCATCAGGGACACCGTGAACGACGACGGGTAGCCCAGGGGCAGAACCTGGTGCAGCGTGTCGAGGAACACCTCGTGGATCAGGGCGACGGCCGCGACCCCGGCCTGGACGACCCAGAACGCCCCCCGGTCGATCGGGGGTTTCAGCCAGGCGAGGTGCAGCAGGAGCCGACGCCACCGGCCCTCGCCGACGGCGAGCGCCTCAGCCCGAGACATCGGGGACCCTCAGCAGGCTCCGGCTCAGCGCCTGGACGACCGCCTCGGTCCGCGAGGTCACGCCGAGCTTCTCGTAGATGTTGTCGCAGTGCCGGTCGACGGTGCGCGAGCTGATCACCAGCCGCCGGGCGATCTCCTTGTTGTGGAGTCCCTCGGCCACCAGCTGGAGCACCTCCAGCTCGCGGTCGGTCAGCTCCGGACGCACCACCGCGGCCCGCACCGGCCGCAGCAGACGGGCAGCGAGCTCGGACGGGATGACGGTCGAGCCCCTTGCGACGGAGCGGATCGCGTCGACCAGCTCACGGCCGGGCGCGGTCTTGGGCAGGTAGCCCGTGGCACCCGCCTCGAGCGCCCCGCGAACGTACTCCTCGTCGTCGTAGGCCGTGACGATCAGAACCCGGACGTCGGGGTGGGCGGTGCGGATCCGTTGGGCCGTCTCGATGCCGTTCATGCCCGGCAGGCCGACGTCCATCAGGACGACGTCGGGCTGGTCACGGTTGACGACGGCCAGCGCCTCCTCGCCCGAGCCGGCCTCGGCGACCACCTCCAGGTCGTCGTACGCCTCGAGGATCCGCTGCGTGCCGTCGCGGTGAAGACCGTGATCGTCGACGATCACGACCGAATAGCAGAGTCCGGCACGCCTCGACAGTAGCCGATGCACGCCCCGCCTGAGATGGCGCGAACTACCCATACGCCATGGGTGGAATCCCCTCCGGTGGCTGGGCGAAACCACGGTGGGCGCGCAGGCGGCCGGGGAACGAGCATCGCAAGGTGCAAGACAGCCTCATCACAGCAGCCAGCTCGGTCCGCCCCGGCGGATCGCGGAAGGAGAACCATCATGTTCCATCCGTTGAAGTCGAGCGGAGATCAGCCGCACGTCGCTGAAGCGGATCCTCCTGGTCGCCCTCGCAGCAGGCGCCACCGCGCTGACCGTGTCCGCGTGCAGCGCCTCTCGGCGACCCCAGCCAGCTCGGGGACCGACGCGAGCAGCAGCGCCAGCGACGGCACCAGTGCCGCCCAGCCCGTCCGGGTGCCGCTCACGCTCCAGATCGACGCCGACAAGGGCCCCAAGGGAACCTTCACCGGCAAGGAGCACTGGCCCAGGCTCGCGCTCGGCGACGGCACCACCGTCCCCGCCGACTACCAGGCGGCGGTCCAGCTGCCGGCCCACACCACGGTCACCCTGGTGATCTCCAACTACGACGACGCCGTCACCAAGCTGCCCGAGCAGCTCGCCGTACTTCAAGCCCACGGGCGGCACCGAGACGGTCAACGGCCAGCCGGTGACCGAGCTGACCAACAAGAACATCGCGCACACCATCACGCTGGCCGACCTCGGCATCAACATCCCCATCCCGATCGCCGACGAGAGCGGTCCCGCCGTCGTGGAGTTCACCTTCACCACCGGTGACGCCGGCACCTACCAGTGGCGCTGCATGACCCCGTGCGGTGGCGGCAGCAAGGGCATGGACGGCTCGATGGCGACCGACGGCTGGATGCGCGGCTCACTTCGTGGTCGCCTGATCGCCACCACCTCGAAACCTGATGAGCAGGAGGACATCGTGAGGCGAACGAACGAAGCGGAGGGGCCGACGGTTCAGGCCCCTCCGGAGGACCTGGAGCTCACCGACGCCCAGGGCGTCACCAGGAGGAAGATCCTGGGCCGGCTCGCGACGATCGGCATCGCGGCCGGAGCCCTGGGAGTCGGTGGGTCCGCACTGATCAGCTACCGCGACGAGGCCTTCGCCGCGGACACCACCTCCACCAAGACCCAGGCGGAGCACGCCTGGTGCATGGTGATCGACCTGCGTCTCTGCGACGGCTGCAAGGCGTGCACCATGGCCTGCCAGCAGCGGCACCAGCTTGCGCTGGACCAGACCTGGATCAAGGTCTACGAGATGACCGGGACCGACGGGCAGAGCTACTTCATGCCACGTCCGTGCATGATGTGCGAGAACCCGCCGTGCGAGTACGTGTGTCCCGTCGGGGCGACCTTCCGCAACGACGAGGGGCTCGTGCTCGTCGACCCGAACACGTGCATCGGCTGCCGCACCTGCATGGCCGCCTGCCCCTACGAGGCTCGCTACTTCAACTGGAAGGAGCCCCCTCCGGCCAAGAAGCTTCCGTTCCCGCCGACCCCCGAGATGCCCGTCCCCCAGAAGATCGGGACGGTCGGCAAGTGCGTCTTCTGCGCCGACCGCCTCCCCCAGGGCGAGCTGCCCGCGTGTGTCGCAGGCTGCCCGATGGGCGTCCTCTACATCGGCGACCTGGTCACCGACGTGGCCACGAACTCCTACGGCGACACCGTCAAGCTCTCCACGTACCTCAAGGAGAACGACGCCGTGCGCTTCAAGGAGGAGCTGGGCACCAACCCCCGCGTCTACTACATCCTCGGCCACGGCCAGGACCTGGGGTGATGACGATGACCGCCCGACGACTACCAGCCCTCACCGGTCTCCACCGAGCCTGGCCCCGAGCACATCAGTCCCGCGATCCGCCCGGGCATCAGGAGCGCCGCGCTGCGCCCCCTGGGCCGCCCCGGCTACCGCTACTGGCTGCTGCTCGCCTTCCTCGCCGCCGTCGTCATCGCGGGGATCGCCGCCTGGGTGATCCAGCTGCGTGACGGGCTCGGCGTCGCCGGCTACAACGACGAGGCGTTCTGGAGCATCTACATCGCGGACGTGGTCACCTTCGTCGGCGTCAGCTACGGCGGTGCTGTCGTCTCGGCCATCCTGCGGCTCACCGGAGCCACGTGGCGTGCGCCGCTGACCCGGCTCGCCGAGGGCACCGCCGTCGTCACCGTCCTGATCGGCGGGGCGTTCATCATCCCGCACCTCGGGCGGCCCGAGCGCATCCTCGAGCTGGTCACCCGGCCGAACATGACCTCCCCGATCTTCTGGGACTTCGTCGCTGTGATGACCTACACGGCAGCCTCGATCGTGTTCTTCTTCCTGCCGCTGGTCCCGGACATGGCGATCGCGGAGAAGTGGAATCCCGACGCGCGTCGGCCGGCGGGGGCGGATCTACCGGGCGCTGTCTCGCGGATGGACCGGCAGTCCTCAGCAGCGCCGGGTGCTGCACGGCTCGCTCGGCCTGATCTCGATCCTCATCATCCCGCTGGCGGTCTCGGTGCACTCGGTCCTGTCCTGGGCCTTCGCCCTGGTCAGCCGCCCGTGGTGGCACGAGAGCATCTGGGCGCCGTACTTCGTGGTGGCCGCGCTCTACTCGGGCGTCGCCCTGGTCATCCTGGTCGTCGCCTCCTACCGGCGGGCGTACCACCTGGAGGGCCTCATCAGCGAGCGCCACTTCGTGCGGCTCGGCTTCATCCTCGCCGCGTTCGCCATGGCATACCTGTACCTCACCTTCGCCGACATCCTCCCCGGCGCCTACGTCGGAGAGCCGGGGCCGACCGCAGTGTTCCACGAGCTGCTGGTCGGGCACTTCGCGATCTGGTTCTGGCTCTTCGTCGTGGGAGGTGGGGTGATCCCGCTGACCCTGATCGCCCTCCCCTGGACCCGTCACACGTGGGGACTGGTCACGGCCGCCGCCTTCGTCGCACCCTCCATGTGGCTCAAGCGGATGCTCATGGTGGTCGACCCGGCCACCTACGACCGGGTGACCGGCACCTTCGGCAGCTACCACTTCACCTGGGTGGCGGTGACCATCACGCTCGCCGGCGTGGCGGCCATCCCGCTGTTGCTGATGCTGCTCTTCCGCTTCGTCCCGATCCTGTCGATCGACGAGATGGAGGAGTTCGCCGAGGGCACGGCCGCAGAGATCGTCGCGGACGAGGAGGCTCCCGCGCGCGCGCCCCGCAAGCGCGGCAAGCTGTTGCGGCGCTCCTCGACGGTGGCCATGGTCGTCCTGGCCCTCCCCCTGGCAGCCGTCCTCCTGGTCGGTTCCGCGGGTCCCAGCCAGGCCCAGGGCAAGACCACACCGCCGAACGTGTTCGTCAGCGGGTCGGAGACCGGTGACACGGTCGACCTGGTGGCCACGGTCACCGACGCGAGCGGGAACCCCGTCCGACATGCCGAAGTCCAGTTCTACTACGTCACCACCGAGTTCGGGCCCGACGGCCAGAGCGTTCCGCTGGGCACGGTCAAGACGGGCGACGACGGCACAGCGGCACTGTCGTACCAGCCGACCACGACCGGGGACACGCACATCCTGGTGAAGTACGCCGACCCCAGTGGCGGCAAGACGATCAAGGCCGGGACGGTGGTCCCGGTCACCACCGCCACTTCGGCGTACATCCCTGCACCGCCGAAGCCTCTGGCACAGGTGGGCGACGTGACCGTCGTCGTCCTCCTGGGACTCGTGGCCACCATCTGGATCCTGCTCATCGCACAGCTCGTGCGAGTCCGGGTGGCGTGCTCCCGTCGGCCTCGCGGGGCCGTTGCCGGGACAGCCTGACCACGATCCACACGTCCTGGGCGCCGGGCAGCAGACGCCCCGGCGCCCAGGACGTCCGAGCCATCCTCCGAGTGCCCACGCTCACCACGCCGTTGCACGACTGCACCAAGGCGCTTACGATCCGCTTCGCCTCCGACTTCCCCGAGATCACTCTGGAGGCGACGGTCAAGGTTCGTTGGGCGCCCGGCGTACCGATCCACGCGGCGTGCGGCCCCGCTCGCATCCGCCCCCGTGCAGGCATAGTGGGAAGACACCGGGAGGTCCCGGTCCACACCGAGTGCCAGGAGGAGTGCCCGCCCATGGAGACCGCGCAGCCCAGCAGCGAGCGAGGGCGGCCCCGCCTGCACTTCACAGCCCAGCAGGGCTGGATCAACGATCCGCACACGCTGGTGCACCACGGTGGCCTCTACCACCTCTTCTTCCAGTACGTGCCGGGAAGCACCGAGTGGAAACCGTCGTGCCACTGGGGTCACGCGACCTCTGCCGATCTGCTCGCATGGCGGGAGCTCGATCCCGTGCTGACCCCCGACGGCGACGAGGACGGGTGCTGGTCCGGCTCGATGGCCGGTCCCCCGGCGCGGATCTTCTACACCTCCGTCACCGAGGAGAACCGGGAACTGGGGGCCATCCGGGTCGCCCTCCCCCGTGATGACACGTGGGATACCTGGGTCAAGGACCGCGTCGTGCTGGTGCCCCCCGACGAGCCCCGGCTCGACTTCTTCCGCGATCCCTTCCTCCAGCGGGAGGGAGACGGCTGGCGGATGCTCGTCGGCGCGGCGCTCTCCGACGGGACCGCGGCGGTGCTCGGCTATCGCTCGGACGACCTGGAGACCTGGTCCCCGGACGGCATGCTCGACAGCCGGCCCTCTACCGAGACGTCCGGCACCTGGACGGGCACCGGATGGGAGTGCCCGGCGCTTCTGCGCGTGGACGGCAGGGACGTGCTGCTGGTGTCGGTGTGGGACGACCGCGGAGGACAGTTCGAGGCCTACTGCGTCGGCTCCCTGGTCGAGGGTCGGCTCGTGGGCGGCACGTGGCGGCGGCTCACCCACGGGTCGCCGTACTACGCCGGGGCGGCCTTCACCGACGCCGCGGGCCGGCCGGGACTGATCCACTGGCTGCGGGGCATCGTCGACACCGAGGCAGGCTGGGCGGGAGCGCACAGCCTGCCGCAGCTGGTCCGGGTCGACGGCGACCGTCTGGTCGCCCGCCCCCACGACGCGCTCACCGCGCGTCGCCGCGATCCGGCCCAGACCGTCACTGCCGGATCGGCCGCGAGCGGCTCGACCACGTTGCACCTGCCCGCGGACCTCGAGTGGACCCCGGGGCCGTCGGGTGGGCGCCTGGAGGCGATCGGACTCGGACTGGCGATCACGGCCTCGGCCGCGGAGCTCACCTTCTCGATCGGCGCGGAGACGTCGGTGCTGGGGTGGGAGCCCGGGGAGACCATCCGCGTCGTGGCCGACGGCCCGGTGGCAGAGGCCTTCACGCGGGACGGCGTTGTAGCGGGGCGCCTCTCCACGGCGAGGCAGGACTCGGCCGAGATACGCATGACCGGGGCCGGCAGCCTCCGGACGTGGAGGGTGCCGGCCGCTGACGGCGACGATGTCGGCCTTAGGTCGTGAGGGGTCACTCCCCGCTGCGGGCCGCCCAGGTTCCGTAGGCGTACCCGTCGGCGTCGAAGACACCCGTGATCACGAACCCCTCCTTCGCCACGCCGAAGGCGCCGGTGAGTGGGTTGCGCGCGTGCAGCGCCGTGGTGTTGACCTGCTGGGTGACGTAGACGCAGACCACGCCCTGGGCCACCGCCTGGCCCGGCCCGGGGCAGTCGGCGGTCGACATCCCGGGCTGGACGAAGTACACCGAGCCGGGCTCTACCTGGACCGTCATCGTCTCGAGGAAGCGCACCGCGGCGGCCCCGCGGCTGGAGCCGGTCCCGTTCACGGCCCAGATCCCGGACTGGAGCTCCCCGGCGTCCGAGGTCCGCTCGATGAAGGACGTGCGTGGCTGACCGCCGAGACGGGCGGAGTCCCGGGTCTTGCGGATCGCGTTGTTGGGCAGATATCCGCGCTTGTTCGCGGCGATGAGGCTGTTGGCGCGCTGGCCCGGCTTGGACTTCGACCCGACTGCGCCGTGGCCGTCGACGTTGTCGGCGTTCATCGCGTCGTACGCGGCGGCCATCGCCGGTGCGGCGGCCAGCACCATGCTGGCGACGACGGCGATCAGGACGACCCGGAGGTCGTGGAACATTCCCTTCATGGCGGTACTCCTTGGTGTGGTGTTGTGCCTCGGCGCGGGCAGGGCGGGACGACCCGGGAGACGGGCAGCCGTGTGACGTGGAGGTGGAGAAGGAGGCGTCCCGTCAGGGGACGTGACGCAGGAGTGGACAGCCGGTCAGACGGTCACCGAGGGCCGGGACACGCGCACCGCCTGGGTGATCGCGGGGCCGATGTCCGTCAGCGGGAGGATCTGGTCGGCAAGCCCAGCCCGCGCGACGGCGCCGGGCATGCCCCAGACGACCGCGCTGGGCTCGTCCTGGACGAGGGAGCGCGCTCCGACCGCGTGAAGAGCGCGAACGCCCTCCCGACCGTCCTGGCCCATTCCGGTGAGGACGACCGACAGCGTCCGGCTGCCGTACACCGGGACCGCGGAACGGAAGAGCACGTCGACCGCCGGGCGGCAGAAGTTCTCCTGGGGTCCCTGCGTGAGGGTCACCCTCGGACCGTGCACGTCACGCTCCACGCGCAGATGATGGTCGCCCGGAGCGACGTACACGTGCCCAGGTTGTGGGCGCGCGCCGTGCTGGGCCTCCGTGACGGAGAGAGCCGAGACACCGTCGAGTCGCTGGGCGAGGATGGCTGTGAATAGCGGTGGCATGTGCTGGACAACGAAGAGCGGAACCGGGAAGTCACGCGGCAACCGGGACAGCACCTCTGAGAGCGCGTCGGGGCCACCGGTGGAGCTGCCGACGACCACCGCTTCGAGGGGCTCGCCCCCGTCGGCGAGAGGCCGGCTCGGCAGTGACCGCGGGCTCGAGACTCCGGCAGCCTTGCGCGCGCCCGCCAGCGCCTTCAGCTTCGGAACCAGCTGTTCGCGCACACGTGCGATGCTCTCTGCCACGCTGCCGACGTTGGCCGGCTTCGTCACGTAGTCGGAGGCGCCGAGAGTGAGCGCCTCCAACGTGGTCACCGCACCCTTCTCCGTGAGCGTGGAGAACATCACGACGGGCAGGCGCGGGTACAGCGGCCGGACCGCCCTCAGCGTCTCCAGACCGTCGAGCTCGGGCATCTCGATGTCGAGGGTCATCGCGTCGGGGTGCAGCTGGGCCAGCTTGGTGATGGCGATGTTCCCGTTCGCCGCGGTCCCCACGACCTCGATCTCGGGGTCCTCCGACAACGCGGTGGTGACCAGCCGGCGAATCACCGCCGAGTCGTCCACGACCAGAACACGGATCACGCGTGTCTCATCGGTCGATCGGCACGCGACCTGAGACCGCGGCGCAGTTCGCGGAAGCGCTCAGATCGGCTACGACGGGCCCGAAGGAAGGGGCGTGACACTCTCCGCCGCCGCGTTCGACTACGTCGCCGATCTCGTCCGCAACGAGACGGCGATGCTGTACGAGCCCGGCAAGGAGTACTTGATCGAAGCCCGTCTCCTTCCCCTCGCGCGCGTGACCGGCGACCCGGACGTGGACGCCTACGTCGCGCGGCTGCCCACCGATGCGAGAGAGCGACGCCGAGCCCTGGACGCACTCACCATCAACGAGACCTCATGGTTCCGGGACCATGCTCCCTACCAGGTGTTCACCGACGTGATGCTCCCTCACATGCTGCAGACGCGTGAGGCCACACGAACGATCTCCATCTGGTCGGCGGCCTGCTCCAGCGGGCAGGAGGCGTACAGCCTGGCCATGCTCCTGGACCAGCACCTGCCATCCGGCTGGACCGCGGAGATCCTCGCGACCGACGTCTCGACCGCGATGCTGGACCGGGTGAAGGCAGGCCGCTACAGCCAGGTCGAGATGAACCGCGGCCTGCCGGCCACCATGCTCGTGAAGTACTTCGAGCGAGTCGGCTCGGAGTGGGAGGTCAGCCCCGACCTGCGCACGGTGGTGCGCACCCAGCACCTCAATCTGGCGGCCCCCTTCCCTCCCCTCCCCCGCTTCGACGTCGTCTTCCTGCGCAACGTGCTCATCTACTTCGACCTGGAGACCAAACGCTCCATCCTCGAGCGGACACGAGATGTCATCGCCCCCGACGGGTTCCTCCTTCTGGGCTCGTCGGAGACCACCTTGGACTCCGACGAGCACTGGAACCGCGAGTCCTACGGCCGAGTTACCGGCCACCGCCCCGTCCGCGACAACGCCGCCGCCCTCCCACCGAGGACGGGCAACCCGGCGTGCGGGACCTCCATCCGGATAGGAGCCTGACCCGTGCTGGCACTGATCATCGACGACTCGCGCGCCATGAGGAAGATCCTGGCCCGCACCGTCACCGACCTCGGCTTCGAGCACCTCGAGGCCGACAACGGCGAGGCGGCCCTGGCGCACCTGGAGGCCGGCGTGCTCCCCGACCTGTGCCTCATCGACTGGAACATGCCCGTGATGGACGGCTACACCGTCGTGACCCGCATCCGGGCCAACGAGAAGTGGCGCAACATCACGCTGATGATGGTGACCACGGAGTCCGAGCACAACCAGATCGTCAAGGCCCTCGCCGCCGGGGCGCACGAGTACCTGATCAAGCCGTTCACCCCGGACGCCCTCGTCGACAAGCTCGGCATGCTGGGACTGCTCGCGCAGGAGGTGCCCGCATGAGCGCCCAGGCCGGGCCGACACTGCAGGACGTGACGATGCTGGCGCAGGAGGTGTGGTCGAGCTTCCTGGGCGACCGCGAGCCCCTCCTGGAGGGCACTCCGGTCGACCAGAGCGGGCCACTCGTCTCGGCAGCCGTGGGCGTCAGCGGCGCGTGGAACGGAACGATCAGCCTGCAGGTGCCCGACACCCTCGCGCACACCATCACCGCGTCCATGCTCGGGGACGTCCACGACACGTGCGAGTCCGATGTATCCGATGCCGTCGGCGAGCTGGTCAACGTCGTGGGCGGCAACATCAAGAGCCTGATGCCCGGCCCCAGTGCCCTGTCCCTCCCGGTCGTCGCCCAGGGGCGCATCGTCTGGCCACACGAGTGCGTCGAAGTGGTGGGGGCCGACCTGACGTGGGCCGGGCAACCCGTCCGGATCGCCGTCCACATCCCCGTCGACCCATCCACCGAGACCGAGGGAAGGAGGCTCCGATGAAGATCCTCGTCGCCGACGACAGCCGCGTGATGCGGCAGATCGTCATCCGCACCCTGCGCCAGGCGGGGTACGCCGACCACGCCATCGTCGAGGCGACCAACGGCGCCGAGGCCTACCAGCTCGTCATGACCGAGCACCCGGACCTGGTCCTCTCCGACTGGAACATGCCCGAGATGACCGGGATCGATCTCCTCGCGGCGCTACGCAGCTCGGGCTCACAGGTGCCGTTCGGCTTCGTCACCTCCGAGGGGTCCAGCGTGATGGTCGAACGGGCCACCCGGGAGGGCGCCCTGTTCCTGATCGCCAAGCCGTTCACCGCGGAGTCGTTCGCCGAGGCGCTCGACCCGGTCCTCGCGTGAGAGCACCCCCATGGATCCGATGCACCTCCCCCACCCCAAGCAGCTGCGTGACCTGCTGACCGACCTCCTCGGTCGCGAGGTCGAGGTCTCGCCCGGCAATCCCCTGGCACCCAGCGCCGAGGCGCCCGCGACCTTCTCCGTGTACGTCGACGACTCTCTGTCGATCTGCTCACTGATCCTCGTCGACCTCGGCCTCTCGGCGCGAGCGGGGGCCGCCATCGGGCTCATGCCGCCACCCACGGCAGCGGAGGCGATCGCGGACAGGTCGATCCCGGACACGATGCGAGAGAACCTGTACGAGGTGCTCAACATCGCATCGGCCATGTTCAACGTGGAGGGCGCCCGCCACACCAGGCTTCACGAGGTCTACTACGCCGGCGACGCGGTCCCCCCGCCGGTCCTCGCCATGTCGTTCACCCTGGGTCAGCGCGAGGACCTGAACGTGTCCATCGGGGGCTACGGCGGAGGCCGGCTCTCCGTCGTGCTCGTCTGACCGCGCCCCGCACTGTCGCCTCACCCCTGCCCGCGAACGTCAACACGCACGCCGAATCGCTCATACCCCCTGCGCCACTGCCGATCAGCCCCGTCGAAGGAGGTGCATCACCGTGATGGACGAGGACGCCGAGATCCTGGCCGAGTTCCTCGTGGAGAGCCACGAGAACCTCGACCAGCTCGACCGCGATCTGGTCGGTCTCGAGGCCGACCCCGAGTCCCGCGATCTGCTGAGCAGCATCTTCCGCACGATCCACACCATCAAGGGCACCAGCGGCTTCCTCGCACTGCACCGACTGGAAGCTCTCACCCACGTCGGCGAAACCTTGCTCTCGCGTCTACGAGACGGGCAGATGACGATGACCCGCAGCATCGCGGATGCGCTGCTGGCGATGGTCGACACCATCCGAGGACTGCTCGAAGCCATCGAGGAGTCCGGCAGCGACGTGGCGACATCGGTCGAGGTCGATCCGGTGGTTGCGAGGCTCACTGACGCGCTGGAGGGGCGTCTGGCGACCGGGAGCACCGCGGCGCTCGCGGCCGAGGAGTTCGTCCCCACGGTGGAGGCTCTGGGCCTCACCCTCGACCCGGTCACGCCGGCTGTCCCCGCCTCCGCTCCCGTCTCCGCCGACTCCGACCCTGGTCCGGTCCCCGGACCGCCCATGCCGGTCGCCCCCGTGGCGACGACCGATATCGACCCGGCTCCCTCGGCTGCGGACCAGCAGTCCTCCGTGTCCGGCTCCTCAGCCGACGGCGTCCCCGGCCCCCCCACCGGCTCCGGCCTCGGAGATCCCGGCCCTGCCGCCCGGGTCTTGCCCGCCGAGACAGGAGTCGAGCACGCGGCTGCACGGGAACAGCTCGAGCAGGGCGCCCCCGGGGCCGCCGACCCCACCTCGGACGCCTCGGACGCCGCCGGGGACAAGGCGCGCCTGGTCGACTCGTCGGTGCGGGTGGACGTCGAGCTCCTCGACGGTCTCGTCCAGCTCGTCGGCGAGCTGGTTCTGACCCGCAACCAGATCCTGCAGCGCACCGACGGAGCGGGCGACTCCGAGCTCGTCCGCGCGGTGCAACGGCTCGACCTCGTGGCGAGCGAGCTGCAGGAGAGCGTCATGAAGACGCGGATGCAGCCGATCGGCCAGGTCTGGTCCAAGATGCCGCGAGTCGTGCGCGACCTCGCCGCTCAGCTCGGCCGTCAGGTGCACCTGGAGATGGAGGGCCATGACACCGAGCTCGACCGGTCGCTGCTGGAGGCGCTGAAAGGGCCTCTGACCCACTTGGTCCGCAACGCCCTCGACCACGGCATCGAGCCGCCCGACGGCAGGGTCGCGGCCGGCAAGCCGGTCGAGGGCCGACTGAGGCTGCGCGCGTACCACGAGTCAGGGCAGGTCATCGTCGAGATCACCGACGACGGGAAGGGCATCGACCCGGCTCACCTGGGCCAGGTGGCCGTCGCTCGCGGCGTCGTCTCGTCCGACGCGCTGACGCGGATGGACACCAAGGAGATCCTCGACCTGATCTTCCGACCCGGCTTCTCGACCGCCGCCGAGGTCACCAACGTCTCGGGCCGTGGAGTCGGGATGGATGTGGTGCGAACGAACATCGAACGGATCGGCGGCAGCGTCGACCTGGTCTCGAGCGTCGGCACGGGCACGACCTGCCGGGTCCGCATCCCGCTGACCCTCGCCATCATCCCGGCATTGATCGTCGGCGAGGCCGACGACCGGTACGCGATCCCGCAGGCCAACCTGGTGGAGCTGGTACGGCTGGAAGGCGAGGACCTCAGCCGCAGCGTCGAGCAGATCGGGGAGTCCCCCGTCCTGCGGCTGCGCGGCCACCTGCTCCCGCTCGTGCAGCTGTCCGACGTCCTGGGCGTCAACCCTTCTGCATCGGAGGCGCTGACCGTGGTCGTCGTCCAGGCGAACGACATCCGCTTCGGCCTGTGCGTCGAGCAGGTCCACGACACCCAGGAGATCGTGGTCAAGCCGATCGGCCGGCAGCTCAAGCCGGTCCCCCTGTACGCCGGGGCCACGATCATGGGCGACGGCCGGGTCTCTCTCATCCTCGACGTCGCCGGCATCGCGCAGACTGCCGGTGTCGAGCTGTCGGCGACGGAGCCTGCCGGCGAGACCCACTCCGCCCACGACGACGAATCGGCGCTGCTGGTGCTCGAGGTGTCCGGGGGACGCCGCGCCGCGCTCCCGCTGACCGCCGTGTCGCGGCTGGAGGAGCTTCCCGTCGAGCGCGTGGAGCTCTCCGGCCACACCGAGGTCGTGCAGTACCGCGACGGGATCCTGCCCCTCGTGCGGCTCGCGCCGGCGATCGGGCTCCCGGAGACCGACGACGACCGGGAGACGCTCTCCGTGATCGTCCACGAGGACCGGATGGCGCGGATCGGGATCATCGTCGACCGGGTCGTGGACGTCGTCGAGACCGAGCTGGAGCGCAGCGAGGTGGGCGTCCGTCCGGGCGTCCTGGGCTCGGCGGTGATCTCCGACAAGGTCACCGACCTGGTCGATCTCGAGTCCGTCGTCGGGATGGGAGCGGCGTCATGACCACGGTGGCTGCCCGCCCGCTGCACGACACCACTGCCCAGGAGGCCCGCCAGTACTGCACCTTCACCGTCGCGGGCCTGCACTTCGGCGTCGCGGTCAGCGAGGTGCAGGAGGTGCTGCGGCACCAGCGGATGACTCGGGTCCCGCGCGCGCCGAAGGTGGTGCGCGGACTGATCAACCTGCGCGGCCAGATCGTGACCTCGGTCGACATGCGCAGCCAACTGGGCCTGGGGAGCGATCCTCCGGAACCGGCCATGAACGTGATCGTCCGCAGCCGCGGCGAGGTCGTCAGCCTCCTCGTCGACGACATCGGGGACGTGATCGACGTCGGCGACCGGGTCCTGGAGCCCGCGCCGTCGACCCTGTCCGAGAGGGTGCGCGACGTCATCTACGGCGTGATGGCCCTGCCCGACACCATCCTCCTCGTCCTCAACCCAGCCCGTGCCGCAGACGTCGCCGTGACGTCTGGAGCCCTCGACACCAGTGGAGACAACCAGTGACAACCGCCAAGAAGGCCCCGAACGGCGCCAAGCCCGCGACCATCTCCCGGGCCACGTCGGCCCCGCGCACCGCTCCGGCCGCGCCGAAGGACGTCGACCTGACCCGCCTGCCCGCGGTCCTCGAGAGCGTTCCGGCGCGAGTGATGATCGCCAACCGCGACCTTGAGATCGTCTACGCCAACAAGGCGTCGCTCGACGGCCTGCGGGGGCTGGAGGCGCACCTGCCGATCCCGGTGGAGCAGGTCGTGGGCTCCAACATCGACATCTTCCACAAGAACCCGGCCTACCAGCGCGACATCCTCAAGGACGACAAGCAGCTGCCCCGGACCAGTCACATCAACATCGGGCCCGAGATCCTGGATCTGCGGGTGGTACCGCTGCACGATGAGTCGGGCGAATACGTCGGCGCGATGGCCACCTGGGAGCTGATCACCGAGAAGCTCAAGCTCGAGGCCGAGGTCGCCCGGGTGACGTCGATGATGGAGAACTCGCCCACGAACATGATGTTCGCCGACCGGGACTTCGTGATCACCTACATGAACCCGGCGTCGCTGAACACGCTGCGCGGGCTCGAGGAGTTCCTCCCGATCCCGGCGGACGAGATCGTGGGGTCGAGCCTCGACATCTTCCACAAGACCCCGTCGTACCAGCGTGGAATCCTCAGCGACGAGAGCAACCTCCCCCGGCAGGCGAACATCAAGGTGGGCCCGGAGACGCTCGATCTCAGCGTCTCGGCGATCCGTGACGCCAAGGGTGAGTACATCGGCGCGATGGCCACCTGGTCGGTGGTCACCGAGAAGCTCCGCCTGGAGGAGGAGAAGGCCGCCCGTGACGCCGCCGAGCGCGAGGCAGCGCTCGAGCTGGCCCGCAAGGTCGAGCTGGTCCTCGAGGTAGTCAACGCCGCGGGCCAGGGCGACCTGACCCGGACGGTGGAGATCGACGGCGACGACGCCATCGGGCAGGTGGCCACCAGTCTCAACGAGGTCCTCACGTCGTGGCGTGAGTCGATCGCCAACATGGCCGGGACCGCGGAGTCTCTCGCGGTCTCCGCGGAGCAGCTCACGATCCTGTCCCAGGGCATGGGCGAGGGTGCCAGCCTGACCGCGGATCGGGCCGGGAGCGCCTCCAGCGCGTCGGTGCAGGTGTCGTCGAGCATCCAGACGGTCGCCAGCGCAGCCGAGGAGATGACCGCGAGCATCCGGGAGATCGCCAAGAACGCGACCGAGGCCTCGACGGTCGCCACCAGTGCCGTCACGGTCGCCAGCGACGCCCAGACCACGGTCGCCAGTCTGGGCGAGTCGAGCGCGGAGATCGGACAGGTCATCAAGGTGATCACGTCCATCGCACAGCAGACCAACCTGCTCGCCCTCAACGCCACGATCGAGGCGGCTCGCGCCGGGGACGCCGGCAAAGGCTTCGCGGTTGTCGCCAATGAGGTCAAGGAGCTCGCCAAGGAGACGGCCCGCGCCACCGAGGACATCAGCCGGAAGATCGAGGCGATCCAGTCCGACACCTCGGGAGCGGTCGACGCGATCTCCGAGATCTCCGAGGTGATCGGGCGGATCAACGAGATCCAGGCCACCATCGCCTCAGCGGTCGAGGAGCAGACCGCCACCACCAACGAGATCGCCCGCAGCGTCACCGAGGCCGCAGCCGGCGCGAACGGGATCGCCGAGGACGTCACGCAGGTCGCCTCGGCGGCGTCCGACACCACCCAGGGCGCCCAGAACACCCTGCAGTCCGCGACCGAGCTGGCCACCATTGCGGCCGAGCTCAAGCGGATGGTGGGACAGTTCCGGTACTGAGGCACGGCCTCCGCCGGACGCTCTCCCGCCACGCCGTGAAGACGCCGGACGAGAGGGGTGCACGCGCCGTCGGCATCGTGGTGGCCCCGGCCTAGTGTGGCGGTATGGGTACCAGCAACCGGGTGGCCCAGAACCAGCCACCGCCCTTGGTCGGACACGACGCGGTGCTCTCCGACGCCGGTCTCGTCGAGACGCTGCGCCGGTACGGCGGGGATCCCCTCGTTCAGTCCCTGGAGTCAGTCGGTCGGCTCGCCGGGAGTGCCGAGGCGCGCGAGCATGGACGCCTCGCGAACGCCAACCCACCGGTGCTGAGACAGTTCGACCGCTTCGGCAACCGCATCGACGAAGTCGAGTTCCATCCGTCCTGGCACTGGATGATGACCCAGGCGGTCGGGTTCGGCCTGCAGGCCCACCCGTGGGTGTCCGACGAGCCGCATGCCCACCTCAGGCGCGCTGCCGGGTTCTATGCGTGGAGCGCTGTCGAGCCGGGACACAGCTGTCCGATCGCGATGACCTACGCCGTGGTACCGGCCCTCCGGACCGACGAAGTGCTCGCCAAGGAATGGACGCCCGGGCTGGCCTCGACCACCTACGACTTCGGCCTGCGCCGGCCCACCGTCAAGGCCGGCCTGCTCGCGGGCATGGGCATGACCGAGAAGCAGGGCGGCTCCGACGTCCGGACGAATGTCACCCGCGCCGAGCCGATCGGAGCCGACGGGGAGTACCGGATCTACGGCCACAAGTGGTTCACCTCGGCCCCGATGAACGACGTCTTCCTCATCCTGGCCCAGGCCGAGGGGGGACTCACCTGTTTCCTGCTCCCCCGCGTGCTGCCTGATGGCACCCGCAACCCCATCGACCTGGTACGGCTGAAGGACAAGCTCGGGAACCGGTCCAACGCCTCGGCCGAGATCGAGTTCGACGGGTCCTGGGCTCTGCGGCTGGGCGATGAGGGGCGCGGGGTCCGGACGATCATCGAGATGGTGGCCGCCACTCGCCTCGACACGATCCTGGGGTCGGCGGGTCTCATGCGCCGTTCGGTCGCGGAGGCATCCTGGCACGTGGCACACCGGACCGCCTTCGGCGGCCTGCTGAGCGACAAGCCGCTGATGCAGAACGTCATCGCGGACCTTCAGGTCGAGGCGGAGGCGGCGATGGCGATCGGGATGCGGCTCGCCCACTCCGTCGACGCGCGCGACGACCCCCACGAGGCGGCACTTCGAAGGATCGGCCTCCCGCTGGCCAAGTACTGGGTCTGCAAGCGGACCCCCATGATGGTCGCCGAGGCGCTGGAGAGTCTCGGTGGCAACGGCTTCGTCGAGGATTCGGGGATGCCGCTGCTCTTCCGGGAGTCGCCCTTGAACTCCATCTGGGAAGGCTCGGGCAACGTCAACGCCCTGGACATGCTCCGCGCGATCTCGCGCGAGCCCGCGGTGCTCGACGCGTGGGTCACCGAGGTCGGCAAGGCGCGTGGCGCGGACGCGCGGCTCGACCGCGCACTCGACCGGACCCTCGAGAGCCTGGCCGACGCCGAAGGCGTCGAGGCCGGTGCCCGCCGGCTGGCCGGTCGGATGGCGGCGTGTCTCCAGGGGGCACTCCTCGTGCAGCACGGCCCTGCGGAGGTGGCGGACGCATTCTGCGCCACCCGGCTCGGCGACGAGTACCTCGGGACGCTGGGCACTCTCCCCCGGGGCGTCGACCTGCGCTCGATCGCGCGGCGCGCGACCATCCCTACATGACAGGAACCGCGCGGGGCAGCTGGTCGCTCGGCCTCGTGGCCGGGCTCGGGGCGGCGATGCTGCTGCTGGCCCTGGCTCCGCTCGCGTTGCCGGCGTCCTACTCCTGGGTCGAGCTCGGCACCAGCGAGTCAGCCGCCCAGGGCGTCCCCGGGGCCTGGGTCGCAAGGACGGGGTTCGTCGCCTTCGGCCTGTCGGTGCTGGGCATCGCCGTCTTGCGCCACACGGCCTGGCGACCGGCGGCCACGGCCCTGCACGGGCTCTTCGGCGTCTCGATGATGATGGTCGCGGTCTACTCCCACGCGCCGTGGGAGCCCGGCGTGCCGTACGTCGCTCAGGAAGACCTCCTGCATAGCGTCGCTGCCTCCGTCGTGGGCTTCGCCTTCATCGCCGGAGTGCTGGTCACGCTGGTCTCGCGGCGTCCCCGCACCGCGATCGCGCTGACCGGCGACGTGACGGCCCTGGTCGTGGCGGCAGCCGTCCCGCTGTTCATGGACAGCGGAATCTGGGGCGTGCTGCAGCGGCTGATGTTCCTCACCGCCGCGTCGTGGTATGCCGCAGAAGCCTGGCGCGGACGCCCGGCCCCGTCTCAGGCCAGGTCGAGCCCGGGATAGAGCGGGTGCTTGTCCAGCATCTCGGCCGACGCGGCATGCGTGCGGTCGGCGACACCGTCGGCGAGGGTGTAGTTGGCCTTGGACGCGGCACCGGACGACGTGGTGGAGGGCTCGGTGCTCTTCAGCACGTCGACCACCAGCTCGGCGACCCGGTCGAACTCGTCGTGACCGAAGCCCCGGGTGGTGAGTGCGGGGGTGCCGAAGCGGATGCCGGAGGTGTACCAGGCCCCGTTGGGATCATGGGGAACGGAGTTCCTGTTGGTGACGATCCCCGCGTCGAGAAGGGCGGACTCCGCCTGCCGCCCGGTCAGGCCGAAGCCGCTCACGTCCAGCAGGACCAAGTGGTTGTCGGTGCCCCCGGTGACCAGGCGAGCGCCCCGGCTCAGGAAACCCTCGGCGAGGGACTTGGCGTTGTCGGCGACCCGCTGAGCGTAGCCACGGAACTCCGGGCGCCGGGCTTCCGCGAGGGCGACGGCCTTGGCCGCCATCACGTGCCCGAGCGGGCCGCCGAGCACCATCGGGCAGCCACGGTCGACCGACGCGGCGAACTCCTCCTTGGCCAGGACCATCCCGCCGCGCGGCCCGCGCAGGGACTTGTGGGTGGTCGTCGTGACGACGTGCGCGTGCGGGATCGGGTCCTCGTCGCCGGTGAACACCTTGCCCGCCACCAGGCCGGCGAAGTGGGCCATATCGACCATCAGGGTCGCGCCGACCTCGTCGGCGATCTCGCGCATGGTGGCGAAGTTGATCCGCCGCGGGTACGCCGAGTAGCCGGCAACCAGAATGAGCGGGCGGAACTCGCGTGCCACTGCCGCCACGTGGTCGTAGTCGAGCAGCTCGGTCTCGGGGTCGGTCCCGTAGGAGCGCTGATGGAACATCTTGCCGGAGATGTTGGGCCGGAAGCCGTGGGTCAGGTGGCCGCCGGCGTCGAGCGACATGCCCAGCAGGCGCTGGCTCCCCAGGTCGGCGCGCAGCGTCTCCCAGTCCTGCTCGCTCAGATCGTTGACGGTCCTGGCGCCGAGCTTCTCCAGCCCGGGCGTCTCCACGCGCTGGGCGAGGATCGACCAGAAGGCGACGAGGTTCGCGTCGATGCCGGAGTGCGGCTGGGCGTAGGCGTACTCGGCGCCGAAGAGCTCGCGGGCGTGCTCCGCGGCCAGCGTCTCGACGGTGTCGACGTTCTGGCACCCGGCGTAGAAGCGGTGTCCGATCGTGCCCTCGGCGTACTTGTCGGACAGCCAGGTGCCCATGGTGAGCAGCACCGCCGGGGACGCGTAGTTCTCGCTGGCGATGAGCTTGAGCGAGGACCGCTGGTCGGTGAGCTCGGCCCGGGTGGCCTCGGCCACGCGGGGCTCCACGGACGCGATCTCCTGCAGGATGGCATCGAAGGCGGCACTGGAGGCGGGAGAGACGTCGTTCACGCCGATGTCCTCGGTTCTGTCGAAGGGGGTAGACGGCCACAGCCTAGTGATCCGGGCCGGGATCGGCGCGCAGGAGGTGTCGTCCATACCCTGGACAGCAATCCCACATAGCAAGATTCCAGCTTGTGGGAAGCGTGTCCGAGCCCTGAGACTCGTCCTACCGGTGTCCTGACACCGGCCACCGCTGGCGCCAGTGCCGTCGCCTCCGGCCGTCGCGACCGCCCACGGGTGTGCCGCGCGGCGCACCGGATCGGAGAGGAGGCTCCATGACAGCCCCCGCCCTCATCGCGCTCGCGCACGGCCCCCACGCGCGGCACGCCACCTCGACAGTCCGTGACCTGGTCGGCGAGATCAAGCGCCAGCGTCCCGATCTCCGGGTCGAGCTCGCCTTCCTCGGCTCCACGAGCAGGCCCTCCCTCGAGGTCGTCGTCGAGCGACTGGAGCGCGCGGGGGTGGACGAGGCTGTCGTCGTCCCGCTGATCCTCCTGGACACCGATCAGACGCGCGTCGCGATCCCCTGCCGCCGTGGCCGACGTTGCTGCCGCCCACCCCGCGATCCGGATCGCCGCCACCCAGGTCCTCGGCCTGGACTCCGTCTACCTCGAGGTCCTCGACCGCCGGATGCGCGAGGTCCTGCGCCAGTCCCGGGTCCGGGAGCTCGACGCCCTGGTCCTTGCCGCGACCGGATCCTCGGACACGCTGGCCAACCAGGCGGTCGCCCGCGCGGCGCGGATCTGGGGGCAGGCCCACCGCCTCCCCTGCGTCGCTGCGTACGCCTCATCGGCTCCCCCGGCCACCGGCGAGGCCGTGCGCTCGCTGCGCGCCCAGGGCCGTCGCCACATCGCGGTCGCCCAGCTGTTCCTTGCCGAGGGACCGCTGTACGACCGCGCCGCTGAACTGGCTCTCGAGGCAGGAGCCGTCGCCGTCTCCGCCCCGCTCGGAGCCGATCCCGAGGTGGCCCGGACCGTTCTTGCCCGCTACTGCGTCGGTGCCGTGGAGCTGGTCCCGGTCTGACGGACCACCGGGGACCCAATAGGCTCCTGAGCATGACCACGCACTTCAACGTCCTCGTTCTCGGCGCCGGTCCCGGCGGCTACGTCGCCGCCATCCGCGCATCCCAGCTCGGTCAGTCGGTGGGCGTGATCGAGGACAAGTACTGGGGCGGGGTGTGCCTCAACGTCGGCTGCATCCCCTCCAAAGCGCTGCTGCGCAACGCGGAGCTCGCCCACGTGCTGTCCCACGAGAAGGACGTCTTCGGGATCGAGGGCGACGCCTCCATGGCGTTCGGCCCGACGCACGCCCGCTCGCGCGCGGTCAGCGCCAACATCGTCCGCGGCGTCCACTTCCTGATGAAGAAGAACAAGATCACCGAGATCAACGGCTGGGGCACCCTCACGGGCGCGAAGTCGGTGGACGTACGGGGCGAGGACGGCCAGGTCACCAGCTACACCTGCGACAACCTGATCATCGCCACCGGTGCCAGCACCCGGCTCGTGCCCGGCACGTCGCTGTCGGAGCGCGTGGTCACCTACGAGGAGCAGATCCTCGACGAGAACCTTCCAGGGAGCATCATCATCGCCGGCTCGGGCGCCATCGGCGTCGAGTTCGCCTACGTGATGAAGAACTTCGGTGTCGACGTCACGATCGTGGAGTTCCTCGATCGCATGGTGCCGACCGAGGACGAGGACGTCTCCAAGGAGCTCCTCCGGCACTACAAGAAGCTCGGCGTCACCGTGATGCTCGGCACCAAGGTCGAGGCCATCGACGACAAGGGCGACCGCGTCGAGGTCACCGTCTCCCCCGCCGCCGGCGGCGACACGCAGGTGCTGGTCGCCGACAAGGTGCTCCAGGCGATCGGCTTCGCACCGCGCACGACCGGCTACGGGCTGGAGAACACCGGCGTCGCCCTCACCGACCGCGGCGCCATCGCGGTCGACGAGCGCGGCCGCACCAACGTCGACGGGGTCTACGCGCTGGGCGACGTGACCGGCAAGCTGATGCTCGCCCACACGGCGTCGGCGATGGGCATCGTGGCGGCCGAGACGATCGCCGGCGTCGAGACGCAGGAGATCGACTTCGACATGATCCCGCGGGCGACGTACTGCCAGCCGCAGATCGGCTCCTTCGGCTACAGCGAGCAGCAGGCGCGCGACAAGGGCTACGACGTCAAGGTCGGCAGGTTCCCGTTCTCCGCCAACGGCAAGGCCCAGGGTCTCGGCGAAGCGGTCGGATTCGTGAAGATCGTCGCCGACGCCAGCCACAACGAGATCCTCGGCGCGCACATGATCGGGCCCGACGTGACCGAGCTGCTCCCCGCCCTGACCCTGGCACAGAAGTGGGACCTGACCGCGGACGAGATCGCCCGGAACGTCTTCGCGCACCCGACCCTGTCCGAGGCGGTCCTCGAGGCCGTCGAGGACATCGTCGGCCACCAGATCCACCTCTGACCTGTCCAGCCCGCGGCCAGGAGCGATCCGGACCGTCGACTCAGCCGGGCTGGACCAGCAGGCGCACCAGATGGTCGAGCTCGGCCTTCGGGTCGTCGCAGACCCCGCCGTGGACCGGACCGGGCTGCAGGACGGTGGAGCGGGGAGCGGAGACGAAGCCGAAACGCTCCCCCAGCGACCTGCCCGCCGCGGGGCCTTCCCCACGGCAATGACCTTCCAGCGCCGCAAGAGCCGCCTCGACATCCGCCGGGTCGATGTCGCGACTGAACGCTCGCAGCCTGTCGGCGTCGACGCGATGGGCCACCTCGAGGAAGTCGTCGGCCTGGCAGTAGAGGGCGACACCGACGTTGAGGAACTCCTCGCGATCGACGCGCGGCACGCACCGCAGCACCACGTACTGGTAAGGGCGTGCGTGACCGCTCATGCCGCGCTCGCTCGCGGGAGCCAGCTGGCCATCGCCCCGAGCCGTGCTTCGAGAAACCCCGCGTACGCCGCGCGGGCCGACTCGCTGCTGATCCCGGGCGCGACGGTCTCCAGCCACTCGTCCGGGACCTCACCGACTGCGGCGACGATCGCCCCGTCCCCGACCAGTTCGGCGAGTCCCCCGGAGAGGGCGATCGCGCGGTCGAGGTGGGTCCCGAACACGTGGTCGTCCACGCGGAAGGGCTGCTGCGCGAAGCGGGTGGGTTCGGTGAGCCCGTTGCCCCACCCATGGTGGAAGTAGAGGGCGGCGCCGTGGTCGATCGCGATCAGGCGGCCGTGCCAGACCAGCAGGTTCGGGTTGCGCCAGCTGCGGTCGACGTTCGCGGTGAAGGCGTCCAGCCACAGGATCCGGGCCGCCAGCTCGGGGTCGACCTTCGTCGAGGAGCCGAATCCGAAGGAGGCCGGGAGGAAGTCCACGCCGAGGTTCAGCCCTACCGACGCGCGGAGCAGGTCCTGGACCTCCTCGTCCGCCTCGTAGCGAGCCAGGTCCTGCGGCAGCTCGAGTGCCACCAGGCGCGGTGTCTCGATGCCGAGTCGCTGCGCCAGGGAGCCGACGATGACCTCGGCGACCAGGACCGCGGATGCCCTGGCCGGCACCGCGGAACTTGCACACGTAGGTGCCGAGGTCCTCGGCCTCCACCAGGCCGGGCAGGGACCCCCCTTCGCGCAAGGGCGTGACATAGCGGATGGCGCGCACGGTGGGGATCACCGGGACACGGTAGCCGCCCGGGTCGGCGCGATGCGACTTACTTCAGGTCCTTGAGTCGCTTGGTCTCCGTCGAGACGTCGAAGGTGGCCGTGGGCCACCCCAGGTCGAAGGCCCGCAGATGCTCGTCGACGAGGTGGGTGAGCGCCCAGTCGCGGTACCACTTGTGGTCGCTGGGGACGACGTGCCAGGGCGCGTGGTCGGTGTTGCACCGCTCCAGCGCGATCTCGTACGCCTCCTGGTAGTCGCCCCACAGCTTGCGGTCGGCCAGATCGGCCGGGTTGTACTTCCAGTGCTTGGTGTCGTCCTCGAGACGCGCCTTGAGCCGGTCGTACTGCTCCTTCCGGGAGATGTGGAGCATGACCTTCACGAAAGTCGTCCCGGTGCTGGCGAGCTCCCGCTCGAAGTCGTTGATCGCCTCGTAGCGGCGTTCGATCTCCTCGGCGGGAGCCAGCGTGCGCACCCGGCCGATCAGCACGTCCTCGTACTGCGACCGGTCGAAGATGCCCACCGTGCCGCCCCCGGGAACGTGCTTGGCGATCCGCCAGAGGAAGTCGTGGCGCAGCTCGCGCTTGGTCGGAGCGCCGAACGCCTTGATGTGCACTCCCTGGGGATCCAGGGCTCCGGCGACGTGCTTGACCACTCCGCCCTTGCCCGCGGTGTCCATCCCCTGCACGACCACCAACAGATTGCGGCGTCCTCCGGACCTGCCGTGGGCGTACAGGCGCTCCTGGGAGTCGGCGAGCGAGTCGTGGACCGTGCGCAGGTCCTCCTTCGGCGGCCTGCTTCGTGCCGAGGAAGCCCGGGGTCGCGCCGGGGTCGATCGTCGACAGGTCCACCGGGCCTGGCGGGAGGCGCAGCATGCGGGAGACGGGGCCGAGGTCAGTGCGTGCTCATCCCAGCAGTATGGCCCGGCCGCCATAGCGCAGGCAGAGCCTCCACTACTCCTCGTCGGGACCGTCGAGTCCGGACCCCTCGCGCGCCAGGGAGACCAGCCGGCTCACGGCTCGGAAGTACTTCTTGCGGTAGCCGCCGCGCAGCAGGTCGTCGGCGAACAGCCGGTCGAACGGCACCCCGCTGGCGACCACCGGGACATCGCGGTCGTAGAGCCGGTCCGCGAGGACGACCAGTCGCAGCGCGACGGCCTGGTCGTGCACGGGCGTCACTCCGAGCAGCCCGACCCGCTCGACGCCGTCCAGCATCGCGCCGTACCGGGACGGGTGGACGTCGGCGAGGTGCCGCTGCCAGCTCGCCGAACCGGTCCAGCGACTCCCGCTCGTCCGGTGACGCGGGCGAGGACCGTCGCCTCGTCGAGCGGGATCGGGGGCGTCGGGGAGGCCCCGGTGGCGGTAGTCCTCGCCGTCGATGCGCACCGAGTCGAACGACGAGGCGAGGCCCTGGATCTCCCGCATGAAGTCCGCGGTGGCGAACCGGCCCTCGCCCAGCTTGCCCGGGCAGCGTGTTGGACGTGGCCGCGAGCCGGACCCCGGCCTCGCGCAGCCGGCGCAACAGGGTGGACACCAGCACGGTGTCGCCCGGGTCGTCGAGCTCGAACTCGTCCACGCACACCAGGATGTACGCCGAGAGCGCCTCGACCGCCTCGTGGAAGCCCAGCGCCCCGACGAGATGGGTCAGCTCGACGAAGGTGGCGAAGAGCTTGGGCCCGGGAGCCGCGTGCCACAGGGAGGCGAGCAGATGGGTCTTGCCGACCCCGAACCCGCCGTCGAGGTAGACGCCCCCCGGCCCGGGCTCGCGGTGCCCGCAGCCACGACCGCGGCGAGGCGGTCGGGACCGCAGGTGACGCGACGAACCGTTCGAGGTACGCCACGGCGGCAGCCTGCGTCGGCTGGGCCGGGTCGGGACGGTAGGAGTCGAAGCTCACCGCACGGAATCGCGGCGGCGGCACCAGGTCGGCCAGCAGCCGGTCCCCGGCCACCACGGGATTGCGCTCGCACAGGGAGATCGGCACCGGGCAAGGGTACGTGCGTCACGCCGGCACCCCGCGCGCCATGCCCTAGGGTCGGTATGTGGACCTCCCGGTGATGCCTCCCGTGCAGCCGATGCTCGCCAAGCCCGCCAAGGCGATCCCCGGACCGGAGAAGTTCGCCGGCGGCGACCCACCCGGGGTCCAGTACGAGCCCAAGTGGGACGGCTTCCGCTGCCTCGTCTTCCGCGACGGCGACGAGATCGAGCTGACCAGCCGCAACACCAAGCCGCTCACCCGCTACTTCCCCGACGTCGTCGAGGCGCTGCGGGCCTCCGTGCCACCGCGATGCGTGCTCGACGGCGAGCTCGTCGTCGCGATCGGCGACGCGACTGGAGTTCGACCGGCTGCAGGACCGGATCCACCCGGCGGACTCCCGGGTGCGCATGCTGGCCGAGACCCAGCCGGCGTCGTACGTCGCGTTCGACCTGCTCGCCCTGGGCGACGAGGACCTCTCCGAGCCTCCCGCTTGCATCCGCAGACGGCGCTGCTGGAGGAGGCGCATGGCGACGGCACGCGCGCCCGTCCACCTGACCCCGGTCACGCGCGATCCCGACGAGGCCGACGCTGGTTCGAGCAGTTCGAGGGGGCCGGCCTCGACGGCGTCATGGTCAAGCCGCTCGCCGGACCCCTACGTGCCCAACGGCCGCACGATGGTCAAGGTCAAGCACGACCGCACCGCCGACTGCGTCGTGGCCGGCTACCGCCTGCACAAGACCTCGACCCCGGAGCAGCCGCTGCTCGGCTCTCTCCTGCTCGGCCTCTACGACGACCAGCGGCCACCTCCACCACGTCGGCGTCTGCGCCAGCTTCACGGCCGCCCGGCGGGCCGAGCTCGTCGACCGAGCTGGCCGCCCTGGTCGCCTCCATCGACGACCACCCCTGGGCCGAGTGGCAGCAGCGGATCCAGCAACCGACCGGCTCCCCGGCGGCGAGAGCCGCTGGAGCGGTGGGAAGGACCTCTCGTTCGTCCCGCTGCGCCCCGAGCGGGTCGTCGAGGTCGGCTACGACCACATGGAGGGCGACCGGTTCCGGCACACCACCCAGTTCAAGCGGTGGCGCCCCGACCGGGACCCCGACGACCTGCGGCTACGACCAGCTCGAGGAGCCGGTGAGTTATGACCTTCGACGGATCCTCGGGACCCTGACAGGAACTAGGCTCGAAGAGACGGACACCCGGAGGAGGTCGACATGAGACCTATGACGTCGTGCTGCTGGTCGAGGAGTCCCTGTCGGAGCGCGACGCCAAGCAGGTGCTGAGCCTCCACTCGGGCATCGAGGAGCCTGTCCGCTACGACCTGCTCATCCCGGTCGACGACGCGGCCGCCCGTGTCGAGACCGCCATGAGCTCGCTCGCGGCAGGCGAGATGCTCGCCTCTCCCGCGACTCGCCCTCAGCGACGACGACATCGCGGAGATCCAGTCCGACCTGCTCTCCGACGCCCGCACCAAGCTCGACGACTCCCTGAGGCAGCTACAGAAGGCCGGAGCGGACGCGGCCGGCGACGTGCTGAGCATCGACCCGATCGACGGGCTCATCCGCAAGGTGTCGGAGGTCGAAGCGGCCGAGGCGATCATCCTGACCGCGCCCGCACCTGGTCGCCGAGTTCTTCCACGTCGACTGGACCTCGCGGGCCCGCCGCAAGCTCGGCGTTCCCGTGCTGCACCTGCTCGAGCGCGAGACGTTCGACGAGCAGGGCGGCAACAGCATCATCGAGGCCTGAGGCCCCTATCGGGGCAGCAGCGTCTGGCTCATGGTGCGGCGGCCGATGGCGGCGATCAGCGGGTCGTCCACGGAGTGGGCCAGGCAGGCGAGCGCGTGGCTGACTGCCCACCCGCGAGCACGCGTCCAGTCGCCCTCCGTGACGTCGTACGACGCCGCCGCCTCGTAGACCTCGCGGAAGCCGGCCCGTCCCGGGGGGTCCAGCAGCATCCATCCCACGGCCAGGTCGGTCGCCGGGTCCCCGGCGGTGATGTCGACGAAGTCGAGGACGCCGCTGATTCTGCCGTCGAGCGCCAGCAGGTTGGCCGGGTGCAGGTCGCCGTGCAGCCACAGGCGGGGCCCCGACCAGGGTCGCGCCGCACAAGCTGTCTCCCAGACGCTTTCCGCGGCCGCCCGGTCGATCTCACCCCCGAGGACCTCCATGTTCTCGACGACGGATGCGGCCCGCCGAGCCAGCGGGATCCCCCGATAGGGGTTGTGCGGGGCGTCTGCGGGCGCGGGCCGGTGCAGGCGGGCCAGGAAGTCGCCCAGCTGCTCGGCTGCCGTCAGCCGGTCCACCCGCTCGACCGGGAAGGCGACCTCGCCCGGGAGAAAGGGGACCACGCTCCACGTCCAGGGAAACCCTTCGCCGGGACCACCCACCCGGAGGGGAACCGGCGTCGGCAGGGGCAGCGAGGGACCGATCAGCGGGAGCCAGGTCTGCTCGTGGAGCACCATCGCAGCTGTCTGCTCCCGTCGCGGGAGCCGGACCGCCAGGTCCGGTCCCAGCCGGTAGACGGCGCAGTCCCAGCCGGCGGCGGCCTCGGTGAGCGGGAGCCCGGCCAGATCCGAGTGCTGCTCGGCCAGCAGTCGGCGCACCAGGTCGCCGGTGATCTCCACCTCGGCCGCTGGACGCGATCCTGCAGGTGACACCGCCGACTCAGCGGACGGTGAGGTAGGTGATGTACGCCGCCGCGATCAGGACGACGATCACCGACGCGACGCGGATCAGCACTCGTGGCGACATGGGGGTCACCGTACTGGACGGTCCGGCCAGGCTGGGCGCGGCACGAACCGCAGGGGGTCGGCTCAGGAGTCGGCCAGCAGGGACTCGACGCGCTCGACCTTCGTGCGCATCTGTCCCTCGTAGCCGGGCCGGATGTCGGCCTTCAGCACCAGACCCACCCGGGGCGACACCTCCGCCACGACGTCGACAGCCCGCTTCACCACGGCCATCACCTCGTCCCACTCCCCCTCGATGAGGGTGAACATGGAGTTCAGCTCGTACGGCAGGCCCGACTCCTTGACGACCCGGACGGCCTCGGCGACGGCCTCGGAGACACCTCCGTCCTCGGAGGTCACAGCGGGCGAGATGCTGATGGCAACGATCATGCCTCGAGCCTATTGCGGTGGCTCACGTGTCCGTGCGGCATGCCCGCGAGTCCTCCGTCACGCTCGATCAGCCCTCCACCAGGGACTCACCCGACTGCAGCCGCCGGGCCCACTGGGCGGCCAGCGCCTCGGCAGGCTTGCGGCTGCGGACGACCCCGCGGAAGCGCGGCGGGTCGTCGAGCCCGGGACCGGACACGGGCCGCGCCAGAACGGCCCAACGTCCGCGTGGGACGATCCGGTTGGCCAGGAACCCCGTGATCTCGAGGATGCCCACCCCGGATGCAACACCACCCATGATCGCCTTGGGCTGCCCGGGATGGCGCTCCTGTAGCGTGCCGGTGCGCACCATCGAGAGCACGTACTCAATCCCTCCGAGAACCGCACTGCGTCGCGTCCGAGCCATCCCTCCACGACGCCACGGATGCGGGAGCTCCGTCGCGGAACCACCTGCTGGGCCCTCCCGGAGAGGGCGCCCCGGATAGTGGTCAGGCCCCACCGCGATCTCTAGACTCGCGCGATGACACTGCAGTCGCCGGTTGCTGCACCGGGGGAACGACGACCCTGGCTCGCCGTGGGGGTGGCACTGCTCCTCGTGCTCGCAGCCGGGTGGAGCCTTCTTCTGGGGATGGTCGCCGGCGCTCTCGCGGGCTGCTGCGGGGCGAACGACCGGCACCTGGCGATCCTCCCGATCTCGGTCGGCACGACCGTCGCGCTCGCGCTGCTGGTGGCCGCGGTCGGGGCCTTCTGGGGGCATCGTGGGCGCTGGTGGGTGCCGGGGTTCTCCGCGCTCGCACCGTTGACCGGTGCGGTGCTCGCCTGGCGTTCACGCGAGCTGCCGCTGATCGTGGTGGTGGTCGTCGTGTGCTGGCTGGCGCTGCTCGGCGCGGCCCAGATCTCCCCGCTCAAGCAGTGGTGGTCGCGGAGGGCCTGACCGGTCGACGCCCGGCCTGCTGATCAGGCGTCCCCCGAGCCCTTCCAGTTCTCCGGGTTCATCCGCGACGGCTGAACCCGCGGCGGCTCCCCCTCCTGCTTGGGGTAGTCGGGCGGGTACGGCATGTCGCCGAGACCGGACTCCTCGTCGGCGGCGTAGAGCTCCAGCAACCGGGTCAGGTCGAAGGACTCGTCGTCGATCGCCGCGTGCAGGTCCCCCCGCTCGGCGAAGCGGGCCGGCATGGTGTGGATGGTGAAGTCACGGGTCCGGACGTGCTCGAGCTCGTCCCACGTCACGGGCGCGGAGACGGGGCCACCCGGCAGCGGGCGGATCGAGTAGGCGCTGGCGATGGTCCGGTCCCGGGCGTTCTGGTTGTAGTCCACGAAGATGTTCTCGCCGCGCTCCTCCTTCCACCAGCGGGTCGTGACGCCGTGGGTCCGGCGCTCCAGCTCGCGGCCGAAGGCGATCGCGGCGTGACGCACCTCGGTGAACGTCCAGCGCGGCTGGATCCGCACGTAGATGTGGACCCCACGGCTGCCACTGGTCTTCGGGAAGCCGACCATGCCGAGGTCCTCCAGCAGAGCGCGCGCCTCGCCCGCGACGCGCACCACGTCGCCGAAGTCGGTGCCCGGCTGCGGGTCGAGGTCGATGCGCAGCTCGTCGGGGTGGTCGGTGTCGTCGCGGCGGACCGGCCAGGGGTGGAAGGTGATCGTGCCCATCTGGGCGGCCCAGGCCACCACGGCCAGCTCGGTCGGGCACACCTCGTCGGCGTGCCGGCCGGACGGGAACTGGATCCGCGCGGTCTCGACGTACGGCGGGGCGCCGGCGGGCACCCGCTTCTGGTAGAACGCGTCGCCGCCGTGCTGCTCGCGCGTGGAGCGGACCAGGCCGGGCAGGACGCCCTTCGGCCACCGCTCCAGCGTCGTCGGCCGGTCGCGGAGGGCACGCAGGATGCCGTCCCCGACCGCGAGGTAGTACTCCACGACCTGGAGCTTCGTCGCCTCAGGCGTGTCCTCGGTCGCGGGGAAGACGATCCGGTCGGCACTGGAGACCTTCACCGTCCGGTCGCCCACCTCCAGCGTGGCGGTGGATGACGGCACGCTGCCGAGCCTACGAGACCCGTAAGCCCCGGGTAAGCGCCGACGCGTGAACGTGACGCATCGGGTGACTACCGTTGCGGCATGACCTACCCCGTGCAGAAGACCGACGAGGAGTGGCGGGCGATCCTCTCCCCCGACGAGTTCAAGGTGCTGCGCCTGGCCGGCACCGAGCGGGCCTTCACCGGCGAGTACACCGACACGAAGACGACCGGCGTCTACCGCTGCCGGGCCTGCAACGCCGAGCTCTTCCGCTCGGACACCAAGTTCGAGAGCCACTGCGGCTGGCCGTCGTTCTACGCGCCCCTGGCCGAGGACCGCGTGGAGTACATCACCGACACAGCCTTCGGGATGAAGCGGGTGGAGGTGCGCTGCGCCACCTGTGGGTCCCACCTCG
The DNA here is from genome assembly GCA_963805655.1 of uncultured Actinomycetota bacterium. Taxonomy (GTDB): domain Bacteria; phylum Actinomycetota; class Actinomycetes; order Propionibacteriales; family Nocardioidaceae; genus CAWDVB01. Next base: position 48,754 of record CAWDVB010000007.1, on the reverse strand, counting down.
GGCACGTCTTCGAGGGCGAGGGCTACCCCACCCCCACCGACCAGCGGTACTGCATCAACTCCATCTCCCTCGTTCACGAGCCCTTTTCCGAGCCTCGATCGTCGGAGGATGCCGAAATCGTTCCGGATCCTGAGACCGAGTGACCGCCGCGGGGCCTCACGACCGGGCAAGAGATCTGGGTCTGACGCGTTGTGGGTAGTAGCCCTGAGTTCTCCGCACAGTCCCGGCGCTCGAGCAGCTCGCAGGTGGGCCGACGCCTACCGAGGGGCCCCGCCTTGCAGCGCTGTTGCCCGCGTACCCCAGACAAGCCCATCGCCGCTGCGAGTATGAAGCGCGACTGATTACTTCGCCCGGACATGGGGAACGGTACCGGCATTTGGGCTGAGATCGTCTCCGTGCCCCCTAGGACCTCGTCGAGCGGCTCGAGGACGGCAGACGGCACAGCGGCCGCGGACCGACGTCTAGCCATGCCGCAAGTGAAGCGTGGTACCAGTTCGGCAAGCTGCACCGCCTCGATGGTCCCGCTTCAGTCCGCCTGGAAGGCTCGCGCACTCAGGCCTTCGCACCGGGGCAGACCGGTGGCGAACCACTCCGAGGAAGGGCAAGGCAATGAAGTAGAGGAGGAGCCCTTCTGGGTTGACCCACCCCTCATCGCGCTGCTGCGGGCAGGTGAAGGAGACCCACTCGCTGGCGTTCTTGCCGTGTGCACTGAGACGGGTCGAAGCCGTTGTTTACGAACTCAGATTCTCCGAATGACTCACGCCGCTCTGCGCCAAGACAACCCTTGACGGATCTCGGCGAGAGCGGGAAGCCTAGTCAAGACAAGTCGAACGGGGAAAGAACATGAGGTCAACCTCATGGATTAGACGCGATGGATTAGACGCGTAATGGTCGCTCTTGGACTGACCGTTATAGCTTGCGCGTACTCACCCGCGACAGCACTCGCGGCAGGGACTACCTGTTCGCCAGACCTGAGAACCGAGTCTGGCACCTGCGCTGCCCCGGTTCCGGAGCAGCCTCTAAGTGAATTCCAGCTCGAACAACGATCGGACAAAGAGAACAGGATCGCATCGACGTTGGCAAGCATCATGTCTGGCGATGAGGCACAGTCCCAGACTCAGCCTTCGGGGGGTGGCGGGGTAGGCGCACTCATACTCCCTGTGGGCAATGGCACTCCACCCTCAGCGTCGGTCATTCCTGAAGCGGGTGCCATGACCGTCTTCTATGAAGGCCAGGGCGATGGAAACAAGGATTACACGTGCGATCCTGCTTCAACCCGGAGCATGATCTACGCGATGACCGGGTTCTACTACGGCTCAGCGAGTGACCCTGGCGAAGCAACGATTGCCAACTGGGAGGGAGCTACGCCAGACGGCACTGGTGCCCAAGAGGTCGAAGCCGCCTTGAACAACCACTACGGCGGCATTGGTTCGTGGCAAATGGTCAGGGGCGAAAGCAAGTCGCAGTACCCGGCGAACGTCGAAGTTGACATCTACAACTACCGCGAATCCGTAATCACAAGGGTTTTCTACGTCTCATCTGACATTCTGGAACATCAATAAGGATCACTACGAGTACGTGTATGGATACGACACAACGACGACAACATATCCCACGAAAGTGGTTGCGATCGGGGATCCTTGGAAACCGTGGGCCATCGGCATCGGGACCAAGGAATCTGACCAGAATTACTACGGGGACACATATGGAAAGCACTGGGAGCCGTTGGGCCATGCCTATGCGGCCAACGGTGGTACAGGATCAAAATACATGATCTACTAGGAGTTGATGTTGCGCAGCCGCAGGGTCCTGCTTCTAGCAGCTATCTCTATCAGCCTGTCAAGTTGTACGAACAGCGCCATCATTCCGTCTACTCCTACGTCCCTACCCGCGTCTACCACGGCTCCCGTCTCCGGGACGCCCACTACACCAGTGGCTTTGTCCTCCTCCACTGGATCATTGACGCTCAAGCCGCTGCGGACGTTTTCGCTGGGGCACCGTTCCGCCTATCCCTACGCAGTGACCTCGTCGGCTGCGTTCGCGGTTGTGGCCCCCCCGGGATCTCAAGTCTGGAATCAGGTTTGGGAACTTGATCTGAGAAGCGGCACTCATTCGGTTGTAGCCCGGTCCCGCTGGAGTAGCGGCATGATCAGCCGAGTCGCGGTGGCCGGACACTGGATTGTCTGGACGGATCAGAGTCGACTGCAGGGCGAACTTGCCGGCGAGACCACGACTGTGCGATGGGAAGTACGCGCCAAGGATCTATCGACGGGTCGGCAGAAGGTGTTGTCCTCCAGTGGCAGGAAGGCGACGCTGAATGTGCCCCTCATCAGTTACGGAGACGGCTACGTTGCCTGGGGCGAGTCCGACACGAATGGCCTGATACGCGAGTACCTGTGGAAGCCTGGCTGGCCAGGCCCTCGAACCCTTTTTCGCCATACGGTCATGAGTCCCGGGACCGAGTCCTTCTCCAATGGGAACTTGATCTACCTCGGGCTTGCCTACAACTATGCGGGCCACCACACTGTGGGGGGCAACTGTGGTCCTATCCGCTTCAAGGTGGCGGCCCCCCCGTGGTCCTGACACACACTGCACTGGCGGCAGGTTGCGGCTCGACAGACACAGATCTGGTGTGGACTGAGCATGTCGACCCGAATGCCAACCCAGCATTGGCCTCCAAGATCTTGGACAACCCATACGAGGTGCGGAGCCTAAGCTTCGTCAGTCCGACGGCGATCAGGACGATTCATGAGGGGGCTATGTTCCGCGCTTGGCCTGTGGTCGGCTCGGGCTACACCGTTTGGATTGGCGCGAAGGCGACGGTTGCCTCCCTGACCTCCTCGGCGTCCGTGGAAATCAGGGATGCGAAACCCGACTTCTGGCTCGCGACAGGCGGACAGTTGCTCGCGTACACACATCAAGGGAAGAGGTTCACGACCCTCACCGTGACCAGAGTGGTAACGAGCGCACCATGAGACCAGCCCAAGACCTCGGTGAGGAGTTGGGCGGGTCCTGACGGCTCGACGTGCCACAAGCCGGTTTCACTTCTCGAGGACCCGTCTCTTCTGCCGGGAGAAGCCGTGATCGGCTATTGGTCAGACGATCGTAGGGGCCGGAAGCCTGGTCCGATCAAGTCTGTCTGCCATGAACAATTCGGAGTTGGTACGTCCCAACTTGGTGTGGTGCATCAACTCCATCTCCCTCACCCTGGAGCCCGAGCCCGGGGCGTGACTCGCGTGACAGGGGCGTGACTGGGCGCCCGACGCACGGTGCTTGACTGGTGGAAGGTGAGCACCATGGACGAGCAGGCGTGGCTGGACCTCTACTGGCTCCCGCTGGGCGCGGGCGGCCACTTCGTGCGCTGGAACGGCCGCGTCTACGAGCGACTGGTGGCATGGAAGGAGCACCGGGCTCCTCTGGACCTGTACCACGCCGGGTTGATGCTGCGGTCCGACGGCGTCACCTATGCCGTGGAGATGGGGCCGGTGTGGAACGTCACCGCACCGGACCGGGGTGTCGTCCGCGAGGGGCCGGTCGGGGCACGGTGGCTCGGCCGCTCGCGGCTCTTCCGCTACGAGGTCCGGTGCTGGGCGGGGGGTCACATCCCCGACATCGCCGAGGCGGTGGACAGCCCGCAGCGCGTCACGGACGACCCGGCGAGGGTCGAGGGCGTCCTGGATCAGCTGCGGCGGTCGCCCACCCTGACCTGGGGGCGTGACGAGCTCGGGGCCGGAGACATGTGGAACTCCAACTCCCTCGTCGCCTGGGCCCTCGCCAGCACCGCCGACGAGCAGGTCGGGATCGGACCGCCCCCCGGGGGCCGCGCACCGGGATGGGACGCCGGGCTCCTGCTCGCGCAGCGGGAGCGGCACGCGCGCTAGGCAGGGCATGATGCTCCCCACGGGGACCACGCCGGCCGACCTCCCCAGCGCAGGGGACGCCCGCCGGCCGGATCGGTCGGGTGAGGATGAGTCGCAGTCTCCCGGGAGCTCACCGGGGTCGGGTGGGTGCCGGCCCGGTGCCGGACGTGGTCGTGGTCGACCACCACGACTCCTACACGTGGAACCTCGTGCACCTCGTCGCCGTCGCGACGAGGACCATGCCCACCGTCGTGCAGCACGACGAGGTGACCGCCCAGCAGGTGCTGGGGCACTCCCACGTGGTGCTGAGCCCGGGGCCGGGGCATCCCGATGTTGCGGCGGACTTCGCCGTCGGGCGGGAGGTGCTGCTGGACGGACGGGTGCCGGTGCTCGGCGTGTGCCTGGGCATGCAGGGTCTCGTGACGGCGTACGGCGGGGTGGTGGCGGCCGTCCAGCCGGCGCACGGGAGGGTCTCCCGCATCGAGCACGACGGCCGCGGGGTCTTCGCCGGGCTGCCGCAGGGGTTCACGGCGGTCCGCTACCACTCCCTGGCCGCCCTGGAGGTGCCCGACTGCCTGGAGATCACGGCGCTCAGCGAGGACGGCCTGGTCATGGGCGTCCGGCACCGCTCGCTGCCGCTGGAGGGCGTGCAGTTCCACCCGGAGTCCGTCCTCTCCGAGCACGGGCAGTCGCTCGTCTCGACGTTCCTGGAGCCGGCCCGTGGACGAGCCTGAGCGATACCTCGCCGAGGTCGAGCGGCGGCACCGGCGGTGCTTCTGGCTCGACGGCGGCGGGGAGCAGCCCTGGTCGAGGGGCCGGTCGCTGGTCGGCTGGCTGGACGACGACGACGTCTCGCTGACCTACAGCGCGGCAACAGGTCTGGTGACCCGGCACCGCGCGGGAGGCGCCCAGGTCGTCGGCGACGACATCTTCGCCGTGCTGGCCGGGGAGCTGCAGCTCCGGACCCGAGGACGCCCACTGGTGCGGCTACTTCGGGTACGCCTCGCGCCCCGACCTTCCCGCGCGCCCGGGCGATCTCGTCCCCGACGCGGTGTGGATGCGCTCACGACACGTCCGGGTCTTCGACCACGCCGCCCGCACGGGACCGGCCCCGGGGACCGGTGCCCGGGCACGCCACCCCGTGGCAGCGGGCGAGCAGGACATCTACCGGGCGGCGTTCGACCAGGTCCAGCGGCGCCTGCGAGCCGGGGACTCCTACGAGGTGAACCTGACCTACCGGATCGGGGTCGAGTCTCCCCTGGCGCCGCTCGCTGCCTATCGACGTCTGCGGGCCCTCAACCCGGCACCGTATGCCGGGTTCCTCAAGCACGACGTCCCCGGGGCGGCGGCCTGGCTGCTGAGCTCCAGCCCCGAGCGCTTCGCCCTGGTGACCGCGGACCGCACGCTGGAGGCCAAGCCCATCAAGGGGACCACCCCCCGCGCCGCCGACCCCGCCGAGGACGCCGACCTGCGCACCCGGCTGCTCACCGACCACAAGTTCCGCGCCGAGAACCTGATGATCGTCGACCTGCTGCGCAACGACATCGGTCAGGTGAGCGTTCCCGGGACCGTGACCGTCCCCTCCCTGATGGCGGTGGAGTCCTACCCGAGCGTGCACCACCTGGTGTCGACCGTCCGGGGACGACTGCGCGACGACGTCACCACGATCGCCGCGCTCAGGGCGCTCTTCCCTGCCGGGTCCATGACCGGCGCGCCGAAGCTGCGGACGATGTCGATCATCGACGAGGTCGAGTCCACCCCCCGGGGCGCCTACGCGGGTGCCTTCGGCTGGATCGGCGGGGACGGCCGGGCGGACCTGGGCGTGATCATCCGGAGCCTGGTCACCGACGGGCAGGGGCGCTGGTCGATCGGCACCGGCGGCGGGATCACCGTCGACTCCGCGGTCGACGAGGAGTGGGCGGAGTCCTGGTGGAAGGTGTCGCGCCTGTGGAGCGTCTTCGCCCGACTCGGCCATCCATGAGGCCGGCGGGCCATTCCAGGGACATTCTGGACAGGCTCTCAGGTACGGGTCGGCCGTTGCTCGCCATACTCGGGCGTCATGGAGGATGCACCCAGCCGGATCGTCATCGTCGCGCTCGTGGTGCTCGGGGCGCTGCTGGTGACCGCGGCCGTCGTCGCGCTCACCAAGACCTCGAGCATCCTCCCCGCCGTCAGCCGCCGCGACCGCCCCCCGCGCCGGCACCGGCCGAGCCGCTCGGTCAGCGGTCGATCGGCGCCATGTTGGCGTACCGGTCGCCCCTGACCTCGGAGGCGGGCACGGCGGCCTCGATCGCGGCCAGCTCCTCGGCGCTGAGCGTCGACGTCCAGGGCGCCGACGTTCTCCTCGAGGTAGCGGACCCGCTTGGTCCCCGGGATCGGCGCCAGGTCGTCCCCCTGGGCGAGGACCCACGCGATGGCCAGCTGCCCCGCGGTGCAGCCCTTGTCGCCCGCCAGCTTCACCAGGGCCTCGACCAGGGCCAGGTTCGCCTCGCGCGCCTCCCCCACGAACCGCGGGTAGGTCGTGAGCCGGAAGTCGCCCGGCCCCATGGTCTCGGCGGACAGCGCGCCGGTCAGCATGCCCCGACCCAGCGGGCTGTAGGGGACCAGCCCGATGCCGAGCTCGCGCAAGGTCGGGATGATCTCGGGCTCGAGGTCCCTGCTGAACAGCGAGTACTCGCTCTGCAGCGCCGTGATCGGGTGCACCTCATGGGCCTTGCGGATGTTCGCCGCCCCCGCCTCCGACAGGCCGAGGTAGCGCACCTTCCCGGCCTCGACCAGCTCCTTCATCGCGCCGACCGTCTCCTCGATCGGGACCGTCTTGTCGACCCGGTGCTGGTAGTAGAGGTCGATGTGGTCGACGCCCAGGCGCTGCAGCGAGGCGTCGCAGGCGCGATGGACGTACTCGGGTGTGCCGTTCACGCCGACCCGGGTGCCGTCGGCCCTCCGCTCGTTGCCGAACTTGGTCGCCAGCTGCACCTCGTCGCGCCGTCCGGCGATGGCCCTGCCGACCAGCTGCTCGTTGGTGAACGGGCCGTACATGTCGGCGGTGTCGAGGAAGGTCACACCCAGGTCGAGCGCCCGGTGGATGGTCCTGGTCGCCTCGGCCTCGTCGGTCGCGCCGTAGAACTCGCTCATCCCCATGCAGCCCAGTCCGAGGGCGGAGACGTCGAGGGCGGCGGAGCCCGTGCCGAGAGTGCGTCGTGGAGTCGTCATGTCCCCCAGACTCTCCCACGGCTCAAACGCGGGCGCGGGGCCCACCGGTCAGGGGAGGTCGGCCAGCAGGTCGGCGATCTCGCGGCGGTGGCCGGTGTAGAAGGGGATCTCCAGCCGGACATGACGCCGGGCTCCCGAGGCACGCAGCAGCCGCATCAGGTCGACGATCCGGTCGAGGTCGTCCGCCTCGAAGGCGAGGATCCACTCGTAGTCGCCCAGGGCGAACGCCGGCACCGTGTTGGCGCGGACGTCGGGGTAGTCCCGACCCATCTGGCCGTGTTCCACGAGCAGGGCGCGGCGCTCCTCGTCGGGGAGCAGGTACCACTCGTAGGACCGGACGAACGGGTAGACGCACAGGTAGTCGCGGACCCGCTCGTCGGCGAGGAACGCCGGCACGTGGGACCGGTTGAACTCGGCGGGGCGGTGCAGCGCCATCTGGGACCAGACCGGCTCCAGCCGCCGCCCGAGGGCGGACTTGCGGAACCGGCTGTAGCCGGACTGGAGCTTGTCGGACGACTCGGCGTGAGTCCAGAGCATCAGGTCGGCGTCGGCGCGCAGACCCGTGACGTCGTAGACCCCGCGGACGACGATGTCCTCGTCGGCGAAGTCTGCGAACAGCGATTCGATCTCCTTGGCCACCGGCTCGCGGTCCTCGTCACCGAAGAGGTCGCGGAGCTTGAACACCGACCACATCGTGTAGCGGATGGTGTCGTTGATGTCCTTGGCCAGCTTGCCCTTGTTGGCGACGCGCTCTTCGGTCATGGGTCCATTCTCCCTATCGGCACCAGCGGATGGTGTGCGGGCCGGTCAGTGCTCCGCGGGCGGACCGGCGAGCGCTGCCAGCACCTGGGCCGCCGCCGCTCGGGCCGACGCGATGCAGGCGGGAATGCCCACCCCGTCGTACGTCGCTCCGGCCACCGCCAGACCGGGGACCCGGGACACAGCGGCACGGATCCGGGCGACCCGCTCCAGGTGCCCCACCGCGTACTGCGGGAGGGCGCCTCCCCATCGTGAGACCCGCCAGTCGACGGGCCGGGCGGTGAGCCCGATCGCGTCGCGCAGATCGCGCAGGGACGCCTCCACCAGCTCGTCGTCCTCGACCTGGAGCTCGCGCTCGCCCCGGTGCCTGCCGAGCGAGGTTCGCAGGATCAGCAGGTCGCCGTCGGGGCTCCGGCCGTGCTCGCGCACCCAGTCCCACTTGGCGAAGGAGAAGGTCGCCGCCTTCACGGCCCGCCCCTCCACGGGGGGCACGAGCAGTCCCGAGCCGGCGACATCGGGGAACCCTGTCGCCGGGAACGCCATCGTGACCACGGCCATCGACGCGGTCTCCACGGCGGCGAGCTCCGCGGCGGCGTCCGGGGCCACCGGGCGGAGCAGGCGGGCGGCCGGTGCGGGCGGCACCGCCACGATCACCGCGTCGGCATCGATGACACGGGGGTCCGACGTCGGCCCTGCGGCGACCAGCCACCGTCCGTCGGGCTCGCGGCTGAGGCCACGGACCATGGTGTTGCGCCGCACCTCGAGCTTCTCGGCGAGCGCCAGGGGGAGGCGGCCCATGCCCCCGGCGATGCCGGCGAACACCGGGGAGTCTCCCCGCGGGTCGGGGCGTCGCGGCGGCGGCCCGCAGCAGCGAACGGTCGCGGTCGAGCAGGGCCACCACCTGCGGCACGGTGGCGCGCAGCGACAGCTCCCGCGCGTGGCCGGCGTACACGCCGCCCAGGAGCGGCTCGACGAGCCGGTCGACGATCTCGCTGCCGAAGCGCTCCGCGACCAGGTCGCCCACGCTCACGTCCTGCTCCCCCAGCCGCGACTTCCGGGAGCACGGCGTCGATCCCGGCGCGGGCGATGGCCGCCGACGAGACGATGCCCGACTCCGCGAGCGCGTCCAGGTCCGACGGCACTCCCATGACGGTCGGCGGCATCCGGCGAACGGCGCCGCGCGACCAGATGTTGGCGGCCACCGTGGCCGGGTACACGATGTCGTCGCCCAGCCCGGCCCATCGGGTGAGCTCGAGCGCCTCGGGGCGGCGGTTGAGCATCGCCTCGGCACCACCGTCGACCGTCACGCCCGCGACGTCGACGAGGGCGAGCTTGCCGCCCACCTCCTCCGCGCCCTCCAGCACGACGACGTCGGCCTCGGGGCCGATCGCGGCGGCAGCAGCCAGGCCGGAGATCCCGCCCCCGATGACGACGACGCGGCGCCGGCCCGCAGCGGCTTCCGGGGCGCTCACGAGGCGGGCTCCGCGCTGATGTCGTACTCCTGCACGAAGGTGGTGAGCCTGGCCAGCTGGTCCGGGTCGGTGGAGGGCATCACACCGTGGCCGAGGTTGAAGATGTGGCCATGGGCCGCGCGCCCGGCCTCGATCACGTCCGCCGCCCGCGCGAGCATCAGCTCGGTGGGCGCGAAGACGAGGGACGGGTCGAGATTCCCCTGCACGGCGCGGTCCCCGACCCGGCCGATCCCGTCGGCCAGCGGGACGCGCCAGTCCACGCCGACGACGTCGGCACCGGCCTCCCCCATCTGCCCGAGCAGCTCGCCCGTGGCGACGCCGAAGTGGATCCGCGGCACGCCCAGCGCCCCGGCCCGCTCCAGCACCATCGCGGAGTACGGCCGCACGTGCTTCTCGTAGTCCTGCGGGGCGAGCGCCCCCGCCCACGAGTCGAAGAGCTGGACCGCCGATGCGCCCGCCTCGACCTGGACCTCGAGGTACGCCGCGGAGATCGACGCGATCTTGCGCATGAGCGCGTCCCAGATGTCCGGTGCGCCGAACATCATCGCCTTGGTCCGGGCGTACTCCTTCGACGGCCCGCCCTCCACGAGGTAGGACGCCACCGTGAACGGCGCCCCCGCGAAGCCGATCAGCGGCGTCGCGCCCAGCTCCTCGACCAGCAGCCGGACCGCCTCGGTGATGTACGGGACGTGGTCGGGGGTGAGGTCCTCGATAGCGTCGACGTCGGCCCGGGTCCGGACCGGCTGCGCAATGACCGGCCCGATGCCCGCCTTGATGTCCAGGTCGACCCCGACCGCCTTCACCGGGAGGACGATGTCGGAGAAGAAGATCGCCGCGTCCACGCCGTACCGGCGGACCGGCTGCAGCGTGATCTCGGTGACCAGATCGGGCCGCATGCACGAGTCGAGCATCCCGATCCCCTCGCGGATGCGGCGGTACTCGGGCAGGGACCGACCCGCCTGGCGCATGAACCAGACCGGGGTGTGCGGCACCGGCTCACCCCGGGCGGCGCGCAGCAGCGCGCTGTCGTGAACGGCCGGATTGTCACGAGATGCGGGAGGCACCCCTAGATCTTCGCAGGTTCGGTGGTGTGTCTTGCCAACTGCCCGGGTTGGTCGCCGCCTAACCTGTGGTCATGACCACACGTCCCAGGGCCCGTGTGGATGCGCCGGCGTCCCCACGGGAGTTCCAGGAGGCGGTCGCTGCGATGCAGTCCGCCCGCCTGCGCCCCGGCGTGGTCTGCGAGGAGATGCCGGCTCCTCAGCGCATCGCCCCCCACGCCGCCGCCCTGACCGGCGACGTCACGCTGGACGGCGATGACCTCGGCACCGGGCGACTGGTGCTGCTGCACGACCCGGCGGGCAACGACGCCTGGGCGGGCACCTTCCGGTGGGTCGCCTACGTCCGGGCCGACATCGACCTGGAGATGGCCAACGACCCTCTCCTCGGTGCGGTCGGCTGGTCGTGGCTCCTGGACGCACTGAGCGCCCACCAGGCGCAGTACCACGCTCTGTCCGGCACCGTCACCAAGGTGTCGTCGGAGCCGTTCGGCGAGATGGAGGACGGGGAGTCCACTGCCCAGCTGGAGATCAGGGCATCGTGGACGCCTGAGGGGGACTACGCGCATCACGTGGAGGCCTGGGGCGAGCTGCTGTGCACCGCGTCCGGGCTGCCCCCGCTACCGTCCGGAGTCACGTCGCTTCCCAACCGCCGAGGACAGCGCGGCATCGGGTGATGAGCGAGCAGCCTCTCGACGCCCCTGAGCCGGCTCCCCCTCCCCTTCTGCGCCTGCGCGACGGCCTGCCCCCGGTCACCGACTCCGTCTCGACACTCGAACGGGTCGTGACCGAGTTCGCGGCCGGGAGCGGGCCGGTCGCCATCGACGCCGAGCGTGCGTCGGGATACCGCTACTCCCAGCGCGCGTACCTGATCCAGCTGCGCCGGGAGGGGTCGGGCACGGCGCTCATCGACCCGATCGTGTTCGAGGACCTGTCGGTGCTCGACGAGGCGCTCGCCGACGCCGAGTGGATCCTGCATGCCGCCACCCAGGACCTGCGCTGTCTCGCCGAGGTGGGGCTCGCCCCCCGCAGGCTCTTCGACACCGAGCTCGCGGGTCGGCTGCTGGGCTACCCGCGGGTCGGCCTGGCCAGCCTGGTCGAGGAGGTCCTGGGGCACAGCCTGGCCAAGGAGCACTCCGCCGTGGACTGGTCGAGACGCCCCCTGCCGGAGCCGTGGCTGGAGTACGCCGCCCTCGACGTGGAGGTGCTCGTCGAGATCCGGGCCCGGCTCGCCGACGAGCTGGAGTCGTCCGGCAAGGCGGTCTGGGCCGAGCAGGAGTTCGAGCACCTCCTCGGCTTCACCGGGCCGCCCGTCCGGACCGATCCGTGGCGCCGGACGTCGGGGATGCACAAGGTGCGTGGCCGCCGGGGCCTCGCCGCGGTCCGTGAGCTCTGGGAGACCCGCGACCGGATCGCCGAGCAGCGCGACGTGTCCCCGGGTCGGATCATCCCGGACTCCTCGATCGTCGAGGCCGCCAAGGCCCTCCCGAAGACACGCAAGGAGCTGCTGGCCACCCGGGCCTTCCGCGGCCGGGGGGCCGAGCGCTACGCCGACGAGTGGGTCGAGGCCGTCCAGCGGGCGCTCGCCCTCCCGGAGTCCGAGCTACCGCAGGTGAGCGTCCCGTACGACGGGCCGCCGCCCGCCCGGATCTGGAAGGACCGCAACCCGGTCGCCGCGGCGCGGCTCACCGCGGCGCGCGAGGCGCTCGCCGAGCTGTCCCACGAGGTCAGCACGCCGGTCGAGAACCTGCTCACGCCCGACTTGCTCCGGCGTCTCCTCTGGGAGCCCCCGGACGCCTCCGGCGACCTGCCGCGCGAGGTCGCCGCCCGGCTGCTCGAGTCCGGGGCCCGACCCTGGCAGGTCGAGCTGACCGAGCCTCTCGTGACCCGGGCGATCGAGGAGGCCGTCCCCGAGCCGTGACCCTCGTGGTCGCCGTGCCGGGGTGATCGGATTCGGGCCGACCACGTCGTACTCTGGCCAGATGAGCGACCCGCGACCGCCGCGTCGACCCTTGTTCCCGGGGGCAGCGCGCCTGGAGTCGGTGGTCGACGACGACGAGGTGGCGACCCGGTCCGCGGTGGCCGAGAGGACCGCGCGGCTGCTCGTGCGGGGGCCCCGGGACGGCCACGACGAGGAGTTCGTCGCCCGCGTGGTCGGACTGGTGGACACCGAGGGCATCGAGGAGGTCGCCCAGCTCTGGTCGCACTCCGAGCCCGGAACTCTGGCCGGCTGCCTGTGGCGGCTCTACCTGCTGCGCACCTGGGTCCACGCCGACCCTGTCCGGGCCGCCCGCGAGTTCGACGACGGTCGCGCTCTCTCCCCGGTGAGCGAGGCGGTCGCGGGGGTGGTCGACCCGCCGGGGCCGGACGAGGCTGCGTGAGCTTGCCGACCGCGTTCTCCGGGGTGTGGTCGAGGGGGACTTCGCCGACACGCTCTTCCGCGCCGCGGCCTTCGCCCGGGTGGCGGCCGCGGGCCGGGTACACGACGCGGTCGACGTCGACGAGCTGGACTCCGCGGCGCGGCTCGCCACGATGGCGGCCCAGCTCGACATGGCGGGTCACCGGGAGCTCGCCGGCGAGCTGGACTGACCTTGTCGGGGGCGCACGTCCGCCGGGACGAGCACAGCGGGGGCCAGCACAGGGGTGAGATGGTCGCGCCGGGCCGGGAGCGCCTCACGGCGCGTGGCCGCTGTAGCGGCGGTATGTGGGACCCGGGGCTACCGCGGCCCGACGCGAGCACCAGTGTAACGGTCCGGGCCAGCCGACCGGGGCAATTCGGGGCGTCGTGGGCGCCACGCCTAGGGTGTGCCCGTGACCTACGCACCCCAGGAGAACGACCTTCCCGATCCCGGCGAGGTCGTCTGGGGCTGGGTGCCGTACGAGGACGATCCGACCCAGGGCAAGGACCGGCCTGTCCTGGTCCTCGCCGAGGAGGACGGCGTCTACCTCTGCCTGATGATGTCCAGCAAGGACCACGACCTCGATGCCGAGGACGAGGCGCGGTGGGGCCGCTACTGGATGGACATCGGCTCGGGTCCGTGGGACGTCCGGCGGCGCCCCAGTGAGGTCCGCCTGGACCGGCTGCTGCGGATGTCGCCCGAGGCGATCCGGCGCGAGGGTGCTGCGGTCCCCCGCCGTACGTTCAACCGCGTGGTGAAGGCGGCCGCCGAGTTCCACCGGCTCGCCGGTGGGCACGGTCAAGCGTCGTCCAGGGCCCGTCGCAACCGGGCGTCGGATACTGGCTCGCTTGTCCCGAGGTCCTGCGCCCAGAGACTGACCCGGAGCTCCTCCAGCAGCCAGCGCACCCGGGTGAGGCCGCGGTCGGCGTCCGGCCCTCCGGGAGCGCCGCGACACGGTGGAGGTACGCCTCCTGCAGGGGGGCGACCCGGTCCATGGCCGTGCGGTCGGCGGCCACGGCATCCTCGAGCCGGTCGCGGCGGCGCAGCACTGCCCGCAGGTAGACCGGGAGCCGGTCCAGGCGCCCCTCGGCGATGAAGCCCGGGTGGATGAGCCGGTCCACCTGCAGCCGCATGTCCGCGACCGCGGGCAGCAGGCCCATCTCCACCCGGCCGGACAGCCGGGCGTCCACCTCGCGCCAGAGGTCGAGCACGCGCAGCGTGTCGGCGAGGACCCGGGCTGCTCCTGCTCCAGCCCGGCCTCCACGGCGCTCGCAGGGCTGCGAACGCCGCCTCGTCCCACACCGACTCCCATGACGGGCGGCCAGCCGGTCGAGGGCGGCCAGCCGGCAGTCGGCCAGGGCGGCAGCCACCGTCGGGTACGGCGCGGCGGTCAGCAGCAGCTTGGTCGCGGTGGGCGCCTGCTCGGCCACGCGACGCGGTGTCGTCGGGCAGCGCCAGCGCCAGCAGCCGGACCACCCCGCGCCGGTGCTCGGCGGCCTGCTCCGCCGCGGATGCCGAAGACCTGCAGCCCGACCGTCGCTGCCCTCGTCGACCAGCGCCGGGTAGCCCTTCACCTCGTGCCCGGCCCGGGCCTGGACGAACTCCCGCTCGATCGTCGCCGAAGGTCCAGGCGGTCTCGCCGGTCATCGGTCCGCGCCGCGGCGACGACGGCGAGCGCCTCGGCCGATCTCCCCCGCCAGCGGGCCTGCGCAGCGCGGTGAGGTCCTTGCCCTCGGCGACCGCCTCCCCGTCCGCGTCGACGATCCGGTAGCGGGCGCGCAGGTGCTCGGGGACCTTGGACCAGTCCCAGGCCTCGCGAGGGCACGTGCACGCCGGTGACGGCGCGCAGGTGCCGCTCCAGCGCGTCGAGGAGCGGCTCCTCCCCCGGCGGGACCGCGTCGAGGAAGGCGCGGGCGTGGTTCGGCGCCGGCACGAAGCTGACCCGCAGGCTCTTGGGCAGCGAACGGATCAGCGCCACGACCAGCTCCTCGCGCAGCCCGGGCACCATCCAGGTGAACGTCTCGTCCGGCGACCTGGTTGAGCGTCTCCACCGGGATGTCGATGGTGACGCCGTCGTCGGCGGCCCCGGGCTCGAAGTGGTAGGAGAGGCTGAAGGAGAGCGGTCCCTCGTGCCAGGCGCGCGGGAAGTCGCGCTCGGTCTCCTCGGCCGCCTCGTCGCGCACCAGCATGGCCGGGTCGAAGGTCAGCAGCTCAGGCTCGCCGCTGCCGCTCCTTCTTCCACCAGCTGTCGAAGTGGCGTCCGGACACGACCTTCCGCGGGATCCGCTCGTCGTAGAAGTCGAAGAGCGTGTGCTCGTCGACGACGATGTCGCGCCGCCGGGCGCGCTCCTCGAGCTCCTCGGCCTCCTGCGAGGAGCCGCCGGTTGCTGGGCGAAGAACCTGTGCCGGGTCTCCCACTCGCCGTAGACGAGCGCGTGCCGGATGAACAGCTCCCGGGACAGCTCGGGGTCGATCTTCCCGTACGCCACCAGCCGGTCGGCGACGATCGGGACGCCGTAGACGCGTGACCTTCTCGAAGGCGACCGCCGAGCCGCGCTTCTTCGACCAGTGCGGCTCGGAGTAGGTACGGCTTGGCCAGGTGCGCGCCGACCTCCTCCACCCACTCGGCCTTGATCTCGGCGTTGGTGCGGGCGTAGAGCCGCGAGGTCTCCACGAGCTCGGCGGCGACGACGAGGGCCGGCTGCTTCCGGAACAGCGCGGACCCCGGGAAGATCGAGAACCGCGCCCCTCGGGCGCCGAGGTAGTCGCGCCTGCTCGGGGTCACGCAGCCCGATGTGGGAGAGGAGACCTGACAGCAGCGCCTGGTGCACCGCGTCCGCGTCGACGTCCTCCAGCCGGCTTCGGCGCGGCTGACCGGACGGCAGCTTCAGCTGCTTGGCGATCTGGCGCAGCTGCCGTTCCAGCTCCTGCCACTCGCGGATCCGGCAGGTAGTTCGAGCAGCTCGTCGCGGCACATCCTCCGGAACGCGCTCGACGACAGCTCGCGCTGGTTCGTGCGGATGTGCAGCCACAGGGTGAGCAGGGTGAGGAAGTCCGACGGACTTGTCGCGGAACCGCGCGTGCAGCTGGTCGGCCTGCGCCTGCCGCTCCAGCGGTCGCTCGCGCGGGTCCTGGCTGCGACAGGGCAGCCGCGACCACCAGCACCTCGCGCAGCACGCCGCGCCGGGCTCCCTCCACGATCATCCGGCCGACCCGCGGGTCCACCGGGAGGCCACCAGCCGACGCCCGAGCTTCGTCAGCCGCGGCGCCTCGGCCCTCCTCGGCTCCAAGGCACCCAGCTCCGTCCAGCAGCTGCACCCCGGCGCGTGACGTGCCGCCGGTCCGGCGGGTCGAGGAACGGGAAGCGCGCCGACGTCGCCGAGGCCGAGCGCCGTCATCTGCAGGATCACCGACGGCGAGGTTGGTGCGCAGGATCTCCGGGTCGGTGAACTCCGGGCGGCTCTCGAAGTCCTCCTCGCAGTACAGGCGCATCGCGACGCCGGCCTCGAGCCGGCCGCAGCGGCCAGAGCGCTGCTTGCGCCGACGCCTGGCTGATCGGCTCGATGGGCAGCCGCTGGACCTTGGTGCGGTAGGAGAACCGCGAGATCCGCGCGAGCCCGCTAGTCGATGACGTACCGGATGCCGGGCACGGTCAGCGAGGTCTCGGCGACGTTCGTGGCCAGCACCACCCGGCGCCGGGTGTGACCGGCGAAGACGCGGTGCTGCTCGGCGGCCGACAGGCGGGAGAACAGCGGCAGGATCTCGAACCCGGTGCGCGCGTCCTCGGCGATCTTCGGCCAGCGCGTCCTGGGTGTCGCGGATCTCCCGCTCACCGGGCAGGAAGACCAGGATGTCGCCCGGCCCCTCGGCGACCAGCTCACGGACGCCCGCGACGATCGCCTCGGTCTGGTCGCGCAGCAGCGCCTCGCCCTCGTCGTCGAGGTCCCTGTCCTCGCGCAACGGGCGGTAGCGCACCTCCACCGGGTAGGTCCTGCCCGAGACCTCCACCACCGGCGCCGGCTGCCGCGCCGTGCGCGAAGTGCTCGGCGAACCGGTCCACGTCGATGGTGGCCGAGGTGATGATCACCTTGAGGTCGGGCCGCTTCGGCAGGATCTGCTTGACGTAGCCGAGGATGAAGTCGATGTTCAGGCTGCGCTCGTGCGCCTCGTCGATGATCAGCGTGTCGTACGACGCGCAGCAGCCGGTCGTGCTGCAGCTCGTTGAGCAGGATGCCGTCGGTCATCACCTTGACGAGCGTGTCCGGGGATGTCTGGTCGGTGAAGCGCACCTGGTAGCCGACCTCGCGACCGTGCTCGACGCCGAGCTCCTCGGCGATCCGCTCCGAGACGCTGCGCGCCGCGATGCGTCGCGGTTGCGTGTGGCCGATCACTCCCGTGGACGCCCCGTCCGATCGACAGGCAGATCTTCGGCAGCTGGGTGGTCTTGCCCGAACCGGTCTCCCCGGCGACGACGACCACCTGGTGCTCCCGGATCAGGTCGCCGATCTCCGCCGCCCACGCCGAGATGGGCAGCTCGTCGGGGAAGCTCACCGCGGGGACGAGACCCGCCCGGCGCTCGGGGTCGAGCCGCGCCCGGGCAGGTCGGGAGCGTTTGCGCGGCACGGGGCGAGAGTCTAGCCGCGAGGGTCGCCGGCTCTGGACCCCTTTTCGGGCCGTCGGTAGGGTCCGAGCCATGCCCGGTGACGCCCCTCTCCCGGCCCACGTGCGCCGCTTCGTCGTCGGCGCGGGCTTCGGTGGGCTCGGCATGGCGATCGCGCTGCAGCAGTCCGGCGAGCGCGACTTCCTGGTCGCGGACAAGGGCTCCTCGGTCGGGGGCACCTGGCGGGACAACACCTACCCCGGCGCCACCTGCGACATCCCGTCCCAGCTCTACTCGTTCTCGTTCGCGCACAACCCGGAGTGGTCGCGGTCCTACTCCCCGCAGCCCGAGATCTGGGCCTACCTGTGCCGGGTCGCCGAGGAGGCGGGGGTGCTGGACCGGTTCGTCTTCGACACCGAGGTCCAGGAGCTGCGCTGGGACGACGACGCGCTGGTCTGGCACGTCACCACGTCGGCGGGCTCGCTGACTGCCGACGTGGTCGTCAGCGCGTCCGGCGGTCTCTCCGAGCCGCGGATGCCCGACATCGACGGTCTCGAGGAGTTCACCGGCCCCCTCTTCCACACCGCCCGGTGGGACCACACGGTCGACCTGACCGGGAAGCGCGTCGCCGTCATCGGCACGGGCGCCTCGGCGATCCAGATCGTCCCCCAGGTCGCGAAGGTGGCCGCCCACGTCGACGTCTACCAGCGCACCCCGCCGTGGGTCATGGGGCGCGGGCGATCGCGCGTACTCCGCCTCGAGCGCTGGGGGTTCCGCCACCTCCCGCGGCGTGCAGTCCCTCTACCGACTCGGCATCTACCTCTCGACCGAGTCTCGCGTGCCGATGTTCACCCGCTACCCGCAGGCCGCCCGGGTGCTGTCACGCCTGGCTACCTCCCACATGGAACGTGCGGTTCAGCGACTCCGCGCTCCGCGAGAAGCTCACGCCCCACTACACGATGGGCTGCAAGCGGATCCTGATCTCCGACGACTACTACCCGGCGCTGACCCGGCCAGCACGTGGACGTCGTCACCGACGGCATCGCGCGGATCACGCACAACGCCGTCGTCACGACCGACGGTGCCGAGCATCCGGCCGACGTGCTGATCGCCGCGACCGGCTTCCACACCACCGACCAGCCGATCGCCGAGCGGATCTACGGGCGCGAAGGTGTCTGCCTCGTCGACGTCTGGGAGAAGGAGGGAGTCTCCGCCCACCGCGGCACCACGGTCCACGGCTACCCGAACCTCTTCTTCATCGTCGGGCCGAACACCGGCATCGGCCACTCCAGCATGGTCCTGGTGATCGAGGCGCAGATCCGCTACATCACCGCCGCCCTCGAGGCGATGGACCGCGACGGTCTCGCCGCAGTCGAGGTTACCGAGGAGGCACAGACCTCCTGGAACGACCGGCTCCAGCGCGACCTGGCACGGACGGTCTGGTCCACCGGCGGGTGCTCGAGCTGGTACCTGGACCGCAACGGCCGCAACGTGACCCTCTGGCCCTACTCCACGCTGCGGCTGCGCCGGGTGATGTCCCACTTCGACCCCGAGAGCTATGCCGCTCGTCGAGTGTTGATGGCGTCGGCGACGTAACGCCCCACCCGGGGACGGCGCGGCCGCGCCCCCCACCACGGCACCCCTGTTCGGTCATGAGTCAGAGAGCAGGTGGGAAACGTACCGCCCGCAGGCTGCCTCGGCCTGCCGGCCCCAGCCCGGCACAGACGTCGGCCAGAGGTGCATCTTGACCCCGGATGTCCGACGCACACGGTAAGTACTGACCAGGGCAACCAACGACGGGAGATGCCATGTCACCGCGTTGGGCGGAAGTGGACGGGTACGGGCTGTACTTCTACGGCAGCGAGCCGCATCGCCGGCCGCACGTGGCCGTCACGCTACGCAATACCCGTGTCGCGACCCTCGACGTCGAGACAGGTGAGGTGCTGGCTGAAAGCAAGAGCCATCCGCTCCCGCCGAGGACACCGAGGCGGGTGCAACGGCTGCTGGTCGCGAACAGGGAGGCAGCCGTAGCGGCGTTCGAAGCGATGCTGCGCCACGAGTTGCCGAATAGTCTGGACGACAACGATGAGGAGGAGGCATGACCACGAGCAACGTCAACACCGAACTGGTGTCGGTGACCGCGGTCCGCGTCGTGTCCCGCTACATCGTGGAACTCGACTTCGACAACGGAGAGCGCCGGGTCATCGACTTGGAGCCGTTCCTGTGGGGACCGATGTTCGACCGGGTCCGGTCCGACTACGAGGCGTTCCGAACCGTCCTCATCGACGGCGGGACCATCGCGTGGCCCAACGGAGCCGACCTGTCGCCCGATCTGCTGTACAGCAAGTCGAAACTGGCTGTTCCAGCCTGAGCACGGCAACTCTGCCGTCAACAACGAGGACCTCCGCATGACCGTGGACGTCCTCGTTTCGTTCCCTCCGAGCTCCGAGCCTGCGTGCGTCGCCGGACATCGCTGGGGCTGCCCAACACCAGGGGTCAGGCAGGACGTTTCCCACCCGCCAGGAGCCGGACACGGCGGCAGGCCGGCTCAGCGTGCATGTCCTCCGACCTCGGAACCAGGCGAGCCGCACGCCTGGGGCGACTCCTGGCGCCGCGCACTTCCCGCCCAGGTGTCGGGCACAGGTACGGCGTGCTCCCCGACGTGTTGCCGAAGTGCCCCTCCCCGCTTGCCCGTCACGGCGAAGAGATCGTGCTGATGATGGCCGTGCCGCGGCCGTAGACGCCGTTCGAGTCGACCTCTTGCACACCCCAGGCCACTTGGTCCCCCACGACGCTGATCCCACAGCGAACACTGACGTGCGATTGCGGAAGAAGGGTCAAGAAGGTGGGGGTGTGGGTGGGGTCGAGCACCGAGATGACACGGACAGTCTGTCCCTCCGGTCCGTCCGCGAGGTCCGCGACGAACCCGTCGCCGGCGGTGAGGAAGCCCTGGTCGCCGTCGGCGAGGTCGATCACCTTCCGGTCGGGGAACTGAAGTGCTGCGACGTGGCCGGAGAAGCCGACGTAGAAGGCAACCGTGTTGTGATCGATCGTCGGCATGTCGACCTTGCCGAGATGGGTCAGACGCACCGGGTCCTGGCGATCCTTGAACAGGGCGAACAGGTCGGTGCTGTACGTGCGGCGGTTGGGGTGGAACTCCCACGTCAAGTTGTAGACCAGCACGCGCCCGTTGGTTGCCATCTGGGCCGAGCGCACGTGGGTGAGGACCCGGTGCCGCTTGCCCGTGGCAAGGTTCTCCTTCCAGATGTCGAACCGTTTGAGATCGAAGCCGAGGAACTCGGCCCAGTAGGCGGTCGATCCGAACACCCGAGGCAGGGGCGGTGCCGTGGATACTCCCCTGCCGAGCAGGCTCCGTTGTCCGGTGCCCAAGGCGTAGGAGAAGGTCTTCCAGGTCACCGGTGCGGTCGGGGTCTGCTGCAGCCGGGCCTGCTGACCCCACACCAGGTACTCCGCGCTCGCCGACAGCCAGGTCAGCCCACCCGCGGGAAGATGGGCCACGACGGTCTGCTGGCGCGTGGTGGTGTCGTAGAGGTAGAGCTTCTTCCGCCCGTACAGCGGGCCGGACTCGTAGGCGAACCCGATGCCCGGCACCAGGGTCACCCAGTCGGGCTGCTCCCCGGTCAAGGGGACCTCGACGCGGCTGGACTCCACCAGCGTTCGCTGGACGCCGCCAGCAGAACTGGTCGACCCGGCTGTCGAAGGTGCCGGCGTGCCGACCGATGTCGAAACCGGCGCCTGGCCCATGTCGGGCTGACAGCCGACCAGTGCCGGGACAACGAACAGACAGACCATCGACAGTGCTTGCAGTGCTCGACGATGGACGGCCATCAGATCACGTACTGCGCGCTCGGTGCATAGAGGACCGCACGTACCCATGGTGATGTGTTCACTTCATGTGCTCGAGACTGCGGACTCGTCAAGTCTTCCGCCCACATATCCAGCCGTACGCGGCCGGACGAAGGGCGTCAAGAGGCCAACGGCCCCGCCGACGCTGCCCGGCATTCGCGGCCCTCTCGGCGTCCTCGCTCGTCCTGGTCACGGCGTCAGCGCTGAGCCACCGGGGCCCCGAGGAGGCAGGAGAGGCCAGGAGGGCCGTAGCGTCGGGGCCGTGAAGACGCTCGACAAGAAGGTCGTGGTGATCACCGGGGCGGGCTCCGGGATCGGACGCGCGCTGGCGATCGACCTGGCCGGTCGTGGGGCCGTCCTGGCGCTGTCCGACTGGGACCAGGACGGGCTGCGCGCCACCGAGCCTCTGGTCGAGGCGCGAGGGGCGCGCTCGAGTGCGCGGGGACGTCCTCGACGTCCGGGACCGGGAGGCCGTGCATGCCTACGCCGCCTCCGTCGCGGCCGACCTCGGTCGGGTCGACGTCCTGGTCAACAACGCTGGGGTGGCCCTGCACGGCGACTTCGAGGAGGCGTCCCACGAGGACTTCCGGTGGGTGATCGACGTCGACCTCTGGGGCGTGGTGCACGGCACCGAGGCGTTCCTCCCCCATCTGATCGCGTCGGGCGACGGGCACCTGGTCAACATGTCCAGCCTCTTCGGGCTGGTGGGGGTGCCGGGGCAAACGGCGTACAACGCGGCGAAGTTCGCGGTCCGGGGCTTCAGCGAGGCGCTGCGCCAGGAGATGATCCTTGCCGGCCACCCGGTGGGGGTGACCAGCGTCCACCCGGGCGGCATCCGGACCGCGATCGTGCGCAACGCGCGCACCACCCGCTCCCACGACCCGGCGCAGCTCGCCCTCGACTTCGAGGCCCGACTTGCCCGCACCACTCCCGAGCGGGCGGCGGAGCGGATCGTGGACGGCATCCTGCGGAACAAAGCCCGGGTGCTGATCGGGGCCGACGCCCAGCTCATCGACCTCGCGCTCCCGTCTGCTCGGCCCGGCCTACCTCGGCCTCGCGGCTCGCGTCGCCCGGCGGATGACTCGCTAGACCACGGGACGCACGAGGGGCCGCATCCGTGCGGATGCGGCCCCTCGTGGAGTGCTTGCCTCGTGCCTCAGCGGGCCCCTAGTGAGCGTGGTCGCCCCGGTAGTACTCGAAGATCCAGCCCGACGCGGCAGCGAAGCCGAGAGCGCCGCCGATGATCGCGACGACCCAGACGTGCACCGCCAGGCCGAAGACGACCGTGGCCAGGGTGAGACCTGCCCACAGAGGCCACCACGAGTACGGCGGGAAGAAGCCGAGCTCGCCGGCGCCCTCCGCGATCTCGGCGTCCTTGCGGTCCTCGGGGCGCGGCTCCTTCATCCGTACCGCGTGCACCGAGAGGTACAGCGTGACGATGAGCGCCAGCAGCATGGTCATCACCAGGGCGAGGAACCCCGTGATCTCGTGCGAGGAGAACCAGTAGATCGGAGCGACGATCGCGACGAAGATCGTCACCGCTCCGAAGACCCAGGCCTCTGCCTTCATCGGGCATCACCGTTCTCTGCTCCGACCAGCTCGAGCGCGCCGATCTCGGGATGGTGCAGGTCGAACGCCGGGGACTCCGACCTGATCCGCGGCAACGAGTGGAAGTTGTGTCGCGGCGGCGGGCAGGAGGTGGCCCACTCCAGCGACCGACCCCAGCCCCAGGGGTCGTCCACCTCGACCTTGGGCCCCTTGGACGACTTGTAGACGTTGTAGAAGAACGGGAGCATCGACAGCGCCAGGATGTAGGCGCCCACCGTGGAGACCTGGTTCAAGAAGGTGAAGCCGTCCGACGGGAGGTAGTCGGCGTACCGACGGGGCATGCCCTCGACCCCGAGCCAGTGCTGCACCAGGAACGTGGTGTGGAAGCCGATGAACAGCATCCAGAACTGGATCTTGCCGAGCCTCTCGTCCAGCATCCTGCCGAACATCTTCGGCCACCAGAAGAAGAAGCCGCCGAACATCGCGAAGACCACCGTGCCGAAGAGCACGTAGTGGAAGTGCGCGACCACGAAGTAGGAGTCCGACACCTGGAAGTCCAGCGGCGGCGACGCCAGGATGATGCCGGTCAGGCCACCGAAGAGGAACGTCGTGAGGAAGCCGATCGACCACAGCATGGGGTTGTCGAAGGACAGAGATCCCCCCCACATCGTGCCTATCCAGTTGAAGAACTTCACTCCGGTCGGTACGGCGATCAGGAAGGTCATCGCGGAGAAGAACGGAAGGTCGACCTGGCCGGTGACGAACATGTGGTGCGCCCACACCGCGACCGACAGCATCGCGATCGACAGGGTCGCGGCCACCAGGCCGACGTAGCCGAAGATCGGCTTGCGGCTGAAGACCGGCAGGATCTCGGTGACGATGCCGAAGAACGGCAGCGCGATGATGTAGACCTCCGGGTGGCCGAAGAACCAGAACGCGTGCTGGTAGAAGATCGGCCCGCCCGAGGCCGCGTCGAAGACGTGGGCGCCGAAGGCGCGGTCGGCCTCGAGCATCAGCAGCGCGCCGGCGAACACCGGGAAGACGATGATCACCAGCAGGCTGGTGACGAAGGTGTTCCAGGTGAAGATCGACATCCGGAACATCGTCAGGCCGGGAGCCCGCATGGTCAGGATCGTGGTGATGAAGTTGACACCACCGAGGATCGTGCCCAGACCCATCAGCCACAGGCCCATGACCCACAGGTCACCACCGATGCCCGGGGTGTGGATCGCGGTCGACAGCGGCGTGTAGGCGAACCAGCCGAAGCTGGCCGCTCCCGACGGGGTGAGGAAGCCGGACACCGCGATGATGCTGCCGAACAGGAACAGCCAGTAGCTGAACATGTTCAGCCGCGGGAACGCCACGTCGGGCGCGCCGATCTGCAGCGGCATGGCGACGTTCGCGAAGCCGACGAACAGCGGCGTCGCGAACATCAGCAGCATGATCGTGCCGTGCATCGTGAACAGCTGGTTGTACATCTCGTCGCTGACGAACTGCGTGCCCGGGTTGGCCAGCTCGGCCCGCATGATCAGCGCCATGATGCCGCCGACGATGAACCAGGCGAACGACGTGACCAGGTAGAGCTGGCCGATGACCTTGTGGTCGGTCGTCGTGAGGATCTTGACGATCCGCTGACCGAGGGTGTTGGGCTTCGGGCTGGGGTTGACCACCCCGGTTCCCGCGTCGACAACTGCGGTCACGACTGGCCTCCCGTCGCGTTGGTGGTGTCCAGACCGGCGACCGTGGTCGCATCGCTTCCACCGGTGAGCTCACCGACGTTGCCTGCGGCCTGAAGGTCCTTGAGGTGCTGGGCGTACTCGTCGGGAGTCACGACCTTGACGTTGAAGAGCATGAGGCTGTGATAGGTGCCGCACAGCTCGGCGCACTTGCCGTCGTAGGTGCCCAAGGCGGTCGGCGTGAGGCTGAAGGTGTTGGTCAGCCCCGGGATCACGTCCATCTTGAAGTGGAACGCCGGCACCCAGAACGAGTGGATGACGTCCGGGGAGGTGAGGTCGAAGGTGACCGTCTGGCCCTCGGGCAGCCACAGTGTCGGGAACTGCCCGGGCGTGCCCGTCTCGTAGACGCTCGTCTTGCCGTCGAGTGCCGGGTCCGCCTTGTAGGTGAAGGACCACGACCACTGCTGTCCGACCACGTGGATCGTGTGCTCGGCGGTGCCGCCGGCCGGCTTCGCCAGGATCTGGTCCTGCGCCTTCCACGTGTAGAAGAGGAGGACCACGACCATGATCAGAGGGGCCACGGTGTACAGCAGCTCGATCGGCATGTGGTAGCGGGTCTGGACCGGCACCTCGTCGTCGCTGCGACGACGGAAGCGGATCATCGCGTAGATGATCAGGCCCCACACCAGGACGCCGACGGCGAGCGCGGCGATCCAGAACCAGACCCACAGGCTGGTGATGTAGTGCGAGCGGTCGGTGATCCCGTCCCCGTTGGGAAGCCCGAAGACCGACCACTGCTGCTTGTCGGCCTCGCTGCACCCGGACAGCAGCAGAGCCCCGGTGGCCAAGCCGGTCCAGGTGAGGACCCTACGCATGCTCGGAGGGAGTTGCAGACGCACCTACGAGCCTCTCTCGTGAGACGACGGACAGGCTGCACCCTACTACTGCATATGTCCGAACAGATACCCGCCACGACACTTTCTCAGAACGGGTGCAGCCAACTCTTGCCATGGTCAGTCAGGGTCGCGCAGTGACCAGGTGCCGGGCAAGTTCTCGAGCCGAATTCGCCCCGTACGCGGCCTCGCAGCGGTCGAGGAATGCCTGCCGGTGCAGCGTGTACTCCTGGGTTCCCACGCCCTCGATGACGTGTACGGCGAGCAGGCAGCCCAGCTGTGCGGCCCGCTCCAGCGACAGTCCCCACTGCTGGGCGGCCAGGAACCCGGCACGGAAGGCGTCACCCACCCCGGTGGGCTCCACCCGCTCTCGTCTCGGGGACGGCAGCGACGCAGGATCGGGTCAGCTCCCTTCTGCTCCACCCGGGCACCCTCCGGCCCGAGCGTCACCACCCAGGTGCCGACCCGGTCGAGGATCTCCTCGGCGGCTCCAGCCGGTCTTCTGGGTGATCAGCGCCGACTCGTACTCGTTGGAGAACAGGATCGCCGCGCCGTCGATCAGGTCCCGGATCATCTCCCCGCTGCCGAACGCGAGCTGCTGGGACGGGTCGGCGACGAACGGGTAGCCGCGCTCCCGGCACTCCTGGGTGTGCCGCAGCATCGCCTCGGGATCGTTCGGCCCGACCAGCACGTAGTCCACGCCGCCGACCCGGTCCGCGATCGGCCTCAGCTCGATCTCGCGCGCCTCGGACATCGCTCCGGCGTAGAAGGAGGCGATCTGGGCCATCGACGCGTCGTTGGTGCACACGAAGCGGGCGGTGTGCTGGCTCGTCGAGACGTGGATGTAGTCGCAGACCACGTTGTGCCGCTCGAGCCAGGACCGGTAGTCGACGAAGTCCTCGCCCACCGCGCCCACCAGGACCGGCGCCAGACCCAGGCTGCCCAGACCGAAGCAGATGTTGGCGGCCACCCCGCCCCGGCGCACCTGGAGGTCGGTGACCAGGAAGGAGAGCGCGATCTTGTCCAGCTGCTCGACGACCAGCGAGTCGGCGAACTTCCCCTCGAAGGTCATCAGGTGGTCGGTGGCGATGGAGCCGGTGATCAGCAGGGCCATGGGTTCGGACTCACTCTCCGGGTCGGCTGGCTGCGTGCCATGCAGCCGGAAACCTATCGCCCGGCAGCACGAAGGGGACCCCGGTACCGGGGTCCCCTTCGTGAGATGCCTGTCGGGACGGTGTCGCGACGGGCGACTCAGTGGAACGAGTCGCCGCAGGCGCAGGAGCTCGTGGCGTTCGGGTTGTCGATGGTGAAGCCCTGCTTCTCGATCGAGTCCACGAAGTCGATGACCGCGCCGTTGAGGTAGGGGGAGCTCATCCGGTCGACGACGACGCCCACGCCGTTGAAGTCGGTGACGGCGTCGCCGTCGAGGTCGCGCTCGTCGAAGAAGAGCTGATAGCGCAGGCCCGAGCAGCCACCCGGCTGCACCGCGATGCGCAGCTTCAGGTCGTCGCGGCCCTCCTGCTCCAGCAGCGCCTTGACCTTGGACGAGGCGGCCTCGGTCACGTTGATGCCGTCAGGGCGGGTCTCGATGGTCACGTCAGTCTGCTCGGTCATCGGCTTCTCCAGCTCTCGGGGTCCGACACGGGGGTCCGGTCCGGCCGGACCGACTCCCCGCTGCGTGCTCGGGGATCTGCTCCGGGAACTGTACGTCCCCAACGGGAATTAATCCTCGCACATGTGCGGTAATTCCACCGCATGGACGCGACCGTCCCGCCGCTGATTGCCAACGCGCCGGGGCGCCCGCTCATTCCCGGGTCGGCCGCGACCAGGTCCGGGCCACGCGCTCGGCGAGGTCGGCCAGGCTCTGGTACGGGGCGGTGATGCTGCGCTCCTCCCCCACCAGGTCGGCCACCGCGTAGGCCGACTCGATCCCGATCGTGCGCAGCTCGCGGGAGCCGAGGAAGACCCGACCGGCGAGCACGATGCAGGGACGAAGCGCGCTCTGGGCCACCGCGGCGACCCCCTGGGGAACCTTGCCCGACCGGGAGGAGAAGTCCAGGGAGCCCTCTCCGGTGATGACCAGGTCGGCCGCCGACGCCATCAGCGCCAGGGAGGTCGCCTCGGCGACCAGCTCCACCCCGGGCACCAGCTCGGCGCCCAGGACCCCGAAGGCGTAGCCGAGCCCTCCGGCAGCCCCGGCACCCTTCATCGTCGCGCGGCGCTGGTCGACCAGCTTCGCGAACCCGCCCAGGAGCGCGTCCACGTCCGCGATCCGGTCGTCGGCGAGCCCCTTCTGGGGGCCGTACGTCCTGGTCGCCCCGATCAGCCCGAGAAGAGGGTTGTCCACGTCGGAGGCCACCACGAGCGGAACGCCCGAGACCCGCCGGCGGGCCGGGTCGAGATCGACCGCCACCAGGCCGGCGAAGCCGGCGGGTCCCCCGCTGAGCAGTCCGGCCGGTTCGCTGGTCGCGCCGAGGCCCGCCAGCATCCCGGCCCCGGCGTCGTTGGTGCCCGAGCCCCCCAGGCCGACGACGATCCGCGTCGCCCCCGCATCGAGCGCCGCGGCCACGAGCTGTCCGACACCGACGCTGGTGATCCGCTCGGGGTCGCGGTCGCCCGCGGCGAGCAGGTGCAGCCCGCAGGCCATGGCGCTCTCGACGTACGCACTGCCGTCACCCGCGATCAGGAACGTCGCCGGCACGGGTTCGCCCCGTGGGCCGCTCACCGTCACCTCGTGGACCCGGCCGCCGACCGACGCGCGCATCACGTCCACGAAGCCGGGCCCGCCGTCGGCCATCGGCACCAGGTCGAGGACGTCGTCGGGCGAGTGCCGGCGCCAGCCCTCGGCGATCGCCTCGGCGGCCTCCACGGCGGAGAGGGTCCCGGCGAACTTGTCCGGAGCGATGAGCACGCGCACGGGCCCATCCTGCCGTCCCGGTGCCGGGCCTCCGGACCGGGGGGACGCCGTCCCGCCGGTAGGGTGGCGACGAGATCGAAAGGACACCCGTGTTCGGCCGGAAGACCAGCAAGGCCCCCGTCGAGGAGGCACCCGTCAAGGAGGGCGGCAAGGGCCACCCCACCCCGACCCGCAAGCAGGCGGAGGCGGAGGCCAGAGCCCGCGCCAAGGCGTCCGCGAGCGGCGTGGACCCTCGCAAGTCGAACCGCCAGCAGCGCATCGCGCAGAACCGGCTCGCTCGCGAGGGGTGGAAGCGGGGCGAGGAGCGCTACCTGCCGCAGCGCGACCGTGGCCCGGTGCGCCGGTTCCTCCGCGACATGGTGGACAGCAGGTTCCGCATCTCCGAGCTGCTCATGCCCCTCCTGCTGCTCTACATCCTCCTGGGTACCTGAACTTCCTGGCCCTCGCCCAGTCCGTGCTGTTCACCACCGTGATCTTCGTCGGCGGCGACTTGATCTGGCTGACCTTCACCGCCCGACGCGAGTTCAGGCGGCGCTTCGAGGGGAAGGTGCCGTTCGGCACCACGAACTACCTGTTCATGCGCGCCATCATGATCCGCCGGCTGCGGCGTCCGGAGCCGCAGGTGAAGATGGGCCAGCCCCTTCCCGAGACGTACAAGTAGCACGTAGCCGAGCGGGCCCGTCCGGATTCCCCGCCGGCAGTTCCGACCCCCGACATCGACGACAAGGAGCACCTTCGTGGAGAGCCGATTCCTCGGATCCAGCGGCATGAAGATCACCGAGATCGCCTACGGCAACTGGCTCACCCACGGTTCCCAGGTCGAGGAGGACGCCGCGCTCGCCTGCGTCCGCGCGGCGCTCGACGGAGGGATCACCACGTTCGACACCGCCGACGTCTACGCCAACACCGCGGCCGAGTCCGTCCTCGGCCGCGCGCTCAAGGGCCAGCGTCGCGAGTCGCTCGAGATCTTCACCAAGGTCTACTGGCCCACCGGCCCCGGGGGCCCGAACGACAGCGGCCTGTCGCGCAAGCACATCTTCGAGTCGATCCAGGGCTCGCTGCGGCGGCTGGGCACCGACTACGTCGACCTCTACCAGGCGCACCGCTACGACTACGAGACACCGCTCGAGGAGACGATGTTCGCCTTCGCCGACCTGGTGCGGCAGGGCAAGGCGCTCTACGTCGGGGTCTCGGAGTGGCGCGCCGAGGAGATCCGGGCCGCCCACGCACTGGCGCGGGAGCTGCGGGTCCCGCTCGTGTCGAACCAGCCGCAGTACTCCATGCTGTGGCGGGTCATCGAGGCCGAGGTGGTCCCCACCTGGCGGGAGCTCGGCCTGGGCCAGATCGTGTGGTCGCCGATCGCGCAGGGTGTGCTGACCGGCAAGTACCTCCCCGGGCAGCCGCCCCCGGCCGGGTCCCGCGCCACCGACGAGAACGGCGGCGCCAACATGATCTCCCGCGCGATGGACGAGACGATCCTCGAACGGGTCCAGGACCTCAAGCCGATCGCGGCCGACCTCGGGCTGTCGATGGCTCAGCTGGCGATCGCCTGGGTGCTGCAGAACGACAACGTCTCGGCGGCCATCATCGGCGCCTCCCGGCCCGAGCAGGTCGAGGAGAACGTCGTGGCATCCGGCGTCCAGATCCCGGCCGACGCGATGACGCTGATCGACGAGACCCTCGGCGACGTCGTCATCACCGACCCTGCCCTCACCCGCTCCCCCGAGCCCTCCCGCCCCTGACCCTTCGCCGACCCGTCACAAATGGTCGGCTGACCCGGCACAAATGGTCTGCTGACCCGTCGACGCATGGTGACGGGTCAGGCGTAGGGGTGCAGGCTCATCGGGCCGTAGACCTTGCGGTCGCCCTCGAGGAGGGTGACCTGGTGCACGCCCTCCTCCACCAGCTCCCGCCAGACCTCGCCCAGCCAGGACTCGGCGTCCCCCTGCGAGGGGAACCCCTCGCCGTCGCCGGTCGAGGTGTGGACCGGTGACCGGACTCGTCCTCGAAGCGCCAGGTCCAGGAACCTTGCGGCGCTCGGGCCGTCGCTCCGGCCGACCAGTCAGGACTCCCTCACCGATGGGTGACGAACGGCGGCTTGGTGACGGTGAACGCCTCCCGGCGCCCCCGTACGTCGACGAGCACCTCGGTCCCCCTCCTCCACCCCCCCGGAGATGAGGGCGAGGGCGATGCCCTTGCGCAGCGTCGGCGAGAACGTTCCCGAGGTCACCTCACCGATCTCCGCGCCGGCCTCATCTCACCGTCATGTGGGGACGCGGGATGCCGCGGCCCGCGGCCAGCAGCCCGGTCAGGACCCGCGCGGGCCCGGCCTCCCGCTCCGCGAGCAGGTCCCGCGTCCCCAGAAGGCGGGCTTCTTCCATCCGACCGCCCAGCCGACGCGTCCCTGGTTCGGGGTCACGTCGAGGCCGATGTCCTGGCCGTGGAGGGGGTAGCCCATCTCAGTGCGCAGCGTGTCGCGGGCCCCCAGACCGCAGGGCTGGATCCCCCACTCCTCGCCCGCCTTCATCAGCGGTCCCAGACCTCGCCGGCGACATCCGCGGGCACGACCAGCTCGTAGCCGCGCTCGCCGGTGTAGCCGGTGCGGCAGACGGTGACCGAGGCGCCCGGCGACCTCCGCCACGACGAACGACATGTAGTCGTGGCCGGTGGGCAGCCCGAGCGCCTGCAGCACCTCGTCGGACCTGGTGCCCTGGACGGCGATGATCGCGAAGTCCTCGTGCTGGTTGGCGACCGTCAGGCCGTCGGGCGCCCTCGGCGAGCCGACGGACCACCTCGGTGGTGTTCGCGGCGTTGGGGATGAGGAAGACCCTGTCGTCGCCGTGGAGGTAGGCGATCAGATCGTCCACGATGCCGCCTGTCGCGTCGTCGCAGCACAGGGTGTACTGCGCCTTCCCGGGAAGATCCTGCCGAGGTCGTTGGTGAGCGTCCGGTTCACGTACGCCGCGGCGCCGGGACCGGCATCTCGCCTTGCCGAGGTGACTGACGTCGAAGATGCCGACCGCTCACGCACCGCCGCATGCTCCTTGAGGACCCCGGCGGGGTACTCCAGCGGCATCTCCCAGCCACCGAATTCGGAGAACTTGGCGCCCAACGCGACGTGCCGGTCGTGGAGCGGTGACTTCTTCATGTCGGCGAACCTACAGCAGTCCTCACGCCCGTCGCACGGGCTAGAGTGCCAAAGCACGCGAGAGCTGCGAGCGTCCGCGAGACGGACCAGCCAGCCGACCAGCAAGGAGCATCGGTGGCAGCACCCAACAGCACGGCCCGACATCACCCTGCGCAAGGGCTCCGCGGAGAAGACAGCCACCGATGTGGTCGTGGTCGGCGCCGTCCGCACCGCGGACGGGCCTCGGCCCGTCGGGCCCGGCAAGGTGTCGCCGACGCGTTCGGTCGCCGCTTCAAGCCACTGCTCTCGACGCTCGGTTTCACTGGCAAGGCCGGGCGACGTTGCGCGGATCCCCCGCTCCGGCACGTTAAGTCCCCTTTGCTCATCGTTGTCGGGCTCGGGAGGCCGAGACCCCCGACTCCCTACGAAGGGCCGCCGGCACCGCCGCACGCGCCCTGAGCAACACCGCTCGGTCGCGCTGGCGTTCCCCACCGAGGACCCCGCCGATCCGAGCCGTCACGGAGGGCTTCCTGCTCGGGCGGCTACGCCTTCACCGGCTACAAGAGCAGTGAACCGGCGATCGCTCCAACGAGCTCGTGGTTCTCAGCGACGCGGCGCGCCGCCAGGACGCCCGCGGCGGTCGAGGTTGCGCAGTGATGGCCGCTGCCGTCGCGCATACCCGCGACTGGGTGAACACCCCTCCCGGCGACCTCCGCCCGGCCGCCTTCGCCGACGCGATGGTCCAGCGCAACAAGGAGCGCACCGGCGCGCGTGACGGTCAAGGTCTTCGACGAGTCGGCTCTCGCCGACCTCGGGTGCGGCGGCATCCTCGGCGTGGGGCAGGGTTCGGACGCCCCACCGCGGCTGGTGCGCTTCACCTACAAGCCGCGCGGTGCCACGTCCCATCTGGTCCTGGTCGGCAAGGGCATCACCTACGACTCCGGCGGCCTCTGGATCAAGCCGGCGGCCTCCATGACGACGATGAAGTGGACATGGCCGGAGCCGCCCGATCGCCAACGCGGTGTTCGCGATCGCCGACCTGGACCTCCCCGTCCAGGTGACCGGCTTCGCGCCGATGGCGGAGAACATGGTGTCGGGCAATGCCACCCGCCCCGGCGACGTGCTCACCATGTACGGCGGCAAGACCGTCGAGGTGCTCAACACCGACGCCGAGGGGCGGCTGGTGCTGGCCGACGCCCTGACCATGGCGACCGAGGCCAAGCCCGACCTCATCATCGACGTCGCCACCCTCACCGGCGCCTGCGTGATCGCTCTCGGCGACCGCGTCGCTGGGCTGATGGGCAACGACTCGGCCGTCATCGACCGGTGCAGCAGGCCGCGTTCGCAGCCGGCGAGGCGGTGTGGCCGCTGCCGATCCCCGACGAGATGGGCGAGAAGGTCCGCGGCAACTCCAAGATCGCCGACCTCGCCCAGCACAACACCGAGCGCTGGGGCGGCGCGCTCTTCGCCGCCGCCTTCCTGCGGGAGTTCGTCGGCGGCCTCCCCTGGGCCCACCTCGACATCGCCGGGCCGGCCTTCAACGACAAGTCCGCCTACGGCTACGTCACCGCAGGCGGCACGGGGATGGGCGTGGCCACCCTGGTCGAGCTCGCTCGTTCACTCGGCGGCGAGTCCTGACCGCCGGTGGCCGGCTAGCCGCCGGACTCCGACTGCTTCTTGCGCCGGTTGTAGTCGCGCATGCGCTGCGGGTAACCGACCACGGCTGCGTCGTACGACGGGACGCCGAGCTTGTTCGCGAAATCGTGGGCCCACTCCACCGACCGCACGCGTCGTCGGGTCCACTCGCCGTCGTGGGCGACGAGCAGCAGCGTCACTTCGGTGATCGCGGTGCGCGGCTCGACGAACCCCTCCACCCCACGGCGGGCGCCGGCCCACTCATGGAGGTGCCGCTCGTCGGCCGAGTCGGCAGTCCCGACCTTCGTCGGCCCCTGCGACAGCGAGCGTCGGCGCGCCATCGATCCATCAATCCCATGGGGTCAGTGTTCCGTACTCGCGCCAACCGCCGCAGGACGTACTGCCAGTGTGGCAGGCTTGGTGCAAAGATGGGCGATATCTCCGGCCGGTTCACCGGCGAGCAACAGACAACGGAAAGTGATCCAGCGTGAGCGACACCGACACCTTCGACATCGTCGTCCTGGGAGCCGGCAGCGGCGGCTACGCCTGTGCCCTCCGCGCCGCGCAGCTCGGGATGTCGGTGGCGCTGGTGGAGAAGTCGAAGGTGGGCGGCACCTGCCTGCACGTCGGGTGCATCCCCACCAAGGCGCTGCTCCACGCGGCCGAGGTCGCCGACAACACCCGGGAGGCCGACCAGTTCGGCGTCCGGCCACGCTCGAGGGCATCGACATGGCCGGGGTGAACTCCTACAAGGACGCCGTCGTCGCCCGCCTCTTCAAAGGCCTGACCGGCCTGGTGAAGTCCGCGGCGTCACCGTCGTCGAGGGCGAGGGCGGCTCGTCGCCCGCGACACGGTCGAGGTCGCCGGCCGGCGGCTCACCGGCAAGAACGTCGTGCTCGCCAGCGGCTCCTACTCGCGCTCCCTGCCCGGTCTCGAGCCCGACGGCGACCGCATCCTCACCTCCGAGCACGCGCTGAGCCTCGACCGGTCCCGGCGTCGGCGATCGTGCTGGGCGGCGGCGTCATCGGCGTGCGAGTTCGCCAGCATCTGGCGCTCCTTCGGCGCCGAGGTGACCGATCGTCGAGGCGCTCCCCAGGCTCGTGCCCGCCGAGGACGAAGCCATCTCCAAGGTCCTCGAGCGGGCCTTCCGCAAGCGCGGCATCAAGTTCCACACCGGCACGATGTTCGAGAAGGCCGCCGACCGCACGACGGCGGTGTCACCGTCACCCTCAGCGACGGCACCGAGCATCGAGGCCGAGCGTGCTCCTGGTCGCCGTCGGCCGCGGGCCGGTGACCGACGGCCTCGGCTACGACGAGCAGGGCGTCGAGATGGACCGCGGCTTCGTGCTCACCGACGAGCGGCTGCGCACGAACCTGCCCAACGTCTTCGCCGTCGGCGACATCGTCCCCGGTCTCCAGCTGGCCCACCGCGGCTTCCAGCAGGGCATCTTCGTGGCCGAGGAGATCGCCGGTCTGATGCCGCAGGTCGTCGCCGACGCCAACATTCCGCGCGTCACCTACTGCGACCCCGAGGTCGCCTCGGTCGGGCTCACCGAGGCGGCGGCCCGGGAGAAGTACGGCGAGGAAGCGGTCGAGACGCTCACCTACGACCTCGGCGGCAACGGCAAGAGCCAGATCCTCAAGACGCAGGGCTTCGTGAAGCTGGTCCGCGAGAAGGACGGCCCGGTCGTCGGCGTCCACATGGTCGGCGCCCGCGTCGGCGAGCTGATCGGCGAGGCCCAGCTCATCGTGAACTGGGAGGCCCACCCCGAGGACGTCGCACCGCTCGTCCACGCTCACCCGACCCAGAACGAAGCGCTCGGCGAGGCTCATCTGGCGCTGGCGGGCAAACCGCTGCACGCGCACTCATAGACTCTCCTGCGAACGACGCAGGCGCGCATCCACCCCTAGGAGCGGAGAAGAAACGCATGGCGACCGAAGTCAACCTTCCCGGCACTCGGCGAGTCCGTCACCGAAGGCACCATCACCCGCTGGCTGAAGCAGGTCGGCGAGCCGGTGGCCATGGACGAACCGCTGCTCGAGGTCTCCACCGACAAGGTCGACACCGAGATCCCCTCCCCCGTCGCCGGCACCCTGCTCGAGATCAAGGCCGCCGAGGACGAGACCGTCGAGGTCGGCGCGCTGCTCGCCGTGATCGGTGCCGTCCGACGAGACCGCGGCACCGGCCGCGGCGCCGGCGGCGGCGAGCACGCGCCGCGCGCGCCGCAGGAGCCGGCCGCCGAGCCGGAGCCCGAGCCGTCGCAGCCGACGGCAGGCAGCCCGAGCCGGCCTCCGTCGAGCCGGCACCCGCTGCCACCGTCCCGGCTCCGCCCGCAGCCCCTGCCGCGAGCCCCGGCGGCTCCGGCACCCCCGTCACGCTCCCCGCGCTGGGTGAGTCCGTGACCGAGGGCACCGTCACCCGCTGGCTGAAGCAGGTCGGCGACAGCGTCGCCATGGACGAACCGCTGCTCGAGGTCTCCACCGACAAGGTCGACACCGAGATCCCCTCCCCGGTCGCCGGCACCCTGCTCGAGATCAAGGTCTCCGAGGACGAGACCGTCGAGGTCGGCGCCGAGCTCGCGGTCATCGGCTCCGGCTGCGCCCTCCGCGCGCTCCCGCAGCGCACCCGCGCCCGCAGCCCAGCGCCCCGCCCGAGCCCGGCGCCGCGCCGGGCAGCACCGCCTGCCGCCCCAGCACCAGCCCGGCACCGGAGCCCGCCTGCCCGCAGCCGCCAGCCCCCGGCTGCACCGGCAGCCCCGGCCGCCACGGCGGCCCCGGCACCATCGACGGCTCCGCGCGGCGCCTGCATCCAACGGCTCGCCGGTCACCGACGGCGGCTACGTCACCCCGCTGGTCCGCAAGCTCGCCGCCGAGCACGGGGTCGACCTCGCCACGTCACCGGCAGCGGCGTCGGCGGCCGCATCCGCAAGCAGGACGTGCTCGAGGCGGCCGCCAAGGCCCGCCCGGCCGCGCCCGCGGCGGCTGCCGCCGCGGCACCGTCGGCAGCCGCCAGCCGCCCCCGGCCCCGCCGCCGGTCACCGCCGAGCCCGCTGCGTGGCCGCACCGAGCCGATGTCGCGGCTGCGCAAGGTCATCGCCTCGCGCATGGTCGAGTCGCTGCAGACCTCGGCGCAGCTCACCACCGTCGTCGAGGTCGACGTCACCAACGATCGCCCGCCTGCGCGACTCGGTGAAGGCGGAGTTCCAGCCGCGCGAGGGCGTCAAGCTGTCCTTCCTGCCGTTCTTCGCCAAGGCCGCGATCGACGCGCTCAAGGCCCACCCGTCGCTCAACGCCGCGCATCGACACCGAGAAGGGCGAGGTCACCTACTTCGACCACGAGAACCTCTCGGTCGCCGTCGACACCGAGAAGGGTCTGCTGACCCCGGTGATCAAGGACGCCGGCGACCTCAACGTCGCCGGGCTCGCGCGCAAGATCGCCGACATCGCCGACCGCACCCGCAACAACAAGATCGGCCCCGACGAGCTCTCCGGCGGCACCTTCACGCTGACCAACACCGGCAGCCGCGGCGCCCTCTTCGACACCCCGATCATCAACCAGCCGCAGGTCGCGATCCTCGGCACCGGATCGGTCGTCAAGCGGCCGGTCGTGATCGACGACCCGAACCTCGGCGAGACGATCGCGGTGCGCCAGATGGTCTACCTCGCGCTGACCTACGACCACCGGCTGGTCGACGGCGCTGACGCGGCCCGGTTCCTCTCCGACGTCAAGGCGCGACTGGAGTCCGGCAGCTTCGAGGTCTGACGTACTCACTTACGAGGTCCCTGACATCATCGGACCATGCGGTTCGTGATTGCGGGGGCCTCCGGCTTTCTCGGCCGGGCCTGGACGAAAGGCTGAGTCCGACGGGCACGAGGTCGTCGCGCTGGTGCGCCGGGCGGCCCACGGCTCCGGGCGAGTCGACGTGGGACCCGTACGCCGGGGTCGTCGACCACGCCGTGATCGAGGCCGCAGACGTCGTGGCCAACCTCGCGGGGGCCACCATCGCGCACTGGCCGTTCACCGCGTCCTACCGCAAGCAGGTCTACGACAGCCGGGTCCGCACGACCTCGGCTCCTGGCGGGGGCCGTCGCCGAGGCCGACTCGACCCCGGCTTTCGTCGCCCAGTGCGGGATCTCGCGCTACGGCGACCGCGGCGACACCGAGCTCGACGAGTCCGCCAGCGCCGACGGGACTTCCTTCCTCGCCACAGTCGCGATCGACTGGGAGGACGCGGCCGCCCCTGCCGCGTCGCCGCGGGTTCGCGGGTCGTCGTGCTGCGCACCGGCATCGTCCTCGACCGCAAGGCCGACGTGCTGCGCCCGCTCGTCCCCCTCTTCAAGGCGGGACTGGGCGGCCCGGTCGGACCGGCACCCAGTACTTCTCGACGATCTCGCTGCGCGACTGGATAGAGGCCGCCACTTTCCTCGCGACCTCCGACCTCGAGGGGCCGTTCAACCTCACCGCGCCCAACCCCGTCACCAACCCCGGTTCGGCAAGGCGCTGGCCGGCCCTCCACCGCCCCGCAGTGCTCCCGGCACCTGCCTGGCCGCTCAGGCTCGCCGGCCCCTGTGTCCGAGGAGATCCTGGGCTCGGCGCGGGTCCTGCCGCGCCGCTGCTGGAGGCCGGCTTCACCTTCTCCGACCCCGACGATCGAGGCACAGATCGCCGCCGCGCTCGGCTGCGCGCAGCTAGAGTCGTAGCGATGGACGCGCTGACCTTCGAGCACGTCGGCTTCGGCGACCGGGCCGTCGACTACAACGACGCCTGGGCGCTGCAGCGCGCGATCACGAGAAGGTCGTCGAGGAGCACCCGGCACCGTGCTGCTGCTCGAGCACCCGCCCGTCTACACCGCCGGCCAGCGCACCGAGCCGCAGGAGCGGCCGCCCGACGGCACGCCGGTCATCGACGTCGACCGCGGCGGCAAGATCACCTTCCACGGCCCCGGCCAGCTGGTCGGCTACCCGATCTGCGGCTGCCCGACCCGTGCTCGTCGTCGACTACGTCCGCCGCATCGAGGAGGCGCTGATCCTGGCCTGCCCGACCTCGGCGTGACCACCGCCCGGGTGCCCGGCCGCAGCGGGGTCTGGGTCGCCGAGGACGACCGCGGCCCCGAGCGCAAGGTCGGCGCGATCGGCATCCGGGTCGCCGCGGGCGTCACCATGCACGGCTTCGCGCTGAACTGCGACGTCGACCTGGCCTGGTACGACCGGTTCATCCCCTGCGGCATCCCCGACGCCGGGGTCACCTCGCTCTCGGTCGGAGCTCGGCCGCGACGTCACCGTCGCCGAGGTGGTCCCGGTCGTCGAGCGGCACCTCGCCGAGCTGCTCGCCTGGGCGCCGTACGACCCGACCCCCGACTACGCCGCCCAAGCCGGAGCCGGGCCGCCGCACCGGTGCCCCCTGGTCCGGCCCGAGACCGGCCGGTCACGCCCGCCGACGTAGCATGGCTGCGTGACCCAAAGCCTCCGACCGCGTCCGGTCCGGTGGACCCCGGACGGACGCAAGATGCTCCGCCTCGAGGTCCGCAACGCCGAGACCCCGATCGAGCGCAAGCCCGAGTGGATCAAGACCCGGGCCAGGATGGGCCCGGAGTACCGCGAGCTGCAGGGCCTGGTGAAGGGCGAGGGGCTGCACACGGTCTGCCAGGAGGCGGGCTGCCCCAACATCTTCGAGTGCTGGGAGGACCGCGAGGCGACGTTCCTCATCGGCGGCGACCAGTGCACCCGGCGCTGCGACTTCTGCCAGATCGACACCGGCAAGCCCGAGCCGCTCGACCGCGACGAGCCGCGCCGGGTCGCCGAGAGCGTCCGGACCATGGGCCTGCGCTACGCCACGATCACCGGCGTCGCCCGCGACGACCTGCCCGACGGCGGCGCCTGGCTGTACGCCGAGACGGTCCGCGCAGATCCACGAGCTGAACCCCGACACCGGCGTGGAGATCCTGATCCCCGACTTCAACGGCGGCCCGACCTGCTGGCCGAGGTCTTCGACTCGCCGGCCCGAGGTGCTCGCCCACAACGTCGAGACGGTGCCCCGGATCTTCAAGCGGATCCGCCCGGCGTTCCGCTACGAGCGCTCCCTGGACGTGCTGACCCAGGCCCGCGCGGCCGGGCTGGTCACGAAGTCCAACCTGATCCTCGGCATGGGCGAGACCCGCGAGGAGGTCTCCGAGGCGCTGCGCGACCTGCACGAGGCGGGCTGCGAGCTGATCACCATCACCCAGTACCTGCGGCCCGAGCCTGCGCCACCACCCGGTCGAGCGCTGGGTCAAGCCCGAGGAGTTCGTCGAGCTGGCCGCCGAGGCCGAGGAGATCGGGTTCGCCGGCGTCATGTCCGGGCCGCTGGTGCGCTCCTCCTACCGCGCGGGACGGCTCTACCGGCAGGCGATGGACCGCCGCGCGGCGACGGTCGACGGCCTCCGTCTGACAGAATCGACCGGCCGAGAACCACGCGAGACCGAAGGACATCCATGGCGAAGCTCGTCCCCAACTGGGTCAGCCAGCTGATCGAGAGCTACCGCGTCACCAGGCAGCGCGACCGCTGGATCGCGCTGATCCTCCTCGGAGCCTTCGTGGCCGGCGCCTCGTCGGCGTCGGACTCACCTGCTGCTCACCCTGTGGACCGGGCGGCAGCATCGTCTTCCCGATCGTCTCCGCCGTCATGTTCGGCCTGCTCGGCGCGCTCTGGATCTTCGGCAACCGCGCCCAGTCCGCCGCCTACGCCTCGATCGAGGGCCAGCCGGGAGCCGCCGCCGCCGCGCTCGGCATCCTCAAGAAGGGTTGGCGCGACCGACGCTGCCGATCGCGGTCAACAAGAGCTCCGACCTGGTCCACCGCGTCGTCGGCCCGCCCGGGATCGTCCTGGTCGGCGAGGGCAACCCCAACCGGCTCAAGGCGCTGATGGCCAACGAGCGCAAGCGGCACGAGCGGATGCTGTCCGACGTGCCGGTGCACGAGATCGTCCTCGGCGACGGCGAGGGCGAGGTCCCGCTCCGCAAGCTGGCCCGGACGGTCTCGAAGATGAAGCGCGAGGTCCGGCCCGCGGAGATCACCGAGATCCTGGGCCGGCTGCGCGCCGTCGACGCCAGCCGCAGCGCCATGCCGATCCCGAAGGGGCCGGTCCCCACCAGCATGAAGGGCATGCGCGGCAACCTCCGCGGTCGCTGACCGCCGTGACGTGAACCAACGAGAGCCGGGGTGCGGATCACATGATCCGCACCCCGGCTCCGTGAGCTCCGGTGCTGCTTACGAGAGGCCGGGGACCTCGGTGACCTGGTCGGACGGCGGAGCGCTGATGGACACCGGCGCGCCGAAGTT
Organism: uncultured Actinomycetota bacterium; assembly: GCA_963805655.1. Taxonomy (GTDB): domain Bacteria; phylum Actinomycetota; class Actinomycetes; order Propionibacteriales; family Nocardioidaceae; genus CAWDVB01. The sequence continues at coordinate 8,413 of CAWDVB010000007.1, read as the reverse complement.
CGACATCGTCACGGTCGTGGTCGCGCCGAGCGACTGGGTGATCGCCTTCACGATGTGACCCGATCCGTCGATCCAGACGCTCTCCACGATGCGCTCGGTCTTCGCCTTGAACTTCTTGATGTCCTTCTTGGGCACGTTCGCGAGGAGCGCCTTGTTGAGCTTGAGCAGCCGTGCGGAGTTCACCGAGACGGTGTAGTGACCGACCTCCACGCCGTTGACCGTCTCCTGCCCGAGGTACGTCCCTCCGGTCATGGCGGCAGAGAACTGGTCCAGCGACTTGGCCGGGTCGAAGCTGTCCATCAGGTTGGTCCCGGAGCCGGAGCTCAGCTGGGCCAGGGACACCTTGATGTACATGTTCTGGCTGAGCGCGCCGAGGTTCATGTAGAAGTTGCCGTCCACCAGCACCACCGTCATCGGCGCGCCGGTGGGCATCGCGGCCATCGTCATGGTGCCCGACAGCGAGATCGGGGTCGTGGTGTAGTCCGCGTCGGCCGACATGGTGACGTCGCCGGAGCCGCCCGAGCCCGACTTGACCTTCAGGTCCATGTGCACCGTCGTGAGCCCCGAGAACGCGGCCTTCAGCAGGCTCGTCACCTGGTCCACGGTCAGCTGGTCGCCGGCCGCGTAGGTCGGCATCGCGGGCGCGGTGGTCATGGGGGTGGTCGGCGTCGGGCTGGACGAGGCGGCCGAGGATGCGCTGGTCGACGAGGTCTCCGACGACGTGGGTGTGGTGCTGTTGCCGGTGCAGGCCGACAGCAGCAGGAGCGACGCGAGGCCGATGCCGGCCGCAGCACGACGCATAAGGGGGGGCATGTGCATCAAGAATCCTGAGGTTCGGGGGGGTCGGGGTCCGGTCCCGAATTCCGCAGGACGCGCATCCCCGTCTGACGGTCAGAGGATAACTTGCCGCCGACGACCGTCGGGACGCGACTAGGTGACGGGACGGTCTCGACTTCGCCCGGGAGCCAGAGGCCCCACCCCGGTCAGCGCCGCAGGACGATCGACCCGACGGCCAGGTCGTGCAGACCACGGTTGTCCCGGTTGAACACCACCGGCGGGATGATCAGCAGGATCAGGACCGTCCGCAGGGTGGCCGCGACGATGTTCAGGCGCCGCCCGTCGAGCCGGACCACGACGATCCGCAGGATGCAGCTGCCCGAATGATCCCCCGAGCAGGGCGGTGAGCAGCGACGCCTCGACCAGGAAGACCAGGGGCGTGTAGAAGTCACCGGGGCCGCTCCAGCTCCTGCCGTTCGACACCAGGGCGGCCACCCCTTCGCAGGCCACCCAGTCGATCAGCAGCGCGGCCGCCCGTCGCAGCCAGGTCGCCACGGAGCCGCGGCCCTCCATGGGGAACCCGAGACGCTGGCCGGCGTACTCGCTGTCGGTCGACTCCTCCTCGGTCACGCGCGACACCGTACCGGGGCACGGCCGGAGTCCCCGGGGCCGGGGTCGGAACCAGGGGGTGAGACCTCCCCGGGGGGACTGTTACACGGGCGAAACATGAGGGATACGGTGAAGAAACTGCCCGATCCTAGGTTCGCGAGAGGCGGATGCGAAAGGGCATCCGGCAGCCACACATCATGTCTCGGCCGGTCTCGGCCAAGGAGGACGAATGTTCGCAAACAGCGACGAGCTGTTGAAGTTCATCAAGGACGAGGGCGTCGAGATGGTCGACGTCCGGTTCTGTGACCTTCCCGGCATCATGCAGCACTTCACCGTCCCGGTCTCGTCGTTCGGCCAGGACGTGTTCGACGACGGGCTCGCCTTCGACGGCTCCTCGATCCGGGGGTTCCAGGCCATCAACGAGTCCGACATGGCCCTCCTCCCCGACCCCACCACCGCGTTCGTCGACCCGTTCCGTGACGCGAAGACGCTGGTCCTGAACTTCTTCATCCACGACCCGATCACCGGCGAGGCCTACTCGCGCGACCCGCGCAACATCGCGCGCAAGGCGATGTCCTACCTCGAGACCACCGGAATCGCCGACACCGTCGTACTTCGCGCCCGAGGCGGAGTTCTACATCTTCGACTCGGTCCGCTACGCCACCGGCGCCAACGAGGGCTACTACCACATCGACTCCGTCGAGGGTTGGTGGAACTCCGGCAGCGAGCACGAGAACCGCGGCTACAAGACCCGCTACAAGGGCGGGTACTTCCCGGTCGCGCCCTACGACCACTTCGGCGACCTGCGCGACGAGATGGTCAAGAACCTCGAGGCCTCGGGCCTGCTCGTCGAGCGCTCTCACCACGAAGTGGGCACCGCCGGCCAGGCCGAGATCAACTACAGGTTCGACAAGCTGCTCAAGGCCGCCGACGACGTGATGAAGTTCAAGTACATCATCAAGAACACCGCGTGGGCGGCGGGCAAGTCGGTCACCTTCATGCCGAAGCCGATCTTCGGCGACAACGGCTCGGGCATGCACTGCCACCAGTCGCTTGTGGAAGGGCGGCGAGCCGCTGTTCTACGACGAGTCCGGCTACGGCGGCCTGTCCGACATCGGCCGCTGGTACGTCGGCGGCATCCTCAAGCACGCCCCGGCGGTGCTCGCGTTCACCAACCCGACGGTGAACTCCTACCACCGCCTGGTGCCGGGCTTCGAGGCGCCGATCAGCCTCGTCTACAGCTCGCGCAACCGCTCGGCCTCGGTTCGTGTCCCGATCACCGGGGCGAACCCGAAGGCCAAGCGGATCGAGTGCCGGTTCCCCGACCCGTCGGCGAACCCGTACCTCGGCTTCTCCGCGCTCATGCTCGCGGGCCTTGACGGTGTCCAGAACAAGATCGAGCCTGCTGCCCCGATCGACAAGGACATCTACGAGCTCCCGCCGGACGAGATGGCAGAGATCGACCAGGTGCCGACCTCGCTCGGCGCCGTGCTCGACGCGCTCGAGGCCGACCACGACTTCCTCACGGTGGGCAACGTCTTCACGCCCGACCTGATCGAGACGTGGATCGACTACAAGCGCACCGCCGAGATCGCTCCGGTGCAGCAGCGCCCGCACCCGCACGAGTTCGAGCTCTACTACGACATCTGATCGCTGGGGTCCGCTGACCTGGGCGCATGCCCGAACTAGCGACCTGTACTGCGGAAACGTCCCTCAGTGGCTGCGGTCATCGGGGGACTTTTTCCTTTGCCTTGTTACATCGCGGTTGGATGTTGATGCCCGGCTGGTTTGGGGCGCAAGCCGGAGGCGGCACCAAGCCAACCGGCCACATAGCCGGCTGTTCGGAACTACTCGACGGCCTCTGGCGGCTCCGTGATTCGGTCCAGAGCCCGGACAAGTGCCATGAACTTGGCTTGGACGAGTCCGGGGTCGTCGACGAGTTGATACGCCCTGGTTCGTCCTCGATCACCCTGCACCTGGCGAACTGAGTCCACCAGGGGATGCTGAAGGAACTCAAGTGCCGACTCAATCTCACTTGGCTTGGGACGCGGACCGACGTCCCCTTCCCGCACGATCAGGTAGATCTGGTCCGTCGTCAGCGCACCCGAGGTTACCTCGTCGGTGTCGCGAGCCTCCTCGGCCAGCACGGCGATGATCTGAGAAATGAGGTTGAGGCGCCGCTCGCTGGCGGACCAACGCGCCTCGAGCTCAGTCCGCTCTTCGTCGCCGCCTGAGACCAGGCCCAAGTAGTAGTGGGCCGAGAGTGGTGTTCTCGCGTGCCGAGCCAGAACGGCGGCGAGTTCGGTCGTCGTCAGGAGCGCGACACCGTTCGCATCGGCTCGCTTCTTCACCCGCCCGGAGTCGAAGCTAGGGCCGACCAGTACAACCTGGTCAGCCTTGTGTTGGACCCTGTGTTCCTTGAGGGTGTCAAACGACACCGAGCCCTCGCTGACGTGCCCAGACCGGGCGGATTTCGCATCCACGATGATGCGGACAGGATGCAGGTCCTTGTCGTTGGTCGTTGCCAGTACGTCGGTCTTTCCGCCGCCGCCTATGTGACGTGCCTCGAAGCCGAGGAATTGGAACGCGCGAGCGGTGGCTTGTTCGAGCAGAACGGGGTTGTCCGAATCAGTTGCTGCGCTCACTAACTCCCGGCCGAGCTCCCGGGCAGCCTGAGATCTTCGGTGGTCGTCGAAGTCCCCGGAGGTATCGGACACCCGCTGCTCGGCGGAACTCAGGGTCGTCGCTCGGAGCCTGAGTGGGGTATCGGGCCGCAACAGCCGAGCCAAGTGGCGTGGCGCGATAGCGCCGGCTCGTTCCGTCCTCGATCAGTCCTGCTGCCTTGAGGATTTGAAGCCGCGTGCGGATTCCGCCAATGTCGACGCGAGAGAGCCCGTAGTAGTTCGCAGCTGCGTTGGCCAGCTCGTTCGCGCGACCGTGCTCCTTCAGGAGCGGGATGATCTCGAGGATGAAGAGGTAGCGGGCATGGAAGAGCAGCGCCAGGTCGAGCGCGTCTGAGGCTTCCAGCCAAGCTCGCCCGACTGTGGTGGCCTCGTAGGTTTCGATCGACACTTGCTCGATCAGCCCCGACTTGGTGAGAGTCGTGAGTGCCGGCGCGAAGGATCCTTCGCTGATCCCGAGGTGAGTCGCAAGAAAGCCGAAGAGTTCGTCCTTGGTCGTGGAGGGCGTGGCGGCGTTCACGAGCATCTGCAGGGCTTCTACCACGCCTGTCTCACCCCTTCCCCGGGGGATGTAGCCGAGGACGGGGTTCCTCCCTGCAAGAGCGTCAGGAGTGAGAGCTCCTAGCAGATCCGCGATCTCGGGGGGCGGGTCCTTCACTGCCACCGGCTCAGATGGAGGAAGGTCTCGGCGAGGTGGCCCGTCCAGTTGAAGTTCGTCAAGCCACGAGAGCCCGCGGTCCGTGAGCTTGATGAGGGTCGCGGTCTGATACTCGATCGCACCTAGACATATGAGCCAGGTGACCCGTCTCCTTGTCTGATCGGAGGTCTTCCAAGGGAGGTCGTACTCGTCTGCCGCGATCTGAAGGAGATCGCTGACGGTCTTTGGCTCGCTCCTCAAAGCATCCAGCATTTCGCCTACGTACCGGATGTTGCGATGGAAAATTGATAGCAGGGCCCGGTCGTCCCCCGACTCCAGCCAGGCAAGTCCTTCTTCGGTGACGGCGCTGTGGGCTCGATCGATCTTCTGGATCAGCCCAGTGGACGACAACGGTATGAGCGCGTCACCAAGCGTCCGGTCCTGGCCGTTTCCATCAGTAATCGTGGTGGTCAAGAGGCCCTCGTTCGCGATCACGCCCTGCAACAGGTTGCGAAGCAGCCTGATCTGGTGCTTCGAGCCGCCCGGCAGGTACGGCATGGCTGAGAGCCGCGACGCCCACGGCAACGGCTTGACCATCCTCGACGCGGGTTCAGGTGCGGCAATGTCTTCATCAAGGGCTTCTGGAACGGTATTCACGAGTTCATCATGCAGCGAAACAACCCCACAGTCAGGGGAACCGCAACGGTCAGGGGCTGTCGGTGCGCGAACGGGGCTCCACTTCTCCCCCGCGGCAGCGGCGGGGCGCCCTTCCCCGAGCGCGGAGGGGCGCCGCCCGCCATACGGCTGTCGAAATCAACTGGAACGGAAGGTCGGCTATGGCCGGGGCCATAGGAGCCGCAGGAGACCTTCGGGCATCGTTGGCCCGCGGTGGCCGCTGCTAAGAACCTGAGCGTAGATCCAGAGGTATCGGAGAAGGAGGGGGGACTGCCCCCGGTCTGGTTGACATGGTGTGTCCCGGGTTCTACGGCGCCTGAGTTTCTGGATTCTGGTGCCTGACGATGCCCGCTCGCGCGAGGTGCACCACCTCCGAACCGGCGCGGGTGGTGACAACCCGATCCTCACCAGAGAGGACGGGGCCGTCGCCCGGCGCGCGAGCCTCCAGGTGAACATGCCATCGGCCCGACGCGTCCGCTACCGGGCCGCTCCCAGCGGACAGATCGAACTCGCCCGTGTCGGCACGCCCGACGACTTCGGCGCCTACGCTGGTTGTGCGCCTCGCTGAGACCGCCGAGCCGAGGGCGCATCGAGAGGACGGACATGACTGACGCTGCAAACGAGAGAGTGCCGCCCGGCTTCCCTCCCCCGCCACCGCTGTCGGCGATGCCTCCTCCCGTCCCGGGCACCGGCGCCAGCAGCCAGCATCAGTACCCGCCACCCCCGGTTGGGCGCACAAAGCAGGAGTACTACCCACCCGCGGACAAGTCCGTCGGCGTGGCGTATCTGCTCTGCCTCTTCTTCGGATGGTTCGGGGTTCACCAGTTCTACCTCGGCAAAGTCGGACGAGGGCTCGGCTATCTGCTCACCTTCGCCTGGTTCACGGTTGGCTGGTGGGTCGATCTGTTCACCCTTCCGGCGCAGGTCAAACGCGTCAACCTCGATCGTCGAATGGGCCTCCGATGAGTCCAATCACCTCGTTCCCTATCGCCGCCGGGTCCCCTGCCGACAGCAAAGCCACGGGAGGGCCCCCCAGCGGCCGAACGTGTCCGCAAGGCGTCCAGGAACGGATCACCCACACGAGATGGACAAGCGAGCTCGGAGCGCGCCATGCCTAAGAAGAAGATGTGGGTCGAGTGGGATGACGGAGCGGAGCTCTCTCAATCGCACAAAGGGCCCGGCAACTACAGCCCTCTCACTCGGGACGGCGACAGGAATCTCGGACAAGTCACCCTCAGCGACTACGACGACTACGACGACGACGATGCGCCGGACATCTCCGGTCTAGTGCCGTTGGCCCTGGTAGTCATCGCGGGCCTGGCGGCCGGCGCCGCCGGGGCGAAGGCCGCCCGGCAGACCAAGGATGGGAAGAAGACCCGCAGATCGAATCGGAGCAGCGAGATCCCGGCGGATGCCGCCCCCGCCGGCTGGTACGAGATGGAATCCGATGCCTCGCAGCTGCGCTACTGGGACGGAAGCGCCTGGACCGACGACTTCGCGCATAGGCGGAGCTCTGCGTCCGCACTACCAGCCGACTGGTATCCGGACCCCGCCAACGGCACAAGACTGCGGTACTGGGACGGACACGGCTGGACCCACCACATCGAGCCCAGACCCGGCGCGACCGCAACACCGGCCGACTGGTACCCCGACCCCTCCCACGCGTCGCAGCTCCGCTACTGGGACGGATTGAGTTGGACCAGCCATGTCAGCCCAACGGAAGGCACTGCCTCTGTTGCTCTTCCACCCGAACTTTCCCGCGGCCTAGATGTCGCCACTGCGAACACCGAAGGCCGGATCAGAATGAGCACCGAAGAGTGGCAGGCACATGTTCGTGCCTGGATGGCTGCCGGGGCGATCGAGCATGGCCTGTGGCTACGACTGTCCCACGCCTACATCAGCGATGCTGATCAACCCACACTCGACGCCCAGCAACAGATGGAAGAGCTAACACCCGAGCAGGCCAAGCATCACATCAGGTTGATGCTCGAGTCGAACCCGTCCTTGCGCGGCGGAATCGGACTCACCGAGTTCATGAAGCTGTTCGACGGAAGCATGGTGTTGGGTCAGGAGCAGCACGTAGTATCGAGTCCGTCAAAGACGCACACTCTGCGAGCGGCGTAGAGAACTGAGAGTACTTCCCAAGCGATCAGGACTTGCTGCGGTCGCTTTCGAAGGAGAACGGAGCCGCCTTCCTGAAGGTGACCGGCGGTCCCTACTCGTCTTTCAACTCGTCGCAATCAGCGCGGGCATCGTCACGCTTCGCGATTGCCCGATCGCGCGGTCCCACCGCCCGCTCGCGCATCACGTTCGTATGCCTGGCCATCGTTCCGATCGTGACTCATCAAGCGGAACGAAGCCCCGTGCGATTCAGCCCTCCGCCACGGCCGTGGTCAAGATCCGGCCCCGGATCCACACCCAGGTCCGGTGCCTCCAAACTCACTCAAAGCGATTGGCGCGGCGGTGTGCCTGAGCCTCGTAGGGACCGGATTCAGTCTGGCCGGGGATGACTGCGGCGGCGGGACTGCCGGGGACCCGGCGGGATGGCGGCAACGCGCCTGGGGCGGCCATGTCTCGGGGGCGGGATCGTCGAACACCGTCTGGTCAGGCGGGTGCGGCTTCTAGGTAAGTCCCCCAACACCCGCATCCTTGCCGGGCCGGATCAACCAGGAACTCGCTTAAGCGCGATGCCAGAAACTCGGGGCCGGAGGCGAGGCGGAGGCCCGAGCCGAGTTTCCCCCAGAATTCCCCCAGAAGCAGGGGGAACCAGTCCCCAAGCAGCGCCTATACTCAAGATTGCCGAATCGTCACACTGGCTCTGGCCTGCGGTTTTGTGGCTCCGCGAATCAGATGAGGACGGCCCTTGTGCTACTACGACATCTGATCCTCGTCGCTGACCCGAAAGGGCCCCGGATCCGGCAGGATTGCGGATTCGGGGCCCTTTGCTTCCCGCGGACGGCAAGGCGAGCTCCTGTTGTCTCCCCTCCCTGATGGACGCCCGCGGGTACCGCGGCTCCAAAAGGTGGAGGGTGGC
>CAWDVB010000006.1:0-55055 GCA_963805655.1 uncultured Actinomycetota bacterium | reverse complement strand
CCGAGGCTACGGGCGTCCACGCCACACTATGTTGGCCGCGCGCCGCCCGGATGCCTTCTCCTGGGGTCGAACCGCGCACGGACCGCGGAATGAGCCGTTGTCTACCAAGTCCAGGCGGACACGATTTCGGCGCGCTCCTGCCAGACCCGGACTCCGTTGCCCTCGGGATCCCACCGACGAGAGAACTCGCCAAGAACCCGGCAGCGACGGAGCATCTCTTCCTGACGGACGTGCCACGCAGGTTCGGCCCCGTAGGCGTTGAAGAAGTCTCCTAGCGCCCCAACCGCGTCCGGGTGGTGCATCCGCACAATCCACTCGCACCAGGCGACGTCGGTAATCGCGTGCCCAGCCCGAGAAACTCCCAATCGAGGACAGCAGCCACCTGAAGCGGCCCGATGTTCAGCAGAACATTGTTGGGTCCGAAGTCGCCGTGCTGGATGACAGTGTCTCCTGCTGCATGCTGGTGCGCGAGCAGGCAGGCGCTCGAGGGGAATGCAACTGCCGCAGAACTCGCCCGCACTCCTGAAGGACCTGTCTGGCATAACCGAGGTCGATCAGGTCCTGGCCATGAAGGCCATGCACAGAAACCCATTACAAGGACACCCCACTCTATGGGAGACGACTTCGGGACCGGGAATCGGCCGGCGAGTGAGGTTAGGGCGCGGTACTCGGTATTCATACGCTCCTCGGCATCCGGGCCCTGGTAGACCTTGGTAACAACGGTCTTCCTCCGCGTGGTCTCGGTTGGTGTACCCGTGCTTCGCCGGATCAGGATAGCGCACGAGGTACTTACTCAGCGTCTGTGGACATGTGCGCGCGCCTTGAACAACCGTCAGAGAAGTGCTCGAGACACGCGGTGGGCGCCACACCATTCTTGACGGGTCGCCCCGAGATCGGCATGACGGTGAAACCGCCAGGAAACGGAAGGCCGCCGTGTGGCTCCTCGGCCACCAAACTAGTCGTCGAGGCTGAGTCCGAGAACCGCGAGCACGGCGGCGTGGGCGTCGGCCGCTCGGTCCCCACGAGACGCTCCACCAGGAGAGCCACCGAGCTGCTCGACGACGAGGGTGAGCGCGGCGCGTGGAGGATGGAGGAGGAGCTCGTCGCGGAAGGAGTCGGTGACCGGCGGGATGACCAGGACAGTGCCGGCGAGAGCGACGGGGGCGTGCTGGAGAACGACGTGAGCGCCAGCAAGCGAGCTCCCGCCTCGCGGGCGGCGCCGGCAACTGCAGGCGTACTCAGATTGACGCCCGACCCGGAGATCAGCAGGCACACCGACTGCGGCGACAGCTGCCGGGCGGCGATCTGCTGGGCCATCGTCTCGGGGAGGTACTCGGCGGGGCGGCCGGCTGCCCCGAGCCGCATCGCGGCGTCCAGCCCCAACGGGGCCGACAGCCCGTTGGCGGAGATGACGACCCGGTCGGCCTCGTCAAGGGCGGTCACGAAGGCGACAAGAGCCTCCTCGGTGAGGGCCGCCGTCACGCGGGGGAGACTGCGCCCGAATTCCTCGAGCGCTCCCTGCAGGGTGCCGACCGCGGTTCCGTCGTCGGTGGGGGCCTGGCTGCGCGAGGGTGAACTGGAATCGCGGGCCAGGGCGACGCGCAGCTGCGGGTACCCCTCGTAGCCGAGCGTCTGCGCGGTGCGGATCACCGAGGCGCGTCCGACGCCGACCTGGTCGGCAAGCTGCTGGGCGTGCACTCCACCGCGCAGAGCCAGGTTGCCCACAATCACTGGTCGGCCACTCGGCGTTCACTCGGCTGGAAGGAGTGGGCGAGGGCCGAGATGCGGACCGACGGGGGCGCCTCAGCTGCTCCGTTCCACGCCACGGACCTTGGGCTCCTCTCGTCGATCCGGCGCCGGATCGTTCCCGAGATCGCGTCGATCGTCATGGTGACGACGATGACGACGATGATCAGGACTCCGACGTCCTCCCACTAGCGGTATTGGGTGTAGCCGGTGAGCAGGTCTCCCACGCCGCCAACCCCGATGAGACCGAGGATGGCCGACGTGCGGACATTGATCTTCCGAAGCGGTACAGGCTCAGGGACATCAGCTCGGGGGCGGCGGCTGTCCACAGACCCCACCGGGCGACCTCCAGTCGGGTTCCTTGCTCAGGGCCGCCGCGGACCGCCTCGGCCGTGCCGGTCGGGACGGCTTCGATGGTCTCGTAGGTCCACTTCGCGTGGGTGCCGATCCCGCCGATGGCCAGGGCGAGGGCGCCGGTGAACGGGGTCAGGCCCGTGACGGTGAGGATGATGATGGCGATGACCACTTCGGGCACCGCTGCAGCACGGCGAAGACCATGCGCAGGGGGAGGCGCAGCCAGAGCGGGCCGACGCCCTCGGCGGCGGGGATGCCGAGGACGGTGGAGAGCACGACGCCCCAGCACCCCGCCGACCCAGGCCATCGTCACGGACACCAGGTCTGGTAGAGCGCCATGGCGGCGCGTGCCAGTTCGGCGCAGAGAACATCAGCCGCAGGTAGTCACCCAGCCTGCTGGGGAGGTCGACGAGGTCCGACCAGGTGATGTCCAGGTGCATCGTCGCCGCGATCACCAGCGCGGCGACGAGGAGCTGGGCGATCCGCACGCCCAGGCGTCGCGGGCGACCCGGTGCGGCCCAGGACGGCGGCGGCGGCGGTCGTCATCGCAGCCTCTTGCGCAGGTAGTTGGAGGCGATCTCGATCAGGATCACCACGACGAGGATCTCCAGGATGATCGTGGAGAGCGCGCCTACCGGTAGAAGCCACGGACCTCGTCGATCAGCCGGCCCAGGCCGCCGGCCCCGACCGGACCCAGGATCGCGGAGACGCGCACGTTGGGTTCGAGCGAGTAGAGCACCTGGGAGGCGAAGACCGGCCAGGTCTGCGGGAGGGCGGTCAGCCGGTCGATCTGCGTCTGGGTGCCCCCGGCGGCCTCGCCGGCCTCCATGTAGGCGGCGTCGGCCGAGTCGATGGCTTCCGACACCAGCTTGACGACGATGCCCAGGTCGAACAGGACGAGGGTGATCACACCGGGCAGCGCTCCGACGCCGATCATCGCGACGAGGATCATCGCGTAGACGAGGTCCGGGACCGCGCGGATGACGTTGAGCACGGTGCGGACGGCGATCCGTGCGCGGGTCGGGTTGGTGGGGCGCGCAGCCCACATCGAGAACGGGATCGCCAGCGTCGCGGAGAACGCGGCGCTCACCACGGCCATCTCCAGCGTCTCGAGCAGGGGCTGCCGGGTGCGCGGGAAATTCGGGGGGTCCGGGTGGAGGAGCTTGGCGATCTGGCCCGAGCCGTAGGCCCAGTTCCGGGCGATCGCGCCCAGGTCGATCACCACACCGCCCAGCGAGGGGAGGGTCGTGATCACGGTGATCCCGACCACCACGGCGAGGATCGCGACCGTCCTCGGCCAGGTGCGTGGCCTCGGGGGCACGGACAGCTCGGACACCGTCAGGCTCCCAGGGCGTCTCGGGACTGGATCGGGCGGCCGTAGATGGCCTCGAAGTCCTTGTCGGTGGCCGAGGCGGCGGAGCCGTCGTACACCAGCTCCCCGGCGCGCAGGCCGATCATGCGTGTCGTGTACTGGCGAGCGAGGTCCATCAGGTGCAGGTTGACCAGCACGGTCAGGCCGCGCTCGGTGTTGATCCGGCGGAGGTCGGTCATCACGGCGTGCGCCGTCGGCGGGTCGAGGCTGGCGACGGGCTCGTCGGCGAGCATGACCTCGGGCTCCTGGCTCAGCGCCCGGGCAATGGCGACCCGCTGCTTCTGGCCCCCCGACAGCGCGCCGGCGCGTCCCCAGACCTTCTCCAGCATGCCGACGGAGTCGAGGGCGCGCATCACGATCTCGCGGTCCTCACGCGTGGCGAGCCCTAGCAGGGTCCGCCAGGTGGGGGTGTGGGAGAACCGGCCCACCAGCACGTTGTGGTAGATGCTCGCCCGGTCCGCGAGGTTGAAGCCCTGGAAGATCATGCCGATCCGGCCGCGCAGCTCACGCAGCCGTCGGCCGCTGAGGTCGGAGACTGTGTACGGCCCGACCTGCACCGTCCCGGAGGTGACCGGAACCAGGCCGTTGAGCGTCCTGATCAGTGTGGACTTACCCGACCCGGACAGGCCCACCACCGAGACCATCTCGCCGGCTTCGACCGACAGCGAGACGTTGCGCAGTCCGACGGTGCCGTTGGGGTAGCGCACGGTGACGTCGTTCATCCGGAGGGGCCACGCCTCGGAGGCGGGGGACGTGCGCCCCGCCTCCGAGCCGTGAGAGCTGTCGACCATGGGAGATGGTCTCACTGCCCCGAGAATCGCTTGTTGACCTGGCGGGCCACGTCGATCGCGGCCGGGTCGGCGGCGACCCACGCGGTCTGGCCGAAGATGTTCTTCAGCGTGTCCGGGTCGACCTTGTTGTAGCCCTCGAGCAGCGTGGTGATCTGGTCGCGCATCGACGAGGGGACGTTCGGCCCGACGACCACGCCGCCGTTCGGGTACATCTCCGACAGGCCGAAGACGACGACCTTCGAGCCGATGTCCGACGCCTCGGTCGCCGGGATCGACGAGCGGGCGTCCCAGTAGGCGAAGCCGACTTCGGCGTCACCGTTGTAGACGGCCATGATCAGGTTGTCGTTGCCCGTGACCGGCACCTGGTCGAGGCTGTCGATGCTGATGCCCAGCTTCTCCAGGGCGAGGACCGGCAGCTCGTAGCCGGCGGGCGAGGTTGTGTTGCCGAAGGCGACCTTGGTCCCCGGCGTGATGTTCTTCAGGGCGTCCACCGCGACCGGACCGACACCGGTGTTCGTGTCGCCGTTGGCCACGCCGTTGCAGTACAGGTACTGCTGGCCGTTCGCCTGGTAGGTGGCCTCGACGGGGGTGTCGGTGCAGTACTTGCTCGCGTTGGCGACGTTGGTGAAGAACTCCGACGCGTACGACGAGGCGCCGTACCGCACGTCCTGGACCACCGGGTAGGCGCCGCACTGGTCCTGGGCGGCGGCAAGGGAGCCCGCGTCGGCGATCGCGATCTGGGCCTGCCCGGAGCAGATGGCCGCGACGGCCGCCTGGTAGTCCTTGGTCACGACGCCCTTCACGGGGATGCCGAGCTGCTGGGTCAGGTAGTCGGTGAGCGGCTTGACGGAGGTGACCAGGTCGCTGACCTGTTCGTTGGGGATCAGAGCCAAGGTGAGCTCTGTCGGCGTGCTGTCGGCGTTACTGCTGGAGCCCCCTGAGCTGCACCCCACCAGCGACAGGGCGGCGACGGCGACCAAGCCCGAGGCCATGAGCTTTCTGCGCATGTCAGTCGTGCCTTTCCATTTGTTGGGCGGTGCCCAGGGGCACCACTGGTCCGGGCACCGCGGTTGCGGCCCAGCTCGTGATCTCGCCGTACAGGTCGGCGAGGGTCGCACCGCGCATCGTCGGGTGCTGTGTGGTGGAGCTCGCGGTGACGCCGACGAGCGCTGTCGACGCGCCCAGCTCGGCGGCGGGTGCGAGGTCGTAGTCCCAGATGTCGCCGACCGAGAGCACCGGGCCCTCGGCCAGGTAGCCGCTCAGAACGGGAACCAGTCCCGCGGGCTTGCCCAGCGAGCAGTGCCGGTGGGTGAGGTAGTCCGCGGCCCCGAGCGAGGTCAGGGCGCCGTCGAGGCCGGTGACCGGGGCGTTGGTGGCCAGGGCCAGCCGAGCCAGACCGGAGAGCTGGGCCAGGAAGGATGCCAGCCCGGGAGGTGCCTCCAACGGCGCCGAGGCGCTGCCCAGCTCCAGCCGGCTCGCGTCGTACGCCTCTTGCAGCCTGCCCTCGTCCAGCCCGCGAGCGAGCGCGACCTGGGCGACCGCGTCGTACGCGTCCCGGTAGGGGGACCTGTGGTTGGCGAGCCCGGCAAGCGCGGAGAGGACCTCCTCGAAGAGCTCCGGGTCCGCCGCTAGGGACGCCGCATGACGGGCGTACGCCAGAACGGGGCCGTCCCCGAGAGCGATGGTGCCGTCGAAGTCGAAGACGACAGTGGCCAGCGGCATCGAAGAACCTTCCGGGGAGTCGCTGTGGACGATGCGGCCAAGATATGCCATATCCACGGACGCTTTGGCCACAGATTGGTAAACATCTCGTGAACCGGGATTCGGTTGCCCGGTAAGACACCGCCGCGTGCGGCAGAAAGGGGCGGAATGTCCGCTCTGGCCTGCACGGTCGGCCCCGGAGTGGCGCGCGCCCCGCCGTGCCGCCCCTGCGTGAGTCCGAGCCGGACGACACGGCCGGCGCTCACAGGGCCAGCTGTGCCTCCAGCTCCGCCACCGACAGCCATCCCGGGTGCTGCCCGGTCGCGGCGGCCGTCCGGGCCAGCCGCGCCAGCCCGGAGTTGATGGGCGCCGGCCGGCCGTGGACGCGACCGAGCCGGGCGATCTCGCCGTTGAGGTAGTCGGTTTCGATCTCGCCGGTGGCGCGCGCGAGCGACTGCCACGAGCTGCCCCCCATCTCGTCGGGGGCGCCCGGCACCGGGGCGATCCGCATTCCGGCCCCCTGCCTCTCGGCGGCCTCGACCCGGTCGGTGGTGACCTCGACGCCGGCCGCCGCCAGGACGGCCCGCGCCTCGGCCTCGGCCGCCTCGACGACCGCATCCGGACGCTCCCCACCCGCTCCGACCAGCGCTTGTACGGCGTTGCCGATGTTGCTGACCAGCTTGCGGTACTTCCACGGCATGACGTCCTCCGGCTGGACCACCCGGAACGCCGCTGCGGTCCAGTCGCGATCGACGGCTTCCAGCACCGAGGACTCATCACGTCCTGCGGGGACCGGCGCGACGTGGAAGGTGCCCCGGATCGGCGTCCCGCGCAGGATCACCTCGCCGGGGTGGAGGTGAACTGCCGGCAACCACACGCAGCACCCGATGACCCGGTCGACGTACCGCAGCGCCAGGTCCTCGCTGGTGACCCCGTTCAGTGCCGTGATCACGGGCAGGGTGTCGCCGACTGTCCCACCGCCGATGACCGGGGCGTCGACCCAGGTTCGCAAGGCGGCCTCGAGCTGGTGGGTCTTGGTGGTCATCACGATCACGTCGTCCTGGCTCAGCCGGAGCTCGTCGGGAGAGGTCACACAGGGGACGGCGACCGTCACCACACGTTCGGGAGTCCGCACGGTGAGCCCGTCGCGCTGGATCTTCTCGGCGTGCTCTCCGCGAGCGACCGCGACCGCCTCTCCGCCCGACTCCACGATCAGCGCGGCGAGTCCGCCACCGACAGCCCCAGCGCCCACCACCACGTATCTGGCCATGGCCCGAGCGTAGGCGCGGATCCAGGGCGGACCACGGCACTGGATGCGTGCTTCCTGCAACCGAGCGGATACAGTGGAGATGTCGGCGACTCTGCCGACGCTCAGCGCAGACCGCGCTTCGAGGTCCGGTTGCCATCCGGCCACGGACCCGTCGCCTCCTCTGGGACTTGGTTAAGGACTCGGATGACTGCGCCCCTCGAACAGCTGCTTGGTGCCCGCACGCTCGCTGGACCCCTCGACGTCGGACGATCGGAGCCGGTCAGCGAGCCGCTCGGCTCGACCGCGGTCGTGTACTGCGAGGGCCAGTTCGGCGAGCAGGACGGCAAGACCGGCAACGGCCTGATCCGCCACTCGGAGAAGTACGAGATCCTCAGCGTCATCGACAGCCGATGCGCAGGAGCCGACGCGGGGGAGTTCCTCGACAGCAAGCCGAACGGCATTCCCGTGCTCGCCACCCTGGATGCCTGTCTCGATCACGCCGGCACGGTCCCCGACTACCTGATCTGCGGCCTCGCGCCGGCGGACGGGATGCTGTCGGAGACGCAGCGGCTCGTGCTGCTCGACGGCATCGGGCGTGGGATGCACGTGATCAACGGGCTCCACGAGTTCCTCAACGACGACCCCGAGTTTGCCGCGGCTGCGGACCTGGCAAGCGTCACGATCACCGACGTGCGCCGACCCCGGCCCAAGCGGGACCTGCATCTGTTCTCCGGTCGCATCTTCGATGTCACTTGTCCGCGCGTGGCCGTCCTCGGAACCGACGGCGCTGTCGGCAAGCGGACCACGGCAACCCTGCTCGCCAGGGCGCTGAACCGCAGCGGCATCAAGGCGGTCATGGTCGGCACGGGCCAGACCACGCTCATCCAGGGCGGCAAGTACGGCGTCGCCCTGGACGCCATCGTCCCCCAGTTCTGCTCGGGCGAGGTCGAGCACCAGGTCGTCGCCGCCTTCGAGAACGAAGACCCCGACGTCATCATCATCGAGGGACAAGGCGCACTGAGTCACCCTGCCTATTTGACCTCCGGTCACATCTTGCGCGGCAGCCGACCGCAGGCCGTGATCGTGCAGCACGCGCCGAAGCGCGCGATGCTGGGGGACTTCCCGATGATGCCGGTGCCGACCGTGGCCAGCGAGATCGCGCTGATCCAGGCCTTCGCCGACACCCGGGTCATCGGCGTCACCGTGAACCACGAGGGGATGACCGACACCGAGCTCGAGGACGCCATCGCGGAGTACCGGACGACGCTCGGCCTTCCGGTGACCGATGCCCTGACCCGTCCGGGCCAGGAGCTGGTGGACATGGTGGTGGGTGCGTTCCCGGAGCTTCTGTCGCGGCTCGCGACTTTCGTGCCGCTCGCCGAGTGAACGCTCCGCGTATCGAGATCGATCTCGACAAGATCGAGCACAACACCCGCTGTCTCGTCCAGCAGCTGGCCGCGCGGGACGTGCGCGTGCTGGGGGTGACCAAGGCCAGCCTCGGGTCTCCCGGCGTGGCCGCGGCGATGATGCGAGGTGGTGCCGTCGCCCTCGGCGACTCCCGGGTCGAGAACCTCGCCCGGCTCTCCGGGGTGAGTGAGCCGGCGGCCCGCACGCTGATCCGCTCACCGATGCTCAGCCAGGTCGCCCCAGTGGTCCGTACCGCAGGCGTGAGCCTCAACACCGAGGCGTCGGTCATCGCAGCGCTGGACAGGGCCGCCGCCCGGGCGCGTATCCGGCACGGCGTGATTCTCATGGTCGAGCTCGGGGACCTGCGGGAGGGCATCGCGGTCGATGAGGTTCCGGAGGCGGTCCGCACCGTCCTGCGGTGCCGGTCCCTGGTGCTGGTCGGGCTGGGAGCCAACCTCGCCTGCCAGAGCGGGGTCGTGCCCGCTGACGCGAACATGGACGTGCTCCATCGACTGGTCGATCGGACGGAGGCCGATCGACGCGTCCGGCTGAGCACGATCTCGGGGGGCAACTCCGCCAGCCTGGAGTGGGCCCTGACGACCGATCGCCTCGAACGCACGAACGAGCTGCGGCTGGGCGAGTCGATCCTGCTGGGCACCGAACCTCTCGGCCGCACGCGTATCCCGGGACTGCACGGCGACGCCTTCACCTTGGTCGGGGAGGTCATCGAGAGCGCGGAGAAGCCACGGCAGCCATGGGGCGGGCTCGCGCAGGCCGCCTACGGCGCGCCCGCCCGGCGAACCGGGCACGGGACCGTCCGCCAGGCGATCGTCGCGCTCGGCCGCCAGGACGTCGACATCTCCGGGCTTGTTCCACCGACCGGCGTCGACATCCTGGGGATGAGCAGCGACCACCTCGTCCTGGACACCGGCGACCGGGACCTTTCGGTCGGCGACGAGCTTCGATTCGGTCTCACCTATGGGGCGCTGGTTCGTGCCATGACGTCGCCCTTCGTCACGCAGGTGGAGCGAGCCCCCTCGTCGGAGCCGAACGGGAACGAAGGCTTCTGCGCGACCGAGCGTTACGCCGCGACTCCTGCCTCCGGGTTCGCGTGGCGGGGGTGGGTGGGCTCGCTCGGGAAGCGCGGATGAGTTGGCCTGTAGGCCGGGTTCTGTCCTCGCCGTAGCGAGGGGCGACCATCCATCTGGGACGACCGTTGCCGGCCGCCTCGTGCGGTCCACCCGCGGACTCGGGCGGGCAGCCCTCGATCGTCCGCGCAGGCGCCCGAGGGCGCCCTCTTGACCTTGCTCCGGGTGGGGTTTGCCGAGCCGGCCCAGTCACCTGGGCCGCTGGTGGTCTCTTACACCGCCGTTTCACCCTTACCGGAGGCGAGCCTCCGGCGGTCTGTTCTCTGTGGCACTGTCCCGCGGGTCGCCCCGGGTGGGCGTTACCCACCACCCTGCCGTGTGGAGCCCGGACCTTCCTCAGGAGTTACCTCCCGCGGCCGCCCGGCCAACTCATCCGCGTGCTGAGGGTACCGCTGACGTGCACTTCCGGGGGAACATCGGCGCCACGATCGTGGTTGAGCGGCGAGGAGGCACTCATGTCACAACCACCCTTCGTCCCGCCTGGTGGCAGCTACCTGGGCGTCGTCGGCCGCACGCACCCGGCCGAGGCGTACGCCCAGGCGTGGGAGCTGCTCGAGGCGTCCGCGCCGCGCAAGGCGCTGACCATTCTGAAGGCCGCGATCGAGGACGAGCCGGATGCCATGAGTCTGATCACGCTGCGGGCGTGGGCCTACTTCCAGGCTGCTCAGCTGGAGAAGGCCGAGGCCGACCTGCTCGTCCTGGTCGACCACAACCCGACCGACCTGTGGGCGCGGTTCGCCCTCGGCCGGGTGCTGGAGCGCCAGGCGCGGTACGGCGAGGCGCTGACGCACATGCGGCTGGCAGCCGTCATGTCCGGCGACCCGGAGCACCAGACCGGGGTGCTGCGCTGCGAGCGCAAGCTGTCGGCGGTGACCGGGGAGCCGCTCCCGGACCTGGACTGATGAGTCGACTCAGGCGGTGTCCTGACCCGGCTGTCAGGGAAGGGTGAGGATCTCGGCGCCGGTCTCGGTGACCAGGAGGGTGTGCTCGAACTGCGCGCTCGGCCGGTGGTCCTTGGTGACGACGGTCCACTTGTCGTCCCACATGTCCCACTCGTGGGTGCCCAGGGTGAGCATGGGCTCGATGGTGAAGGTCATCCCGGTCTGGATCACGTCGGAGAAGTGCGGCTCGTCGTAGTGGGGGATGACCAGTCCGGAGTGGAACGAGGTCCCGATCCCATGCCCGGTGAACTCGCGGACGACCCCGTACCCGAAGCGCTTGGCGTAGGACTCGATCACGCGTCCGATCACGTTCACCTCGCGGCCGGGTCGCACCGCCTTGATCGCCCGGTCGAGCGCCTCCTTGGTGCGCTCGACCAGGAGCCGCGTCTCCTCGGCCACATCGCCGGCCAGGAAGGTCGCGTTCGTGTCGCCGTGGACTCCGCCGATGAAGGCGGTGATGTCGATGTTGACGATGTCCCCGTCCTCGACGGTCCGGCTGTCGGGGATCCCGTGGCAGATGACCTCGTTGACACTGGTACACAGCGACTTCGGAAAGCCGCGGTAGCCCAGGGTGGACGGATAGGCGCCGTGGTCGATGAGGAACTCGTGGCCGATCCTGTCCAGCTCGTCGGTGGTGATGCCCGGCCGGACGTTGCGGCCCACCTCCTGCAGTGCCTGTGCGGCCAGCCGGCACGCGATGCGCATCCGGGCGATCGTGTCGGCGTCCTTGACCTCCGAGCCACGGAAGGGTTGCGGCGCAGGCTTGTCGACGTACTCGGGTCGCTCGATCGAGTCGGGAACGGCGAGCCGGGGGGAGATCGTGGCGGGCGCAATGGGGATCACGTGGGGGAGTGTAGTTTCCGCGGGGAGAGCAGTACCGATGGTGGGGAGGACGGCAATGGCCGACAACGACTGGTGGTTCTGTCTCAAGCACCACACGGTGGAGCCGCGCGAGGGATGCAAGAACGCGGACCGACTCGGGCCCTACGAGACCTACGCGGACGCCGAGCGGGCGCTGGAGCGGGTAGCGGAGCGCAACGAGGAGTGGGACAACGACCCACGATGGAACGACGACACGGACTCGGAGGCCGGCACCTCGTGACACCGTGAAGGGGCGGACCGTTCGGTCCGCCCCTTCACCAGAGCTCGCTTCACTTCTTCCGGGCGGGTGCCTTCTTTGCCGTCTTCTTGGTCGCGGTCTTCTTGGCGGGTGCCTTCTTGGCTACGGCCTTCTTCGCGGTCTTCTTGGCGGGTGCCTTCTTGGCTACGGCCTTCTTCGCGGTCTTCTTGGCGGGTGCCTTCTTCGCGACCTTCTTGGTTGCGGCCTTCTTTGCCGTCTTCTTGGTCGCGGTCTTCTTGGCGGGTGCCTTCTTCGCGGTCTTCTTGGTCGCGGTCTTCTTGGCGGGTGCCTTCTTCGCGGTCTTCTTGGTCGCGGTCTTCTTGGCGGGTGCCTTCTTGGCTACGGCCTTCTTCGCGGTCTTCTTGGCGGGTGCCTTCTTGGCCGGCGCTTTCTTGGCTGTCTTCTTTGCTGCAGCCACTGATGCCTCCTCGTGCACGGTCGCGATCCGGTTGACCCGACCTACTCAGCGGCGTTGCGACTGCCGCCGCTCCGATCTTCGCAACAACACATGCCGAGGTAAACGAAATCGCAACATTCGCACTTCGTGTCGTGGACGTCGTCCGACGCCTCTGCTCTTCTCGCTTCGCCCAAGAGGTGAGAGAATTCCTAAGTCTGCTTGAGGAAACAGCCCGCTGTCGACCTGAGGCCGGCGTGCACGGACAGGAGGCGGGCATGAAGATCGATCTGCGCAGAGTCGGTGCAATCGTCGGTCTCGCAGGGATGGCAGCCATCGGTCTGCTCTATCTCGCGTCAGGCTTGCTGGCGCCGGCGTGGGCTGTGATCGTCTTGTGCGCGCTCTGGTCGGGCATGGCCGTGCTCGACATCGTGTGGTTCCGCACCAGGCCGCTCCTGGTGCTGGCCATGCCCTTCGTCGCGTGGGCGATCTGGTTCGTCGCATTGACTGTCGGCGACCTGCTGCTCGGTTGGACGGCCTAGCGCCCGCCTGTCAGAAGGTGTGCTCAGGTGCGGGGAAGGTCCCGTTGGCGACGTCGTTGGCAAATGCGTGAGCCGCGTCTGCGAGGGTGGTGCGGACGTCGGCGTACTGCTTCACGAACCGGGGGATCCGGCCCGTGCGCATGCCCGCCATGTCCTGCCACACCAGCACCTGCGCGTCACAGTCCGCGCCCGCGCCGATGCCGATCGTCGGGATGCGCACCCGCTTGGTGATCTCGGCAGCCACCTCACCGGGCACCATCTCGAGGACGACGGCGAACGCGCCCGCCTGCTCGACTGCGATGGCGTCGGCGACGAGCCGGTCAGCGTCGGAGCCGCGCCCCTGGACGCGGTAGCCGCCGAGATTGTGCTCGGACTGCGGGGTGAAGCCGATGTGGGCCATCACGGGGATGCCGGAGCGGGTGAGGAGACCGATCTGGTCGGCCATCTCGTGGCCGCCCTCGAGCTTCACCGCGTGGGCGCGGCACTCCTTCATGAAGCGGACCGCCGTGTGGAAAGCCTGCTCGGGTGAAGCCTGATACGACCCGAAGGGCATGTCCGCGACCACGAGGGCATGCGTGGCGGAGCGGGCGACGGCTCTCACCAGCGGGATCAGCTCGTCCACGGTCACGGGCAGCGACGTCTCGTTGCCGAAGACGTTGTTGGACGCCGAGTCCCCGACCAGGAGAACAGGGATGCCTGCCTCGTCGAAGATCTCGGCGGTGTACATGTCGTACGAGGTGAGCATCGCCCACTTCTCGCCCCGCTCCTTCATCTCCCGCAGGTGCGGGATGCGGACTCTCTTGCGCGTGGGCGGATGGGGAGAGGCTCCGGAGCCGTACGGGCTCTGCTGCTCGGTCATGCCGACCTCCAGTGACGTCTCGAGGCTCCCTGCTGGAGTCCCCGGATCCCCACCAGGCTAGCCCGAAACCCGCCGGACTCGCTCGTGCCTCGCTAGCTGTCCGGGGGGGTGACGGCCTCGCGCCAGGCATTCGTGATCGGGAGCCTGCGGTCCCGCCCGAAGTTGCGCACCGAGAGCTTGGGGCCAGGAGGGAACTGGCGGCGCTTGTACTCGGCGAGGTCGACCAGGCGAAGCACCTTCTCCACCAGCTCGGGGTCGAAGCCGTCCGCGACGAGCCGGCGCGAGCCGTGGTCCTGTTCCACGTAGTCGTCGAGCACGTCGTCGAGCACGTCGTAGGGAGGCAACGAGTCGGTGTCCAACTGGCCGGGTCTCAGCTCGGCGCTGGGAGCCTTCGTGATGGCGTGCTCCGGGATCGGTGGCTGTTCCCCGCGGGTCAGGGCCGCCGCGTTGCGCCAGCGCGCCAGCTGCCACACCTGCGTCTTCCAGAGGTCCTTGATCGGCGCGAAGGCGCCTACCCCGTCGCCGTAGATGGTGGAGTAGCCGACGCGACAGCTCGCTCTTGTTACTGCACGCGAGCACGAGGTGTCCCTCCTGGTTGGACAGCCCCATCCAGACCACGGCGCGGATGCGCGCCTGGAGGTTCTCCTGCGCCAGACCCGTGAGCCCGAGCTGGCCCTGGTAGGCGCCGACGATCGTCTCGATCGGCACGGTCCGCAGGTCCAGTCCCGTGCGGCGTGCGTGCTCGGCGGCGTCGTCCACCGAGTGCTGGGTGGAGTAGGCACTGGGGTTGGAGACGCCGTGGACGTTCTCCGGGCCGAGGGCGTCGCAGGCGAGCTGGGCGACCAGCGTCGAGTCGATGCCGCCCGACATCCCCAGCAGCACGGAGGAGAAGCCGTTCTTGCGGACGTAGTCGCGCAGGCCCGTCACGATCGCCGCGTAGAGCTCCTCCTCGTCGCCGAGTCGCTCGGCGATCCGCTGTCCCACCGGGCTGCCGGTCCCGCGGCCCGGTGGCCGGCACGACCGCGCGGCGGACCTGACGGTCCGTGACCGGCTTGGTACGTGTCGCAGCGGGGAGCTCGAGGTCGACGACGAGCAGCTCGTCCTCGAACTGAGCAGCCCGGCCCAGCACCTCCGCCTCGGGCGTGACCACGATCGAGTCGCCGTCGTACACGAGCTCGTCCTGGCCCCCGACCATGTTGACGTACGCCAGCGGGCACCCTGCCTCGGCCGATCTCCGGGCGCACAGCTCGAGCCTCACGTCGTCCTTGTTCGCTTCGTACGGCGATCCGTTGGAGACCACCACGAGAGCCGGCCCCGCCGCGCGGGCGTCGGCGATCGGGCCGTCCCGCCACAGGTCCTCGCAGATCAGCAACGCGACGTCGACGCCGGCCACCTCGACGACCAGGCTGGCGTCGCCGGGGACGAAGTTGCGGAACTCGTCGAAGACCCCGTAGTTGGGCAGATGGCGCTTCGCGTAGGAGGCGACGACCGTGCCGCCGTGCAGCAGGGCGACCGCGTTCAGCGGTGACCCCGCCCGGAACACCGAGCCGCTCGGCCGCATCGGCGACCTGGTCGACGTAGCCGACGACGCAGGCGAGATCCCCGAGTCCCGAGGCGGCGAGGTCTGCAGCGAGCCGCTGGAGCGCCTCGACGCGAGGCCTCGACGAAGGAGGCGCGCAGGGCCAGGTCCTCGATGGGGTAGCCGGTGAGCATCATCTCGGGGAAGGCCACCAGGTCGGCTCCCGCGTCGTGCGCCTTGCGGGCCCACTCCACGACGATGCGCGCGTTGCCCTCGAGGTCCCCCACCCGGGGGTTCACCTGCGCGAGGGCGAGTCGGAAGGCCGCCACGGGTGGAAGCGTAGCCCGCCGCCGTCCCCGAGACGGTCCGGGCGGATCCCGGCCAGGCGTAACGAGCGCGAAACAATCGGGCGACAGACTCGGCCTCAGGCCGGACCTGGCCCACTGCGGCGTGCTCGTGCGAGGAGGCTTCTGGATGGGCAAGCAGGAGGACTTCGTTCTTCGTGCGTTGGAGGAGCGCGAGGTGCGCTTCGTCCGACTCTGGTTCACCGACGTCCTGGGCTACCTCAAGAGCGTGGCCGTCGCGCCGGCCGAGCTGGAGGGCGCCTTCAGCGAGGGGATCGGCTTCGACGGCTCGGCGATCGAAGGCTTCGCCCGCGTCTACGAGGCGGACATGCTGGCCAAGCCCGATCCGTCGACCTTCCAGATCCTGCCCTGGCGAGACACCAATCCGGCGACGGCGCGGATGTTCTGCGACATCGTCATGCCCGACGGCTCCGCGTCGTACGCCGACCCGCGCTATGTGCTCAAGCGGGCCCTGTCGCGCGCGGCGGAGAAGGGGTTCACCTTCTACACGCACCCGGAGATCGAGTTCTACCTGTTCAAGGACGAGCCGCGTCTCGGTGAGACGCCCGTGCCGGTCGACCAGAGCGGCTACTTCGACCACACGGCCACCACCCTGGGGGCCGAGTTCCGCCGCGAGGCGATCACCATGCTGGAGGCGATGGGGATCTCCGTGGAGTTCTCCCACCATGAGGGCGGTCCCGGTCAGCAGGAGATCGACCTGCGGTACGCCGACGCCCTGTCGACGGCCGACAACATCATGACGTTCCGCACCACCGTGCGGGAGGTGGCGCTGGCGCAGGGTGTGTGGGCGTCGTTCATGCCCAAGCCGTTCACCGATCAGCCCGGCTCGGCGATGCACACGCACGTGTCGCTGTTCGAGGGCGACAACAACGCGTTCTTCGAGGCCGGCGCCGAGTACCAGCTCTCCCGGACCGGGAGGCAGTTCATCGCGGGCCTGTTGCGCCACGCCCCCGAGGTCAGCGTCGTCACCAACCAGTGGGTCAACTCCTACAAGCGGCTGCTGGGCGGCGGAGAGGCGCCGGCGTACGTGTGCTGGGGCCACAACAACCGGTCGGCGATGGTGCGCGTGCCGATGTACAAGCCGAACAAGGGCCAGTCGACTCGTGTCGAGATCCGCTCCATCGACGCCGCCTGCAACCCGTACCTCGCCTACGCCGTCATCCTCTCCGCCGGCCTGAAGGGCATCGAGGAGGGGTACGAGCTGCCCGCCGAGGCCGAGGACGACGTCTGGGCGCTGTCGGACCGTGAGCGCAAGGCGCTGGGCATCGCTCCCCTCCCGCACAGCCTGGCCGAGGCGATCGAGGTGGCCGAGAACAGCGAGCTGCTCGCGGAGACGCTGGGGGAGCACGTCTTCGACTTCTTCCTGCGCAACAAGCGGTCGGAGTGGGACGAGTACCGCGGTCACGTGCACGCTTTCGAGCGTGACCGGATGCTGCCGCTCCTGTAGGCGCGCAAGCCGCATCAGCGCTCCCCACCACCGCAGGGAGGGGACCGATAGATTCCTGTCATGCCGCGGATCGTCTTCATCGAGCACGAGGCCGACTGTCCGCCGGCGCAGGTCGGGACGTGGATGGCCGATGCCGGAGCGGAGGTCGTCGTGGTCCGGCCCTATCTCGGCGAGGACATCGGCGACCTGGCCGACGCCGCCGGGGTCGTCATCCTCGGTGGCGAGATGGGTGCCCATGACGACGACACCGTCCCCTGGCTCCCGGGGGTCAAGGAGCTGGCGCGGGACCTCCACCGCCGTCACGTGCCGACACTGGGCATCTGCCTGGGCCACCAGCTGATGGCCGCCGCCCTGGGCGGGAAGGTCGCTCCGGACCCGGACGGCCAGACGATCGGACTGCTCCCGGTGGGGTGGACTCCGGGCAGGGTCGGCGATCCGGTCTTCTCGGGGGCGGAGGACCGTGCCCGCTCGGTCTTCTGGAACCGCGACGTCGTGCAGGTCCTCCCTCACGGCGCCGAGCTGCTCGCGGCCTCCCCGCAGGGGCGGCCGCAGGCCGTCCGGTTCGGCGAGCGGATGTGGGGCGTGCAGTTCCACCCCGAGGTCAACGTGTCGATCCTGCACCTGTGGGTGGAGGGCGGCCACCGCGAGCGCGATCTGCAGCTCGCGCGGATCGAGGAGACCCGGGTTGCCGAGCCCGAGCTCGACCGGACCTGGCGGCCGGTGGTCGAGGCGTTCCTTGCCTGCGTCGCAGGGGAACGGCCGTGAGCAGCCAGCGGATGAGCACCGCCCGGGGCCGCCTTGCCCGGTTGGGCTTCCAGAATCTCGACCGCGCAAGCGAGTGCTACGGCGCGCTCGGCCCGAGACTCCGACGAGCTGCTTCCCCTGATGGCCGGCACCGCCGATCCCGACGCCGCCCTGATACACCTGACCGACCTGGTCGGGACCTTCGACGACCCAGGGGCCTTCGTCGCGGAGCTCGCCGACGACGAGGGTACGGCGATGCGGCTCCTGCAGGTGCTGGGAGCCAGTGACGCGCTCGCCCGGCACCTGCGGCGGCACCCCGAGCAGTGGGCGGAGCTGGCCGACCCGACCCTCGGATCCACCCGCCCGCCCCTGTTCGTGCTGCGCAACGCGCTGCTCGCGGCCGTCGGCGCAGACCCAGCGGACGAGCTTCCGGTCGCCGCGCTCCCGGACAGGGAGGCGGTCGACGCCCTGCGGGTGGAGTACCGGCGCTGGCTGCTACGCCTTGCGTCGCGGGACCTCGCCCACGGACTCGGGGTGGACGACGTCGGCGCCGAGCTCGCCGATCTCGCCTCCGGGACGCTGGAGGCGGCGCTGGCCATCTCCCGGGCCCGAGCGGGCGAGGCCGGGCGGGCGGCCCGCCTCGCGGTGATCGCGATGGGCAAGTGCGGTGGGCGTGAGCTCAACTACGTCAGTGACGTCGACGTCATCTTCGTGGTGGAGCCGCAGGACGGCTACGACGACGCCAGCGCGGTCCGTGGAGGGACCCTGCTCGCGTCCAACCTGATCAAGATCTGTTCCGACCACACCGGTGAGGGGACGATCTGGCCGGTCGACGCCGCTCTGCGTCCCGAGGGCAGGTCCGGGCCGCTGGTGCGTACCCTGGCCAGCCACCTGGCCTATTACCAGCGGTGGGCGAGCACCTGGGAGTTCCAGGCGCTGCTGAAGGCACGTCCGGTCGCCGGGGATCGCGCGCTGGGGGAGCGCTACATCGCTGAGATCTCGCCGATGGTGTGGACCGCATGCGAGCGCGACAACTTCGTCACCGACGTCCAGGCCATGCGCCGTCGGGTGCTGGAGCACATCCCGCCTGCCCAGGCCGGCCGGCAGATCAAGCTCGGCGCGGGTGGGCTGCGCGACGTCGAGTTCGCGGTCCAGCTGCTGCAGCTGGTGCACGGCCGCGACGACGAGGCGCTGCGACAGGGGGCGACCCTCAGTGCGCTGGCGCAGCTGACCAGCGGCGGGTACGTCGGACGGTCGGACGGCGCCCGGCTCGACCAGGCGTACCGGTTCCTGCGGGCCCTCGAGCACCGACTCCAGCTGCAGCAGCTGCGCCGTACCCATCTGCTGCCGGACGACGAGCCGGGACAACGGAGGCTGGGCCGGGCGATGGGGATGCTGCGCAACCCGGTCGCCGAGCTTGACCGCGAGTGGCAGGAGCACAGCCGGGAGGTCCGCCGCCTCCACGAGAAGCTCTTCTACCGCCCGCTGCTCGAGGCGGTTGCCCGGATCCCGAGCGACGAGGTGCGCCTCAGCCCCGAAGCTGCGCAGGAGCGTCTCACCGCCCTGGGGTACCTCGATGCCGGGACGGCTCTGCGCCACCTCCAGGCGCTCACCAACGGGCTGAGCCGGACCGCCGCCATCCAGCGCACGTTGCTCCCCGCGATGCTCGGCTGGTTCGCAGAGGCCCCGAACCCGGACGCCGGCCTCCAGGGGTTCCGGCAGATCTCCGACGCGCTGGGCGCCACCCCCTGGTACCTGCGGCTGCTGCGCGACGAGGGCCTGGTGGCGCAGCGGATGGCGCAGACGCTCGCTTCCAGCCGGTATGCGACCGACCTGATGATGCGGGCGCCGGAGGCGGTGTCGATGTTCGGTGACGACGAGCAGTTCGCCGCCGCAGCCTCGTGCTGCTCTCGAGACGGAGATGCGCTCGTCGGGCGAGCGCCACGACAACCCGGTGGAGGCGATCACCGCCATCCGCAGCATCCGCCGGCGAGAGCTCTTCCGGCTCGCCACCGGCGAGCTCCTGGGGCTGATCGACATCGACGAGGTCGGTGCGGGTATGACGGCGATCACGGCGGCCACGCTCGAGTCGGCGCTCGACGTCGCGCAGCGGTCGGTCGCCGGTGAGCGGCGGGGGGAGCTGCCGATGCGGATGGCCATCATCGCGATGGGTCGCTTCGGGGGAGGGGAGCTCAGCTACTCCAGCGACGCCGACGTGATGTTCGTCTTCGAGCCGGAGCCGGGCGCCGAGATGTCCGAGGCCACCCGCGCCGCGCAGGACGTCGCCCAGGAGCTGCGACGGCTGCTGATGCTTCCCGGCACCGACCCGGAGCTGGAGGTCGACGCCGGCCTGCGGCCCGAGGGGCGCAAGGGTGCTCTGGTCCGGTCCCTCGACTCGTACGCCGCCTACTACGCGCGCTGGTCGGAGGTCTGGGAGGCCCAGGCGCTGCTGCGTGCCGATGCCGCGATCGGCGATCCCGCGTTGTGCGGGTCTTTCGTCGAGCTGATCGACCCACTGCGGTTCCCCGAGGAGGGGGTCAGCAGTGACGACGTCCGGGAGATCCGCAGGATCAAGGCCCGCGTCGACACCGAGCGGCTGCCCCGGGGCGCCGACCCGACCACGCACCTCAAGCTCGGGCGCGGAGGCCTGGCCGACATCGAGTGGACGATCCAGCTGCTGCAGATGCGGTACGCCGGCCAGCACCCGTCGCTGCGCACCCCCCGGACCCTGGAGGCCCTGGAGGGCGCCGTCCGCGAGGGCTTGATGGGCGCCGAGGACGCCGAGGTGCTGGGCCTGGCCTGGCGCTCGGCGAGCCGGCTACGCAACGCCATCGTCCAGGTCCGGGGGAAGTCTGCCGACTCGCTGCCGCGGGACGCGCGGGAGAAGGCTGCGGTGGCGCACGTGCTCGGCTACGGTCCGGGCAGCGCCGACGAGATGGTCAACGACCACCTGCGGCTCACCCGGCACGCCAGCGCCGTGGTCGACCGCCTGTTCTGGGAGGACTGAGGCTCCGCGGAGCACGCCGCCCCCGACGCCCACCTGCAGGGCGGAGTGTGCGTGCTGAGCTCGGCAGGTCCGGATGCCCTGGGCACGCACCCGCGGTCACCCCGTTCGGGTCCTCGGGGGGGGGGCACGATGGGCGCGTCGCAGGGGAATCGGGTGGCGGCGTGCTCGCTCCGCGGGGCCTGTGACCCACCACCGGAGTGACGGCATCGAGATGGAACGGCGTCGTCGATGTGCTACCTCGGACCTGCCGTTGCCGGTACCTTGCCTGCGGGGATCCGGACAGTGGGGGACCGAGGGGGTTGGCGCTGACCATGACCGTGGCGGTCGCGGTGCTGGTGAGCGTAGGCGCCGTCTTCCTCGTGCTGGTGACTCCCCGGCTGCGTACCGCCCCGTGGTGGCACGCGACGGTGACGCCCTTGGCGTCGATCATCGGCTCGGGCTTCCTGGTGATCACGCCGCTGCTCGCATCGGCCGTCGGGAGCTGGGCCCCGATGGCGATGCTCGCGATCGTTCTGCTCGCCTGGTGGGTGGGGTCGGCGATCCGGGTGTCGATCCTCGAGGTGGAGCCTGCGCTGGTCAACGGGGCCTCCCACTCCCTGGTGGACCTGGACCGGCTGTCGCGGATCGTGCTCGGCTTCGCCTATGTCATCTCGGTCGCGTTCTACGTGCGGCTGATGGCGTCTTTCCTGCTCCGCGGCCTCGAGCACGGGGACCTGCCTGCCCGGGTCCTGACCACGCTGGTCCTGGCCGCGATCGCCCTGGTCGGGTGGGCACGGGGGCTGCACGGCATGGAGGGGGTGGAGACGGTCGCCGTCGCGGTGAACCTGGCGGTCATCGGCGGGTTGCTGGTCGGGCTGGTGGTCTCCGGTCTGGGCGACGTGTCGGGTCTGGCCGATGCTTACCAGCAGGTCGCGGTCCATCGCGGCTGGTGGGACACGCTGCGCCTGGTGGGCGGGATGCTGCTGGTGGTGCAGGGCTTCGAGACGTCGCGCTACCTCGGAGGGGCCTACGACGGACCCGTGCGGGTCCGCTCGATGCGGCGGGCACAGGTGGTCTCCGGGGTCGTCTACGTGGTGTTCGTCGCGCTGGCGGTGCGGCTGTTCACCGTCGTCCCGTCCACCATCGATGCCACCGCGATCCTCGACGTGGCCGGGCAGGTGACCGTGGTCGTCGTGCCGCTGTTGATCATCGGCGCCGTGGCCAGCCAGCTCAGCGCCGCCGTGGCCGACACCGTGGGAGGCGGCCAGATGCTGACCGGGTCTCTCCGGCACTCGCGCTCGGCGCGCAGCGGGTATGTCGCGGTCATCGGTGCCGCGATCGTCCTGGTGTGGGTCTCCGACGTGTTCGCCATCGTCTCCCTGGCATCGCGGGCGTTCGCTGCCTACTACCTGGTGCAGACGATCCAGGTGCTCATCGTGGTCGCCGAGGACCGGGGTCGCCCGCGGCGCACGCTCACCCTGGCGGGGTTCGCGGTGCTGGCCGTCGTCCTGGCGTTCGTCGTGGTCTTCGCGGTCCCGGCCGGCTGACCTGCGAGGATTCTCCGATGACCGTGACCCGACCCATCGCACTGGACGACGCGGAGGCACTCGCCTCCCTGTTCACGGAGAACCGCGAGTTCCTCACTCCGTGGTTCCCGTCGTGGGAGGACTGGATGTTCACCGTCGAGGGGCAACGCCGGGCAGTGGCCAAGTACCTCGAGCGACAGGGGGCCGGGACGCAGGAGCCGCGCGTCATCCTCGACGACGACTGCGTGGTCGGGCGGATCAACCTGACCGACATCGTCCGGGGCGCCTTCATGTCCTGCCACCTGGGCTACTGGGTCGCCGAGTCCTCGAACGGCCGCGGCCTCGCCTCCCGCGCCGTCGACGAGGTGGTGACCTATGCCTTCGGGGAGCTCGGCCTGCATCGCGTGCAGGCGGGCACCCTGCTGCACAACCTGCCGTCGCAACGGGTCCTCGAGCGCAACGGCTTCGCCCGCTTCGGGCTCGCCCCGAAGTACCTCAGGATCGCGGGCCGGTGGCAGGACCACGTGCTCTTCCAGCGGATCCGCGCGGAGGACCCCGAGGAGCGGGGATGACGTTGTTCAGTTAGTTGCTAGTATCTAACTAAATGACTCAGACAACGACACCACAGGCCTCTGGGCTCTCGCCCCACTACAAGTGGGTGGCCCTGTCCAACACGACCCTCGGGATTCTGATCGCGACGATCAATGCGTCGATCCTGCTGATCGCGCTGCCCGACATCTTCCGCGGGCTGCAGATCAACCCGCTGGACCCCGGCAACACCAGCTACCTGCTGTGGCTGATCATGGGCTACCTGGTGGTCACCGCGGTGCTGGTGGTGACGTTCGGACGGCTCGGCGACATGTTCGGTCGGGTCAAGATGTACAACGCCGGATTCGCGATCTTCACGGTCTTCTCGATCGCCCTGTCGGTCACCTGGATGACCGGGCAGTCCGGCGCGCTCTGGCTGGTGATCATGCGCATCCTCCAGGGCGTCGGCGGGGCCCTGCTGATGGCGAACTCCAGCGCGATCATCACCGACGCCTTCCCGCACAACCAGCGCGGTCTCGCCCTGGGCCTGAACATGGTCGCCGGCATCGCCGGCTCCTTCTTCGGCCTGGTCATCGGCGGAGCGCTGGCGCCGATCCACTGGCGTCTGGTCTTCCTCGTCTCCGTGCCGTTCAGCCTCTTCGGCACCGTCTGGGGCTACCTCAAGCTGCGCGACATCGGGCAGCGCCACCGCCACGTCATGGACTGGTGGGGCAACGTCACCTTCGCGGTCGGCCTGATCGCGATCCTGGTTGCGATCACGTACGGCATCCAGCCGTACGGCGGGTCCGACATGGGCTGGGCGAACCCCTGGGTCCTGGTCGGGCTGATCGGCGGAAGCTTCGTCCTGGTGGTCTTCGCGATCATCGAGACCAGGGTGCCGCACCCGATGTTCCACCTCGACCTCTTCCGGATCCGCGCGTTCACCGCGGGCAACGTGGCCAGCCTGCTCGCCAGCCTCGGCCGCGGTGGGCTCATGTTCATCCTGGTGATCTGGCTGCAGGGGATCTGGCTGCCCGAGCGCGGCTACTCCTTCGAGTCCACGCCGCTGTGGGCGGGAATCTTCATGCTGCCGATGACGGTCGGGTTCCTCGTGGCCGGGCCGCTGTCCGGCTGGCTGTCGGACCACTACGGCGCCAAGTGGTTCTCCACCGGCGGGATGGTGATCGCTGCCGCGAGCTTCTTCTGGCTCGCCGCGATGCCGGTCGACTTCGTCTACTGGGAGTTCGGGGCCGCGCTGGTGATCAACGGCTTCGGCATGGGTCTGTTCGCGTCGCCCAACCGCGCCGCGGTGATGAACTCGCTGCCCGCGCAGCGGCGGGGCGTCGGCGCCGGGATGAGCACCACCTTCCAGAACGCCGCGATGGTGCTCTCGATCGGGATCTTCTTCACCCTGATGATCGTGGGCCTGTCGCACTCGCTCCCCGACGCCCTGTCGAGTGGGCTGACCGCTCACGGGGTCCCGGCCGCCGAGGCGCAGAAGATCGCCGCCCTCCCGCCGGTGGCTGTTCTGTTCGCCTCCTTGCTGGGCTACAACCCGATCCAGTCGCTGCTCGGCGCACCGGTGCTCTCACAGCTGCCACCGGACCAGGCGCAGTTCCTGACCGGCCACACCTTCTTCCCGCAGCTGATCTCCGGCCCGTTCCACGACGGCCTCGCGGTGGCGTTCGGCTTCGCGATCGTGGCCTGCGCAGTCGCCGCGATCGCCTCCTGGTGGATCGGCGACAAGTACGTCCACGTGGACGAGCCTCACGAGACCGAGCTCTGGGCTGGTCAGCCCGAGGCCAGCCAGCCCGAGCCGGACGCCCTGGTGCCCGACGAGGACGAGAACGGCGACCTCCCCGAGGCGGTCCCCGGGGGTGTCCCCTCGTGAGACCGCGCCGTAGCCTCACCGAGCTCGCAGGCTGGCTCCGCACCGAGGTGGCGAGGGTCGACTGGTACCTGCGCCGGCCCGCCGCGCGGTCGGGCATCTCGCCCACTCAGCTGGTCGCCCTCTCCGCCCTCGCGAAGCACCCGGACGGTCTGAGGCAGGGGGACCTGGCCGAGCTGATGAGCGTCGCTCCTCCGACGATGTCGCGGCTGGTCGACCTTCTCAGCGAGCCGGGCTGGGTCAGCCGCGACCGGGACCCGGAGGACCATCGGGCGATGGTCCTCACCCTCACCGATGCCGGCCGCTCCGCGCTGGAACGGGCCCGGGACGTGGCCATCACCGAGCTCAGTGAGGTGCTCGGGCAGCTGTCCGGGGCGGAAGTCCGCACCCTCGAGGAGGCGGTTCCGGTTCTGCGCAAGGTGGCCGACCTGCAGATCGGCGAGGTCAGCGTTCAGCGCTAGGCCTGCTCCGGCGTGCGGGCTGCGCGGGCAGGGTCGGGCACCGCGGATGGACCCAGGCGGTTCGGGACGACCGACCCTCGACCCCGGGGCGTCTGGGAGAGAGCGTGGTCTTACCACGCCGGTCCCGGCCGGCGACGCGGACGCTTGGAGGTTGCGCCATGAACACCGAGATGCTGGAGCGGATGCGGACGGGGAAGGGCTTCATCGCCGCCCTCGACCAGAGTGGAGGCAGTACTCCCGGCGCGTTGCGCCGCTACGGCATCGAGGAGTCCGCCTACGCCGACGAGACGGCGATGTTCGACCTGATCCACCAGATGCGCACGCGGATCATCAGCAGTCCGGTGTTCACCGGCGAGCGGATCCTGGGCGCGATCCTGTTCGAGCAGACCATGGACCGGGAGATCGAGGGGATCGGCTCCGCGGAGTACCTGTGGACGCGCAAGCACATCGTGCCCTTCCTCAAGGTCGACAAGGGGCTCGAGGAGGAGGCCGACGGCGCGAGGCTGATGAAGCCGATCCCCGGCCTGGACGCCGTACTCGAACGGGCCACCCGGCACGGGGTCTTCGGGACCAAGATGCGCTCGGTCATCCGCAGTGGGAACGGGGCCGGCATCGACGCGATCGCCGCCCAGCAGTTCGAGCTGGCCCAGCAGATCCTCTCCGCGGGGCTGGTGCCGATCATCGAACCCGAGGTGGACATCCACAGCCCCGACAAGAGCACCGCGGAGAAGATGCTGAAGCAGACCCTTCTCGCCCGGCTCGACGCTCTCGACGAGGACCAGGACGTCATGCTGAAGCTGACCCTCCCCGAGGAGCCGGGTCTCCACCGGGACCTGGTCGAGCACCCCCGCGTGCTGCGGGTCGCCGCCCTGTCCGGCGGGTACAGCCGCCAGGAGGCCGACGCCCGGCTGGCCGTGGAGCACGGAGTCATCGCGAGCTTCTCCCGGGCGCTCACCGAGGGGCTCACCGCACAGATGGACGACACCGCCTTCGACGCGGCGCTCGACGCGTCGATCGAGTCCATCTACCGGTCCTCGATCACCTGATCACGAGAGCGCAGGCGTGGGGACTTCCACAGTGAGCGCGAAGGAGATTGGCTGAGGATATGACGGTTCTTGATCGCGGAACGCTTCCACTGAACGACACGCAGCTGGCCCGGATCGACCGGTGGTGGCGCGCCGCCAACTACCTGTCGGTGGGCCAGATCTACCTGATGGACAACCCGCTCCTGCGCGAGCCGCTGGCGGCCGAGCACGTCAAGCCTCGGCTGCTCGGGCACTGGGGGACCACACCCGGCCTGAACTTCCTCTATGCCCACCTGAACCGGGCCATCTCGGCGCGCGATCTCGACATGATCTATGTCATCGGGCCAGGTCACGGAGGCCCGGGGCTCGTGGCGTCCGCCTGGCTCGAGGGCACGTACAGCGAGATCTACCCGGAGATCAGCCAGGACGCGCCCGGCATGCAACGGCTGTTCAAGCAGTTCTCCTTCCCCGGGGGCATCCCGAGTCACGTGGCTCCGGAGACGCCCGGGTCCATCCACGAGGGGGGCGAGCTGGGGTACTCGCTATCGCATGCGTACGGCGCCGCGTTCGACAACCCCGACCTGGTGGTGGCGGCGATCGTCGGTGACGGCGAGTCCGAGACCGGGCCGCTGGCGACGAGCTGGCACAGCACCAAGTTCGTCGATCCGCGGCGTGACGGGGCCGTTCTCCCCATCCTCCACCTCAACGGGTACAAGATCGCCAACCCGACCGTTCTTGCGCGCATCCCCGAGGACGAGCTGCTGGCCCTTCTCCGGGGCTACGGCCACCACCCCTACGTCGTGGCCGGCGACGACCCGGTTCAGATGCACCAGGCGTTCGCGGCGACTCTGGACCGCTGCCTCGACGAGATCGCCGAGATCCAGCGGACCGCCCGATCCAGCGGCAGTGCTCGACGGCCGGCGTGGCCGATGATCGTGCTGCGCAGTCCCAAGGGCTGGACCGGGCCGAAGGAGGTCGACGGCCTGCGGGTCGAGGGCTACTGGCGGTCCCACCAGGTGCCGTTCGCGGACGCGCGCAACGACCCCGGCCACCGGGCCGTCCTGGAGACGTGGATGCGGAGCTATCGGCCGGAGGAGCTCTTCGACGAGGACGGCGCCCCGGCCGCCGACATCCGCGACCTGCACCCGGCGGGCAACCGGAGGATGAGCGACAACCTGCACGCGAACGGCGGGGTCCTGCTGCGCGACCTCAAGCTGCCCGACTTCCGCGACCACGCCGTCATCGTCGACCGGCCCGGGACCGGCGACGTCTCCTCCGTGCGGGTCCTCGGCGGCTACATGCGTGACGTGATGGCCGCCAACATGGATCGGTTCCGGGTGTTCTCCCCGGACGAGAACAACTCCAACCGGTTCCAGGACGTCCTGCAGGTCACCGACCGGGCCTGGAACGCAGAGATCCTTCCGTACGACGATCACCTTGCCCCCGACGGACGGGTGATGGAGATCCTGTCCGAGCACACCTGCCAGGGCTGGCTCGAGGGATACCTGTTGACCGGGAGGCACGGCTTCTTCACCTGCTACGAGGCCTTCGTCCACGTGGTCGACTCGATGTTCAACCAGCACGCGAAGTGGCTGGGCACGACCGACGAGATCCCGTGGCGGCGCCCGATCGCGAGCCTCAACTACCTGCTGACCAGCCACGTCTGGCGGCAGGACCACAACGGGTTCTCCCACCAGGACCCCGGCTTCATCGACCACGTGGTCAACAAGAGGGCCGACGTCGTCCGCGTGTACCTGCCTCCGGACGCGAACACCCTGCTGTCGGTGGCCGACCACTGCCTGCGCAGCAAGCAGTACGTGAACGTGATCGTCGCCGGCAAGCAGCCGGCCCTGCAGTACCTCACCATGGAGGAGGCGATCGTCCACTGCACGAAGGGCGTCGGCATCTGGCACTGGGCCAGCACCGACGGCAACGACGAGCCCGACGTGGTGATGGCCTGCGCCGGCGACGTCCCCACCATGGAGACGCTCGCGGCGACGGACCTGCTGCTCGGCTTCTTCCCCGAGCTGAAGGTGCGCGTGGTGAACGTGGTCGACCTGATGCGGATCCAGGACGACAGGGAGCATCCGCACGGCCTCTCCGATGCCGACTTCGACGCGTTGTTCACCCGGGACCGCCCCGTCGTGTTCGCCTACCACGGGTATCCCTGGCTCATCCACCGACTGACCTACCGGCGCACCAACCACGCCAACTTCCACGTCCGCGGCTACAAGGAGGAGGGCACCACGACCACCCCGTTCGACATGACCGTGCTGAACCAGCTCGACCGCTACAACCTGGCGATCGACGTGATCGACCGGGTGCCGGGTCTCCGGGAGCACGGCGGGGAGGCGCGCGAGTGGCTGAGGAACAAGCTCATCGAGCACCGCATCTACGTCCGCGAGCGCGGGGAGGACATGCCCGAGGTCCGCGACTGGGAGTGGACGCGCTCCCGCGAGGTCTGACATGCGGATCCTGGTCGTCAACGCCGGCTCCAGCAGTCTCAAGCTCAGCATCGTGGCGGACGGGGTGGTCACCTCGGCCACCACGATCGAACGGTGGGAGGGGGAGAGCGAGGTCACCGAGATCGCAGCGTTCCTCCACGCGTCGGGTGAGATCGACGCCGTCGGCCACCGGGTGGTCCACGGCGGTCCGCGCTACACGTCTGCGGTCCTCGTCGACGACGAGGTTCTGGACTACCTGCGGGTGATCCGCGACCTCGCCCCGCTGCACAACCCCCGTGCGGTCGCAGCGATCCGCGCCGTGAGGTCCCTGCACCCGTCACTGCCCGAGGTGGCGGCATTCGACACCGCGTTCCACGCGACCCTGCCGGAGGCCGCCGCGACGTACGCGCTGCCGCGCGTCTGGAACAGGGCCTACGAGATCCGCCGTTACGGCTTCCACGGGCTGTCCCACGCCCACGCGACCCGGCGGGCCGCCGAGGTCGTCGGCCGTCCGCTCGCCGACCTCCGGGTCGTCTCGTGCCATCTGGGTGCCGGGTCGTCCCTCGCCGCGGTCCGCGACGGACGTTCGGTGGACACCACCATGGGCTTCACGCCGCTCGCCGGCCTGGTGATGCAGACCCGGTCCGGCTCGGTCGACCCGGGTCTGATGCTGTGGCTGATCAGGATCGGCGCGGTCGACGCCGAGACGCTGCACGACGTCCTGGAGCACGGGTCCGGGCTCAAGGGGCTGTCCGGCACATCGGGCGATCTGCGTGACGTACTGGCCGCCCGCCGCAGGGGGAATCCCGACGCCGCGCTCGCCTTCGACGTGTTCGTGCACCGATTGGTCCGCGAGATCGGGGCGATGGCCGCCAGCGCCAGAGGGCTCGACCTGCTCGTGTTCACCGGGGGGATGGGCGAGCACTCCCGCGAGCTCCGCGCCGCGACGGCGGACGGGTTGGGGTTCCTCGGGGTCGAGATCGACGAGGGCGCGAACACCTTCGCGCAGGCCGACGCCGACATCACGGCCACGGGGGCGGCGGTCCGCACCGTGGTGGTGACCGCAGCGGAGGATCTCGAGGTCGCCCGTGAGACCGAGACGATGCTGGCCCCCACGGGGACCACGGGGACCAACGGCTCCCGGAGGCGCACGCTGGTCCCTGGCCGCTTCGACCCCGCCCCGGGAGAATGAAGGTATGACGGAGAACGGCCGGCACTCCCAGACCGAGCGTGCGGCATCGGCGGCACGTGACGACAACGGGCGGGTCTTCGGGTGGGTCTCGGGACTCGGCCTGCTGGTGCTGCCGTGGTTCGTCGCCGGATTCGTCGCCACGGCCGCGACCATGGTGGGCCCTTCGGGCTGGACCGCGGAGAGGGTCTTCCCCTGGGCCATGCTCGCCGGGATCGTGCTGGGCCTGGCCTGGGTGGTGATCGGCTCGGTGCGGATCAGCCACTTCGCCCGTGGAGCGGTCCCGGGTGCCGCGATCTCGCTCGGGGTGCTGGGCGGGATCTACCTGCTCTCGTTGCTGCTCTAGCGGCCGAGCGCGCCGGAGTCAGCGCGCTGGCACCTCCGGAAGCCGGACGACCACGCCCGCCGACCCGGCAAGGCGCTCCTCGGCCCACGCGGCGACCTGGTCCTCCTGGGTGAACAGGACGACCTGGCGCTCCTGGGACACCAGCAGCAGCAGCTCCAAGATGGCGTGCGTGCGTGTCGTGTCGGCATGCACCGTCACGTCGTCGAGCAGCAACGGGCAGGTGTCGTGGTCGGCGGTGAGGTGCTCCACCAGTGAGAGCCGCAGCAGCAGGTAGATCTGCTCCGCCGTTCCGTACGACAGGAGCTCGGCCCGCCTCCACGAGCCGCCGTCGGCGCGCACCCGCACCGCCAGCAACTGCGGGTCGATGGTGGCCTCGGTGTAGCGGCCCTGGGTGATCACCGGCAGCCAGCGGACCAGCGACGCCTGCAGCTGCGGCGCGATGTCGCGGTGGACGCGGTTCTGGGCATCGTTCATGTACTGGGCGGTCTTCTCCAGCACCACCCGCAGGTCCTCGACACGCCGCAGCTCGGCCTGAGCTGCGGCGAGCCGTTCCTCCAGAGCGGACACGTCCGGCAGCGCGCTGGCGTACTGCTGGAGGCTGCCCCGCTCGGTGGAGGCCTCACGCTCCGCCTGCGACGCGTCCCGCTCCAGCTCCTCCAGCAAGGCGTCGTCGGCCTCGGAATGCGCCTCGATCTCCGCCACGGCGATGCCGCTCGCCGCCTGATCCGCCGCAGTGGCGGCCTGCCGGGCGCGGGTGGACAGCGTCTCCAGGTCGCCGCTGCCCACCAGCCGGTCGAACTCGGACCACTTCTGGTCGAGCTCGGCGTATCGGGTCGCCTCCGCCTCGGTCGCGTCGAGCCACTCGCGGAGGGATGCCACCAACCCCTCGTCGTCGTCCGGCTCGACCGGGGTGACGGCGTCGCCCAGGAGCACGGCCGCCTCACGGAGGGCAGTGCGCGCGCGGTCCCGCTGCTCCAGCGCCGCCTTCCGTGCCTGGACCTGGGACCTTGCCTGGCTGAGTCTCGACTCCAGCAGCGGTCGCTGGGCCGCCTCCGCGGCGGTCCGTGCGGCGTCCTTGCAGTCCTGGACGTACTGGTCGTAGGCCGTGGGAAGGGAGTCAGGAAGGGCGTCGAGGAGCTCGGGGGCAACTCTGCTCGCCAGCGTCCCGCGCAGCTCGGCACCGGTCGTGGCCACCCTGCTCACCAGCTCGGCGCGGCGGGTCACCCAGCTCCGGTGGTCGGCGTGCCGGCGCTCCGCCGTCTCGTACGCCGTTGCGGCGACGCGGCAGGAGTCGGGGTCGGGTTCCACTCCGAGCTCCGCGGCCCGGAGCTCCAGCGCTGCTCGCCGCTCGCCCCACGCGGCGCGCGGGTCTGTTGCGGGTGCGGTCGGCTGCGGAGCGGCCCGCCGGCGCAGTCCGAGGACCACCCCCACGACCATGAGGAGCACGCCGACGCCGGCCAGGGCCCACTGCTGCACCGGAACGGAGAGCACGGCCGCCAGGGCGCCCGCACCGGCGAGGGCCCACGGCCACCAGGGCTGCTCTCGCCGGCTCCGTGGAAGCGGCCGGGACCGGAACCGCGGGCTCGGGACCGAGATCATCGAGCCGGGTGGCGAGCTCCCGCAGTGCGGTGGCGGGGGGACCGGTCGGAGCCGGTGCCTCGTGTCCGGCGGGGAGGCGGTCGTGCTCGGCGAGTGCCTCGACGGCCGCCGAGTAGCGACCGTAGGCGCTCGTCGCCTCCTGGGCGGGGGCGAGGTCGTGCGTGGGTGGCTCCGGAAGGGCTGCGAGTGCGCGCTCGATCTCCTCGGGGTCGTCGCCCGGCTCCGGGACCGCCGGCAGCCCGCTCCAGCGGGTGATGGCGGCCGTCACCTGGCTCAGCGACTGCTGGGCCTCAGCGGCGGGTACGGGTCTGTCGGAGCCGATGTCCTCCGCCAGCGCGGCTGCTCGAGCCGCCCGGTCGGCCAGAGCGTCGGCCTGGGCTCGCAACATGGCCGCGCGAGCGGCCTTGGCCGTCCGGCGTGCCCGGCTGGCCGTGGCCTCGAGCTCCTCGACAGCTTCGGCTCTCCGGTCGAACTCCTCGCGAACCTCGCTCGCCCGCTCCAGCGCCTCGCGGGCGGCGGCCTCCGCCTCGACCGCCTGGCGCCACGGTTTGACGGAGTTGACGCGGTTGATGCCCACGTGGTCCCGGCGGAACGCCTCCAACCGGCTCAGTGCGGCGGCCGTCGACTCGTCGACCCCGCCGGTGGCAGCCGCCCGGCTGAGCAGCTCACTCAGCGCGTCGCCGGAGTCCCGGACGGTGAGCAGGTCGTTCTGCCGGATGCACGCGGTCGCCTCGAAGGCGCGCCGGTTGAGCCCCAGCCAGCGGGAGGCGTCCGGGGCGCCGTCGAACATGATCTCGTTGGACAGGTCGCGCCCCAGGGGAAGCTCGACGGCATGGCAGTCGACGCGGCTGTCGAGCTCCTGGGTCAGGTCGATCTCGCGGCCGTCGTCCAGCGTGATCACGGCACCGGCTCGCCAGGACCCGCCGTCCCAGGGCTGGTGCCGGTCGCGGAACTCTGCGTCGCGGGGCTGCGGTCGTCCTCCGCCCCGACGGATGCCGCACAGGGCTGCGTAGGTCGCCGCGTGCCAGGTGGACTTCGCCGACTCGTTCCCGCCGACCACCACGGTGAGACCGGGGGCGAGATCGAGGGTCTCTCCGGTCAGCGGGCCGAAGGCGGTGGCGGTGACCCGGTTGATCCGCATCAGCGCACCTCCAGGTCGTCACGACCGGCCAGGGCGCGCAGCCCCGTCGTGAGGATCCTCCGGGTCGTCTCGGCGTCCTCATCGGACGCCAGCACGTCGCGCACGAACTGGCCGCGAACGGTCTCCTCGCCTTTCAGGGACTCGATGTCGTAGGCGTCGTGGACCCCGGAGGTGCGCACGACCAGGACGTCGAGCGCGGGGAGTGAGGCCCGCCAGGCGTCGGGATCGAGATCCACGTCGGGGTCGAGATCACCGCGGAGGGCCAGCCGGGCCACCCCCGAGCGCGAGCCAAGGAGGTCGACGACGGCCTCGCGGACCGCCTCGGAGTGTCCGAGCCCGGTGACGTCGAGCTCCGCCTCGGTGACGGTGGTGTGGGCGACCTTCCGGCGCCGGGTGGAGATCGTGCCGTCGGCGGCGACGTCGACGACGACCGCACCGCGCTCGCCGGTCTCCCCGAAGGTGAGCGGCTCCGGGTTGCCCGGGTAGGTGTGGAACGGCCCGTCGAACGGCGTGTGGATGTGGCCCACCATCGCGTGCGCGATCCCGGCCGCCGGGATCTCGGCGGCGAGGAACGGCGCATGGGGGATCTTCGTCTTCGCCTCGGCGGTCATCGCGGTCTGCTCCGACCCGTGGAAGAGAGCCAGGTGGACGCCGCCGCGATCGACCCGGAAGCCCTCCAGGAACCCGCGCGTGCCGGCTGGTGCCGTGTGGGCGGCACCCCACAGGGTCAGCCCCTCCTCGAGGGTCACCGGCACGAGGCGAGGCTCGTCGAAGAGGGTGACGTTCGACGGCCAGGAGGTGCGGTGGTAGATGCTGGCCGGGCCCAGCCAGTCGTGGTTGCCCGGCGCGAGGAAGACCCGGATCGGGTCCAGGCCGGCGAACTTGTCGGCCAGGAAGCGAGCGGTGTCCTCGGTCACCCGCTCGTGCTCGAACAGGTCGCCGGCCACGCAGAAGGCGTCGACGCCCTCGGCCACGGCCAGCTCGGCCGCGCTCGTGAACGCCTGGCGGATGCCCTGGCGGCGCCGGGCGCCCCCCGAGCGCCGGCCCAGGCGAAGGGGGCGTCCAGATGCACGTCGGAGATGAGCATCAGACGCATGTGGAAACTCCCTGGCCGGTCACCGGCTCAGTATGCCGAGGCCCACCGACAAAGCAGCGCAGGCACCGGCCGTGTCCGGCCGGTGCCTGCGCGTACGGTGACGTCGTGCGAGCTGGCGGGCCGCCTACCGGGCGACCGCCTCGCCGTTGAGCTTGCGGTAGGTGAAGGCGGTTGCGATGACGATCAGCGGCACGGTCAGGAAGAGCCCGAGGCCGCAGACCACCGCGCCGACCACGCCGGCCACCAGCACCAGAAGGTAGAACAGGGCCACCTTCGACACGTTGGACATGGCGAGATTCACGCTGGCCCGGATAGCGTCCACCGGCTCGAGGCCCTTGTCGATGATGTAGAAGACCGTGAACTGGAAGCCGAATCCGACTGCCAGCGAGTAGAGGAACTGCAACAAGCCGCCGATGCCGGGGATGAGCGAGAGGATCATCGACGGAACGATGGCGAGCGCGGCCATGATCGCGGCCGCGACGACGACGTTCTTGCGGTCCCAGCCCTGGAAGACCTCCGCGAGGCTCGGCGCGTTGCCGCGGGTGACCTCGAGGCCGGCCTTGGCCCAGCTTGCGTAGAGGACCTGGAAGAGCAGGTACACCGCGCCGTACACGACCAGCCCGACGACGAAGGCTCCGAGGGTCCAGGCCGTGGAGTGCGAGCTCGGGTTCGTGGTGAACGCCGCGGCGAGGATCGCGACGAAGAAGATCACGTACAGCACGGTGAAGACCACCCCGATGGCGACCAGTCCCAGTGCCACCGGGACGAAGGTGGTGTCCCACTTCGCCGAGAAGCGCTCCCATGCGTACTTGAACGCGTCGACGGGATCGAACGGCGTGGTGTCCTGGCTCGATCCCGCGGGGGCCGTGCCCGGCGGAGGCGGAGGCGGAGGGGCGGAGGCGGGGGGCGGGGGAGGCGGCGGAGGTACGGCGGACGACGGGTTCTCCCCGCCGTCGTCCGACGGGGGGTTCTCCGGTGGCAGGTCAGACATCGACGTCCTCCTAGGACGAGTTGACGCAGTGGGTCGGGCCTCCGCGAGCGCAGCTCCGCTCACGAAAATCCGGAGACCTGGTGTCCCCGGACCTGGCCATGATTCTGAATTCGCTCGGTGCAGGTCAAGGTCCCCCGGCCCGGGCGTAGCCTCGTCGGGACCCGAGGAGGGAGAGGAGCGTCGACATGCTGGCAGAGATCGAGCGCCATCCGCTGGTGATCGTGCCGGGCTACCGCAGCTCCGGCCCGGACCACTGGCAGACCTTCTGGGAGAACGCCCACCCCGACTCCCGGCGGACCGCACCGGCCTCGTTCGACGTCCTCGACCTCGACGACTGGGTGCGCGCCGTCGACGACGCGATCACCGGCTGCACGTCGCCTCCCCTGATCGCGGCGCACAGCAGTGGCTGCCTGGCCACCCTCGCGTTGGCTGCGGACGGCCGCGCGGCGGGCCGGGTGACCGCCCTCCTGCTCGTCGCCCCGCCCGACCCGTCCGCGCCCAGCTTCCCCGAGGGAGGCCAGTCGTTCCGGGGCGTCGTCGGCCATCCGCCCGACGTGCCAGCCGCCGTGGTGGCGAGCACGAACGACCCCTACGCGGCCGTGGAGTACCCCACCGATCTGGCGCGGCTGTGCGGCGCCCGTCTGGTGGTCGTCGGCGCACTCGGGCACATCAACGCGGAATCGGCGCTGGGTGACTGGCCGGAGGGGCAGAAGATCCTGGCCGACCTGATCTCTCCGGGCGTTTGCTGACCGTCCTCCGCTCAGGGCCGGGGGTCGCGGCGCGCAATCGCGCGGGTTCCACGCGGGGCGGCGACGCCCTAGGGTGACCGGCATGACTGACGCCCCCGCGCCGAAGCCGGTGATCCTGCTGGTCTCCGGGGAGCGCCCCGAGGCCCTCAGCGACGCGTTCTGGAGATACTCCCGTGAGTACGACCTCCGGGTGGCCGGCTCCAGCGCGGACGCCATCCAGGCGATCGACCGGGCGCTCGCCGAGGGCTGCCAGATCGCCCTGTTCGTTGCCGATGTCGATCTGCCCGACGAGGACGTCCGGGTCGCGATCCGCCGCTGGCACCAGGTCGTACCGGGGGCCCGCCGCCTGGTGATCGCCGAGGTGACCACCTTCGTCAACCGCTCCCGCGAGCTGCGTCCGGAGATGGCCCGGGGCACCTACGACGCGTACCTGATCCTGCCCCAGGGCGTG
This sequence comes from uncultured Actinomycetota bacterium, assembly GCA_963805655.1. Taxonomy (GTDB): domain Bacteria; phylum Actinomycetota; class Actinomycetes; order Propionibacteriales; family Nocardioidaceae; genus CAWDVB01. Next base: position 18,936 of record CAWDVB010000006.1, on the reverse strand, counting down.
CGTGACGAGGAGTTCCACAACTCGGTGACCGACCTGTTGTCGGACTGGGGATCGACCGTCGGCAGCGGCGAGTTCGTCATCACCCGGATCGTGACCGAGGAGGGCGATCCCCTGGCCGGGGAGCTGATCGACTTCTTCGACCGGATGGGCCTGGGCAGCCGCGTCTATGCGCCGGACTCGCCGGAAGGCCGTGAGGTGCTCGACGCCGTCGGGCCGGCCGCGAAGGCGCCCGCGATCTGGATGCCGATGCGCGATCCCGCGGCCGAGGTCCACTCGGTCCAGGACGCCGCCCGCTCGATGTACGGGTCGATCAGCGAGCGTGAGTTCTCCGGCGTCGCCGACCTCGCCGTCGTGGGCTCCGGTCCGGCCGGTCTGGCCGCGGCGGTGTACGGCTCGTCGGAGGGGCTCGACACGGTGGTCCTGGAGTCCGGCGCCATCGGCGGCCAGGCCGGCACCAGCTCGATGATCCGCAACTATCTGGGCTTCCCCCAGGGGGTCTCCGGCAAGCGCCTGTCGCTGCGGGCGCGGATCCAGGCCCAGCGCTTCGGCACCAGGTTCTTCGTCGGCTGGGGGGTCCGGGAGCTCGTCCCGGGGGATCCGCACCTGCTGCGTACGTCCGGAGGCGACGTACATGCACGCGCGGTGGTCGTCGCCAGCGGCGTGACGTACCGCACGCTGGGTGTGGAGTCCGTCGAGGCCCTCGTCGGCCGGGGGGTCTACTACGGAGCCGCCCTCACGGCCGCCCGCGAGCTGGAGGGCAAGGAGGTGTTCGTGGTCGGCGGCGGCAACTCCGCCGGACAGGCGGCACTGCACCTGGCGAAGTTCGCGCGGTCGGTCACGATCCTCGTCCGACGCCCGAGCCTCGCCGGGACCATGTCGCAGTACCTCATCAAGGAGATCAAGCACACCGGGAACGTCGCGGTAGAGCCGTTGACCCACGTGGTCGACGGTGGGGGGGAGCCGCGCCTGCAGTGGCTGGTCACCGAGGAGATCGACACCGGGGACAAGACCCAGCGGCCGGCCGACGGTCTGTTCCTCCTGCTCGGTGCGTCGCCACACGCCGACTGGCTGCCGTCCGGGATCGCCCTCGACGACCACGGGTTCGTGCTCACCGGTGCCGACATCCCGAGGGACGCCTGGGTCGGCGGCGCCCCGCCGTCGCACCACGCCACGACGCTCGAGGGCGTGTTCGCCGTGGGGGACGTGCGTTCCGGGTCGATGAAGCGGGTCGCCTCGGCCAGCGGCGAGGGCGCCTCGGTCGTCCCCGAGATCCACGCCTGGCTCGCCGGCCACTGATCCGTCACGGCTGGGCCCTGCCCCCCGTCGGGTCCTGGCCTGGTGCGCGGCCAGCCCATAGCGTGTCCGTGTGACCGGTCCCGAGGAGCCACCCCCCGTCATCCTGCTCGTGACGTCCGAGCGTCCGGACGCGTTCCGGAAGTCCTTCCGGCGCTACGAGGAGGAGTACGACGTTCGTGTCGCCGGGTCCTGCGCCGAGGCGGAAGAGGTCGCGACGCGGATCGTCGCGGAGCAGGGCCGGATCGCCTTGTTCGTGTCCGACGTGGACCTCCCTGACGCTGACGTCCGGGAGGCGATGCCCCGGTGGCACGCGATCGTGCCCAGCGCGCGGCGCATCGTGCTCGCCGAGGTGCCGACCTACCTTGCCCGTCAGCCCGACCTGAGTCCCGAGATGTCCAAGGGGACCTATGACGCGTTCCTCGTCCTTCCCCAGGGCGTGCGCGACGAGGAGTTCCACAACTCGGTGACCGATCTCCTGTCGGACTGGGGGTCGACCGTGGCCGGCCCCCAGGTCATCCACGCCGTCATCGTCGCCGACGCCGACGACTCGCTCCGCCCCGATCTGCGCGACTTCTTCGACCGGATCGGCCTGGCCAGCCGGGTCGTGACCCCGGACTCCGAGGAGGGCCGGAAGCTGCTGGCCGAGATCGGTCCCCGAGCCACGGCGCCGGCGCTGAAGACGATGTTCCGACCCCCGGTGGAGGTGCAGTCGGTCCAGGATGCCGCCCGCTCCCTCGACTGGTCGGTCAACGCCGGCAGCTTCTCCGGTGTCGCGGACCTCGCCGTCGTCGGCGCGGGCCCGGCCGGGCTTGCAGCCGCGGTCTACGGGTCGTCGGAGGGTCTCGACACCATCGTGCTCGAGGCCGGCGCCATCGGAGGGCAGGCCGGCACCAGCTCGATGATCCGCAACTACCTCGGCTTCCCGCAGGGAGTGTCCGGCAAGCGTCTGGCGTGGCGGGCCCGGGTGCAGGCTCAGCGGTTCGGCGCGCGCTTCTACTCCGGCTGGGAGGTCGATCAACTCGTTCCCGGTGGCCGCCTCCAACTGCGCACGTCGGGTGGCGTGGTCTACGCGCGGACGGTCGTCATCGCGACGGGCGTGAAGTACCGCACGCTCGGCGTGGAGTCGGTGGAGGCCCTGCTCGGTCGCGGCGTCTACTACGGAGCGGCCCTCACTGCCGCCCGTGAGATGGAGGGCAAGGACGTCTTCGTAGTCGGAGGCGGGAACTCTGCAGGCCAAGCGGCCCTGCACATGGCGAGGTTCGCTCGCTCGGTCACCATCCTGGTCCGTCGGCCGGGTCTGGAGGAGACCATGTCGAGGTACTTGATCAGCGAGATCGAGCACGCGCCCAACCTGTCCGTCGAGCCGTCGACGCGGGTGGTCGAGGGCGGGGGACACCCGCACCTGGAATGGCTGATCACCGAGGACGTCTCCTCCGGCGCGCGCACGCAGCGCCCGGCTTCGGGTCTGTTCCTGCTCCTGGGGGCAACACCGTGTGTGGACTGGCTTCCCCGCGAGATCGCCGTCGACGACTACGGATTCGTGCTCACCGGCGCCGACGTTCCGCGGGAGAGCTGGAAGGATGCCACCCCGCCTTCCCCCCACGCCACCAGCGTCCCCGGCGTCTACGTCGTCGGGGACGTGCGCTCCGGGTCGATGAAGCGGGTCGCCTCGGCCAACGGCGAGGGCGCCTCAGTGGTCCCCGAGATCCACGCCTGGCTGACCGGCCTCTGACCCCGCCGCTGACCCGTTGCTCGTGTCCGGTCAGGCGACCTGGTTCCCGAGCGTCGACAGGAATCCGAGGACGCGCCGCCAGGCGTCGTCGCACTCGTCGGCGTGGTCGGCGTAGCTGCGGTCGAAGAAGGAGTGCGGGGCTCCCTCGTAGACGACCACCTCGTGCGGAATGCCCGCCTCGCCCAGTCCGGCGTCGAAGCGCTCGACCAGCTCCGGCGGGATGCTCGGGTCGGAGCCGCCGAACAGGCCGAGGATCGGGCCGTGCATGCTCTCGGTCAGGTCGACCGGGGAAGGGAACACGCCGAGGCGGCTGCCGTCCAGACCCCCGTAGAAGCCGACGGCTCCGGACAGCCCCAGATCGGAGTTGCAGGTCGCCAGGAACGACTGCGAGCCCCCGAAGCAGAACCCGAGGGTGGCGCAGTCGGCCTGGCCCGTGCGCTCGGTCACGAAGGCGATCGCCGCCGCGATATCGGCCTGGATCTTCTCCGGCGAGGTCTGCCGGATGTGGGGCATGAAGTCGAACTCCTCGCCCCGCACCTCGGCCCCCGCCGTACGCCCGAAGTAGTCGATGGCGATGGCGTGGTGCCCTGCCTGCGCAAAGCGCTGAGCCAGCTCCCAGTAGAACCGGAAGAGCCCACGCACGTCGGGAAGGATCACGACCGGCGGGCCGGCGGGATCTGCCGCCTCCGCGAACGCCGCGACCAGCTCGGTGCCGTCCCGGGAGGTGAGCGTCGTGAACTCGACATCCCGCTGATGCGTGGCGGAGACTCGCACATCGTCGGGGAGCTCGGGCGGCAGCGCGTCATATGCGTAGCACATGCCGCCACGGTACTGGGGCGGCGATGGCCCTGAGCCCCACATGGCCCGGGCCCCCTGCGAGAGACGCAGGTTCACCCGCCGCCGACGCGGCGGTCCTGGCCGGCCCAGTGCGGGTCGCGCAGCTGCTTGCGCAGCAGCTTTCCCACCGGGCTCTTGGGAAGTGGATCGGTGGTGAACTCGACCTTCGACGGCTTCTTGTATGAGCCGAGCTTCTCCGACACCAGAGCGATGATCTCCTCCTCGGTGACGGTCGCTCCCTCGGCCACCGTGCAGACAGCCATCGGCGTCTCCCCCCACCGCTCGTGGGGGATCGCGAACACCGCGACCTCCATCACCTGCGGGTGGTCCGCGATGACGGTCTCGAGCTCAGCCGGCCAGATGTTGAACCCGCCGGACACGATCATGTCGTCGGCCCGGTCGAGCACGTAAAGATAGCCGTTGGTGTCGATCCGCCCGATGTCACGGGTCCGGACCCAGCCGTCTACCAGGCGCGAGGCTGTCGCGTCCTCGTCGTTCCAGAAGGTCCGCAGCTGAGCTTCCACCTTGGCGTAGATCTCGCCCTCCTCCCCGAGCGGGAGGGGCTCGCCGGCCTCGTTGCGGATCTCCAGCTGCGCGAAGGGCAGCGGGCGGCCCGCCGCGCGCAGAGGCGTTGAGCCGGGCAGCTCGGCGAACCACTCGGCCGGCGTCATGATCGTCAGGGGGACCGCCTCGGTCTGGCCGAACACCTGGTAGAGGACGTCTCCGAAGGTCCGCCGTCCGGCCAGGATGGTGGCATCGGTGCTGGGGGCGCCGCCGATCAGCAGGCACTGCAGGTGGGACCAGTGGCCGGTGGCTGCATCGGGGTGGGCCGACAGCGCCGAGAGCATCGAGGGAGGCGCGAACGCGTGCGTCACTCGGTGCCGCTGCATCATGTCGAGGACCTTGGCCGCGTCGAACGCGCCGAAGAGCAGGTTGGTGCTGCCGTGCAGCCAGGCGGGGAGGAACAGGTAGCCCGAGGCGTGGGAGATGGGGCCTGCGTGACCGACGACGCTGTCGAGCTCCAGGTTCGGCAGCCGGTAGAACCAGTTGCGGCAGTTCACCAGCCAGTCGTGCTGGGTGTAGCCGACGCCCTTGGGGCGGCCGGTCGTGCCGGCGGAATGGCGGATGACGTACCAGTCGTCGGGGCCGACCTCCACCATCGGGTCCACTGCCGACTGGGAGGCGAGCCAGTCCTCGTAGCCCTGGTCGCGGACCACGATGTGCTCAAGGGTCGGGATGTCGCGGTCCAGATCCTGAACGTCGGGAAGGTAGGCCAGGTCGGTGAGCAGCACCTTGGCCTCCGTGTTCTCCAGCATCTGCTGGTGGGAGAGGCGCCGGTTGCGGGCGTAGAGCGGTACCCGGACCGCGCCGGCGATCGCGGCACCGACGAAGAGATCCGCTGCTCCGAGGTTGTTGTCCTCGACGCTGGCGACCCGATCGCCCGGCTCGACGCCGAGGGCGATGAGCGCGTTGGCGAGGCGCACGCCACGCTCCCACATCTGGGCGAAAGTCAGCGTCTGCTGCTCGGTGATGATGGCGGTGCGGTCGGTGTTGTAGGTCAGTGCCTGGCGCATGAGGCTGGGAACGTCCACGCGAACCTCCGGGTGTTGAGTACTTCGGCTCGCGCTCACGCTAGGTGGGGGGAATGGGCACCACTACCCCCTTTCGGGGGCACCGGGCTAGATTCTTCGAGTCACCTGTGGAATTTCTAGGCCATAATCGGTCAACCTGGCAAAGGGCGCGGACGAGCCTCGAGGAGGCGCGATGGAGCAGAGGATCACGATCCCGCGGTCGGACGCCGAGCTGGCGAGCCGGGTCGTCGAACGGTTCCGGGAGACCACGGGGGTGGAGGTGGCCTTCGCCGCCGTCCTGGACCGCACCGATCAGCACTTCCGCATCGGGCAGCTCGCCGGCACTCGCACGATGCGCCTGGCCGAGATCGCGAGCCACCCGGGCGTCGGCCTGGGCGGGCGCTGCATCCAGCTGCGGCAACCGGTGCAGGTGAAGGACTACGTGAGCGCCCGCACCATCACCCACGAGTTCGACGACGCGGTATCCACCGAGGGGCTCCGGTCGGTCTTCGCCGTCCCCCTGGTGCTGTGCGGCACCCTGCGCGGGGCGGTGTACGGCGCGTTCCGCAGCCCCGGCTGGCAGGGCGAGCGAATGCTCGCCACGGCCGCCGAGCTCGCCGACATCGAGGAACCGGACCACGCGGCCGTGGCCGACTACCGCGACCGGGTGCAAGAGGCCCACGCACACCTGCGCGGGATCCTCGCCACTGTGCAGGACCGTGACCTGCGCCGGCAGCTCTTCGCGGTCGACGAGCTGCTGTGCGGGCGGGCCAACGACGGCCCCCCGGAGGTCGAGCTCTCGCCTCGTGAAGTGGACATCCTCGCGGTCGCCTCGCTGGGCTATCGCAACGACGAGATCGCCGAGCACCTCGCGCTGAGCACGCTGACCGTGAAGTCCTACCTCAAGACCGCCATGGGGAAGCTCGGATGCCGCAACCGCACCGAGGCCGTCCGGTCGGCTCGCCGGCTGGGGTACCTCCCGTGAGCCGGGCGGCACCACAGCAGGAGGCCGCGGCGAGTCGGACCGAGCTGAAGCGCGCTGCGCGGATCCAGCGCATCGAACGAGCTGCCGCACGGGTCTTCGCGACCCGCGGGTACGACGGGGCCAACCTCAGCGACATCGCCGCCGAACTGGATCTGCAGGGCTCGAGCCTCTACTACTACTTCTCCTCAAAGGAGGAGCTCTTCCTCCGCTGCCTGTCGCACTCCGCCGAGCAGGTCTTCGACCGGCTCCGGGCGATCGTCGAGGAGCACGCGGACGACCCCGCGGGAGCTCTGGCGCCTCTCGTGCGCGAGCAGGTCATCATCGAGGTCCGCGACTTCCCGGAGTTCGTGCCGCTCTTCTTCAGGATGCACCTGGTCAACGAGGCGCTGGCCGAGGCGGTCCTCGACCTGCGGCGCGAGCATGCCCAGATCTTCGAGGCGGCCGCCCGCGCGGCCCAGGGCGAGCTGGGCCTGGACCCCCACGACGTCCGGGTCTGGCTCGGCGTGATCTTCGGCGCGCTGGCGTACCTCCCCGAGTGGTACGACCCGACGGGTGAGGTGGGGGTCGAGGAGCTGGCGGATCGGATGTCACGGTCCTTGGCGATGCCGTTCACCGGGTAGCGCGAGGATTTTCCAAACTGAGACTTGAATTTCGAACTATGAGTGGAAAGACTCGCCCTGGCATTCCCACCCAGTGAGAGGGGACCGACCGTGTCCGCACCCGCATTGAGCCTGGCCGAGGAGTTCATCGCCACCGGCTACGACCTGCCCTGGGCGTTCTCCGAGGACCACCTGCAGTGGCAGAAGGTTCTTCGCTCCTTCTGCCAGGAATCCGTCGAGCCCGGTGCGGCGACCCGGAGCATCGCAGGCCGCTTCGATCCGGACCTGGCCCTCGCGGTGGGGAAGCTCGGCGCGTTCGGCGTCCTCGTCGACCCCGAGTACGGCGGGGGTGGTGGCGACCTCCGGATGGCCTGCCTGGCCGCCGAGGAGCTGGCCACCATGGACTCGTCCCTGGCCGTCACGGTGCACGTGCAGGCGATCAGCCTGGCGCTGCTGGCCCACCTGGCCCCGGACCGACCCGACCTGCTGCGCGAGATCCTGCCGTCGGCGTGCACCGGGGAGACGTTCGTCGCTTTCGGGCTCACCGAGCCGAGCGGCGGCTCGGACGCCGGGGCCATCGCGACGAACGCGCGCCGCGACGGCGACGACTGGGTGATCAACGGCGCCAAGCAGTTCATCACCAACTCCGGGACGCCGTTCTCGAAGTACGTGATCCTCTTCGCCGCCACCGGCGAGTCGGCCGAGGGCCGCGGACGCGTGCCGGTCTCGGCGTTCCTGGTACCTCTGGACGCGCCGGGGGTGACGGTCGGCGGCCTGTACCCGAAGCTCGGGTGGAGGTCGTCTGACACCCACCCGCTCTTCTTCGACGACGTGCGGGTGCCCGCCGACGCGCTGCTGGGTGAGGAGCACCGCGGCTACCGGGAGGCCCTGCGCTTCTTGACCTGGGCCCGGCTCCCGATCGCCGCCATGAGCACGGGGCTGGCCCGCGGCTGCCTGGCCGACACGCTGCGCTTCGTCAGCGATCGGGAGTCCTTCGGCAAGCCTCTCGGCGCACACCAGGGAGTGGCGTTCCAGGTCGCCGACATCGCGGCGTTGGCAAGCACGGCCCGGGTGATGACCTATGACGGTGCCCTCAAGTACGACCAGGGGCGGCCTATCGAGCGTGAAGCGGCGGTCGCCAAGCTGATGGCATCGGAGGCCGCGAACAAGGCGGCCTACCTGGCCACTCAGCTCCAGGGAGGCTACGGCTTCATCGAGGAGACCTCGTCGACCCGGCACTACCAGGACGCGCGCATCCTCACCATTGGTGAGGGAACCTCCGAGGTCCAGCGGATGCTGATCGCCCGGGGACTCGGCCTGCCGGTCTGACTTTCCGGGACCTGCATCCGGAGCCCGCACGGCACCCCCGATCGGGAGGAGAACGACAGATGACAGCAGAGCCAGTCCCGTCGGGCCGGTGGTTCGAGGACCTGCCGGTCGGCGCCGTCGTGCGGCATGCCACGCGGCGGACCGTGACCGAGACCGACAACGTGCTGTTCACGACGATGTCGATGAACACCGCGCCGATGCACCTCGACGCGGAGTACGCCGCGGGCAGCGAGTTCGGCCGCCCCCTGGTGAACAGCATGTTCACGAGCGCGCTCGTCGTCGGGCTGTCGGTGGCCGAGCTGACCCAGGGCACCATCGTCGCCCAACTGGGCTTCTCGGTGGACTTCCCGGCACCCGTGTTCGTCGGCGACACCATCCACGTCGAGACCACGGTGGTGGAGGCGCGCCCGTCGGGGTCCCGGCCGAACGCCGGGATCGTCGTCTTCGAGCATCAGGGACTCAACCAGCGAGACGAGCTGGTGTGCCGCCTTCGGCGCACCGCGCTGATGCTGCGGAGGCCCACGTGACGTCCGGGCGGGGCCACCCGGTACACGCCGAGGAGGTCGCCCGGGCGAGGGAGGCCGCTCTGCGTGGGAACGACGCGTCGAAGTGGCCGACGAAGATGCCCGTGCGGCAGCGGTTGGAGCTGCTCCTCGACCCGGACAGCTGGGTCGAGGACGGGCTGCTCGCCGACGCCTCCGGCGACGGCCTCCCTGCGGACGGAGTGCTGACCGGCGTCGGCACGATCGAAGGACGCCCCGTGGCGGTGATCGCGCACGACTTCACGGTGAAGGCCGGATCCTGGGGAGAGCTGACGTGCGAGAAGCAGATCCGCATCCTCGAGCGCGCCGACCGCGACCTGCTGCCCGTCTACTACCTCGTCGACTCGGCGGGCGGACGCCTGACCGACCAGCTCGGCTTCTTTCCCGGCAGCCGCGGAGCAGCCCGGATCTTCCACCTGCAGGTCCGTCTCTCCGGCCGGGTCCCGCAGATCTGCTGCCTGCTCGGGCCCTCGGCCGCCGGCGGGGCCTACATGCCCGCGTTCACCGACTGGGTCGGGATGGTGGAGGGGAACGCATCGATGTATCTCGCATCCCCCCGGATCGCCGAGAAGGTCACCGGGGAGGTCACCACGCTGGAGGAGATGGGCGGCGCGCGCATGCACGCGACCGTGTCGGGCTGCGCCGACGAGGTGTTCGAGGAGGACTGGCAGGTGATCGCGGCGGCGCGGCTGCTCCTGTCGTACCTGCCCGACAGCTGGAAGCAGCGGCCCGCCGTCAGGCCGGCCGTCGAGCCGGAGCCATCCTCCTGGCCGGATGGGCTCATCCCCGACGACCCCAACTCCGCCTACGACGTCCTCGAGGTGATCCTCCGGCTGGTCGACGCGGGGAGCTTCTTCGAGATCAAGGGCAGCTGGGCCGAGGAGATGGTCACCGGCCTGGGGCGCATCGAGGGGCGCACCGTGGGCATCGTCGCCAACCAGCCGTCGGTCCGTGCGGGGGCGATCTTCGTCGACTCCGCCGACAAGGCAGCCCGCTTCATCTCGCTGTGCGACGCCTTCAACATCCCGCTGCTGTTCCTCCAGGACGTCCCGGGCTTCATGGTCGGCGTGGCGGTCGAGCGGCAGGGGATCATCCGGCACGGCGCCAAGATGATCACCGCCATGGCCAGCGCAGAGGTGCCTCGCTTCACGGTGGTGCTGCGCAAGGCTTACGCGGCCGGCTACTACGCGATGTGCGCACCCGGATTCGAGCCTCGCGCGACCCTCGCGCTTCCCACCGCATCCATCGGCACGATGTCGGCCGAGGCCTCGGTCAACGCCGTGTACGCCAACAAGATCGCGGCCATTGAGGACCCGGTGGAGCGCGCGGCCTTCGTCTCCGCGCGGATCGCCGAGCAGGAGGCGGACTTCACCCTGCTGCGCATGGGCAGCGAGCTGGTGGTCGATGCGGTCGTGCAGCCCGAGGGCCTGCGTGCAGAGCTGGCCCGCAGACTGCACGCGGCCGACGGTTGGCAGCGTGACACGACCCGGCGCCATCACGTGGTGAGCCCGGTATGAGCGGCCCGCATCGCACCCCTCTCGCGCCGCGCAGCTTCTTCTTCGTGCCGGGCACGCGCCCGGAGCTGTTGGCGAAGGTGCCCCGGTGGAGCCCGGACGTCGTCGTCCTGGACCTCGAGGACGCGGTACCCGCCGACCAGAAGGTCCGCGCCCGGGCGGCCGTCGCCGAGACGGTGGCCGGCATCGAGGGCCCCGAGATCGTCCTGATCCGGGTCAACCCTCCGGGGACGCCGTGGTTCGAGGACGACGTGGCGGCGGCCGCGGGCGCCTCGGCCGCCGGGGTGGTGCTGCCCAAGTACGAGCGCCGTGAGCAGCTCGACCTGGTCCGGCACGGGCTGTCCGAGGATGCCCACGTGGTCGTCGGCATCGAGTCGGGACGGGGGGTGGCTGACTGCCGGCCACTCCTCGACGCCCCGGCGGACGCGGCGTACTTCGGGGCGGAGGACTTCATCGCCGACGTCGGTGGGCGCCGGACGCCCGGCAGCGCCGAGGTGCTCTACGCGCGAAGCCGGGTGCTGCTCGCCGCTCACCTGTCAGGCGTGGGCGCGATCGACCAGGCGGTCACCGACATCGGTGATGATGAGCGCTTCGTTGCCGACGCCGAGGCCGGGCGGGCGATCGGCTACACCGGCAAGATCTGCGTGCACCCGCGACAGGTCGAGCTCTCTCACCAGGTGTTCACCCCGACCGCCGAGGAGCTCGCGCACGCGCGCGAGGTGCTCACCGCGTTCGCGGCCGGCGGGGTCGGCACCGTGGACGGGCTGATGGTCGACGAGGTCCACGTGCGGATGGCGCGACAGGTGCTGTCGAGAGGAGAACGCTGATGCGGGTCGGGCTGATGCTGGCGCCGGAGATGGATCTCGCCGACCTCGTTCCCTTCGCGAGCGACGCCGAGGCACACGGTTTCGACTTCCTCGCGTGCGGGGAGCACGTGTTCTTCCACCAGGCGGTGCCCAACGCCTTCGTCGCGCTGGCGGCGGCAGCCGGAGCCACCAGCCGGATCCGGCTGATGAGCGCGCTGACCGTCCTGCCGATCTACCCTGCCCCTCTGGCAGCGAAGATGATCGCGACGCTCGACGGCGCATCGCGGGGCCGCTTCGAGCTCGGCGTCGGAGTCGGTGGCGAGTATCCCCGCGAGTTCGAGGCGTGCGGAGTGCCGATGAGCGAGCGCGGCCGTCGCACCGATGAGGCACTAGACCTGCTCGAGCAGCTGTTCTCCGGGGACCCCGTCGAGTTCGAGGGCAGGTTCACCACGTTGCGCGGGGACAGGCTGGAGCCGTCGCCGGTCCAGCGGCCGCGGCCGCCGATCTGGATCGGTGGCCGCAAGGAGGCGTCCCAGCGGCGGACGGCACGGTACGGCGACGGCTGGCTGCCGTACCTGGTGAGTCCTGAGCAGGTCGACCAGGGCCTGACCCGGGCCCGGAGCATGGCTGCCGACCTGGGCCGGGAGCCCGCCGCGATCCGGGGGGAGTCTTCTGCTGGGGCGCCGTCGACACGGATGGCTCGCGCGCCCGGCGAACCGTCCTGGACACCTTGGGCGGGCTCTACCAGCAGGACTTCACCGGGCACGCCGACCAGTACCTGGTCGCGGGGACACCCGCGCAGGTGACCGCGCGACTTCTCGAGTACGGCGAGGCGGGAGCCGAGACGGTCGTGTTCTCGTCCGCCGGCGCGGACGCCGACCTGAAGCGGGCGCTGGACATCTTCGCCGCCGAGGTCCTCCCGGCACTGCGCGAGGCCGGCCTTGGGGGTGGCGAGTGACGGAGCTGAGCCGGGTCCTCGTCGCCAACCGGGGCGAGATCGCCGTCCGCGTGATCCGTGCCGCGCGGGACGAGGGGCTGACCAGCATCGCTGTCCACGGCTCCGCAGACGCACAGGCGCGTCACGTGCGGCTCGCCGACGAGGCCGTGTCGCTGGGCGAAGGGACCCCGGCGGAGACGTACCTGTCGATCCCGGCGGTCATCGCCGCCGCCGCGGACTCCGGCGCCGATGCGATCCACCCGGGCTACGGGTTCTTGTCGGAGAACGCCGAATTCGCGCAGGCGGTCCTCGACGCGGGCCTGACCTGGATCGGCCCGTCCCCGGACGCGATCCGCCAGCTGGGCGACAAGGTCCGGGCGCGGGAGATCGCCCGTCGGGTGGGCGCACCCCTGGTCCCCGGCAGCGACACCTCGCTGGAGAGCGCGGCCGACGTCGAGAGCTTCGCCGACCGGCACGGGCTGCCGGTTGCGATCAAGGCCGCGTTCGGCGGCGGCGGTCGTGGGCTGAAGGTCGCCCGGACCAGGGAGGAGATCCCCGAGCTGTTCGAGTCCGCGGTGCGCGAGGCTCGGGCCGCCTTCGGCCGGGGGGAGTGCTACGTCGAGCGCTACCTCGACCGGCCGAGGCACGTCGAGGCCCAGGTGCTGGCCGACCAGCATGGCCGGGTCGTCGTCGTAGGGACCCGCGACTGCTCGCTGCAGCGGCGTCACCAGAAGCTCGTCGAGGAGGCTCCGGCCCCGTTCCTCTTCGCGGAGCAGGTGGCACGCATCCGCGAGTCGGCCGCGGCGATCTGCCGCGAGGCCCGCTACACCGGCGCGGGCACCGTGGAGTACCTCGTCGGCCGGGACGGCACCTTGTCCTTCCTGGAGGTGAATACGCGGCTTCAGGTGGAGCACCCGGTGACCGAGGAGACCGCGGGCATCGACCTGGTGCGGCAGATGTTCCGCATCGCGTCCGGCCGGTCGCTGACGATCGCCGACGACCCGGAGCCGCATGGTCACGCGTTCGAGTTCCGGATCAACGCAGAGGACCCGGCACGCGGCTTCCTGCCGACCCCGGGGACGGTCACGGGGCTGACGGTGCCCGAGGGCCCCGGAGTGCGCTTCGACTCCGGCGTCGAGGCTGGCGAAGTGGTCGACGGGGGCTTCGACTCCCTCCTGGCGAAGCTGGTCGTCTCCGGGGCCGACCGCGCGGAGGCGCTCGAGCGAAGTCGGCGCGCGCTGGCCGAGCTCGACGTCCAGGGCCTGGTCACTGTCGTCCCGTTCCATCGCGCGGTCGTCGACAACACCGCGTTCACCGCGACCGGCCCCGATGGGTTCGCCGTCCACACGAGCTGGATCGAGACGGAGTTCGATCAACCGCTGCCCCCGGCCGATCCCTTGCCCGAGCCGGACGTGGTCCGGGTCGCGGTCGGAGGACGGGCACTGTCGGTCCGCGTTCCGGGGCTCGGTCGTCTGCCCGGCGCCGACGCCATCCGGGCGCGGGCCGAGTCCGCCCGCGCCAGCATCCAGGGCACCGGCGCGGTCGCCGCCCCGATGCAGGGCACGGTCGTCAAGGTCGCGGTCGTGGACGGTCAGGAGGTGGTGGCAGGCGAGCTGATCGCCGTGGTGGAGGCGATGAAGATGGAGATCGCGGTCACGGCACCCCGGACCGGGAGCATCGCGGGACTGCGCGTTCGCGGTGGGCGACACCACCGCGCAGGACGCCTCGATCTGCGAGGTGGTCTGATGTCCGTGCCGCGGCGGATCATGGACGACTGGGCGCACGATCTTCCGTGGGAGACCGGCGGCGCCTACGCGGTCGCCCCGGGCGTGCATCGGGTGCCGCTCCCCCTGCCCGATCAGGGTCTGCGTGCGGTGAACGTCTACGTCATCGACGACGACGGCGGTCCCGTGCTCGTCGACTCCGGTCATGCCACCTTGCGGGCTCGCGAGACCCTCACCGAGGGGCTCGCCCTGCTTGGGTACGACGAGGCGGAGATCCGGCGCTGCCTGGTCACTCACGTCCACCGCGACCACTACACCCAGGCGGTCGAGCTCCGCCGCGATCACGGCATCCGCATCGGTCTGGGTCAGGGCGAGCGGGAGTCGCTGGCGATCGCCGCCGACGAGACTCTGGCGCCGATCGCTGCGCAGCTCCGCACGCTCGCGACCTGCGGGGCGGCGGAGCTGGTCGAGCTGAACCGGATGGTCGACCACGATCTGCCTCCGGGCATCTGGGAGAAGCCGGACCAGTGGTTCCGCGGGGGCGATGAGATCCCGGTGGGATCGCGCCGGCTGGACGTCTTCGAGACCCCGGGGCACACCAAGGGGCACGTCGTGTTCCGTGACGACCAGGCCGCGCTGCTCTTCGCCGGAGACCACGTGCTGCCGCACATCACCCCCTCCATCGGGTTCGAGCCCGTGTCCGGCCCGCGGCCGCTGGCCGACTACCTGACCTCTCTGCGCAAGGTCCGGGACTGGGACGACACCTGGCTGCTCCCCGCGCACGGACCGGTGACCATCAGCGTCCATGCCCGCGTCGAGGAGCTGCTGGAGCATCATGCGCAGCGACTGGCCGTGATGCTCGCCGACGTTCTGGAGGGTGCGAACACGGCCTTCGACGTCGCCCGGCGGGTCCGGTGGACCAGCAGGGGTCGGGCCTTCGACAGCCTCTCGCCGTTCAATCGGATGCTCGCAGTACTCGAGACCAAGGCCCACCTCGACGTCCTGGTGGACCGCGGCCGGCTGAAGAGCTTCGACGACGACGGGACCACCCACTACACGACGGGGGAGTAGAACAGTGGCGACGCCGCGCACACCCGACGACTACGTCCCGGACCTCGGCCTGTGGCTCGGACGCCCGGGGGTGGAGGACTACCCGGGCGCCGACGGCTTCGCCCGGATGGTCGGGGCCCTGCGACTGCTCCAGGATCGCGCGGTGGCCGCCCGCCCGCCCGCCGAGGTCGCAGACGCGCTCGCCAGACGACTCGAGGAGGCCGCCGAGCTGCTGGCCGGCTTCGCCGTTGAGGAGCCCGACCAGGTCGCGGCGCGCCTGATGTCGGAGCCCGGCCGTGGGCAGACGCTGATCCCTCCGTTGGAGGTCACCAGCTGGGACGGCACGAGACTCGAGGGCCGCATGCGCTTCCACCGCTTCCATTTGGGCAGCAACGGCGCAGCGCACGGAGGCGCCATCGCACTGGTCTTCGATGACCTTCTCGGCCAGCTGGCCAACGTCCTGGGCCACCCCCGGGCCCGCACCGCGTCCATGCGAGTCGACTTTCGCCGCATCATCCCGGTCGAGCATGAGCTGAGCGCCGTCGCGGAGATCACGGGCCGCGTGGGTCGCAAGCTGACCGCGTCGGCGAGCCTGCGCGACGGCGACACCGTCCTGGCCGAAGCGCGAGGGCCTGTTCATCCAGCTCCGCCCGGGTCAGCACTAGTCGGGTGCTCTCGAGGTCCCTCTCCTGGGCCGGAGGGGTCGGCCCAGGAGAGGCCCCGTGCCCGTGCCGGCCGGGACCAACGGCACTGGGGACGCTTGCGCGCCGCAAACAACGATGAGGTAGCCGCCCCGAAGGAGTCGCACGATGACGACACGACCGCATGACGTAGTGGACCTGTATCTCGCCCCGGTGGCGATCGAGCTCGACCGTCGCCTGCGCGCTTTCGAGGGCCTCAGCGAGAAGGACATCGACTACCACGTCGCCGTGAGCACCAACCGCGAGCCCGGCCCGCGGGAGGACCGCCCCCGCTTGGTGCTGGCGGACCTCACCCACGCGCTGGAGACCCACGGGTGGGGTCTGGACTGGGTGCCGCGCGGGCTCCGGATGAGCAACGACGACCACGAGCTGGTCCTCGGCATCCCGGAGAGCCTGCGGGTCTACCTGGCCCCGTAGCCGCACCGCAGGGCAGTCCCCGTCGAGCACCGTCGCGCGGTGACTGCCCGACGGTGGGACTGTGCAGATGAGGTCCCAACAGCACAGCACCCCGTCCCCGTGTCTCGGGGCGGGGTGCTCTGCTGTGGTGTTGTGAGACCCGGTCGGCCGCTAGATCCGTGGCGGGGACTCCGGGCGGGTGGCGTCAAAAGGGGGTAAGCCACCCTGGGGGGTTCTGCATTCTGATGTTGAGGTGAACGCCAGCTACTGCCCGGCACTCTAGTCCTAATTGTCCGAATTGCGCAATACCGTGGCACAGGACGGTCCTCGTCACGGGGGAGCGAGGACCGCCTGGTCCGGACACGAAGTGCCGGTGGGGGTGGCGCCTCTGGGGGCCGGCCACCCGGGAGGGAGATGAGCTGGAACCCACGGTATCCACAGATGCTCCCCCGCAGGGTCGATGTCCATAATGTCCGGTTGTGACGCTCGACCAGCGCGGGCGGCAGACCTCGACCGCCACCGCGTGCGGGACGTCGTCTCAGCCGGCGAGGGTGCCTCCGAAGACCTGCCAGGCCAGGGCCGACTTGGCGGTGAGGCTGAGCAGGATGTAGATCCGCTCGCCGAAGATGTACTCGCGACCAGCGGCCCTTCGCGCGGTACTGCAGCCACTGGTTCAGCGCGAAGACGTTGAAGAAGACGAAGAGCGAGACGAAGATCCCGTAGACGAATCCCGGTGGGGACGCCGACGACGTCGAGCCCAGCGTGAGCAAGTAGACCGTGATCGCCAGCCAGGGAACGATCCCGGCGATGCAGCCGAACACGAAGGGCAGCCAACCGCCGCCGCCGGGCTCCTCGTACCTCTCCTGCAGCCAGCCGAACAGGATCATCGAGGCGTTGACGCCGAACAGGGCGAGCAGGGCTGCGATGTCGGAGATGCCGACGAGCTGGGCGATCAGGATGATCATCAGCGACGAGGAGAGCGAGTACTCCACCCATCGCGCCGGGTTGCGCCGGCGGCCGAGGTCGGCGACGTACCGCGGCCACCAGACCGTGGCCACCACAGCGTGGGCGAGTGCCGACAGCACCAGGAAGGCTGCAACGGCCGCACCGGTCGGGATCTCGAACAGCTTCGTCGGGTCCGCCGGCGGCGTGCCAGGGGGACCCTGCATGTACGTGGCGGTGACGGGCAGCGCGAAGCCGGTCGCCAGGGCGAGAACCAGCGCCGCCTGCACGAGGTGGAGCAGCCCCGCGACCGCATTGTCCCGGCGCAGCCGGGGATCACGTGCTGGGCGTGGGCTGGGCCTGGAAGTCATGGGGACCCCTTCTTGACATACGAACGACAGTTCGTGAATAGTGTATCGCACGAGGGGAGTACCCCATCCGCGACGGCATCGTCAGTACGGCCGGCTCTGTCCGGCCCGGTGCGTCGGCCGCCCGGCCCGGAGCCGAGGCGGTGGGGGAGACCTCCAACTGTCCGCCGCGCGCGGGCACGAGGAGGTCTTCATGGATGTCCCCCTCTGGGCGTGGGCCGCGGTCCTCGCCGTCATTCTCGCTGATGCTGGCGGTGGACCTGCTTGCGCACCGCACGGCTCACGTCGTCTCGGTCAAGGAGGCCGGGGTCTGGTCGGCGATCTGGGTGGCCCTCGGGCTCGGCTTCGGGGGGATGGTCTGGTGGGCCTACGGCGGCCGAGCTCGGCGGCGAGTACTTCGCCGGCTACCTGATCGAGAAGTCGCTCGCGGTCGACAACGTCTTCATCTTCGCCCTGATCTTCAGCTACTTCGCGGTCCCGCGGCAGTACCAGCACCGCGTGCTCTTCTACGGCGTCGTGGGCGCACTGGTCCTCCGCGCCCTCTTCATCGCCGGCGGAGTGGCGCTGATCGACAACTTCGCCTGGGTTCTCTACCTGTTCGGAGCGTTCCTGGTCTTCACCGGCTGGAAGCTGTTCCGCCAGCGCCACGAGGACCTCGACCCCTCCGGCAACCCGGTGCTGCGGCTGATCCGCAGGCGGGTCCCCAGCACCGACGAGTTCCACGGGCAGAAGTTCTGGGTGAAGAAGGCCGGCTCCTGGGTCGCGACTCCGCTCTTCACCGTCCTGGTGCTGGTGGAGACCAGCGACATCATCTTCGCCGTCGACTCGATCCCCGCCATCTTCGCGGTCACCCGGGAGCCGTTCCTGGTCTTCACCAGCAACGCGTTCGCGATCCTGGGTCTGCGCGCGATGTACTTCCTGCTCGCGGACCTGATGCACCGCTTCGTCCATCTCAAGGCCGGGCTCGCCGCGATCCTCGTCTTCGTCGGCGCCAAGATGCTGCTCCTCGACGTCGTCAAGATCCCGATCTGGCTCTCCCTGGCGGTGATCGGCTCCAGCCTCGCCGTCGCAGTCATCGCCAGTCTGCGCGCGACGCGTGACCTTCTGCCGCACGACCGTCAACTCGTCCACGACTCACCGGAGAAAGGCGCGACACGCTGATGGTCACCTCAGCTACTGCGGGGACGCGGCCGGGCTCCGCCCGGCGGCTGAGCCTCGCCGATCGGCGGCTCATCGTCGACCGCGGCGGCACGCCCGTCCTTGGGTGCGACCACGTCCAGGAACTCCCCGAGGGTGAAGCGCGCCACCAGGCGATGTCGGAAGTGGGCGTCGCGGACGACGTCATACCGGTTGCGACGGCCGATCTTGGTCTTGCGGATGTGCCCCTGGCTCTCGAGATCGCGCACGATGTGCTGCACCGCCCGCTCGGCGATCCCGACCGACTCGGCCACCTCTCGCATGCGCGCATCGGGGTCTCTGGCCAGCGTGATCAACACGTGTGCATGGTTGGAGAGGAACGTCCACTGGCCCGAGTGCAGACGAAAGATGTTACGCGAGTTCTGCTTCGTATGATGTCCTCGCGTGTCCGAGTCCTGGTCGCCCTTCTG
>CAWDVB010000005.1:0-394010 GCA_963805655.1 uncultured Actinomycetota bacterium | reverse complement strand
CCCCAGCATAACCACAACTGTCGGCTTTGACATGTGGAAGCAGACATGTAATCTTCTATATATGACCGGACCCGCGAGCCTCTCAAGCCGGACACCACACACCGCCACCACCACACCTTCCACCTCCACCACGACCGCCTCATCCCCGGTCCCCGTCGCCATGTCGCCCGTTCTCGTCCGCGCCGGAGGCATCGCCGCCCAGGTCGTCGCCGGCACCTACGTCGTCGGCTTCCTCGCCATGGTCGCCTACCTGGTCCCCAGGGGTTTCACGCCACTCATGGAGGATCCGTCGGGGTCGCTGAGCTTCCTGCTGGATCACCAGGCCGAGATGGCTAGCTGGTACTTCGTGCTGTACCTCCTTGGTGGCGCCGCCATGGCGCTGGTCTCCCTGGGAGTCGGCGAGCGACTCTCCTCGGTCCCGGCGCTCGCCAGAGTCTCCACCGCGCTCGGACTCATCTGGTCCGGGATGCTCGTCGCCAGCGGGAGCATCGCCCTGGTCGGGCAACACGCCGCGGTCGAGTTGCACGCGCAGAACCCGGATCTGGCGCTGAGCACCTGGGTTTCGACCAGCGTCATCCAAGACGCCCTGGGCGGCGGCATCGAGGTCGCGGGCGCACTCTGGGCAGCGGCCGTCGGATTCGCAGCCCTGCGTAGTAGATCGCTCTCGGCCGGGCTCGGCGGGCTCGCGCTCGGTCTCGCGGCCGTTGGTATGGCCACGGTCGTTCCGTTCGCCGCCGAGGCCGCGACGTCGATCTTCGGGCTCGGACTCATCGTTCGGTTCACCTGGCTCGGACTGGCGCTGCGGCGCCGCTGACGCGCCTGCCCACCGACGACCACTTCACACAGGTTCTTCTCATGACGATCACCTCCTCCCGGGCCTGGTCGATGTCGCCACGTCGCCGGTACGCAGTGGCGCTGCTGGGCTCACTGACTTTCGTGGCCGTGACTACCTTCCAGGTCAGCCTCGGACTCGGAGCGCCGTAGGCGATGCGGTCCTCGGCGGCCATGCCACGACCGTGTGTCCACCCATCGACTGCCCTACGAGCGTGACCCGGCTCAGTCCGAGGGCGTGGGCCACGTCGGCGACATCGTTGACGTAGGCCTCTTGCGAGACATCATCGGGACGTCGCGAACTACCGCCGTGGCCGCGCTGGTCGAAGGCGACCACGCGGTACTCGGGCTGCAGGCCCCGTATGATTCCGGACCGCTCGTTGGCGCACCCGCCCAAACCATGGAGCAGGAGAACGGCCGGACCATCGCCACCGGTATCAGTGACTGAAAGCTCGACATCGCCGACACTGATCCGATCGTCCACCCTCCCGATCCTTGCACCTCCATATCCCGCCAGCTGCCGGGCCCGGAGGCCAAGTCGCACCGAGCGCGGGATGTGCCCCCTACCGACGCCTGTCGCTACACGACGTGGAACTCGACT
Source organism: uncultured Actinomycetota bacterium (assembly GCA_963805655.1). Taxonomy (GTDB): domain Bacteria; phylum Actinomycetota; class Actinomycetes; order Propionibacteriales; family Nocardioidaceae; genus CAWDVB01. The sequence goes on along the minus strand of CAWDVB010000005.1, from coordinate 392,578 downwards.
CGATGGACAAGGGTGTCGTCGCCGACCGGGCCGGCGTGCGCCGCCCTGTCCCGAAGAGACTCGCGATCGACCTCGCCGGATGCGGCAACGTCGTCGTCGGTGACGACTGAGAAAGGCAGCACCTCGATGGAGTCGATCTCGATGACGACGCCTGCAGTTCGGTAGCGGCCACCCTCCTTGACCTGCGGCCTGCTCCAGAGCCTGATCGAGACAGTAATCTCGCCGGCGGCAACGCGCTCGCGAAGGTCTCGGCTGAACATCATCCCCACACGCTAGGTCGGTCTCCAGGCGCGCGTCGATGTAGCCCCTTCCGCGGCGAAACGGGCGCAGTGGAGGGTGGATCGGCCAGGCTCCGAGCCACTGGTGGGCGGCCTCGGCGTCAGCGGTCGCACGAGTCCCTCATGGGGGTAGCGGACGGTTGACAGTTCCGCTTGTTCGGCATGCAATATATTGCATGCCGGTGCCGCAGACTGCTGGGAGCAGCCCCCGCTCCCTCCTCCGTGACGACGTGTACGTCCGCCTGCGCGACGCCATCGTGGACGGAACACTCCAACCCGGAGAGCAGCTGCGCGACGGGGAGCTGTCCGCATGGCTCGGGGTCAGCCGTACGCCTGTCCGCGAGGCCCTGCTCCGGTTGCAGCAGACCGGGCTCGTCGTCGCCCGGCCCGGCCGCTCCACGTCGGTGGCAGCCTTGGACGCCCGCGCCATCCGGGACGCGCAGGCAGTCGTGGCCACCATGCACGAGCTCGCCGTACGTCTGGCGGTGCCCCAGATGACCGAGCAGGACCTTGACAGGATGCGCGCCGCCAACGAGGTGTTCGCCGCTGCCCTGCGCCGCGGCGACGTGGACACGGCGCTCGCGGCCGACGACGAGTTCCACGCGGTGCCCGTCACCTGTGCCGCGAACGAAGCGCTGCGCAGCGTGCTGGAGCAGTTCACCCCGGCGCTCCGGCGGCTGGAGCGCCTTCGTTTCTCCTCACTGTCCGGCCGCAGATCGGTGAACCTGCACGAGCGGTTGGTCGAGCGGTGCGCCGCCGGTGACGTCCCCGGCGCGGCGGCAGTCTCCTTCGAAACCTGGCAGACGCTCGAGCCTCTGCTTGAGACCACCGACCCCGAAACCAACGGCTGACAACGACCCCTGACGAGGAGAACCCATGTCCCTGCAGGATTTCCCCCGCTACCCGCTGCTGTTCGGTCCGAGCCCGATCCACCCCCTGGAACGGCTCAGCCAGCACCTCGGCAGCCCCACCATCTGGGCCAAGCGCGAGGACTGCAACTCCGGCCTCGCCTTCGGCGGCAACAAGACCCGCAAGCTGGAGTACCTGGTCCCCGACATCATCGAGCAGGGCGCAGACACCCTCGTGTCCATCGGTGGCTACCAGTCCAACCACACCCGTCAGGTCGCAGCCGTCGCCGCCAGGCTCGGCCTCCAGGCGGTGCTGGTGCAGGAACGCTGGGTTGACTGGCCCGACCCGCTCAACGACCGGATCGGCAACATCATGCTCTCGCGCATCATGGGCGCGGAGGTACGGCTGGACCCCGCTGGCTTCGGCATCGGGTACAAGGACAGCTGGAACCAGGCCCTCGACGACGTGCGGCGACGCGGCGGAACGCCGTACGGGATTCCTGCCGGTGCGTCCGACCACAGGCTCGGCGGACTCGGCTTCGCCAACTGGGCCTACGAAGTCCAGCAGCAGGAGCAGGAGCTCGGCATCTTCTTCGACACCGTCATCGTCTGCTCGGTGACCGGCTCGACTCACGCCGGGATGATCGCCGGTTTCGCCGGCCAGGACCGGCCACGGCGGGTGATCGGCATCGATGCGTCCGCCACGATCGAGGAGACCCGCGAGCAGGTCGGACGGATCGCGCGCAACACCGCGGAGCTGATCGGTCTCGGCCGAGAGCTCAAGGAGGAGGAGATCACCGTCCTGGAGGGTTGGGCCGGTGAGCACTACGGCATCCCGGTGGACTCCACGCTTGAGGCCATCCGGCTCTCCGGATCCCTGGAAGGCATGATCATCGACCCCGTCTACGAGGGGAAGTCGATGGCCGGCCTGATCGACCTGGTCAAGCAGGGCGAGATCGCGAAGGACTCCCACGTCCTCTACGCGCACCTCGGCGGGCAACCCGCGCTGAACGCCTACAGCGCCCTCTTCACCGCCTGAACCAACCTCGGCGCCCAGCCTGGAGCACCACGACATGGGCTCGGATCACGCACGCTGTCGGCAAACCGTCAGGGGCCGCCGAAGACTGCCACGATCCGAGCAGAAGATCTGATCCGTCGTACGAGCCGCGTGCGGACCCACTGCACTTCGCCGGCCTCTTCGCCATGCGGGCCCTCATCACCGGTGTCATTCCGCCTGCTGTGCGAGCGCCCGGGCTCCGCCGCCGAGGTAGGTCATCCCGCCGCGCGTGGCCCCTGTTGGCCGACCCGCCGCTTTGGCCGCCTGCTGGACACCGTGGCAGCCGGTGAGATCGTCCGCGACGCGTGGCCGAGACGGGGTGCGGTGGGTGTACCCGGCTGGAACGCGACTGTCTGACCGATCAACCCAGTTCCCCGGACGACGCAGGAAGAGGAGAATCATCCTATGGGTGCTACCGGTGACCGACAGGAACGTGGCCCGATCGACACGGGAGGTTCAGCCGACGGGCCGTACGAGACGGCCAGCGCGATCGAGATGGTCGAACGACCCGCGCCCTGCGCCTCCGGGCTCCCGTGGCTGGTCGGCGAGGTGGTGCTGATCCTCGGTGCGGTGGGCCTTGCGGTGCTCGGCTCGGTGAACGAGTCCGCCTTCGCTTGGGTCGCCTTCGTCGTCGTCTTGATCCCCGCAGTCGTGATCGCAGCGAGCCTCTACATCGTCCGGCCCAACCAGGCGGCGGTCCTGACCCTGTTCGGGGACTACCGCGGCACAGACCGCCACGCCGGACTCCGGATTGCCAACCCGCTGTACTCCTCGGCCGGAGGGAAGGTGTCCCTGCGGGTGCGGAACTTCACCACCACGACGTCGAAGGTCAACGACGCGAATGGCAACCCCATCCACATCGCCGCCGTGGTCGTGTGGCGTGTGGTCGACACGGCGCGGGCGAGCTTCGGGGTGGACGACTTCGTGGACTACGTCGAGATCCAGTCCGAGAGCGCCGTGCGCCAGATGGCTCGCGCCTACCCGTACGAGTCGTTCGAGGACCCGGACGCCACGACCCTCATCGGAGAGCCCGCGGTCGTGAACGACCATCTCCTCACCGAGCTGCAAGAGCGTGCCGACGCGGCCGGCGTCCGGATCATCGAAGCCCGGGTCACTGACCTCAGCTACGCCGCCGAGGTCGCCGAGGCAATGCTCCGGCGGCAGCAGGCCGCAGCCATCGTCGCCGGCCGGGCGAAGATCGTCGAGGGCGCAGTGGGCATGGTCCGCCAGGCGCTGACCGAACTGGAGCAGGGCAGCGGGGCGGCCGATGCCGTGCCGCTGGATCCGCAACGGCGGGCCGCATTCGCTGCGAACCTGATGACGGTCATCGCCAGCGACTCACCCACCACCCCGATCGTGAATGTCGGGAACGACACCCACCGCTGACCCAGGTGCGGGAGTCCCCCTCCGCCATCGCACTGAGTGGTGACCCGGCGGTCATGTAGCGGGCGGGTTGCTTACCGTTCGAATGCCGACCCGGATTCCGGAAGGCAGCGTCCTATCGCCGCCTGTGAACGCAGAGCCCCTCGGGCTGCGGGTTCCCATGAGACGGTTGTTGCGTGGTTGACCGGATCGGGCCGGACGAGGCGCGCGTGCTCGGAGTTGATGGGTGCAAGAAGGGCTGGGTGGGCGTCAGCAGCGACTTGCATGGCTACTTCGGCACGACGATTGGTGAACTGATCGCCGCCGCTGACGCCGACGGCGAACTCGACGTCATTGCGATCGACATCCCCATCGGTCTGCCCACGGCCGGGCCACGTCAGGCGGATGTCCTCGCTCGCCAGCTCGTGGGGAAGCGCGCGTCGTCGGTGTTCGCGACACCGGTACGAGCGGCACTGTTGGCCGCCACTCACGCGGAGGCCAGCGCCATCAGCGTGGCCGCGACTGGGAAGGGGCTGAGCCAACAGGCCTACGCCCTCAGGGCCAAGATCCTCGAGGTCGGAGGTTGGATCTCAAGCGGCGACCGGTCTGTGATCGAGGTTCATCCCGAAGTCTCCTTCGCGGCCATGGCAGGGCGTCCGCTCAAGTTCGCGAAGTCGACCTGGGCAGGATCCGAGGAGCGTCGAAGGATCCTGGCGAACGCCGGAATCGAGGTGTTCGGAGACCTCGGCCGAGCCGGCGCCATGGCCGGAAGTGACGACGTCCTCGATGCAGCGGCTGCTTTGTGGACGGCTCGGCGCTACGCCAGGCATGTGGCCATCAGCCACCCTGACCCCCCGGAGTCCTTCGGTGACGGCCATGCGGCAGCAATCTGGGCCTGATGCCCGCAGGTCGAAGCCAGGAGACGACCACTGAGAAGTGCTCGGCGCAACCTGCGTCACATCGCCGCCAGCGGGACGCATGGTCATTGTCCATTCGGCGATCGGTCGGAGTGCGGCAGTACGCTGCGGCACCATGAGCGAGGACGGGCGCACGAGCCGAGGCCCGCAAGAGCCAGCCGAGCATGGTCCCACCGGCGCTGAGCGTTGGGCGGACTACCTGGAGTGGCTGCGAGAGGACATCACCGAGGGCGTCCTGGGACTCCCTGCCCCCGAACGAACAGTCTCGCGGCTGCCCAGCGGCTGGTCGCCCATCCAACTCCTGAACCACCTCCTCCACATGGAGCAGCGCTGGTTCGTGTGGGGGTTTCTGGCCGAACCGGTGCCTCACCCCTGGGGCGACTGGAACGTCGACGATCCATCGGCCGAATCAACACCCGCTGGCATCTTCCCCGCTTGGGAAGTGTCCGAGGGTGTAGCAGCGGAAGACATCGCCGCCGCGCTGCGCGAGATGGGCGAACGCACCCGAGCAACTCTGAGAACTCATGGGCTCGAAGAGCGTGCTCGTATCGGTGGCCGATTCACCGAGGACCCTCCCACATTGGAATGGATCTGCTTCCACGTTCTCGCCGAGTACGCCCGCCATGCCGGCCAGTTCGACATCGTGCGCGAGCTGAGCGCAGCGGCGCCCTGACCACCCGGAGCACTCTCGTGACCGCGATCCGCTCGGCAACGAACCTGCGTCAAATTGGGCGTGTTCAACCCGTCCGTGGAAGGCGTTTCGCGGGCCTGGACCTACCCTTGCAGAGTGGCGGATGGCCCCGGGACGCGGCCGGCGCGACAGGATGCGGGGTGCATAGGCATGGCAGAGATACAGCTGCGGGTTCGCCTCGTGAGCGGTGGTCAACTCGACGTCACTGTGGCGGATGACGGCGAGGAGGACGCGCTTGTCGAGCGAGTCGTCGAAACCCTTGCGGAAGACTCGGGCGTGCTTCGCTCCACCCATGGCGATCGGCTGATCGTGATCTACGGGAGGGGTGTGGCCACCGTAGAGATAGCGCCGCGCGGCGCAGTCCTGTGACCGCAGCGGCCAGACTGATCGGCCAGTAGATGCCGGAGGGAAGTGGCGGTGTCGTGGGCGCGGCCAGGCGCGCCACATCGCCGCGAGTCGGACATCCGGATCTTGCCGGTGAGCGTGCCCCACGGACGGCTACGACGTAGCCCCTGTGTTGCCTCGCCCCTCGTCGATGTTGAGCAGACACCCTGCGGCGGTCGAAGCCGACATCGTGGACCTCACCTTGAGCGCATCGGCCATCGCTATGGGCCGGGTTGCTGAGTCCCCGAGTCATGGATGACTGAAACGAATGTCCCGGCTGCGCCATCGACATCCCGGTGCTCCTGCAGGAGCGCACCGAAGACTGCAAGGCAGGATGATCGGACCCCAGAACGTCACGAGCCCCTCGTGGAGTTCAGAATGGGCGGCGATCTCGTGGCCCAGACTCCAGATCCGATCCTCAACGCGGCCGACGGCGCTCCCACTCAGAGCGTGGAAGCGCCCGCCGGTCTCGACGAGTCGACGCTGCTGCGCTGATCCGGCACGGCCGGGTCAGCCGTGGGCGACGGCCTCCTGGAGCGCGGCGGCCAGGGCACGGTAGCCGCGGGCGTCGGGGTGCACGTCGGTGTAGCTCGAGCAGATCCAGGTGCGTGAGCACACGAGGGTCTTCTCCGAGGGGCTGCCCGCCTTGTTGTTGATGGCGGAGAAGGCGTCGGCCACGCCGGCGTGGAAGGTGGAGGCAAGACCGTCGACGACCTGCGACGCCTGCTGTGCCAGCGCATCGGTCTGGGGCGAGAGGGCTGCCAGCGGGTTGTAGAAGTTGAACAGCACGATCTGCGCGTGCGGTGCCGCTTGGCGCAGCTCGGTGAGCAGGGTGCCGTAGTTGGTCGGCCATCGTGCCCAAGGTGGCGGGCAGGTGCCCTCGCGATGCAGGTCGGGTCCAGGCCGCAGGCGGCCACGAGGTGGAGCAGGTCGTTGGAGCCGATGTCGACGGTGATCAGGTCCACCTGGCCGGGGTGGGCCTGCAGGAAGGCCACCGCCGCGGCTGCCTGGGAGGGAGCGCCCCAGGCGTCGTGCAGCGGGCCGGTGTAGGGGCAGGCGCCCGACAGCATGGAGCCCGAGGTCTCTCCGGGGCATCCGTAGTTCACCAGGGTGAGGCCGGGGTGCATCGAGGCGAAGTCCTCGGCGTACCCGGCGTAGTCGGCGGGGTTGTAGTCGTGCGCGGCAGCGAGGTTCGGCTGGTAGCCGAAGGCCAGCGAGTCCCCGAGGGACAGGTAGTAGTGGTGGGACCCCGGTGAGGCCGCCGCCGGCGACGCGATCCCCATCGCAGCCAGCATGACCAGGCCTGCCGCGATCCCCATCAGACGCCGCACGGACATGTCGTACCCCCTGTTCGAGGCCGTTCGGCCCCCTTTTGTCACGAAACCAGGCGATACCTACCCGCTCAATACGGGAAATTCCTGTATTCGCATACAGGAAGACCGAACTGCCGGCTTCCGGGGGCCCGCCCGCAGCTGCGCGAAAGGGGGCCGCCTGGCTTACGACGCAGCCACCGCGGAGCTGAGGGCCTCGGCGAGAGCCCGGTAGCCGCGGTCGGTGGGGTGGACGTCGTCGTACGTCGAGCAGATCCAGGTGCGCTTGCAGACCATGCGGCGCTCCGGGGGCGACCCGGCGGTGCCGTTGATGGCCGCGAACGCGTCCGCGACGTCGGCGTGGAACTGGTCGGCCAGGGACCGGACCACCTCGGACGCCTGGGCCACCAGAGCGTCGCTGCCGCGGATCTTCAGCGCCATCGGGTTGTAGTAGGTGAACAGGACGAGCTTCGCTCTCGGTGCGTGGTCGATGAGCTGTGTCAGGAGCTGGCGATAGTTCTCGCGCAGCGTCTGGAGCGTTGCCGGAAGAGCACGGGAGATGCAGCCCTTCGGGTGGGCCGCGCGACGGCAGCTGTCGACCACCTGGAGCAGGTCGTTCGAGCCGATGTCGATGCTGATCAGGTCGACCTGCCCCGGGTGGGCGTCGAGGAACGCCGTGACCGCGGCCGCGCTGGTTCTTGGCCCCGCTGTAGGAGGTGTGCAGGGCGCCCGGGGTAGATGCACCCTGCGAAGCGTCCGATCCCGAGCATGGAGGACGTGGTCTCACCGGGGCACCCGTAGTTCACCACGGTCAGGCCCGGGGTGCTCGGCGGCGAAGTCGCCGGTGTAGCCGGTGTAGTCGGCCGGCGCGAAGTCACCGGAGTGGAACAGGTCCGGCTGGAAGCCGAAGGCGAGCGAGTCGCCCAGGGAGACGTAGTAGCGGGTGCTGGTGTCCCGGGGCGCGTCGGAGACGGGGTCGGCGGGGCCCAGGGCCGTGAGCAGCACGACGACGATCACCACGAGCGAAAGCACGCGCCGGATGACCACGTCGCCTCCTCGCTCGGCTCCGACGGCGGCGGTCCGCCGCCCCCTGCACCATCCCACGAGGGACGGGACCGGCGGCCGGGGATCCCGCCTGGGGAGACAGCGACGCCCCCGGCGGCCGCGCCGGGGGCGTCGCGCGCTCACACCGTGATCGTCACCTCGGTGACGGAGCCGACGGCAGCGGTGACCGGGAGGTCGACCACGGCCGCCCGCGGGGCGAGGGCGCGCAGGTTCCACTGCCCGTCTCCCGGCGAAGAAGCGGAACTCGCCGCTGGTCGTTGGTGGGCACCTCCGCGGTGAACTCGCCTGCGCTGTCCAGCAGCCGCACGTAGGCGTTCGCGCACAGGTTGCTGGTCTCGCTGGACGGTTCCCTGGATGATCGCCTCGCGCGTGACGTCGCGGCCGACAAGGCTCGGCCCGCCGGCCGGGGCGTGCGCAGCCGTTCGACGACATGGCCTGCCTCCTTCGCTCACGCGGCCGAGCCGGGCTCGTCGCCCAGCGCGATCGGGACGCCGACGAGCGAGCCGTACTCGGTCCACGAGCCGTCGTAGTTCTTCACCGACGACGCCCCGAGGAGCTCGTGCAGGACGAGCCAGGTGTGGCTCGAGCGCTCGCCGATACGGCAGTAGGCGATGGTCTCCTTGCTCCAGTCGATGCCGGCCGCGAGTACAGCGCGCGCAGCTCGTCGTCGGAGCGGAAGGTGCCGTCGTCGTTGGCCGCCTTGCTCCAGGGGACGTTGATCGCCGTCGGCACGTGACCGGCGCGCTGCGACTGCTCCTGGGGCAGGTGCGCGGGGGCGAGCAGCCGACCGGCGTACTCGTCGGGGCTGCGTACGTCGACGAGGTTCTTGGTCCCGATCGCCGCGGTGACCTCGTCGCGGAAGGCCCGGATCGAGAGGTCCTGCTCCTTCGCGACGTAGGTCGTGGTGGCCCGCCGGGGCGGCTCGTCGGTCAGCTCGCGGACGTCGAGCTCCCACTTCTTGCGGCCGCCGTCGAGCAGGCGGACCTGCTCGTGGCCGTAGAGCTTGAAGTACCAGTAGGCATAGGCGGCGAACCAGTTGTTGTTGCCGCCGTAGAGGACGACGAGGTCGTCGTTGGCGATGCCTCGCTCGGAGAGCAGGGCACCGAACCGGGCGCGGTCGACGAAGTCGCGGCGGACCGGATCCTGCAGGTCCGTGGTCCAGTCGAGCTTGACGGCTCCGGCGATGTGCCCCTTGTCGTAGGCGGAGGTGTCCTCGTCGACCTCGACGAGGACGACATGCTCGTCGCCGAGGTGGGCCTCGACCCAGTCGGCGGAGACAAGAACGTTCTCTCGGCTCATCAGATTTCCTTTTCGCGGGTTGGGCGTGCGGCATCGGAGCCGCACCGATCGGAGGTGGCCCGCGGAGACCTCGCCATGGAAGAGCGACGCTGCGCCGGGAGACGGCCGGGGGTCGGCTGGGTCGCGGCGCGGATCGGCGCTCCTGCACGGAGCAGACGGTGCCGTGAGGCACGGGACGCTCAGGAGTGCGGAGCGCGAGGGCTCCGGTCAGGGTGGGGCGAGGGCCCCGGCGTCCCGTCAGGACATTCGACACAGGGCGGACCGCACCAGGCAGTGGTCGACTGCGCGGCGCTTGGTCAGAGGTGTCGAGAACACGGGCACGTACTCTGGTCGAGAAACTCGGACACTGCAAAGGACTGTCCGACTATGCGAGATTACCGTCCACATTATGGGACGCACCGCGCGCGTCCGGCCGCGTGTCGGCTCAGAGCAAGCGCCCGCATCGCCGTCGATCGCCCCGCGCAGGTAGCGGGCGACGAGCTCACGGTCCTCCTCGGCCAGCGAGGCGTCGAGTCGGGCGAGGGCGGCGAACATCGGCATCAGGTAGCCGATCACCTCCTCGCGGCCGGAGTCGGTGATCACCACCTGAGTGCGGCGCCGGTCGGTGTCGTGTGGCCGGCGGGTGACGTGACCGCGGTCCTCGAGGCGGTCGACGATCCCCGAGACGGCGGCGGAGGTCACGCCGAGCTCGTGGGCGATCTCGACAGGTCCTCGTGCCCCGTCCATCACGATCTCCAGGGTCTGCAGCTCGTGGTGGCTCAGCGTCGGCCCGGCGGGCCACGCTGGGCGCGACCTGGCACCCGACCTCGATCAGCTCCCGGAGGGCCAGCAGGGAGTCGGTCTGCTCCCAGCTGTCCGTGAACGCGGAGTGGGGGAACTCCGGGGCGGGGCAGCCTCGCGTGCGCTCCGCGGCTCGACCGTCCCCGAGTTGTGCCCTCGCTGGTCACTGGCTAAGATCCCTAACTAAGTTAGCAACAATGGTTACTCACCTAGCTAAGTGATATCGGCAGTCTAGCGGGAGACACCGTTGACCGACCTTCCCTCCGTCTTCCTGCGCCGGCGCCGCGCCTGGATCGTCGGCCTCGTCGCCCTGCTCCTCGGCGGCTTCCTCATCAGTCTCGGTGAGGCCGCGCGCGTGCCGCCCCCGACCGACACGCTGGCAGCGGGCTCGGACAGTGCCGACGGTCGCGAGCCTGCAGGAGCAGCTACCCCAGGGCTCCGGGTCGACCGCGATCGTCCTCTACACCGCCGACCAGGGAACCCTCTCCGGCGCCGCGCTCCAGGCTATGGACGCGACGTACGCCTCGGTGCTCGCCGGCTCGGGCGCCGCGCCCCAGGGGCCGCCCACCCTGACGGTCAGCGCCGACGAGACGGCGGCCCTCGGGGTTGTCCCGATCGTCGCGGAGGGCAACGCCGCCAACTCCGCCGCCATCGCCGATCTGCGGGACACGGTCCGCGCCCAGGCGCCTGCCGGCGTGACGGCGGAGGTCACCGGCCCGGCGGCGGTCCAGGCGGACCTCGGCGCGGTCTTCCAGGGCGCCGACACCCGCCTGCTTCTCGTCACGGCGTCGGTGGTGGCGGTGCTGCTGCTGATCACCTACCGCAGCCCCATCCTCTGGCTGGTCCCGCTGATCACCGTCGGCATCGCGGACCGGATGACCACCGTCCTCGCCACCCACGCGCTGAACTGGCTCGACATCCGCTGGGACGAGTCGACCGTCGGCATCCTGTCGGTCCTGGTCTTCGGTGCCGGGACGGACTACGCCCTGCTCCTGATCTCGCGCTATCGCGACGAGCTGAAGCTCGTGTCCGGACCGGTACGAGGCGATGGTTCATGCGGTGCGCCGTACCGGTGAGGCCGTCCTCGCCAGCGCGACCACCGTCGTTCTCGGCGTCGCCACGCTGCTGCTGTCTCTGATCCCCACCACGCGCGGCCTCGGCGCCGCGAGCGCCATCGGCATCGTGGTCGCCGCGGGCTTCGCGCTGGTGGTCCTCCCCTCCGATCCTGGTCCTCTTCGGGCGGTGGATCTTCTGGCCGCTCGTGCCCCGCGTGGGGCAGAGCCAGCTCGTCGAGAGCCGCTCCGTGTGGCGTCGCGTCGGCGATCGTGGTGGCGCGCCGGCCCGCGCGCCTTCGTTGCGGGCACCCTGATCCTGCTGGCTGCCCTCTCGCATGGGCATCCCGCAGATCAACAGCGGCCTGTCCCCGTCCGACCAGTTCCTGCAGAAGCCTGAATCGATCGCCGCCGCGCAACGGCTGGCGACCTCGTTCCCGGCCGGGAACTCCGACCCCGTCGTGGTGATCACCAGCGGCGACGGTCGGGGAGTCGTGACCGCCGCAGAGGCGGTGCCCGGAGTGGCCGGCGCCGCGGTGACCACCAGCGACAACGGGCTCACCCGGGTCGACGTCGTGCTGGACTCGGCCCCCGGCACCCCCGGGGCGGCCCAGGGAGTCCGGGATCTGCGCTCCGCCCTGGCCGGATTTCCCGGTACGTACGTCGGGGGCACCGAGGCCCAGTCGTTGGACGCGGCGAGCGCGGCATCGCGGGACCGCTGGGTGATCATGCCGCTGATCCTCGCCCTGGTCCTCGTCGCGTTGATCGTCTTGTTGCGCTCGCTGGTGGCGCCGCTGATCCTGGTCGCGACCGTGCTGGGCACCTATGCCGCCGCGCTCGGCGCCGCGTGGTGGGTGTTCACCGGACTGTTCGGCTTCGAGGCGCTGGACGTGACCGCCCCGCTCACGTCATTCCTCTTCCTGGTGGCTCTGGGGGTCGACTACAACATCTTCCTCGTCACCCGCGCCCGCGAGGAGGCGGCGCTCTACGGGCCACGACGCGGGATGCTGCGCGGTCTCGCGGCCACGGGCGGCGTGATCACCAGCGCCGGCATCCTTCTCGCCGCGGTGTTCGCAGTCCTCGGCGTCCTGCCGCTGGTGGTGCTCGCCCAGATCGGCGCCATCATCTGCATCGGCGTGCTGCTGGACACCCTGGTGGTGCGGACCGTCCTGGTGCCGGCTCTGGGCGTCCTCCTGGGTGCCGGCTTCTGGTGGCCGCGGCGGGTGGCCAGAGGCCCCGGGGTCGAGGAGACCTCCCCCGCGTAGTCCGGCGTTCACGGGTATTGAAAGATCTCTTTCGAAAGAGTACTTTCCACTCGTGGACATCAACGACTCCCGTACCCTGCGCGGTGCCGGCGAGCTCACCGCGCTCGCCCACCCGGTGCGGCTCGGCATCATCGAGATGCTCAGCCTGCACGGGCCCCTGACCGCGACCGACCTCGCCGACCTGTTGGACGAGTCGCCCGCCAACTGCTCCTGGCACCTGCGCAAGCTGGCCGAGCACGGCATCGTCGAGGAGGCCCCCAAGGGCCCGGGGCGCCGCCGGCCCTGGCAGATGAGCGAGACGGGCCTGCGCTGGAACGAGGCCGAGGCGACCGGCGAGGAGCTGCAGGCCGGCCTCGCGTTGGCCGAGATGACTCTCCGGCGCAGCCTGGAGCGACTGCGCGCCGCACTGCTGCGTGTTGCGCACGACCGACCGGAGTGGCGCACCCCCGGCGAGCTGACCCAGACGGTGGCGTGGCTCACCGCCGACGAGCTCGCGGAGCGCAACGCGGCAATCGCCGCCGTCATCCAGCAGGACCACGAACGACTTGAGGACCCCGACCTGCGCCCCGAGGGAGCGCGTCTGTGCGAGTTCGTCGCGTGGGGCGTCCCCGTCAGCTTTCCCGGCATCACCGACCAGGAGGAGTCCCGATGAAGGACGCGTTCCGTACCCCCGGCTTCGCCCGTCTGTACGCCGGTCTCACCACCTCCATGTTCGGGGACTCGGTGATGCTGCTCGTGCTCAGCATCTGGGTGAAGACGCTGACCGGCTCCAACGCCCTGGCCGGCTTCACCTTCTTCTTCATGGCGATCCCGTCCCTGCTGGCCCCGCTGGCCGGCGTATGGATCGACCGGATCAAGCGCAAGCCGCTCCTCGTCTGGGGACACGTGGTCTCGGCGCTGGCGGTCTCGCCGCTCCTGCTGGTGCGCAGCGCTTCCGACCTGTGGATGATCTACCTGGTCGCCTTCCTCTACGGGGTGAGCTTCGTGATCCTTCCGGCCGCGCTCAACGGCCTGCTCAAGGAGCTGGTGCCCGAGCGCCTGCTGGTGGACGCCAACGGGTCCCTGCAGACCACCAAGGAGTCCTTCCGGCTGATCGGCCCGATCGTCGGCGCCGGCCTGTTCGCCTGGCTCGGTGCCTGGCCGGTCGTGCTCCTGGACGCCAGCCAGCTTCGTGCTGGCCGGGGTGGTGATCGCCTCGCTCCGCGTCACCGAGGCCACCCCCGAGCCCGACACCGGGAGGTTCCTCCGGCAGATGGGCGACGGGCTCCGCCACCTCGTCCACGACCGCATCCTGGGGCACGTCCTGGTGGGCTTCGGGCTGACCATGCTGGTGCTCGGATACACGGAGGCATCGATCTACGCACTGCTCGACTCGTTCGGCAAGCCCGCGACGTTCGCCGGGGTGCTGGTCACCGTGATGGGGGTCGGGGCCGTCGCCGGAGGGCTGCTGTCACCGACCATCGTGCGGCGCATCGGAGAGATCGGGGCGTCCACCCTCGCACTGCTCCTCATGGCGGCCACGGTCGCGGGCATCGCGCTCTCGTCGTCGATCATGCTGATGCTGGTGCTCACGGTCCCGATGGGTGCGGCCATCCCGCTCTTCGTGGTGGCCTACATGACGCTGCTGCAACGACGTACGCCCCAGCGACTGATGGGCCGGGTGTCGACGGCGGCCGAGGTGGTCATGGCGACGCCGCAGGCGATCTCGCTGGCGGTGGGAGCACTGCTCGTCTCCCTCATCGGCTGGCGGTCGATCTTCGCGATCATGGCGACGGTCATGGTGGCCAGCGCTCTGTACATCGCGGCGATGCTCCGCCACGAGCTGGCCGCGGGGTTCGTCACCGGCCGGGCCGACACGGCCGCGGACGGTCTCGATGCCGCAGCGGTCGGAACCGGTGGACTGATCCTCGCGGGAGGGCCGGGGTCACCGCCACGCGATGTCGTCCACGGTGATGGTGTCGTGCGCCCCGAAGGTGACGGTGGCGACCACTGACGGTGCTGGCGGAAACGGACCTGCACCGGCCCGCCGTAGTGGGGGGCGTAGCGGTTGACGATCGCCTGCAGGGCCACCGCCTCGGTCAGCAGCGCCTGCGGATCCGCGCTCGGAGGCCGCGACCGGTCGACGCGGAAGACGAGGGTCGTGCGGCCCTGGCCTGTGGCCGACGTAGCTGTCCCACACCTCGGGTCGCTCGACGGCGTGTGGAAGCCGATCTGCATCACCTGGAGAACCGAGGGGTCGCCCCGGGTGACCGCGTAGGCCGTGGTGCCCACGATCATCGCGACAGCAGGACGAAGGCGGCGACGACGGACAGCACGACCGCCAGGACCGAGCGGCTCGACGTGCTCGGCCGCGGCTGACGGGGACCCGGGACCGGTGGCGGCGCGGCATACGTCGGGCGCCAGGCGTGACCGTCCCACCACCAGAGCCCGTCCGCCGAGAGGGCCGGCTGCTGCGGCTGTGTCATCTGCGCTCCTCCTCCGACGCCGACCCTACCGAGCCGACGCTCCGATCACGCCTCGTCGGCGGTGGCGACGGCGATGTGACCCAGGTGGCGCCAGACCAGGGCCAGGGTGATCGCCGGCCCGACGAAGGCGAACCAGAACGGGGCGGTCAGCCCGAAGGCCCCGGCGATCCACCCGCCCAGCGCCTGGCCGATCACCAGGCCGCCGATCAGTCCGACGAAGTAGACGCTGCCCACCCTGCCCTGGAACTCGGTCGGCACGGCGCGCTGCCGGATCGTCTGGGAGACGGTGGCCCACACGAACGCGTAGGCGCCGAAGACGAACATGATGATCATCGCGACCCAGCCGACGGTGGTGAGTGCGAGCGAGGCGTGCATGAGGACCTCCAGGAGCGAGGCAGACCCGCATCAAGGTCGCGAGGGAGAAGCGCCGTTCCAGCCAGCCGAACGACAGGGTGCCGAGGATCCCCCCGACCGCGGTGCTGGAGGTGAGCAGGCCGAAGCCGACCTCGCCCATGTGAAGGTGCACCAGCGAGTAGAGCACCAGGACCGACCACGCCGCGCCCCAGGTGACGTTGAACACCAAGATCACCAGGCTCAGGGTGCGGACGGCCGGATTGCCGAGCAGCCAGCGGACGCCCTCCGCGATGTCCCGGTTGATCCGAGGGCGTGCCGCAGGCTCGGCGTGACCGCCGTGCCGGGGCACGACGACGCTGGCGACCAGGACGACGCCGAGCGCCACCGCGACGAGCTGGACGGCGAAGGGCCAGGCCATGCCGGCAGCGAACAGGAAGGCGCCGATCGGGGGCCCGAGGAACTGGTTCCCGACGAGCAGGCCCGCCTGCAGCCGGGCGTTCCCCGTGCCGAGGTCCCTCTTCTCGACGAGCATCGGCAGCAGGGTCGTGGACGCGGAGTCCGCGAAGACCTCGGCGATCCCGAGCAGGAACATCGCGACGAGGACGACGGCGATGCTCGACCGCGTCGGCCAGGATCGTTGCCACCAGCGCCGCGATCACCAGGGCGCGCGCGGAGTCCGCAACGACCACCAGGAGACGACGGTCGAGTCGGTCGGCGATCGGCCCCGGCGAAGAGGCCGAAGATGAGCCACGGCAGTCGCTGCAGGATGGCGGCGGAGGCGACCAGGAAGGGGTCGTGGGTCTGCGAGGCGACGAGCAGCGGCCCCGCCGCCAGCGCGATTCCGTCGCCGACGTTGCTGGTCCACGTGGAGGCCAGCAGCCAGCGGAAGGGCCGGCCCATCCGCACCGGCGCGATCGCCTCGATGAGCCTGCTCACGCCGGAACGCTAGGCAGGCGGCAGTCACGGGTCAATCTCGGTTTCGGTCCGCGCGCGGACACCTACCGCGTGAGGAGCCCGCGGGGCCGCCGTACTCGCCGCTCGACGACCGCGACGCGCACCCGGTAGTCGGAGTACCACTCCTCGCGGCCCCGCTGCTGGGCGACCAGGTGCGCGGCGTCCTGCTTCCAGGCCGCCGCGGACTCGACATCGCGTCCAGTAGGACACGGTGATGCCGAGCTCGTCGCGGGCGGACTCGATGCCGAGGTAGCCCGGCTGCTCGGCGGCCAGCCGCTCCATCGCGTCGGACATCGCGGCGTAGCCCGCGGTCGCCGTCGGTGCGCGCCGGAGGTGAAGATCACCGCGACGTACGGAGGCTCGGGGGTGCTCCGCCGGCGCGGTCACGAGAAGCGGTCCGGGTCCCCGGCACCGACCCGGACGATCTCGGGATAGCCCGCCGACCAGTCCACCACTGTGGTCGGCTCCGGCAGGCAGTCGCCGGCGTCGACGACGGCGTCGACCTGATGGTCGAGCCCCTCCTTGATCCGCCAGCCGTCGCTCTGCGGCTCCGTCTCGCCGGGGAGGATCAGCGTGCTCGACACGATCGGTGTCCCGAGCTCGGCGACGAGGGCTCGGACCAGCGGGCTGTCGGGGATGCGGACCCCGACGGTCCGCCGCTTCGGGTCCTCCAGCCGCCGGGGCACGCCTGGCGCCGCCGGCAGGATGAAGGTGTAGCGGCCCGGGCGTCGCGGCCTTGATCGACGCGGAACGGGGCGTTGTCCAGATGGGCCAGCTGGCCCAGCTGGGCGAAGTCGGCGCAGACGAAGGTGAAGTGGTGCCGGTCGTCGAGGCCGCGGATGCGACGCATCCGGCTGGGACCCTCGTGGTTCTCCATGGAGCAGCCCAGGGCGTATCCGGAGTCCGTCGGATAGGCGATCACCGCCCCCTCGCGGAGCATCTCCACCAGCTGGGCGATCGCGCGCGGCTGCGGGTTCTCGGGGTGCACGTCGAAGTACTTGGCCATCGCTACGAGCGTAGGACTCCTCCGCGGACGGGCAAGCCCCCCGGAGACGGCAGCGCCCCCGGCGAGCGGCGTGGCTCACCGGGGGCCGCTGTCGGTCGGCAGGATCAGGCGCGGATCTTGGCCTCGATCTCGTCCTCGCTGAGCGACTTGGTGCAGAAGAACCAGTCCTCGCACTCCATGTCGTCCTCGACGCCGTCCATCCGGTCCTTGGCGGTGCCGCAGGAGCCCGGCGGTCGGCACGATCACTCGGTCGCCGGGGCGCCAGTCGGCCGGGGTCGCGACGCTGAAGGCGTCGGCGGTCTGCAGCGCCTTGACCACGCGCAGCAGCTCGTCGAAGTTCCGGCCGAGCGTCGAGCGGGTAGTAGATGATCGTCCGCACGATGCCCTGAGGGTCGATCACGAAGACGGCGCGGACGGCCTTGGTGTTGTCCTCGCCGGGCATGATCATCCCGTACTTCTGGGCGATCTCCATGCTGACGTCGTCGATGAGCGGGAAGTTGACCTCGACCTGCTTCATGTCCTTGAAGACGATCTTGTCCTTGATGGTGCGCAGCCAGGCGATGTGGCTGTAGAGGCCGTCGACCGAGAGGCCGACGAGGCTGGTGTTGTACTGCCTGAACTGCTCCTCCATGCTCGCGAACGTCATGAACTCCGTGGTGCAGACCGGAGTGAAGTCGGCGGGGTGGGAGAAGAGGATGACCCACTTGCCGCGGTAGTCGCCGGGGAAGTTGATGGTCCCCTGCGTCGTCTCGGCGGTGAACTCGGGAGCGGCGTCACCGATGCGCGGCATCTGGTAGGTGGCCTGGGGTGTGTCGATCGTGGCGGTCACAGACGTTCCTTTCTCTGAATGACTCAAGACAAGCTATACCCCAAGGGGTATAGCGTCCAGAGGACGAAGTCCTGACCGGCACCGGCGCTGGTCCTCGCCTCCACCCCGCCGATCGGGGCCCGGAGCGGCCAGGTCGCCCTCGGCCCGCCGACACCGCGGCAGTACGCTCGCGCCGTGCCACGCCTGCTCTCCATCCAAGCGCCCTCGTCGGTGGTCATGGTGCGGCCGCACCGGTTCATCCCCAACCCGGAGACCGCCGAGGACAACGTCTTCCAGGTGACGCCGGACGATCCTGCGCCGGAGGCCGTCGCCAAGTCGGCCTACGCCGAGGTCACCGCGGCCGTCGAGCGCCTCGAGTCCGTCGGGGTGAAGGTCCATCTCTTCGAGGACGACGGCTCGCGGAACACCCCCGACTCGGTCTTCCCGAACAACTGGTTCTCCACCCATCCGGGCGGGCACGTCGCGATCTACCCGATGTACTCGCCGAACCGCCGCCGTGAGCGCCGCAGCGACATCATCGAGATGCTCAAGCGCGACTACCGCGTCCAGGACGTCATCGACTACTCGGGGCTGGAGCTCGACAACCTCTTCCTGGAGGGGACCGGAGCGATGGTCTTCGACCACATCGCCCGGGTCGCCTACACGGCCCGGTCCAACCGGGCCAACGAGGTCGCGCTCGAGCGGTTCAGCACCCACTTCAACTTCGAGCCGCTCTACTTCGACGCCGCGGACGCCTCCGGCCGGCCGATCTACCACACCAACGTGCTGATGTGCATCGCCACCGCGTTCGCGCTGGTCGGGTTCGAGGCGATGACCAACCCGGTGCGGGCACAGCAGATCCGCGAGCGGCTCGAGGAGTCCGGTCGGCACGTCATCGGCCTGACCCACCAGCAGCTGCTCGACTTCGCGGGCAACGCGATCGAGCTGTCCGGTCGCGACGGTCAGGTGCTCGTGCTCTCGCAGCGGGCGCACGACTCGCTGCGTCCCGACCAGCGCGAGATCATCGAGGACTCCGCCGAGCTGGTGCCGATCGCGTTGCCCACCATCGAGCTGGCCGGAGGGTCGGCGCGCTGCATGATCGCCGGCATCCACCTGTCGAGTCGGGGGCACGGGCTGATGCTGGATCTCGCGCACCCCCACCCGCGACGACATCGAGGCCGCCGCCGCCCTGATCGCCGGACGGGTCCGGCGTACTCCCGTCATCGAGATCGACGTTCCCGGTGCGGAACGGTCCGGTGTGTCCTGAAGCTCGAGCTGATGCAGCACACGGCCTCCTTCAAGGTCCGCGGGGCCTTCCACTCGGTGCTCTCCGCCGCCGAGCGTGCCCCGCCTGCTGGTCGCCGCGTCCGGCGGCAACCACGGGCTCGCCGTGGCGTACGCCGGCCGCCAGCTGGGCATCCCGGCGCGCATCTTCCTGCCCGAGACGGCCCCCCCGGTCAAGGTGGCGCGGCTGCGGTCGCTCGGCGCCGAGGTGACCCAGGTCGGCGAGACCTTCGCCGTAGCCCTGGCCGCCAGCTCCGAGGCCGCGTCCGGGACCGGTGCCCTTACGCTCCATGCCTACGACGGGTGGCACACCGTCACCGGCCAGGGCACCCTCGGGCGCGAGCTCGCGGAGCAGGTCGGAGCTCGACACCGTGCTGGTCGCGGTCGGCGGAGGTGGCCTGCTCGGAGGCGTCGCCGCCTGGTACGGGCGCGATGCCCGGCTGGTGGCCGTGGAGCCCGAGCACAGCTGCTGCTTCCACGCCGCCCTGGCAGCGGGGGGTCCGGTGGACACCACGCCGAGCGGACTGGCCGCGGACGCTCTCGGCGCCAGCCGGGTCGGCGAGGTCGGGTGGACGACCATGAGCGCTGCCGGCGTCGAGTCCGTGCTCGTGACGGCCGACGACATCCGGGCCGCGCGGACCTGGTTGTGGCGCGAGGTGCGTGTCGTCGCGGAGCCGGGGGGCGCCACCGCCCTGGCTGCGGTGCTTGCGGGTCGTTACCGCCCCGAGCCGGGCGAGCGGGTCGGCGTGATCGTGTGCGGCGGCAACACCGACCCGACCGACCTGGCCTGAGGGCCCGGGTACACGACGGGGCAGTGAATCGGGTCCGGGGCCCCGCCGTTGCGTGCGCTGAATACGGGGGATGCTCCAGAGTCACGCCGCCGGGGCGGCGTGACTCTGGCTTTGGGAGGGAGCCGGTGCGATCTGGCGCACGGCCAGGCCCAGCAGGAACAGGACGACGCCCATCACCATGGCGAAGGCGGCGACGCCGAAGGCGACAACCGACGTGAAGAGCGAGCCCCGGAGGAACGACGCGGTCATGGCGGTGTCGCGCAGCGGGTCGGTGCGGTCGAGCTGGGCGTAGGTCTTGCCGCCGGTCGCGTCGAGCGCGTGGTGCTGGATGACCTGAGCCTCGGCGAAGGCGGAGAACGGGCCCTTGACGTCGTTGCCCGCGAGCCACGACGAGTCGGAAGACACGGTGATGTGCTCGTCGGCAAGCTGATTTTGGACCAGGAACCAGGTCGTGGCCCCGGCGGCGAAGAAGATGACTCCGACGACGGCGACGAGGGCGCCCACGAGTTTGGCCGACATCACGTGTTCCTTTCCCTGGCGACCCGGGTCTGCGCGGCGGGCCGGAACGAATCGCTCTCGGGAACGAACGTAGCGTCGGAAAGGGCCGGAGGCCCGGGACCAAGGATCGGACGCGCAGTGTCCAACCGCTGATCGGCCCCGGGACCCCTGGGTCAGGACCAGTCGACCGAGAAGTACTGCGTCTCCTGGAACTCGCGCACACCCTCGCGCGAACCCTCGCGCCCGATGCCGCTCTGCTTCATGCCGCCGAAGGGTGCAGCCGGGTCCGAGATGAGTCCGCGGTTGATGCCGACCATCCCGGCCTCGATCCGCTCGGCGAGCTTGATCGCTCGCTTGAGGTTGCCGGAGTAGAGGTAGGACGAGAGCCCGTACTCGGTGTCGTTGACCATCTGCAGCAGCTCGTCCTCGTCGTTCCAGACCACGATCGGCGCGATCGGGCCGAAGATCTCCTCCTGGACGATCTCGTCGTCGGGCGAGACCCCGGTGAGCACGGTCGGGGGGAAGAAGTACCCGGAGGTGCCCTCGGGAGCGGTCGCCTGGTAGGCGACCGTGGCTCCGCCCGCCAAGGCGCGCTCGACCAGCGCGTTGATGCCATCGAGGGCCTTCTGGCTCACCACGGGGCCGATCTGGACCCCCTCGTCGAACGGTGAGCCGACCGTGAGTGCCGCGACCCGCTCGCCGAGCTTGCGGGTGAACTCCTCAGCCACGTCGGCGTGCACATAGAGGCGGTTGGCAGCGGTGCAGGCCTGACCGCCGTTGCGCAGCTTGGCGACCATGGCCCCGTCGACCGCGGCGTCCACGTCGGCGTCGTCCATGACGATGAACGGCGCGTTGCCACCGAGCTCCATCGAGCTGTTGACGACCCGCTCGGCGGCCTGGCGCAGCAGGATGCGGCCGACCTGGGTGGAGCCGGTGAACGAGATCATCCGCACTCGCTGGTCCTCCAGCCAGGCCGCGACGACGCTCGACGAGGTCGAGGTCGGGACCAGGTTGACCACGCCCTGCGGCACTCCTGCCTCACGCATCAGGTGCATCAGGTAGATCGCCGTGATCGGCGTCTCGTGTGCCGGCTTGAGCACGACCGTGCACCCCGCGGCGAGCGCCGGGGCGATCTTGCGGGTCGCCATGGCGGCCGGGAAGTTCCACGGCGTGACGAGGGCGGCGACGCCGATCGGCCGGTGCGTCACGATAGTGCGGGTGCCGCCGGCCGGGGACGAGGTGAAGTCGCCCTCGCTGCGGACCGCCTCCTCGGAGAACCAGCGGAAGAACTCTGCCGCGTAGGCGACCTCGGCGCGGGCGTCGGCCAGCGACTTGCCGTTCTCCCACGACATGATCGCGGCCATCCGCTCGCTGTTGGCGATCATCAGCTCGAACGTGCGGCGCAGGATCTCGGCGCGAGCCCGGGGAGCAGTCGCAGCCCAGTCGGCAAAGGCCGCCTCGGCCGAGTCGACCGCCGCCTTCGCGTCGGAGACGGAGGCGTCCGACACGCGTGCGATGACCTCGCCGGTGGACGGGTCGACGACGTCGAAGACGCCGTTGGCGCCATGGGTCGGCTTGCCGTCGATCCACAGGGCCTGGTCGAGCTCGAGGCCCTCGAGCGTGGTGGGCAGGGTGTCCTTCGTGTAGCTCATCGGGTCTCTTCCATGATCCGCTCGAGAACATCGAACGCCTCGTGCAGCAGGTGGTCGGGCATGGACAGGGGCGGGAGGAAGCGGATCACGTTCCCGTAGGTGCCGCAGGACAGCAGCAGCACGCCTTCCCGGGCGGCGGCAGCGACGACCTGCTTGGCGAGGGCCGCGTCCGGCGTCAGGCCGTCGGCACCGACCAGCTCCATCGCCATCATCGCGCCCCGGCCCCGGACGTCGCCGATGCGCGGATCCGCCGCCTGCATCTTGGTCAGCCGCTCGTGCACCATCGTTCCGATGGCGCGGGCACGATCCAGCAGGCTCTCCTCCTCGATCGTCTCGATCACGGCCAGCGATGCGGCGCAGGCGATCGGGTTGCCGCCGTACGTGCCGCCGAGCCCGCTCACGTGCACCGAGTTCATGATCTCGGCGCGACCGGTGACGGCGGACAGGGGCAGTCCGCCGCCGAGCCCCTTCGCCGAGCAGACGAGGTCGGGCACGACCCCCTCGTGCTCGCTGGCGAACCAGGCCCCGGTGCGGGCGATGCCTGCCTGCACCTCGTCGGCGATGTAGACCACGCCGTTGTCCCGGCACCACGCGGCCAGGGTGGGCAGGAACCCCTCGGCGGGCACGATGAACCCGCCCTCGCCCAGGACGGGCTCGATGAGGACGGCGGCGAGGTTGGCGGCGCCGATCTGAGACTCGATCATCGAGATCGCCTTCCTTGCGGCGGTCACGCCGTCGAGGCCACCGTCACGGAACGGGTAGGAGACCGGAGCCCGGTAGACCTCGCCCGCGAACGGGCCGAAGCCGCTCTTGTAGGGCATGCTCTTCGCCGTCAGCGCCATGGTGAGGTTCGTGCGCCCGTGGTAGGCGTGCTCGAACGCGACGACGGCCTGCTTCCTGGTGTGCGACCGGGCGATCTTCACGGCGTTCTCGACTGCCTCGGCACCGGAGTTGAACAGGGCGGTGCGCTTGTCGTGGTCCCCGGGGGTCAGCCGGTTGAGGGCCTCCGCGACGGCGACGTAGCCCTCGTAGGGCGTCACCATGAAGCAGGTGTGGGTGAACGCGGCGGCCTGCTCCGCAACGGCGGCGGCGACCTTCGGGGCGCTGTTGCCGACCGTGGTGACGGCGATGCCTGACCCGAGATCGATCAGCGAGTTCCCGTCGGCGTCGACCAGGACGCCGCCGCCGGCCGCCACGGTGGCCACCGGCAGGCCGACCCCCACGCCGTCGGAGACGGCTGCGGCCTTGCGCGCGGCGAGCTCGCGAGAGCGGGGCCGGGGATCTCGGTGACGACGCGACGTTCCTGGGGGAGCTCGGGGCCGCCGTGCGGGCGTGGGACATGCTCGGACATGGAACCTCCTGGAGGGGATCTGACAGTCCACGCTAGGCCGGGGGCGGTGATCGCGGGACATGGCACGACGTGCACATCTCACTTCTTTCCGCTGTGCAAAGATGTCACCATGGTCCCGCTCTCGGCCTCCTCGGGGTCGCGTCGCTGGGTCTGCGCGTCGATCGTGGCCGGGGAGGGCGAGGTGCGCTGGGTGGCCACGAGCGAGCTGGCCGACCCGACCCCGTTCCTCGAAGGCGGCGAGATCCTGCTCACCACCGGCCTGAACGCCACCGGCTGGCGCTCCCAGTGGCGTCCGTACGTCGGCCGGCTGAAGCGCGCCGGAGTGACAGCCGTCGGGATCGGAACCGGCCTCACCCACCGTCGACCGCCCGCCGGGCTCGTCGCCGCCTGCCGGGCCGAGGAGCTGCCGCTGTTCGAGGTGCCGACCAGAACCAGCTTCGTCAGCATCAGCCGGGCCGCGGTCGAGCTGCTGGAGGGCGCCGAGCAGGCGCTGGCCCGTCGCGTGGTCGTCGCCCAGCACGACCTCACCGCGGCGGCCCTGGGGCAGCAGCCCGAGAGCGACGTCCTGCGGGTGCTGAGCCGGCTGACCGGAGGCACCACCGCTGTCCTGGACCCGGACGGCACCGTCCGGACCGGACCGTTCCCGGCGGAGGGGACAACGAGCCACGCTGGACCTGGGCCGGATCCGCGACGAGGTCCGCCGGATCCGCCCGCTCGGGACTGCGCGGCGCCATCGGGTTCAGCGATCCGTTGACCAGCTACCACCGTCCAGCCCATCGGCGTGGGGGGCTCGCCCGAGGGCTACCTCGCGGTGGTCGTCTCGCCGGGCGGCCCGACGAGCCGACCGGGTGGCCGCCACCACCGCCCTCAGCCTGCTGTCGCTGATCTCCGAGCGGCTCCGCGAGCAGCGACTGCAGGACCGCGACTTCCGCGAACCGGGCCTGGACGCTGGCCGAGGCGCGGGCAGCTGGACGCCGCGTACGCCGTCCTCGAGGCCGCCGGCCTGCCCGGTCCCGGAGACGGTGCAGGTGCTCGCCGTGTCGCCGGGCGGGCCGCCGAGCGCTCGAGCGGGCGGAGTCCCGCCGTGGGCTCGTGCTTGCCGCCGAGCGCGACGGCGTGATGGCTCTCGCCTTCTCCCCCTGCGGTCCCGGCGACGTGCTCGCGGGACCTGGAGGCGCAGGGGTCGCGGCTGGGCGTCGGCCCGGCCACCGGGGTGGCCCTGGCCGACCTGCCTGCCGCGTGGGCCCAGGCGCGATCGGCGCTGGAAGCACGTCGCCGACGCGCGGCCGCGTCGTCGCGTGGGAGGAGCTGTCCGGGCTCAGGGCGTGCTGGCTCTGGTCGACGCAGCACGGCCGGCCACGAGTTCGCGCACGAGCTGCTCGAGCCCGCTCGACCCGGTGCTCCGCGAGACGCCCTGCGGTCTTCCTCGACCATCACGGCTCACGGGTCGCCGCCGCCGCCGGCGCTCGGCGTGCACCGCAACACGGTCCGCAACCGTGATCGAGGAGATCGAGGAGACGGTGGGGGCGGTCCCTCGACGACCCGGCAACGCGTCGTGGACGCCTGGGCTTCGCTGCAGCTGGCTGCCCGCTAGGGCGCCTCGAGGCTCAGCCGACGACGGCGACCGGGCAGGCCGCCTGGTCCCGGGTCACCGCGGCCGTGCCGGGCGCGGCGTCGGCGGCGACCACGACCAGCGTCGCCCGGCGTGAGAGGTCGATCAGCGGCGAGAGCTGGCCGCCGGTGCCAGCGTCACCGGCAGGTGAGGGTACGTCAGCGCCAGCTCGTCGACGAGGCCCAGCAGCTCGCGAGCGTACCCGCCCGGTGAGGTCGACGAGCTGGACGCTCCCGCCGATCCAGTCGGCGTGGTCGTAGCCGAACTCGACGGCGCCTCGCGAGCCGGCCGGTCTCACGGACCCCCACGACCACGCCGGTGCTGGCCCGGTCGAGAGCGCGCCGAACGGTCAGCTACCGGGTAGGGCGCGCCTCCGCTCGTGGGCGTCCCGCGATGTCCTGCCGGGATGCCGGCGCGAGAAGGCGCCCGCGTGGGCGGGGCCCTCGCTGCCGCGGTCGGGGGCAGGACCAGCACCGCGCCGTCGGCGGTGGGCGAGTCATCGAGGTCCACCGTCCACTGGTCGAGCCCGCAGAACGAGAGCAGCGCCTCGGCCTCCGCCGCCCACTGTCCGGCCAGGAATCCTCGAACCCCGGCTCGGTGTGGATCCGGACGGTCAGGGGCGCCTGGCCCTTGCGCGCGAGGTCCACGCCCCACTGCAGCGCGCGCGCGGCATCGGCCGATCCGTCGTACGCCACGGTCACCGCATGGCCGTTCATCGCCAACTCCTCAGCCCTCTCCGTCTCCCAGCCATCGGCGGCCTGGCCCGCGGATCGAGCTTTCCGAGGCGGAAACCGGGCTCGGCGTCGACTGTAGGCGCGCCACCAAGCGGGCGACGGCAGGGAGCCGTGGTCGCAGGCCCGCGGCCGCGGGTGGAGGAGATCTGGTGGCCCACCTGGGACCTATGACCCCCCCTCTGGCCGCTGACCGGCCCTACTTGACGGGGCAACCCACCGGAAATAGTGGTCCACCAGGACGACCGAGGAGGGCGACCCGATCGCAACGCAGGCGCTGTCGTACGACATGGTGCGCGAGCTCGTGGAGCTGGCGTGCCGTGCTCCGTCGGTGCACAACACCCAGCCCTGGCAGCTGGTGTATCGACGGCTACCGCCTGAACCTGTTCGCGGACCGGACTCGTCATCTTCCGGCGTCGGACCCCGACAGCCGCGACCTGGTGCTGAGCTGTGGCGCCATCCTGCACCACCTGGCGGTCGTCGCGGCCGCCTCGGGCTGGAAGACGCGCATCCGGCGGATGCCGAGCGTGGTCGACGACGATCACCTGGCCACCGTCACGTTCGAGCCACACGTCCCCACCGAGGACGAGAAGGCGATGTTGGAGGCGGTGGCGGCGCGCCGGACCGATCGGCGCCGGCCCAGCAGCTGGCCGGTCCCCATCGAGCGGCTCGAGCCCATGGTCGACCTGGCAGCGAGTGCCGGAGTGCTGGCGCTGCCGGTGACCGCGGAGAAGGGGCGGGCGCGGCTGCTGGAGCTGACGTTGAGCGCCCTGGAACACCAGCGACAGGACTCTCGGTACCAGGAGGAGCTCGCTTCCTGGGTCGGGCCACTCCACGGAGGACGGTGTGCCCTGGAGCAGCCTCCCGGTGCACTCCGCCTCCCCGGACGCCGAGTACGTCGACCAGGCCCCGCTCGTGAGATTTCCCCCGGAAGCCTGCTGGAGTCCGAGGAGGAGGAGAGCGAGTCGGGCGCGGCCTTCCTGGTGCTGGCCACCTCGTCGGACGACCGCACCTCGCAGCTGCGCGCGGGTGAGGCACTGAGTGCCGTGTTGCTCCGCGGGGCCAGCTCGGGGGTCAGCATGGTGCCGCTCAGCGCCGCCATCGAGGTGTCCGAGACACGTGCGATGCTGCAGGAGGAGCTGCTCGACGACGTCGCCTTCCCGCAGGGGATCATCCAGGTCGGGTGGCGGCCGATCGCGCAGGTGGACCTGCCCCCGACCCCGCGGCGCCCCGTGGACGAGGTGCTCAGCTCGACCTGCTGAGCCGATCCGCCCGACGCGACGGCTCGGGGTCTGCACCCGACGGCGCGCGCTACAGCTCCTCGCCTCCGCTCGCGGCGAGTCTGATCTTGACGTCCACCACCGATACCCCGTCCCGGGTCGCGATCACCGGGTTGAGGTCGAGCTCGGCGACCTCGGGGACCTCGCTCACGAGGGACCCGAGTCGGGTGATGAGCTCGACGAGCCGGCCCAGGTCGACGGGCTCGGACCCGCGGAACCCGCCGAGCAGCGGGTGGATGCGCAAGCCGGCCAGCGCGCGACGCGCGTCCTGCTCGGTGACGGGTGGCATGAGGAACTGACGATCACCCCACACATCGGTCGCGATCCCCCCGGCTGCGACCATCACCAGCGGACCGAAGCGGGCGTCCCGCACGGTGCCCAGCGCGACCTCGACCCCGCCCACCACCTGGGGTTGCACGAGGATCTGGCAGGGCGAGTCCATCTCGGCCCGGATCGAGTCGATCGCCAGCTGCAGCGACGACGGGTCCGCCACGCCGAGATGCACCAGCCCCCGGTCGGTCTTGTGCAGGACGCTCGGGTCCGCGGCCTTCACCGCGACGGGGTACCCGAAGCCGTCGGCCATGGCCCGCAGCTCCGTCCAGGTCGGCGGAGACCGCGCCGAGCGGGCCCTCGATGTCGTAGTGCGCGAGCAGCTCCTGGCACTGGGGGACCGCCAGCCATCCGGAGGGGGAGGTCGGCCCCTCGAGTATCTGCTGCGCCTCCATTCGCACCCGCCGTGCCCGGCTGACGTCGATCGCGGGGAGCTCACCTGCGGGGGTGCTGCGCCAGGCGGCATAGGCGACCGCGCGCGCCAGCGAGTCGGTGGCGGTCTCTGCGTCGTCGAACACGGTCAGGCCGGTGCGGTCGAACTCGTCGAAGCCGAGGCCGACGACCAGCACCGGGAGCTCGGGGTGGCGGGCCCGTACCGCGCTGAGGCCGCGCAGAAGGTCGCGCGACCCGGCGACGCCGGTGCGGGCCGCGATCACCAGAAGCGAGTCGATCTCGCCGGAGCCCAGCAGGGTGTCGACACAGGCGTCGAGCGAGTGGTCGGTGGCCCCGGCGCCCAGGTCGACGGGGTTGCCGACGCCCAGGGTCTCGGAGACCAACCCCCGCACCCCGGCCTGGGTCGCCTCGGAGAGGGCGGGAACCTCGAGGGCGTGCCGCGCCGCTGAGTCCGCGGCCAGCACCCCCAGCCCGCCGGCGTTGCCGAGGATCCCGAGCCGGCTGCCCCGGGGCAGGGGCTGCTCGGCGAGGAGCCGAGCCGCGTGGATCATCTCGCTCACCCCGCGGCAGCCGATGACGCCCGACTGCGCGAAGAGCGCGTCCACCGCCACCGAAGGGGCCGCCGCGGCCGCGGTGTGCGAGACGCCGGCCCGCCTGCCTCCCTCGCTCCGTCCACCGGCGACCGCGAGCAGGGGCTTGCGCTCGGAGAAGCGCCGGGCCAGGCGCGCGAACTTGATCGTGTTGCCGAACGACTCCAGGTAGAGCGCCGCCCCGGTCACGTTGGGGTCGTCCATCCAGGCGGCGAGCATGTCGTTGCCGGACACGTCGGCCTTGTTCCCGAGCGAGACGAAGGCGAGGATGCCCAGCCCGGTCCGGCGGGCCAGGTCGACCATCGCGATGCCGACTCCCCCGGACTGGGAGGCGACGGCGAGGCCGCCGGGAGGCGGAAGGATGTCGGTGAACGTCGCATTCAGCTTGATGTCCGGGTGGTTCGCGATCACCCCCAGACAGTTCGGCCCGACCACACGGATCGACCGGAGCCGGGCCGCCTCGGCCAGTGCTCGCTGAGCACGCGCCCCTTCTGGTCCCATCTCGCCGAAGCCCGCCGACAGCACCACCGCGGAACGGGCGCCGGCGTCGGCTGCCTCCGTGACGACATCCAGGACCTGCGCGGCGGGCACGGCCACGACGGCCAGGTCGACGGGATGGGGCAGCGCCGCGAAGCTCGGGTAGACGTTCTGGTGGTCGATGGACCGAGCCGTGGGGTGGATCACGAAGATCTCGCCGGTGAACTCACCCGACTCGACCTCGCGGAGGACCGCGCGCCCGATGCCGCCGGACTCGTGGCGCACCCCGACCAGGGCGATGCTGCGCGGATAGAGCAGCGGTCGCAGTGAGGTGGCTTCGGCCGCGCACTCGCGCGCGTCCGCGGCCTCGATCGCGGCGGCCGTCGCCGAGGTGCTCATGGTGACCTCGACGACACCGCTCTCGGTGTGCTGCTTGATCTCGAACCCGGCGTCCCGGAACACCTTGTTCATCTTGATGTTCTCGTGCAGCACGTCGGCCGTGAAGCGCACGATGCCGAGGTTGCGAGCCGCCGCCGCCAGATGCTCGACCAGCAGGGTTCCGATGCCTTGGCCGTGCTCGGCGTCGGCGACCATGAACGAGATCTCCGCGGTCGTCGCGTCGAGCACCTCGGCCGTGGCGAAGCCCACGATGGTCGTGCCCCGCTCGAGCACGAGCGCCACCACTTGCGACGGGTCGGACGACATCACGTGCGCGACGTACGCGTGAGCGGCGTGCGTGCTGGGGCTGAAGAAGCGCAGTCTGCGGCTCTCCGGCGAGGCCCGGTCGAACAGGTCCTCGAGGGCGGCCTTGTCGTCGGGCCGCACGCGCCGGATGGTCGCCGCCCTGCCGTCGATGGTGAACACCTCGACCCCGCCACTGGTCAGCATGGGCACCGTCCCTTGTCCGCGCTGCGTCCATCAAAGCAATCCGGGTCGCACGGGGGAAGAGCGTTCGGTCCCGGAGAGACCACCGTCCCTGAACGGGGGAGGGAAGACCGTACCGCCGGGCTGCTCTTCGTGGTTGACTCATGGTGGAGATGTGGGGGTGCCACATCGCTTGCCCATCGACCCGGGCGTGACGAGCGGGGGCCGTCCGTCTCTTGGAGGTGAGATCGATGGATGAGAAGACCAACAGGATCGTGGACGCACTCGTGTCCGCCGGACTGGTGGACGCCTCTCGCCGTGACCAGGCCGTCGGCGTGGTCACCGCGGCGGCCGCGGTGCCCGTGCAGACATCGCGCGTGAGGTCGAAGCTCGGCGAGATCGCCGGGTACGCAGGCGCTGCGCTGGTCGTGGCGGCCGGCGTCGTGTTCATCATGCAGGAGTGGTCGAGCCTCTCCGACAACCAGCGTGTCGCCTGGATCGCCGCCATGGCGGGCGTGCTCGCCCTGGCCGGCATCGTGACGTCGTTCGTCGGGACCGGGTTCCGGGGGCTCCGGGAGGAGTCGGGCGCGATCCGTCGTCGGCTTGCCGGCACGCTCTACACCGGAACCGCCATCAGCGCCGGGATCGCAGTCACCCTGGAGGTGGACCACATCCGGTCGCTGCGCGAGCGGAGCTTCAACGACACCTGGCTGATGGTCGCCCTGTTCACCACCCTGGCGATCGTCGGGCTGGTGGGCTACCTCGCCGCTCCGACCGTCGTCGGGCTGCTGCCCATCGCGGTCGGCACGTTCGCGGTGATTCCGGCCACCCTGGAGCTGTTCGACCTCCAGGACAACACCTTCGTCACGACCATGGCGCTGCTGGAGATCGCCCTGGCTCTGCTCTGGTGGGGCGTGAGCGAGATCGAGCTCGCGCGGCCACGTCAGATCGGCTTGGGCATCGCGCTCACCATCGCGGTCATCGCTGCCCAGATGCCGGTCTGGAGCGACGAGCGGCCGAACCTGGGGTACCTCCTGACCGCACTCGTGGCCGTGGGCGCCTTCATCGGCTACGTCGCCCGCCCGGCCTGGGCCTACCTCGGTGCCGGTGTCGTCGCAGTCACCCTCGTCGTGCCGGAGGCACTCCACGACTGGACCTCCGGATCCATCGGGACCGCCGGGTCGGTGCTCCTGGCCGGAGTGACGCTCCTCGGCGCCTCCCTGCTCAGCTTCAAGCTGCACCACGAGAGTGCCGAGCACCCGCGCCACAACTTCCACTTCTTCTCCCGGGCCTAGGTGTACTCGGCCCGAGGGCTGCTCCGCATCTCCGGACTAGGGTGAGGAGCGGCCCGTGGCATGGTCGACGACCGGGAGGTGCAGCCTGTGATGAAGCGGCTCGATCTGGTGGCGGGACTCTCCTTGGCCCGCACCGCGCTGGGCGTGGGGGCGTTGCTGGCGCCCGGTCCGACCCTCAAGGCGCTCACGCTGGACCCGGCGCGGAACCCCCAGCTGCCCTACCTCTCCCGCGTGGCGGGTGCGCGCGACATCGCTCTCGGCGTCGCCACCCTGCTCGCGTCGAGCCGCTCGTCGGGCACCGGCCGCCGGTTCATGGTGGCCGCGGGGATCGCCGTCGATCTGAGCGACGCGGTCGCCGCCGGGGTCTCGTTCCGGGAGCTGGGCCGAGGGCGTGCCGCCTACCTGGCACTGCCCGCGGTCGCAGCGGTCGGGGTGGGGCTGGCGGCGCTGGTCGAGGACCTCCGTTCGCGGAGGGCCTGATGCGGACCGTGCGTGTCGGGCTTCTCTACGGCCTTGCGGCGCTGATGGTGCTCGTCGGCGGGGTCTGGGCCTTCCAGGGGATGGGCTACATCCACGGCAGCCCGATGACCGGCTCTCAGACCTGGACCGTCACCGGATCCATCCTGGCCGGTCTCGGCGTCGCACTGGCGATCTCGGTCACTCAGCAGATCCGCCGCCGCTGAGCGGCGGCCCGCCCGGTCGAGGGGGCGACCCCCAGCCGGCCGGGATCGCCGTCTCAACTGGTCGATCTCGGACTTCCCGCCCGGGATGACCGCACCTCCTGTCACACTTGTGCCATGTCCCCCGTGGTGTCCGTCGACTCGCTGTGGGTCCGGTTCGGACCGGTCGACGCGGTCCGAGGCATCAGCTTCCAGGTCGAGCGGGGCTCGGCGACGGCCCTCCTCGGTCGCAACGGGGCCGGGAAGTCCACCACGATGCGGGTGTTGGCCGGAGTCATCCCTCCGAGCGAGGGCGTGCTGACCGTCGCCGGCCACGACCTGCGCCGGGAGACCATGGGCGTCAAGCGCGCCGTCGGGTACTGCCCCGACGTGGGCGGACTGGTGCCTCGCGCGACCCCGTGGGAGCACCTTCAGCTGTCGGCCCGGCTGCGCGGCCTGCCCGCCGGGTGGGAGGACCGTGCCAGGGACCTGCTCGAGCGCTTCGACCTCGGCGCCGCGGCTCACCGGGTCACGGCGGGCTTCAGCCATGGCATGGGTCGCCGGATGTCGGTGCTCCTGGCGGCGTTCCACGACCCGCAGGTGCTGCTGCTCGACGAGCCCTTCGACGGGGTGGACCCGCTGGGCGTGGAGTCGACCATGGACGTGATCGCGGACGCGCGGGCCCGGGGGGCGGCTGTCTTGGTGTCGACGCACTTGCGCGAGCTCGCGGTCGACGCCTGCCAGGACGCGATCGTCCTGCGAGGCGGTGCTGCCGTCGCGGCGGTCCCCGCGGTGGAGATGGCCGGTGAGTCGGGGGCAGGGGCCTATCGTGCGCTCCTTGACTGACGTGCGGCCGGCTGTGGTCGGCGCGATCGGCAGCTCGACGCTCGCGGTGCGCCAGGTCTGGCCACTGCTTCAGTTCCGTGGCGCCGGTGTGCGAGGACGGGCCCGGCGCTACGTCGTCGTCGGCCTGCTGGTGACTGTCGCGCTCACGCTCGCGGCGTGCGTCGCTCCGATCTTCCTGCCGAATCCCTCGGACTACCGGTTCCAGGTCAGCCTGTTGATGCCCACCTTCCTGCTGGGCGTGCTGGGCATCGCTACCGCCTCGGCGGTCGCCACCGGCGGCGGGCGCGAGCTCCTGCCGCGCGACGAGGGCGTCGCCTTCCCGGTCAGCCCGGCGACGGACCACCTCGGCGCTCTGCTCATGGCGCCGCTGAACATCGCCTGGCTGCTGCAGTCATGGGCTGTCCTCGGCGCTTTCGCCTACGGCTCCCCGATCTACCTCGGGTCGCCGCGCTTCGACTGGAAGCTGCTGCTCGGGCAGCTGCTGATCCTGGTGTGGATCGCGTTCGCGACAGCGGTCGCGCAGATCCTGGCCTGGGGGGTCGAGTGGCTGCGCCGGGGGCGCCACGGGGTGGCTGTGGTGCGCGGTCTCGGGGCGGCCCTGTTCCTGCTCGCGGTCGTGGTGCTGCAGACGGGCTCCCTGACGAACCTGCTGGACCGGAGCCCGACGAGTGCGGTGGCGTTGGCCGCGTACCAGGTCGAGACCGCGGACTTCGTCAGCTGGTCCCTCGCCCTGCTGATCCTCGTCGTCGCCACGGTTGTCGCGGTCGTCCTCGGAGCCTTCCTGGCCGCGGCGGTCACGCGTCGCCCGGCGCGCGACGAGGCGCGTCTGGAGACCTCGTCCCATCCCGCTCGCCCGAATCCGGTCAGCGACCTGGTCGCGCTGTTGCGTGTCGACCGAGCATCGATCTGGCGTTCCCTGCCGCTGCGGCGCGGGATGGCGGTGCTCGCGATCATGCCCGGTCTGGTGGCGCTCGCCGGCTCACTGAGCTGGCAGGAGCTGCCCCTGCTGCCCGGACTGGTCGCCTCCGGTGGCGCGCTGCTCTTCGGGGTGAACGCCTGGTCGCTCGACGCGCGCGGCGCCCTCTGGCGTGACAGCGTGCCCGCGTCGCCACGACTGGTGTTCCACGTGCGGGCGATAGTCATCGCCGAGATCCTGGTCCTGTCCACGGGGATCACGCTGCTGCTGGGCGCGATCCGTGCCGGAGCCCCGACCGCCACGTCCTTGGCCGCCGTGGGCTGCGCGACGCTGGTCGTGCTGATGCAGGCGCTGTCGGCGTCGATGCGGTGGTCGGTGCGCCGCCCGTACACCGTGGACCTGCGCAGTGCGCGGGCGACCCCGGCACCCCCGTTGACGATGGTGGGCTACTCGGCGAGGCTCGCCCTGTCGACGACCCTCACGGGCATGCTGTTCGTGGCCGCGGCGCAGGTGGGCTGGAAGCTGGCCCTGGCGCTGACCCTGCCCTTCCTGCTCACGTCCGGCTATCGGCTCCTGCGCGTGGCACGCGAGTGGGACGTACCCGAGATCCACGCTCGCGTCATCGCCACGGTGGCGAGCTGAGCTGCTCTCGCGACCGGGCGAGCGTCAGGTGCACTTCTTCAGCGGCTTGATGACCGACGGGTCGAGGCTCGGCTGCTGGTCCAGATAGGCCACGAACATCAGGTGCAGTGCGTCCGGCGTCAGCTTCTGGGACAGACAGCGAGCCTGCTTCTTCTTCAGCCCGACGTCGGCCGCGAGCTTCTGGACCGCCGTCAGCGGGTCGATGCACCCGAGGACGACGTCGGCCGCCGTGGTGGCGTCCGCCTCGCTCATCGCGACGGCGCCCAGACCCTTCTTGGTGGCGTCCATCGTGCTCTTGATGACCTTGTAGGTCTGGAGCTTCTCGACGCCCAGCTTGCTGACCAGTCCGGTGGCGACGCAGCCGGCGGATGCCTGGTCGGCAGCGAGCTGGAGCTTCCCGGAGCTGAACGCGGTCGTCAGCGAGGTGATCGCGGCCTGCTCCTGCGGCGTGAACGTGGGTGTGGGCGTCCCCGTGCTGCTGGGGCCGGACCCCAGGGGCGTGCCGCTGCAGGCGCTGGCCGTCGCGAGGACGAGAACGGTGGCCGCAATGGTCTTCTTCATGCTTCTCCCTCGGACGTCGGCTGGGCCAAGCCTAAAGGGACGGGGTCAACCGGTGACCGTCCACCCGGGCGGGCCCACCCTCCGGGCCGTCTCTGGCACCATGTCGTGGTGCTCGGAAGAAGGGGGTGAGCTTGGCCACGCTGGTGCTGGTTCGTCACGGCCAGGCGAGCTGGGGCTCCGCGGACTACGACCGTCTGTCCGAGCTGGGGAACCGCCAGGCCGTCTCGACCGGTCGCGCCCTCGCCGCGCTCGAACCGCCGGGCATCGTGCTCAGTGGGGCGCAGGCACGGCACCGTGCGACCGCAGAGCTCGCCACCGAAGCAGCCGGGTGGCGGACCGAGGTGCGGGTCGAGACCGGGTGGAACGAGTTCGGCCACCGGCAGGTGCTGGCGGCGTACGGGGTGCCCCCGCCGGACGAGACTTCGCCGGAGTTCGGCCCGTGGCTCCACGCTGCCTTGTCCCGATGGGTCGAGGGCGGCAGCGACGCGGACTACGACGAGCCCTTCGCCGGATTCACGTCGCGGGTAGACGTCGCGATGCGCCGCCTGCGCGAGATCATGGCTCCGGGCGACACCGCGGTGGTGTTCACCAGCCTCGGGCCCATCTCCTGGACGGTGGCAGCCCTCCTGGGCGGCCAGCCCTCGCTCTGGCTGCGGCTGACCCCCTCCCTCGTCAACGCCGGCGTCACCCGCATCTCCTGGGACGAGCAGGGCACGCGGCTCGCCACCTTCAACGAGCACACCCATCTGCCCGCCGAGATGCTGACCTTCCGGTGACCGGGGCGCCGGTCAGCCGACCGCGTGGCCCGGTGGCGGGGCCCTGCGTCATGATGCTGGGGTCGCCGCCCCGAGGAGGACCATGACCGAGCTCGTGCACTACCAGGCGTCCGGCGGCCTCGCCACGGTGACCCTGGACTCTCCGGCCAACCGCAACGCACTCTCGGCGGCCCTCGTTTCGGAACTGGGTGCGGCCCTCGACGCCGCGGCCGACGACCCGGACGTGAGGGCGGTCGTGCTGCGTTCCTCGGACCGGGTCTTCTGCTCCGGGGCGGACCTCTCCGAGGCGGAGGCAGGCGGCATGGAGCGTGGCGCCCACGGGATGGTCGCGCTGCTTCGCCGCGTGCTGACCCTTCCGGTTCCGGTCGTCGCGGAAGTGGCCGGTCCGGTCCGGGCCGGCGGTATCGGACTGGTCGCGGCGTGCGACATCGCCATCGCCGCCGACGCGGCCACCTTCGCCTTCTCGGAGGTCAGGCTCGGGCTCGCTCCCGCGGTGATCAGCCTGACCGTGCTTGCCCGGCTGTCCCCGCGCGCAGCGAGTCGGACCTTTCTGTCCGGCGAGACCTTCGACGGCGCGGCGGCCGCCGCGATGGGACTGGTCACCGAGGTGGTGGCGGCGCGGGATCTCGAGGCGGCGGTGTCGTCGGCCTGCGCTGCCCTGGCCGCGTCTCCCGCGCAGGGGCTGCGGGAGACCAAGCGACTGCTCACTCGCGATCTCCTGGAGGTCCTCGACCGGCGCGGCGCCGAGATGGCCACCCTCTCGGCGGAGCTGTTCGCCTCCGAGCCGGCTCGTGAGGCGATGCGCGCCTTCTTGTCCCGGCGCTGAGCGGTGTGCCACCGGGGCCGGAGGATTGCGTCTCGGGTCGCCGGGCGGTCGGCGGCGGGTGCGCGACCGACGGCTAGACTGGTCGATCCTCCGGTTCGTAGGAAGGTGACTGTTGTCCGCTGAGATCGCCGAGCAGGAGATCGCTGCCGAGCAGTTGTTCGTCGACCGTGTGTACGCCCAGCTCGAGCAGTCCACCCGCAACGCGGAGGCGCTGGCACGTGAAGGCTACGCGCGCGGCCGGCTGGGCCACGAGGGTGGGCTCGTCGAGCGGGACGCGATGGTCTTCCAGGCGGCCAAGCGCATCGCGACGTTGAACGCCTCACACGAGGGCCTGGTGTTCGGACGCCTTGATCTCGCCGAGGCCGGGGAGGAGCCCCGCTACGTCGGCCGCATCGGCCTGCGCGACGAGAACCGCGACAGTCTGCTCATCGACTGGCGCGCACCCGCCGCGGCGGTCTTCTACCAGGCGACCCCGAACGAGCCGCAGGGAGTCGTGCGTCGCCGCGTTCTGCGGTGTTCGGGGCAGACAGTGGTCGGAGTCGAGGACGAGCTGCTCGACGCCACCGACGACTCCGGTCTGGCCATCGTCGGCGACGGTGCCTTGATGGCGCAGCTGTCGCGGGCGCGCGACCGGTCCATGCACGCGATCGTGGCGACCATCCAGGCGGAACAGGACCGTGCCATCCGGGCTCCCAGTCGTGGGGTGGTGATGATCACCGGCGGGCCGGGGACCGGCAAGACCGTGGTGGCCCTGCACCGCGCCGCGTACCTGCTGTACACCGACCGCAACCGGTACGAACGGGGTGGCGTCCTGGTGGTGGGCCCCTCCGGGGTCTTCATGCGCT
The DNA here is from genome assembly GCA_963805655.1 of uncultured Actinomycetota bacterium. GTDB lineage: Bacteria > Actinomycetota > Actinomycetes > Propionibacteriales > Nocardioidaceae > CAWDVB01. Next base: position 355,464 of record CAWDVB010000005.1, on the reverse strand, counting down.
ACATCGAGCGTGTCCTTCCCTCCCTCGGCGAGACGTCGGTCTCCTTGCGCGCTCTCGGCGAGGTCGTGGAGGGGGTCCGGGCCCGTCGCCACGATCCGGGTCACGTCGCCGACGTCAAGGGGAACGCACGGATGGCCGAGCTGCTCCGCCGGCTGTCACGGCAGGCCGTTCCCGGTGCCCCCCGGGAGTACCGGGTCTTCTACCGGGACGAGAACCTCGTGCTGGACCGTCAGGCCCTGCACGGGATCCGACGACGGCTGCTGTCGGACGGCAAGAGGAATCGGCAGCTGCCGCGCGTTGTCCCGGCACTGGTCGACGCGCTGTGGCGACAGGTCGGCGGTGAGCGAGCCAGTGAGCACGGGCGGGCCGGTTTCACCGACTTCCTGCTCGGGGACGAGGGCTTCGTCGGATTCGCGCGGGCCTGGTGGCCCGCGCTCGACGCCACCGAGGTGCTCAGCTGGCTGCGGGACGAGCAGATGCTCCACCGGGTGTCGGAGGGCGTCCTCGGATCTCGCGAGCGGCTTGCCGTGACGTTCGGCGAGGACTGGAGCGTCGAGGACGTGGCGCTCCTGGACGAGCTGCGATACCTGCTGGGCGACGTCCCCGAGCAGAACGGCGACGAGGAGCCCGACCCGCTGGCCCATCTCGTGGACGAGAACCTCCCGGAGCTCACCACCATCTCCGACCGCGACTTCTCCTCCGGCCCCCGGACCAGCAGCCGCACCGAGGACGACGGCTACGCCCACGTCCTGGTCGACGAAGCCCAGGACCTCTCCCCGATGCAGTGGCGGATGGTCGGACGCCGGGGACGCTCGGCGACGTGGACCATCGTCGGCGACCCGGCTCAGTCGTCGTGGCCGGACCGCGCCGCCGCAGAGGCCGCGCGGGCGGAGGCGATCGGCGACAAGGTGGTGCACCCGTTCCACCTCGGGACCAACTATCGCAACAGCAAGGAGATCTACGAGTACGCCGCCGCGTACGCCTCCAGTGTCGGGCTCGACGCCGACCTCCCGGAGGCGGTGCGCCGTACGGGCATCGCCCCGGAGGAACGCAAGGCCGACGAGTTCGCCCAGGCGATCCGCGAGGTGCTGGGCGAGCTGCGAGTGTCGGTGTCCGGCACCCTCGCGGTGGTCGCCGCGCGGGAGCGAGTTGCGGAGATCCGGGGCTGGCTCGCCGGGTGGCCGGAGCTGGCCGACGACCTGGCCGGGGGGGACCAGGCGCGGGTGACGGTGCTGACCGGGGTGGAGACCAAGGGCCTGGAGTTCGACGGCATCCTGGTGGTCGACCCGTCCGAGATCGAGCAGGAGTCGAGCACCGGTCGTGCCGTGCTCTACGTCGTGCTGACCCGCGCCACCCAGCGGCTCGTCACACTGGTGCGATGAGCGCGGTGGAGGTCCCCGGGGAAGGGCAGCTGCCGGTCGGCCCCTCGCTCGACTGGTCGGCCCGGACGGTGCCCGAGGCCTTCTCCTACGCAGGGGACTGGTGCTGGGTGGCACCGCTCGCCCCGGAGCACGACGCGGACCTGTTCTCGTCGTGGCGTGCCGACCCCGCACGTTTCACCTACCTGCCGTGGGGACCGTTCGGCGAGCCGGCCGAGCTCTCGGTGCTGCTCGACCGCTTGCGGGAGTCGCCCGACGTGGTGACGTTCACGATCGGTCGCGCCGGACACGGTCCGGAGGGGATGGCCAGCCTGATGCGCATCGACCCGGCCAACGGCTCTGTGGAGGTCGGGAGCATCCTCCACGCCTCGACCCTCGCGGGCACGCCGGCGACCACGGAGGCCATGTACCTGCTCGGGCGGTACGTGTTCGACCAGCTCGGGTACCGCCGCTACGAGTGGAAGTGCGACTCGCTGAATGCCGCATCCCGTCGGGCCGCGCAGAGGCTCGGCTTCCGCTACGAGGGGACCTGGCGCAACGCGGTCGTCTACAAGGGGCGCAGCCGCGACACCGCCTGGTTCGCGATGACAGACGAGGACTGGCCGACGGTGAAGCGCGCGATGGAGGAGTGGCTCGCAGCGGCGAACGTCACCTGGACCTCCCAACGGCGTGCGCTCGACGAGATCAGAGCCGCCCTGCCGGGGACCCCCGGCGCCCGTTCGTGAAACTCCCCGGGCCACCCGACGACCCGTTGGTAGCGTTCGGCCATGCCCAGCGGTGAGGACACGTCGTCGGTGCTCGGCCGACTGACCGAGCACCCGGCCTGGGCGGTGGTCCGGCTGCGTGACTCGCCCTCGGTGCTCGCGCTGGGGGGAACGCCGCGCACGGTGGACCGGCTCCTCGACATCCCGCTGGCGCAGCGCGGCGACGGACCGGGCTTCGACCGGCTCGTGGCGGTGCCCTTCCGGCAGGTGACCGAGCGGGGGTTCGAGGCGCACGACGACGGTGCACCGCTCACCGTGATCGAGCTGGATCAGGTCGAGGAGCTGGCCCTGGCCGAGGCGCTGGCCGTGCTCCCCGACGAGGAGGTGGTCTTCGACGACCCGGGCGGCTTCGACGTCGACGACGCGGCGTACGCCGCCGTGGTGCGGCGCATCATCGACGACGAGATCGGCAACGGCGAAGGTGCCAACCTGGTGATCGGCCGCACCTATCGGGCCACCGTGGCCGACTGGGGAGCGACGAAGGCCCTCACGGTCCTGCGCCGGCTGCTGGAGCGTGAACGCGGCGCCTACTGGACCTTCTGCGTGTTCACCGGCGAGCGGTACCTCATCGGAGCGAGCCCCGAGCGCCACGTGAGCGTGGCCGGTGGAGACGTCCGGATGAACCCCATCAGCGGGACGTTCCGGCTCCGTGGCCACGACGATCCGATGGAGCGCAAGCAGGCGCTGTTGGACTTCCTCGCCGACGAGAAGGAGATCTTCGAGCTCTTCATGGTCGTCGACGAGGAGCTGAAGATGATGTGCGACGTCTGCAACGAGGGCGGCCAGGTTCTCGGGCCCTTCCTCAAGCCCATGTCGCACCTGGTGCACACCGAGTACCTCCTCGCCGGACGAACGGCCCGCGACGTGCGCGAGGTCCTGCGGGACACCATGTTCGCCGCGACGGTGACCGGCTCTCCGGTCGAGAACGCCTGTCGTCTCATCAAGAAGTACGAGGACGGGGGCCGCGGATACTACGGAGCCGCGCTGGCCCTGTTCGGGCACGACGCGTCGGGCCGGCCGACGGCCGACAGCCCGATCGTGATCCGGACCGCGGACGTGGCACTGGACGGCACCCTTACCGTGACCGCCGGAGCCACACTCGTGCGTGACTCCGACCCCGACTACGAAGTCGCGGAGACCCATGCCAAGGCAGGCGGCATCCTGACCGCGTTCGGGCTGGTGCCCCCTCCCTCGACCACGCCGGAGGGAGTCGAGGAGCTCACCCGCGACGAGGACGTGCTCATCGCGCTCGCGTCGCGCAACCAGCGGCTGTCGAAGTTCTGGCTGACCGACCAGGGAGATGCCCGGCCGGCGCCGGAGCTCGCCGGTCGGACCGCGGTCATCCTCGACGGTGGGGACGACTTCGTGAACATGCTCCGGCACGTGCTGCGCGTGCTGGGCATGACCAGCACCGTGGTGAAGCACCGCGACTACGTGCCGGGATGTCTCGACGGGCACGACCTGGTGATCGTCGGGCCCGGCCCGGGTGACCCCCGCGACGGGAGCAGCCCGAAGATCGCCGCGTTCCGCGGGGCGGTGGAGTCCCTGGTGGAGAGCGGCCGGCCGTTCCTGTCGGTGTGCCTGGGGCACCAGGTTCTCTGTGACCGGCTCGGCCTCCCCTTGGCGTACAAGGACATCGTCTTCCAGGGAACCCAGTCGTCGGTGCGCCTCGGTGACCGCGACGTGAACGTCGGCTTCTACAACACGTTCGTCGGCCGGGCGGGCGCCGGGCTGCCGGAGGGCGTCACCGTGGATGCCGACCCCGCCACCGGGGACATCCACCTCATCCGCGGTCCGGGATTCCGCGGGATCCAGTTCCACGCCGAGTCCATCCTGACCGAGGACGGGTACGACCTGCTGCGGGGTCTGATCCTGGAGCTGATCGGCGACCTCTGACCGCCGCCCTCCCGGCGCGCGGAGACCGCCCGCTGGGAGGTACGGGCGGTCCCGGGGAGGCTCGGTGCTACGCGCTCTTGGCGTCGCTGCCGAGCGTGGCGTGCAGGGTGATCGTGCTCCCGCCGCGATCCACCGTCAGGCTGACCGTGTCGCCGGGCCGGTAGCCGTGGATCGCCGCGACGAGCGAGCTGGAGTCCGAGACCTGGTGACCGTCCACCGCGGTGATCACGTCGCCCACCTTCACTCCGGCGGATGCGGCGGCCGACCCGCTGACGACCTCGACGACTCCCGCGCCGGTCACCAGGCCGCCCTGCTCGCTGGCGGAGTCCACCGACACGCCCAGCCGTGCGTGAGTGGGCTTCTCACCGGCGCGGATCTGGTTGACGATCGGCAGGACGTTGTCGATCGGGATCGCGAAGCCCAGCCCGATCGAGCCGCCCTGTCCGCCGACGGCCTGGCTGTCGGAGAAGATCGACGAGTTGATGCCGACGACCTGGCCCGAGAGGTTGACCAGGGGTCCGCCGGAGTTGCCCGGATTGATCGCGGCGTCGGTCTGGATGGCCGGGTAGCTGACGTTGGTGCCCTCCCCGCCGACGGAGACCGGACGGTTCAGACTGCTGACGATGCCGCTGGTCACCGTCGCCTCGAGCCCGAACGGGGAGCCGATCGCCACGACCGGCTGGCCGACCTGCAGCGAGGACGAGGAGCCGATGGTCGCCGGGGTCAGCCCGGAGACGTTGTCGGCCTTGATCACGGCGACGTCCGTCACCGGGTCGGTGCCGACCACGGTTGCCCTCACGGTCGTGCCGTCGTTGAAGTTGACGATGATGCTTCCGCCGTTGCCGGCCAGCGCCACCACGTGGTTGTTGGTGAGGATCTCGCCGTCGGAGGTGATGATGATGCCCGATCCCGAGCCCGCTCCCTGGGGTCCCGAGACGTTGATCTTGACGACCGAGGGAAGGACCCGCTTGGCCACTGCCTCGATGTCGCTGCTGGTAACGGCGGTAGACCCGTTCGACACTGCCTGCTGGACCAAGGGGGCCCCGGCCGACGGGGTGGAGTCGTGCCCGATCGTCTCGGCAGCGAAGAAGCCGACGCCGCCGCCGACGGCTCCCGCCACGAGGGCCGCCACCAGCACCGATGCCAGGCCGGTGCGGCTGCGACTTCCGAGCGAGGGGGCAGGCGGGGGCGCCGGCGGTGCCAGGACAGCCGGAGGAGGCGAGGGGATGCCTCCTTCGGCCGTGTCGAAGGGGACCGTGGGGACTGTGCCGGGCTCGGGAACGCTCGGCTGCTCGTTCTCGCGGTCAACGGGGCCCGCGCCGGTGGTCTCTTCCTCGTGCTCGTCGGTCATGTCTCCACATTGGCGCGGGTCGCTGAGCGCTCGCTGTGTGCTCCCGTTCCCTTCACTGTGAGGCGATCAGTGCGCTGAGCAGACAGGTCGATCACGAAAGCGGCGCCGCCATGAGCGGACCTCTCCACCGACACCGTGCCGCCGTGACGCTCCACCACGTGCCGTACGACCGACAGGCCGAGCCCGGAGCCGGGCAGTCCCCGCGACTCCATGGCGCGGTAGAAGCGGTCGAAGACGTAGGGCACGTCCTGGGGGTCGACGCCCGGGCCCTCGTCCTCCACCTTGAGTCGGCCCTGGCTCAGGGTGACCCAGATGGTCCCGCCCGGCGGGCTCCAGGTGACCGCGTTGTCCAGCAGGTTGCCGACCGCGCGCTCCAGTGCCGAGTCCTCTCCCTCGACGGTCCACTCCTCGATCGTGGCGCGGATCTCCAGCCCGTGATCCTCGCGCCGGAACCGCTCCACCGCGCGGTCGACCACCTCGTGGAGCTCGACCCTCTGGTCGGCGCCGTACGGCGAGCCGCCCCGGGCCAGCTCGGCCAGGCTGCCGATCAGCTTGGTCAGCTCCTCGATCTGGGCCGAGACGTCGGCGAGCAGCTCGATCCGCGCTCGGGGATCCAGCCCCATGCCGACCTCGGCCTGCTGCAGCAGATCCAGATTCGTCCTCACCGACGTCAGCGGCGTGCGCAGCTCGTGGCTCGCATCCGTCACGAGCTGCGCCTGCAGGTCCCGGGAGGCGGACAGCGAGGCGATCATCGCGTTGAAGGAAGCGGCCAGCCGTCCCAGCTCGTCGTCACCGGAGACCTCGATCGGGGTGAGTGTCTCGGTGCGGGCGACGGTCTCCAGCGCGGTCGTGAGCGACCGGACGGGCTTGAGTCCCTGTCGGGCCACGAGCGCCCCCGCGACGGCGGCGAACAGCACGCCGAGTGCGCCGAGCAGGACCATCACCACTCCCAGGTCGTGCAGGGTCTCCTCGGTCGGGGCGAGCGACTGAGCGAGGACGAGGGCCTGGCCGTGGGTCGCCGAGGGGACCGTGACCACGCGGAACCTGCCCGCGGGGGTGTCCGCGGTCCTGAGGGAGCTGGACGACTCCCCGCGGGCCACCGCGAACTCCTGGTTGCCCAGCGCGGCGGAGAACCCCGCGGCGTTGTGCCCCGCCGCGACCACCTGCCCGGTCGAGGAGACCACGGCGATCTGCACGTCGGCGGCGCCGACGATCCAGTCCGCGACCTCCCGGTCGGCGAGGTCCGCCGTGATGCTCGCGTTGGCGGCGTCGGTGGCCCGCGACATCAAGGAGCTGTCGAGACTGGAGTACATCTGGTGCCGCACGGTGACGTAGGCGGAGAGGGACAAGACGGTGACCGAGATCCCGACGGCAATCGCCGAGAAGGCGGTCACCCGGTTCGCGAGTGACTGGCGCCGGCGACCGAGCCTGCGCCCCGGCATCAGCTCTCCTTCAGTACGTACCCCACGCCGCGCACCGTGTGAATGAGGCGGGGCTCTCCGTCGGCCTCTGTCTTGCGGCGCAGGTAGCCCACGTAGACCTCCAGGCTGTTGGCGGTGGTGGGGAAGTCGTAGCCCCACACCTCCTCAAGGATGAAGGCCCTGTCCAGCACACGCCGTGGACGGCGGAGGAACAGCTCGAGGAGCGTGAACTCGGTGCGCGTGAGGTCGATCCTGCGGGCGCCCCGCCGGACCTCACGCGTTGCCGAGTTGAGTGACAGGTCGCCGAACTCGAGAACCTCGTCGTCGAGCTCTGCCCCGGGCACGGGCGCCCGCCGGCGGAGGAGGGCCCGGAGCCGCGCGAGCAGCTCCTGCAGGGCGAAGGGCTTGGTGAGGTAGTCGTCGGCACCGGCGTCGAGTCCCTCCACCCGGTCGCCCACCGAGTCGCGCGCGGTGAGCACCAGGATGGGCATGTCGTTGCCGGCCGCCCGCAGTGCCCGGGTCGTCTCCAGGCCGTCGAGCCGCGGCATCATCACGTCGATGACGAGGGCGTCCGGAGGGTTGCCGGTGATCGTGGCGAGCGCCTCCGCGCCGTCTGCGGCGAGCCCCACCTCGAAGCCGTTGAACTCGAGCGACCGTCGTAGCGACTCGCGTACCGCGCGATCGTCGTCGACGACGAGGATGCGCGGCAGCCGTTCGGATGGAGTGCTCACGAACCCAAACTATGCCGAAACCACCTGAACCGGCGCTGAGATTAGGCTGCCGACGCGCCGTTAGATCGAGGCGCCGTTCCTGAGGGCAGCGGCGATGGCCCTGCTGGCTCGCCGGCAGATCCGCACGGTCTCGTCGAACTCGCCGTCGTTGTGGCTGCCGAAGTAGGGGTCGACAACGTCCAGCTCGTTGCCGGCCTCCGGGTCGAAGCTCCGGAACAACCTGATCGCGGGCACCCCTGGCCGACCTGCGGCGAGCCTGTGCAGGTCGGCGAGGTTGGATCCGTCCATGGCCAGCACGAGATCGAACCGGTCGAACCAGTCGGCCGTGAAGCGGCGGGCCCGATGTCCGCGAGGGTCGAGCCCGGCCCGGCGCAGCGCAGCCGCCGCGCGGGGGTCCATGGGGTCGCCCTCGTGGTAGCCGGCGGTGCCTGCGCTCTCCACGGTCGCGTCGACGCCGGCGCGCCGTAGCTCGTCGGTGAGAACCGATTGCGCGATCGGGGAGCGGCAGATGTTGCCGAGGCACACCGCGGCCACGCGCACCGGCGCGCTCAGTCCCGGTCCTTGAGGATGGCGTTGAGCACCATCGCGGTCACCGAGAAGACCAGGGCGCCCCAGACCGCGGTCCAGAACCCGGCGACGTGGAAGCGGAGCCCGACCTGCCCGGCGACGTAGCTCGTCAGCAGCAGCATGGCGGCGTTGATCACCAGGATCATCAGCCCGAGACTCAAGATGATGAAGGGCGTGGCGAGGAACTTCACCACGCCGCCCACCACGGCATTCAGCACGCCGAAGATCAGGGCCACGATGACCAGCGTCACGACCTTGTCGGTCAGGCTGTTTCCCCTGAGGGTGACTCCGGGGAACAGCCAGACGACGACGCCGAGCGCGGCGGCGTTGACCAGGAGGCGGGATACGAACCACTTCATGCCCTGATCCTGCCAGGAGAGGGGCGGGATCCGTCCAGTGGCGTGCGAAACCCGTGTGCCCGGATGGGGGGAGCCGTGCACACGGGCTCGCGGTCCTGCTCGGCCAGTTTGGCACCGGCGTGTCGCTGATGCCGGTAATGACCTGCCGTATCAACCGTGCGTGCCGCCGGCCTCAGGTGACGGGGATCTCCTCCGGCACGGACGCTCGCGCCGACTGGGCGAGCCAGATGCCGACCACCACCGAGGTGCAGCCGATGATGCGAAGCGGGCCGAGCGACTCCTGGAACCACAGCCAGCCGAGCAGCACCGCTCCCACAGGCTCCGCCATGGCCACGGTCGTCACCACGGTAGCCCGCAGGTGGCGAAGGGCGTACAGCATGGCCGCGAACGGGAGCAGGGTTCCCAGGAGGACCACCCACGCCAGAGACGACCAGAGCGGAACCGCGTGACCGCCGAGCCTGCCCAGCATGGTGGTCGATGCGGCCAGGTCGACCGAGCTCAGGTCGCTGACCGGTGCCACCACGTTGAGGACCACCGCGGCCACGCCGAACGACCAGATGATGACCTGCAGCGGATCCATCCGACTGACGCCGTGCTCCCCCAGGAGGAAGTAGGTGGCGAACGAGACCGCGGCGGCGAGCCCCGCGACGACGCCCCAGGCGTCGAGCGAGACGCGCTGGCCCACGCCGGCGGCCAGGCCCAGCCCGGAGACTGCCAGCACGAGACCCCACCACATCCGCCCGGAGACGTGCTCGCGCTGGAAGAACCGGGCGAACAGGGCTACGAGGATCGGAGCCTGGTACTCGAGCAGAAGGGCGATGCCGACCGGGAGCCGGTTGATCGCGACGAAGTACGTCCACTGCAGCGCGGCGACGCCGACCAGCCCTTGCGCGACCAGCAGCCACGCCGCGGCGCCCCGTGGTGGCCGCAACGCCGCCCGACGCCAGATGGCAGCGATGACGACCAGCACCACCAGGCTCCCGGTGACGCGCACGGTAGTCAGGGTCAGGGGCTGCACACCGGCCGACATGGCGATCCGGGAGACACCGGCGTTGACCACGAACAGCAGTGCGCCGGTGACGACCAGCGCGGTCCCCAGCAGGGAGCCTCTGCTCCGTCCGTGTGTGCTCACCGGGAGAGCGTAGGACCAGCCGCGGGTGGCGCGCGCCGCGAGGTGCCGCGCTGGCTAGGGTGCTGGCATGAGTGCTCCTGCGCCGCGCGACGTGGTCGCGAACGTTCCTGCCTACGTGGCGGGCAAGCCGCCACGGGCCCGCGAGATCCCGACGTACAAGCTGTCGTCGAACGAGAACCCCTACCCACCGCTGCCCGGCGTGCTGGAGGCCGCCGCCGCAGCCGCCGCGTCGATGAACCGGTACCCGGACATGGCCTCGGCCGGACTCCATGCCGCGCTCGGCGCGCGGCTGGCGGTCGACGCCGAGCGGATCGCGCTGGGGACCGGGTCGGTCGCCGTGCTCTACCACCTGCTCCAGGCCTACTGCGAGAGGGGCGACGAGGTCGTCTACGCCTGGCGCTCCTTCGAGGCCTACCCCATCGCGGTGCAGGTCACCGGTGCCACCAGTGTGCGCGTTCCCGTGACCGCGGAGGGACGTCACGATCTGCAGGCGATGGCGGCTGCGATCACCGACCGCACCAAGGTCGTCATCGTGTGCACTCCGAACAACCCCACCGGCCCGGCTCTCACCCAGACCGAGCTGGCCGCCTTCGTGGACTCCGTGCCACCGCGCGTGCTGGTCGTCGTCGACGAGGCCTACCGCGAGTTCGTGCGGATGGACGACCCGGTCGATGCGCTGTCGCTGGCGCGGGCGCACGACAACGTGGTCGTGATGCGCACGTTCGCCAAGGCATACGGTCTGGCCGGACTGCGGGTCGGATACGCCGTCGCGCATCCGACGGTCACCGCCGCCGTTCGCGCCTGCGCCCTGCCCTTCGGGGTCTCAGCGATCGCGCAGGCTGCCGCGGTTGCCTCGCTGGATTGCGAGGCGGAGCTGATGGAACGCGTGGGTGCGCTGGTGGCGGAGCGCGACCGGGTGACCGGCCGCCTCCGTGAGCAGGGCTGGAACCTCCCCGAGCCCCAGGGCAACTTCCTCTGGTTCGCGCTGGGCGACCGCACCGCCGAGTTCGCCGCCGCAGCCGACGAGGCAGGCATCGTGGTCCGTCCCTTTGCCGGTGAAGGAGCCCGGGTCACGGTCGGCGAGAAGGCGGCCAACGACATCCTGATCTCCGTCGCCGAGGGCTTCGTCGCGTAGCACCCCACCGCCTGGCGGGCGGCGGGCCTCGCTCAGGATGACGACGGCCACGGCCGCGATCACCAGGCCGCCGCCCAGGATCGTCCCCCAGGTCACCGGCTCCGCCAGCAGTTGCCACCCGAGCAGCACTGCGATGAGCGGGTTCACGTAGGCGTAGGTGGAGGCCACCGAGGCGGAGGTGTTGCCGACCAGCCACACGAAGGCGGAGTAGGCCACGATCGCCCCGAACACGACCAGGTAGGCGAGCGCCACCCAGGTCCGGGAGGTGTAGTCGAGGGTGAGCCGCTCGCCGAAGAGCATCGCCGAGACGGTCAGGGCGATCCCGCCGATGAGCATCTCGTACGCGGTCGTGACGATGCTGTCCGGATGCAGCGCCAGGCGCGGCTGCAGGTAGGTCCCCAGCGCCCAGAAGACGGCCCCCAGGAGGACCACCGCAGCTGCGCCCCACGGGCTCTTCACCGATCCGCTCTGGCTGAGGGTGACCAGCAGGGCGAGCCCGGCGAAGCCGACGATCACCCCGATCGCCGTCAACGGCCGGGGCCGGTCACGGTCCCGCATGCGCAGCGCGATGACGACCAGGGGCACCGTGGCGACGAGGAGAGCCGTGTAGCCGGAGGTGGCCCCGAGCGCCTCCGCCACGGCGACCAGACCGTTGCCGAGGGCGGGGAGCAGCAGGCCGAGCAGCGCCGTGCCCAGCAGTTGGGGTCGGGTCAGCCGGAGCGTGCGTATTCCCTTGCGCAGAGCCAGGATGGCGAGCAGCGCGAGTCCGGCCACCAGGAAGCGGAGGCCCATCGCTGCGATCGGCGGGATCTGCTCGATGACGATCCTGATGGCCAGATACGTCGATCCCCAGACCAGGTACACGATCGCCAGGGCCACGGCCGTCCGGCTGCGGTGCGTTCCCATGCCCACTCTCCTCCGGCTGCGCCGGAGCGGGCGGGCCGAGAGGATCGTAGGGCGGCGCAGGGCGCGTGTCACATCGAGAATTGCCCCGGTCGATGTGCGCGGCGGCACCCCTGTTCGGTACGTTGGGGGGTGACCTCGAGTGTGTCGAAGGTCACTCGACGTCCGTGGACTCTCGCACCACCCCCGCGACCGGCCTCGGTCGTCTGCTCCACCCACTGCGGAGGCGGTCACCCCGCCGGTCCGCCAGACGAAGGAGAGCATGTGAGCTCACTGGCCAATCCCTGGGACGGGGGCCCGTTCGGGCCCGAGCTCGTCCAGCTACTGACCCCCGAGGGCGAGCGGGTCGACGACCCTCGATTCTCGTTCGACCTGGACGACGAGGCCATCAAGGGCTTCTACAAGGACATGGTCATCGTCCGCCGCCTCGACAACGAGGCCACCGCTCTGCAGCGCCACGGCGAGCTCGGCATCTGGGCCCAGCTGCTGGGACAGGAGGCCGCGCAGATCGGCTCGGGCCGGGCGATGCTGCCGCAGGACTACGTCTTCCCGACCTACCGTGAGCACGGCGTCGCCTACACCCGCGGTGTCGACCCCCTGCGGCTGCTGGGTCTGTTCCGGGGGACCGACCAGGGCTCCTGGGACCCGGCCGAGCACAACTTCCACCTCTACACGATCGTCATCGGTGCGCAGACCCTGCACGCGGTCGGCTACGCGATGGGGGTCCAGCGCGACGGCCTGGTCGGCACCGGCGACAACGAGCGCGACATGGCGGTGGTGGCGTACTTCGGAGACGGGGCCACCAGCCAGGGCGACGTCAACGAGGCGATGATCTTCGCCGCCTCCTACAACGCGCCGGTGGTCTTCTTCCTCCAGAACAACCAGTGGGCGATCTCCGAGCCGATCGAGCGGCAGAGCAAGGTGCCGCTCTACCGCAGGGCGGCCGGCTTCGGCTTCCCCGGCGTCCGGGTGGACGGCAACGACGTGCTCGCCACCTACGCCGTCACCCAGGCCGCGCTGCAGTACGCACGCGAGGGCCAGGGGCCGATCTTCATCGAGGCCTACACCTATCGGATGGGCTCGCACACCACGACCGACGACCCGACGCGGTACCGCCTGTCGGCCGACGTCGAGCACTGGCGGCTGAAGGATCCCATCGAGCGGGTTCGTGCCTACCTCACCCGCAACGGCATCGCCGACGCGAGCTTCTTCGAAGGGGTGGACGCAGAGGCGGACGCGATGGGCGAGCACCTGCGTGCCGGCTGCAAGGCGCTGCCGGAGCCGGACCTCGTCGCACTGTTCGACACCGTGTACGTCGAGCAGACCGACGAGCTGCGGGAGGAGAAGGCCCAGATGGAGGCCTACCTGGCGAGTTTCGAGGGAGCGCACTGATGACCACGATGACGATGGCGAAGGCCCTCAACGCCGGGCTGCGCAAGGCGCTCGAGAACGACCCCAAGGTCCTGCTCATGGGCGAGGACGTCGGCAAGCTGGGCGGTGTCTTCCGGATCACCGACGGGCTCCAGAAGGACTTCGGCGAGGAGCGCGTGATCGACAGCCCGCTGGCCGAGTCCGGCATCCTCGGGACGGCCGTCGGCCTCGCCTTGCGCGGCTACCGGCCGGTGGCCGAGATCCAGTTCGACGGCTTCGTCTACCCGGCCTACGACCAGATCGTGAGCCAGGTGGCGAAGTTCCACTACCGCAGTGGTGGGCGCATCAAGATGCCCGTGGTCGTGCGGATCCCCTTCGGTGGCGGCATCGGAGCGGTCGAGCACCACAGCGAGAGCCCCGAGGCGCAGTTCGCGCACACTCCCGGCCTCAAGGTGGTGTCGCCGTCCAACGCGAACGACGCGTACTGGATGATCCAGCAGGCGATCTCGTCCGACGACCCGGTCATCTTCATGGAGCCCAAGCGTCTCTACCACTCCGAGAAGGGCGAGGTGCTCGACGCCTCCACGCCGGCCCCGCTGCACACCTCCCGGGTGATCCGCCCCGGAACGGACGTGACGCTGCTGGCCTACGGCCCGACCGTCGGCACTGCGATGAAGGCGGCCGAGGCGCTGGTCCACGACGGCCGCAGCGCGGAGGTCATCGACCTGCGCACCCTGTCGCCACTGGACATGGGGCCGGTCTACGACTCGGTCCGCCGCACGGGCCGTGCCGTCGTGGTCCACGAGGGGCACCACAACCTCGGCATCGGCGCCGAGGTCGCGGCCCGGATCACCGAGGAGTGCTTCTACTCCCTCGAGGCGCCGGTCGCGCGCGTCGGAGGCTTCGACACCCCCTACCCGCCCGCCCGGGTGGAGGAGGAGTGGCTCCCCGACCTGGACCGGCTGCTCGACGCCGTCGACCGCTCCATCGCGTACTGAGAGGAGTGACCTGTGAGCACTCAGCAGTATCTGCTCCCCGATGTCGGTGAGGGCCTGACCGAGGCCGAGATCGTGTCCTGGCGGGTGAAGCCCGGCGACGTGATCAAGGTCAACGACATCGTGGTCGAGATCGAGACCGCCAAGTCCCTGGTGGAGCTTCCGTCGCCGTACTCCGGCACGGTGAGCGCGCTGCTCGTGGACGAGGGGGTGACCGTTCCGGTCGGGACGCCGATCATCGCGGTGTCCGACGGCGCCGAGGGCGACGCCCCGGCCGGCCCTGCGACCACCGAGCCGTCCGCGGAGAGTGCCGAGGAGGAGCCGGTCAAGCTGCTCGTCGGCTCCGGTCCCAAGGACCTGGGCACCTCACGCCGCACGCGCAAGCACGCGGCGGCGCCGGCGGAGTCGATCGTTGAGCCGGTCGCCGAGCCGGTTGCCGAGCCCGTGGCGTCCTCGGGTGCAAGGGCGCTCGCGAAGCCGCCGGTGCGCAAGCTGGCCAAGGATCTCGGCATCGACCTGACCACGATCGTGGGTACCGGGCCGGGCGGGGTGATCACCCGTGGCGACGTCGAGGGTGCGGGCTCAGGCGCCGTGGCGCCCGCGCAGCGCCCGGCGCCGCGTGAGCGCGGAGAGCGCCGTGAGCCGATCAAGGGTGTCCGCAAGATGATGGGGCAGGCCATGGTGGCCTCCGCCTTCACGATGCCGCACGTCACCGAGTGGGTGACCGTGGACGTGACCGAGACGATGCGCTTCGTGGAGAAGCTGCGGACCATGCGGGAGTTCCGCGACGTGCGGGTGTCCCCGCTGCTGGTGCTCGCGCGCGCGGTGATGCTGGCCATGCGGCGTACCCCGGAGATCAACGCGTGGTGGGACGAGCCGGCCCAGGAGATCGTCTACAAGGACGCGGTCAACCTCGGGATCGCCGCCGCGACCTCACGTGGCCTGATCGTGCCGAACATCAAGGACGCCGACCTGCTCGATCTGCGGTCGCTGGCCGAGGAGATCAACGCCGCGGTCGACCTGGCCCGGGAGGGGCGTACGCCTCCGTCGGACATGGCCGGAGGGACGTTCTCGATCACCAACGTGGGCGTCTTCGGGGTGGACTCGGGTACGCCGATCATCAACCCCGGGGAGTCGGCGATCATCGCCTTCGGTGCGATCAGGCCCCAGCCGTGGGTCCACGAGGGTGAGATCGAGGTCCGCCAGGTGACGACGCTGGCCCTGTCCTTCGACCACCGGTTCATCGACGGTGCCAAGGGCTCGCAGTTCCTCGCCGACGTGGCCGCCCTCATGGAGGACCCCGCGACCGCCCTCCTCTACTGAGCGGATGCGCGTCAGGGTGACCTGAGGCGCTGGTCGTGGGCACGAGGAGCTTCTCGCGCCCACGACCAGCTCTCGGCTGACCCGCCGGCGCGGCGCTTGCGGCGCTACGGCGACGTCGTCGCGGTGAGCCAGGTGGTGAGGAAGGTCGTGAGGTCCTGCCCGGTCTGGGCGCTCCACCACTGGAGGAACGAGTCCCTCGACACGTTGGTGTCGCGGTGAGCCGCGATCCATCGACGTGCCAGCCGGGGGAACGCGTCGCGCCCCACTTTCGTGGCCAGCTTGTCGAGCATCCGCGCGGCGCACCAGTACACATTCAACGACGCGAACGAGTCGTGGTTGTACGCCCCCGGCGGCCCGTACTCCGTGCGCAGGTACTGATCCCAGTCGTTCCAGGTCTTCACTTGCTTGTGCCAGGTCGTCCAACCGCGTCGCGACTCGAACTTCGCCTGGTAGTACATGGCAAAGCCCTCGTTGAGCCACAGGTCCTTCCAGTCGGTCGGCGTCGCAGTGTCGCCGAACCAGGCGTGGGACAGCTCGTGCTCGACGACGGCACGAAGCTTCTGCTTGCTGAGGCGGAGCTGCCGGTCCCCCAAGGTGATCAACCCGGGGGTCTCCATCGCCGACTGCGCGTGCACCACCACGATGCCGACCTGGTCGAACGGGTACTGGCCCAGCTGCTTGCGCAGCCATCGGTAGTCCGCCGCCGTCTTGTTGAGGCGGGTGGCGTACTCGGGGTGACTCCTCGGAATCCACACCACCACGGGCGTCCCGTCGTAGGCGGCCGTGCTGACCCGTCGGTACGGGCCGATCGCGATCGTCGTGACGTACGACGCGATCGGATGTGCCGGAGCGAACTGGGTGATGCGCCGTCCGTGTGAGACCCGCGAGCTCGCGATGGGCCCGTTGAAGAGCCCGACCCATCGGTGCGGCACGTCGATCCGGACGTGGTACATCGCCTTGTCGGAGGGGGTGTCGTTCACGGGGTACCAGGTGAAGGCGCCGAACGGCTCCTGCATCGTCCACACCGCCCCCGAGCGGGTGGTGTGCCAGCCGGTCTTCCTGACGTCCGCACGCTGCGTGGGTGCCTTGACCGGGCCCGGGCTTCCCTGGTACCGGATGACCAGCGTGTGGGTCGAGTTCTTGCCGAACGGGCCGGGCACGATCAGGTCGTTGCCGGCATGCGTGGTGGCGACCGCGCAGTCGTCGACGGTCACGGAGGTGACCGTCAGCAGCTTCGACAGGGCGAGCTTCAACGTCGACTCGTCGACGGTCGCTCTCGCGCGGACCGTTGCCGTGCCCCGCAGCACGCGGTTGCGCGGCGCCCAGCGCAACGACAGGTCGTAGCTGAGTACGTCGACGCCGGCGTCCTCATGACTGGGGTAGTAGCTGTCCGTCACAGGGCTGGACTGCCCCGGGTTGGTGGTCGCCGACGCACTCCAGGGCGCGAGGGTCAGCGCGACGGCGATGGCAATCAGGCCCCGCGCCCTCATCCCAGCTCCTTCGTCATCAGCGATACCAGGTGACCATCGTCACCGAGGCGACCCACTTCGACATAGCCCCGGCTCGCGTGGAAGGCGAGGGACGCGTCGTTCCTCGGTACGAGGTTCACCTCCAGGGCCATCCTGCCGTGTCGGGCCGCGAGGCGCTCGAGTTCTGCGTATGCGCGTGTCCCGAGTCCCAGTCGGCGGGCCTCGGGCAGGAGGACGATCCGGTCGAGGTAGTAGAAGTCCTCGTACCGCTCGCTGAACCACCGGTAGTTGACCGAGTCGTAGCCGCTGCCGCTGGCGAAGGTGACGACGAAGCCCGCGAAGGCCCCCTCGCTCTCGATGACCGAGAAGCGGTCCGACCACTCGCGCAGCCGGCGGAACCGGTCGGCGTCCATCGGAGCAAGCATCTCCACGTTGGCAGCGTTCAGCGCGAGTACGTTGCGCAGGTCGTCATCGCACACGGGACGCAGCACGGACGGGAGGTCCGGGGCGGAGGAAGTCAGAGGAACTCGACCCCCGTCACCGTCTCGGAGAGCTCCCACAGTCTCCGGGCCATCTCCTCGTCACGGGCGGCCGCAGGCGGCTGCACGATCGTCGCCGGACCGCGATTCTCGTTCGCGCCGTTCGGCCCGCAGTAGGTGCCGCCCGGCAGTCCCGGCGCTGTCGCAGCCATCAGCTGGGGGAGGGCGCCCTGGACCGCCGGCTGTCCGAGGAACCGGCCGGCGAGCGGAGCGACAGTCCCCTGCAGGGTCCGGCGCCCGAGGTTGAGGCCGCCCGAGACCAAGCCGGTATGGGTGTAGCCGGGGTGTGCGGCGGTCGCGACGATCGGGACGCCACTGCGACGTGCGCGACGATCGAGCTCGAAGGAGAACAGCAGGTTGGCCAGCTTGGACTGCCCGTAGCTGTTCCAGCGCGAGTAGTGGCTGGGACGAAGGCGCGGGTCGGCGAGGCTGACGCGGCGCACCGTGCGCGCCATGTGCGACGACACGGTGGTGACCCGCGCGCCCCCACTCCGGACCAACGCCGGCAGCAGCAGGCCGGTGAGGGCGAAGTGGCCGTAGTGGTTGGTGCCCATCTGCAGCTCGAGCTTGTCCTTTGTCTGCCGCAGGGGTGCCGCCATCACTCCGGCGTTGTTGACCAGGATGTCGATCGGTCCGAGCCCCAGCATCTCCTCGGCCGCGGAACGTACCGAGGACAAGTCCGCCAGGTCGAGGGTGACGGGAACCAACCTCGCATCGGGCAGCTGCGCCGAGAGCTCGGCAATCGTCTCGTCGAGCTTGTCGCGGTTGCGGGCCGCCATGACCACCTCGGCATGATGAGCGGCGAGCTCGCGGGCCGTCTCGCGTCCGAGGCCGCTCGTCACACCGGTGACCACGGCACGCCGGCCCGACAGGTCGGGCATGTCCCGGGTGTCCCAGCCGGGTCGGCTCATGGGGTGACCGCCATCCCTTCGAGGATCGCCCGGGCGAGCGCCGT
This sequence comes from uncultured Actinomycetota bacterium, assembly GCA_963805655.1. Taxonomy (GTDB): domain Bacteria; phylum Actinomycetota; class Actinomycetes; order Propionibacteriales; family Nocardioidaceae; genus CAWDVB01. The sequence goes on along the minus strand of CAWDVB010000005.1, from coordinate 337,174 downwards.
GTCGCCCGTGACGCCGACCTCGACGGAGTCGACGGGACGGCGCCCGCCGAACAGGATCACGGCGACCTCGAAGTCCATCAGCAGCGAGACCGTGGGGTCCCCCTCGATCTCCGGATGGGGCCGGGCCCGGCCGTCCGGGCCCACCTCCACGCCGAGCTCCGCCTCCTGGTCCCCCGTGACCCGCAGCACGACGGTGGACCCGGGGGGAGCACCCGCGGCCTTTCCGACGACGTACGGGAAGGAGGTGAGGATCTGGCCGCCGACGTGCTCCGCGCCCAGGGTGTCGAGGTGTCCGGGCCGCCCCACGGCACGCCGGATGTCCTGCTCGTGCATCCACATGTCGAGCGCCCGGTTGCTGAGCGTCCGGCCCCACGGCCAGGGCAGCCCGCCCGGCGTCCGCTCCGGCATGGCCTCCGGATCCGTCGGCGGGTCCGCCTCCAGCTGGTCCGACCGGATCCTCGTTGCGGCCTGGAGCTCCTCGATGATCTGCTCCGGTTCCCGGTCGCGTCTGCCGACGACCCCGGCCTCGGTGTGACGGCCCAGGGGGTTCTTGATGTGGTCGGCCTGGTCCACCGGGTGCGACTGCTGAGGCAGCCCGGCGAGCTCGGCCTCGAGATGGGCCAGGTGCGCCGCGACCGCGCGGACGGACCACCCGGGCAGGTCGGTCGGCAGGTCCCAGTCCTCCGCAGGCAGGTCGCGCAGCAGCGCAAGGACGTCGGCGGTCGATGACCGCCACGCCTCGACGTACCTCCACAGCAGCGCGGCGTCGTTCATGGTGGTGAGCCTAGAGGAGGCATCCCCACGAGGTGGGGGTTCGCCCGCCACGAGGCAGACTTGCCCCGTGAGCGTCCGAGTCCGTGCCCCCGAGCTGCGTGGCCGGGGCTGGTTGAACACCGGCGGCGAGCCGCTTTGCCTGGCCGACGTCCGCGGCCGCTTCCTCCTGCTCGACTTCTGGACGTTCTGCTGCGTCAACTGCCTGCACGTCCTCGACGAGATGCGGGAGCTCGAGCGGGAGTACGCCGAGGAGCTCGTGGTCGTCGGGGTGCACTCGCCCAAGTTCGCCCACGAGGCCGACCCGGTCGCGCTGGCGGCGGCCGTGGACCGCTACGACGTTGCGCATCCGGTGCTGGACGACCCCGACCTGGTGACCTGGCAGGCGTACACGGCGCGCGCCTGGCCGACGCTGGTCCTGGTCGACCCGGAAGGCTACGTCGTCGCCCAGTACGCCGGGGAAGGACATGCGCACGCGATCCGGGCGCTGCTCGGGGAGCTGGTGCCGGCCGCCCGGTCCGACGGAACGTTGCAGCCCGGAGGCTCACCGTACGTCGCGCCGCCCGTGGAGTCGGGGGATCTCCGGTTCCCCGCCACGGCGGTCCGCTGGCGTGACCATCTCCTGGTGGCTGATGCGGGACATCACCAGATCGTCGAGCTCGACGGCGACGCGGTCGTACGTCGCATCGGCACCGGCGAGCGCGGGCTGGTGGACGGCCAGGCGCCTGCCTTCAGTGAGCCCAACGGCCTGTGCGTGCTCCCGCCCGACGTCGCCGAGCGTGTCGGCTACGACGTGGTCGTCGCGGACACCGTCAACCATGCGCTGCGTGGCATCGCGATGGACACGGGAACCGGGTCGACGCTCGCGGGGACCGGCGAGCAGTGGATGCAGCGAGACGGCACGAGCCGACTCAGCAGCCCGTGGGACGTGGCCTGGTGGAAGAACCGGGTATGGATCGCGATGGCGGGGATCCATCAGCTGTGGACCTTCGACCCGGTCACCGGGGTCGTGGAGGTGGCCGGTGGCACCACCAACGAGGGCCTGGTCGACGGCCCGCTCGAGGAGGCCTGGTTCGCCCAGACGAGCGGGCTGAGCCCGGCCGGCGACCGGCTCCTGCTGGCCGACAGCGAGGTGTCCGCGATCCGCTACGTCGAGTCGGGGCGCGTCGGGACCCTGGTCGGCCAGGGCCTCTTCGAGTTCGGCTTCCGCGACGGGCCGGTGGAGCAGGCCCTGCTCCAGCACCCGCTCGGTGTCCTGGCGCTGTCGGACGGCTCGGTCGCCGTGGCCGACACCTACAACGGCGCAGTGCGGCTGATCCGCGGCGGCCGCGTCGAGACCTTGGCGAGCGGCCTCGCCGAGCCCAGCGGGCTCATCGAGGACGGCGACCAGCTGGTCGTGGTCGAGTCCGCCGCACACCGGCTCGTCCGCGTTCCGCTCGGGTCGCGGGCGACGGCGGACGGGTTCGGGCAGGTCACGCAGCGCCCCCCGACGTACGTCGCGCCGGGGGAGCTCGAGATCGTCGTCGAGTTCACTCCGCCGCCCGGTCAGAAGGTCGACGATCGCTTCGGCCCCGCGTCCCAGCTCTTCGTGACCAGCACGCCTCCCGCGCTGATCGCCCGGGGCGAGGGCGGTGGCACCGCGCTGACCCGCATGATCACCATCGACCCCGCGGTGGGGGACGGCGTCCTGCACATCGCGGCGCGGGCCGCGTCGTGCGACGCCCACGACGGGGAGGGCGCCGCCTGCCACATGCACCAGCAGGACTGGGGCGTGCCGGTCCGGCTGGCACCGGAGGGCACGCGCCGGCTGGCGCTGCCCCTGTCGGGCAGGGCTGACGACTGATCCACGCCTGGTCGCCCCACCGGCAGGGGTGGTCCCCAGGCGCTACCCCCGCCGGGTCAGAAGGCCTCTTCGGGGAGGTCCATGACGGCAAGGTCGGTGTGCTCGGCGATGGCGCGCTCGGCCGACAGCGCGGGCAGGACGTTGCGTGCGAAGAACTGCGCTGCCGCGACCTTGCCCTGGTAGAACGCCCGGTCCTTGTCGGAGACGTCGGAGCCGAGGGCCTCGAGCGCGACCTCCGCCTGGCGCAGCAGCAGCCACGCGCAGATGATGTCGCCGAGCGCCATCAGCAGGCGGGTGCTGTTCAGGCCCACCTTGTAGATGTTGCGGATGTCGCCGTTCTCGGCGCTGGGGTCCGCCGACATCAGGTTGGTGAACATCGTCCCCACGATGGCCTGGCCGTCCTCGAGCGCCTTGGCCAGCAGGCCGCGCTCGATCTTCAGCTCGCCGCCGCCTGCCTCGCTGGCCACGAACGCCTCGATCTCTCCGGCGAGGTGCCCCAGAGCAGTGGCCTGGTCCCGGACGATCTTGCGGAAGAAGAGGTCCTGGCCCTGGATCGCGGTGGTTCCCTCGTACAGCGTGTCGATCTTGGCGTCGCGGACGTACTGCTCGATCGGGTAGTCCTGGAGGAAGCCCGACCCGCCGAAGGTCTGTAGCGACTCGGTCCCGAGCAGCACCCAGGAGCGCTCCGAGCCGTAGCCCTTCACGATCGGCAGCAGCAGGTCGTTGACCCGCGCGGCCAGCTCGTCGGTCGTGCCGGCGTGCTCGGCCATGAGGACCTTGTCCTGCCAGGTCGCCGTGTACAGGACGAGCGCGCGCAGGGCCTCGGCGTACGCCTTCTGCATCATCAGGGACCGACGGACGTCGGGGTGGTGGGTGATCGTCACGCGTGGCGCCGTCTTGTCGGACGACTGGGTGAGGTCGGCTCCCTGGACACGCGTCTTGGCGTACTCGAGGGCGTTGAGGTAGCCCGACGACAGCGTCGCGATGGCCTTGGTGCCGACCATCATGCGGGCGTTCTCGATCACCTCGAACATCTGGCGGATCCCGTCGTGGACCTCGCCGAGGAGCCAGCCCGTGGCGGGCTCGTGCTCACCGAAGGTGAGCTCGCAGGTGCTGGACACCTTGATGCCCATCTTCTTCTCGAGATTGGTGACGTAGGCGCCGTTGCGCTCGCCGGTGAGCTCACCGGTCTCGAGGTCGAAGTGGTACTTGGGCACCACGAACATGGACAGCCCCTTGGTGCCGGGGCCGCCGACGCCCTCGATGCCCACCGGGCGGGCCAGGACCAGGTGGATGATGTTCTCGCTCATGTCGTGGTCGCCCGAGGTGATGAACCGCTTGACGCCCTCGATGTGCCACGACCCGTCGTCCTGCAGGGTCGCCTTGGCGCGCCCGGCGCCGACATCGGACCCGGCGTCCGGCTCGGTGAGCACCATGGTGGACGCCCACTTGCGGTCGACCATGTGCTGGGCGATCTTCTTGTCGCGCTCGTTGCCGTTGTGGAACATGACGCGGGCGAAGCTGGGGCCCGAGCCGTACATCCACACGGGCGGGTTGGATCCGAGGACCATCTCCGCGAAGGACCAGATCACGCTGGCGGGGCTGGGCTGACCGCCCATCTCGCTGGGGAGCGTCAGCCGGAAGAACTCCGCGTCCATCCAGGTCCGATAGCTCTTCTTGAACGCCTCGGGAAGTGTCACCGACGCCGTGGCCGGATCGAAGGCCGGCGGGTTGCGGTCCCCCTCCTCGAAGGAGGCCGCGAGGTCCTCGGTGGCCATCCGCTCGATCTCGCCGAGGATGGAGCGAACGGTGTCGGCATCCATCTCCGCGTAGGGACCGCACCCGAGGATCTCCTCGATGTGGAAGACCTCGAAGAGGTTGAACTCGATGTCGCGCAGGTTGCTCTTGTAGTGGCTCACGTCGGCCGCCTCGTGCGTCGGGGGTGCGGGCACCCACGGTGTCCGGGCGGGGATGAGACCGCCCTACTCGTCAGTAACATCATTATGCAACCGGCGAGTAACTTGTTCAAGGACGTCGCGAAGGCCGCCGGAATCGGCATTCGGCGGGTGCCCGGGTGATACCCCGCGCCTAGCCTGAGGGACATGAGACTCGGACTCCACATCACACGCTTCGACTTCGCCGGCGGTACGGCGAGCATCCGGACCACTCTGCGCGACGTGGCGGTCGCCGCCGAGGAGGCGGGGCTGGGGAGCATCTCGACGATGGACCACTGGTTCCAGCTGCCGTTCATCGGGGATGCCACCGAGCCCATGCTCGAGGGCTACACGATGCTGGGCTTCCTCGCCGGCCACACCGAGGCCCTCACGCTCCAGATGCTGGTGACCGGGGTGACCTACCGTCCGCCCGGTCTGCTGGCCAAGCAGGTCGCGACCTTGGACGTGCTGTTCGGGCGGCCGCGCCGCCCTGGGCATCGGGGCGGCATGGTTCGAGCGCGAGCACCGAGGTCTCGGCGTGCCGTTCCCGCCGGTCGCGGAGCGTCTGGAGCGGCTCGAGGAGACATTGCAGATCGTGCGGCAGATGTTCTCGGTCGAGAACGGGCCCTTCGAGGGCAAGCACTACCGGCTCGAGGAGACGATCTGCTCACCGCAGCCGCTCGGCCCGGTGCCGGTGATGATCGGGGGAGGCGGGGAGCGCAAGACCCTGCGGCTGGTCGCGCAGTACGGCGACGCGTGCAACCTGTTCGCCAATCGCGACGACGGCGCGGCGGCGGTCGCGCACAAGCTCGAGGTGCTTCGTGCGCACTGCGAGGACGTGGGCCGCGACTACGACGAGATCCGCAAGACGGTGCTGTGGAACCCCTGGTTCGACCCGGACCGGGAGGGTGAGGACTTCCTGCGCCACATGGGCGCTCTGGCCGAGGTGGGGGTCTCCGACGTACGCGTCATGGCGGGGACAGCCGACCCGGTGAGCTATGTACGGGCCCTGGGTGCCCACGTCGTGGGACCACTGGCGCAGATCTGACCGCGGGCCGGCCGTGTCCGCGGCCCGGACACAGCGACGACCCGCCGCTCGGGGAAACGGCGGCCCGGACACAGCGACGACCCGCCGCTCGGGGAAACGGCGGCCCTGACACAGCGACGACCCGCCGCTCGGGGAAACGGCGGGTCGGACACAGCGACGACCCGCCGCTCGGGGAAACGGCGGCCCGGACACAGCGACGACCCGCCGCTCGGGGAAACGGCGGCCCGGACACAGCGACGACCCGCCGCTCGGGGAAACGGCGGGTCGTCTGCTGTGATCGTGTCAGGCGCTTGCCTGCACCCTCCGGGCGTGCATGAAGCCCAGGATGGCGAGGATCAGCATGACCACACCGGCGAGGTACGCGCCGATGGCGGCGTAGCCGGCGATCGTGCCGATCGTGGCGAATGCGTAGCCGTAGAGCAGGAGGCCGCGCAGGGTGTCGCCCTGGAAGATGGTGTTCCTCAGCGCCGTCAGCTGGGTGCACTTGTCACTGGTCGGGTCCTCGGAGCACGCTGCCCGGCTCGGGATGTCGGCGTAGGCGTAGGCGGTCGAGTCGATGCCCAGCGCCTCGTAGGTCGACTTAGCCGACTCGTTCATGTGCACCAGGATGTAGTGGTTGGCGTAGGCCTTGGCCGCGGGACCGTCAGCAGCTTCTCGCCCGCGTACGGCGCCAGCGCGTCCTGGTCGGCCTGGGGCAGGCTGCCGTACGCGTCTGCGGTCGGCATCGTGATGTTCTGCATGGACAGCTGCTCGTTGACCTGGTCGCCGACGAAGGAGCTGGCCCAGGTCAGGAGTCCGCCCGCAACGAGCAGGACAGCCGCCAGCAGGAAGCCCGTCCACGAGATGAGCTTGTCGAGTGTTGATCGCACTGTGATCGATCTCCTCATAGGGGTTGGTTGTTCAAGTTTCGGGTCTCACCGTAGGGAGCCAACCGTCACATGCGGCAGGTCTTGAAGTCCCGTCCTGGTCATGATGTAGATCACGTCCTTCGGTCCCTCCCACCCTGCCAGACGTCCCTCGCGCCCGCGGCCCCCGGGGCTCAGACCGGGAGGGCGTCGAGCCAGTCCAGGAACGGCTTGGACTCGCGCCAGTCGCGGCGGATCCGGTCGGCGAGGGCGGGCGTGTGGACGTCGGGGTCCACGCCGTAGGGCTTGCCCAGGTGGATCGACTTGTGTCGCAGCAACTCGATCCGAGGATGTGTGACGTCGTACCCACGGGGCGCGGTCTTGAGCCGGTCGCCACCGACCTCCCACCCTGCCGTGACCAGGTCCGCCACGATGGCCTCCAGCTCCGGGCCGGTGCGGTCGTCGTCGATGGCCGACCGGAGCGCTGCCAGGCGCTCGCTGCTGGCGTCGTAGAAGCCCGCTCCGACGTAGACACCGTCGGCAGACACCTGGACGTACCACCCGGTCGCGGGTCCCGTGGCGACGTACGCGCCCTGGTGGGTCTTGTACGGGGTCTTGTCCTTGGAGAACCGGACGTCGCGGTAGGGCCGGAAGATCTTCGCCGGGCCGAACTCCTCTTCGAGCGCCCCGGTGAGCGCCTCCATCGGGCCGCGCACCGCAACGTCGTAGGTGCCCTTGTGGGCCTGCCAGAACTCCCTGCTGTTGTCGTACTCGAGGTCGTCGTAGAACTCGAACGCCGCAACCGGGAAGCCTTGGAATTCCAGCATGCCGGAAGCCTAGGCCGTGAAGGGCCGGCAGGTGGCCTCAGCCGCGAGTGGATGCCCGTCTGGTGCGACGGGCGCTCCAGCGCAGCTGCGTGACCCGTGCCGCCCCGGCGATGGCGACCAACACGCCGCCGCCCACGGCCGCGATCAACAGGGCCATGCCCAGCGGGATGCCGCCGGTCAGCCACAGGAAGTGGACGCTCACCTTCGTCGAGTTCTGCAGGATGAAGACGATGAGCAGGACGAGGAGCAGGAGCGCCGTCCCGGTGGCGGCCCAGACCGCGCTCGCCCGGGTCGGCCGGCGGGTGGTGGGTGCCGGCGGCGAACCGGCTTCCGGGCTCGGACTCCCGGCTGGGCCCTCGTCGGATGCAGGGGCGTGGGGAGGGTCTTCGGTCATGTTCCAGCCTTCCTCGCTTGTCGGCCGCGTCGAGGGTTCTCCTGCGATCATCGCGTGATGCTCGGCCGGCAACAAGTCCGTGCCGGATCCGGTGGCCCGGTTTCAGGTCGACGTGAAGTGTGCTGGGAGCGGATGACGGGAATCGAACCCGCGTGTTCAGCTTGGGAAGCTGATGTTCTGCCATTGAACTACATCCGCGCGGCCGGTCCCGGGTGCTCCCACGACGATGGCCGAGAGGGATATTACCCGAGTCAGAGTGGTCCGGGCTCCGGGTGCTTGGCGGTCACCGAGTCCCCCGACGACCGGCCGGTGAGCCTCCGGGCCACCCACGGCCGGACATGGCGCGCGGCCCACTCCAGGTGCTCGCGCACGCTGGGAGGCTCGGCCGGCTCGACCTCGGGACGCTTCAGGCCGTGCTCCACCCCGAGCGCATCGAGCACCTCCACCGCCATCAGCTGGTGACCGTAGCTGCTCATGTGCATCCGGTCGTCGTCCCAGTAGGCCCAGTTCCGGAATTCGCGCAGCCGCCAGTAGTCGACCAGCACCGCTCCGTGCCGCTCGGCGATCTCCCGGGCGAGCTCGCTGTAGGTGGCGAAACGGCCCCGCAGCGAACGGAAGCCCGGGGACGCGACCGTGTCGAAGGCGGTGAACATCACGACCGTGGCTCCCGTGCCGGCAAGCCGGCCGATCGCCTCGTCGTATCGCCCCATCAGCGCGTCGATGTCGACGCGCGGGCGCAGGATGTCGTTGGCGCCGGCGTAGATCGAGACGAGGTCCGGGGCCATGGCCAGGGCGGGCCCGATCTGCTCGGCGAGGATCGCGGGCAGCTTGCGCCCGCGGATCGCGAGGTTTGCGTAGCGGAACCCGGCGTTGTCCGCGGCCAGTGCCTCGGCAACCCGGTCGGCCCAGCCGCGCACTCCGTTGGGACGGGACTCGTCGTGGTCGCCGACCCCCTCGGTGAAGGAGTCTCCGAGCGCGACATAGGTGCTGAAGCGAGGCGGCATGGGTCCGATTCTGCCTGCCGGGCCCACGCCGTGTCGCAGCGGCGTAGCGGCTAGGGTGCCACTGTGCTTCTCTCCGACCGCGACATCATGAGCGAGATCGAGGGAGGTCGGGTCTCTCTCGACCCCTTCGACCCGGCGATGATCCAGCCGTCCAGCATCGACGTGCGGCTCGACCGGTTCTTCCGGGTCTTCGAGAACCACCGCTACCCGCACATCGACCCGGCCGAGGCCCAGGACGAGCTGACCCGCGAGGTCGAGCCCGATGGCGAGGAGCCGTTCATCCTGCATCCGGGGGAGTTCGTACTCGGGTCGACCTACGAGGTCGTGGGGCTCCCCGACGACATCGCGGCGAGACTCGAGGGGAAGTCGTCGTTGGGCCGGCTCGGCCTGCTCACCCACTCGACGGCCGGGTTCATCGACCCGGGATTCACCGGCCACGTCACGCTCGAGCTGGCCAACGTCGCCAACCTGCCGATCAAGCTGTGGCCGGGGATGAAGATCGGCCAGCTCTGCTTCTTCCGGCTGTCGTCGCCGGCCGAGCACCCATACGGGTCGGAGAAGTACGGGTCGCGTTACCAGGGGCAGCGGGGTCCGACCCCGTCACGGTCGTGGCAGAACTTCCACCGCACCACCATCTGAACATCTCACTCCCCCGTCAGTTGTCGAGCAGGTCGGCGACCCGGCGCAGGCCCCGGGCGACCGAGCGCCGCCCTGAGGGCTGGTGCACGTCCCCGAGGTGGGCGTGGTGGCGACGCCGACCGTGGTCGGCCTGGATGAGCCGGTACGTGGTGACGGGGTCGATGGCCCCGAAGCTGCCGTTCATGTCTTCTCCTGGGTGTTGTCGTGTCAGATGTTCTGGAGACGGATGTCGCCGCTGAGGGTGGTGACACTGATCTCGACGTAGGGCTGGCCCTGCTCCGGCGCGCCGGTGCTGGCCAGGGTGGACTGGATCTTCCCGGTCATGGTGGAGATGTCGGTCCACACGGGAGTGCCGGTGGGCACGCGCACGGACACGTCCCCCGAGGCGTTGCGGCTGCGGACCCGGCCCTGGTCGATGCGGTTGACGATCACGTCCCCGCTGGCCGCCGTCAGGTCCACATCGCCGCGCGTGTGGTTGACGCGGAGGTCACCGGACCCGGTCTTGAGCTGCACCGGGCCCTCCGCCTCCTCGACGATCACGTCGCCGGAGCCGGTGAGCACCTCGACGCTGCCCGCGGACCGGTCGACGACCACGTCGCCGGACCCGGAGCGGACGAGCAGCTGCCCGCCGATCGCCCCCGCCCGGACGTCGCCGGACCCGACGTTGACACTGACGTCGCCGGTGACGGTGGCCAGGGAGATGTCGCCCGAGCCGCTCTTGACCCGCACCCGGTCGAAGGTGCCGTCCGCTCTCAGGTCGGCCGACTTGAGCTTCGCGGTCAGCCCGCTACCCGTCGGCACGACCACGTGCACGTCCATCTTGGCGCTGCGCAGGCCGGAGAACCCGGTGCGGTACGGCCAGACGACCGACAGCGTCGTCCCCCGGAGGTCGATCTCGACCTCGTCGGCGCGCGACCCCTCCACCGACACGGTCGAGAGGGAGGTCTCGCGAGCCTCGACGTGGACGCTTCCGCTGGCGAGCTCGAGGTTCAGCTCGACGGGGGCGTCGGTCTCGAAGGTGCGTTCCATGGGACTTCTCCTCACTGCCATCCGGTCATGCGGCGCGAGCTGCGGCCCGACCGGGAGTCGCCGCCGAAGGGGAGGCTGGACAGGTCGACGTCGATGTTGACCGCCTTCTCGCGGGTGGCCAGACGCAGCGCGGAGACGATCCAGGCGTTGAGCGACTGACCGCTCTTGCCGGCGAGCTCCTCGGCGCGCGACTTCAGCGACTCCGGGATGCGCAGGGTGATCCGCGCGAGCGTGGTCTCGTCGTCCTCCTCCGGCTCCAGGACCCGGGTCGGCTCCTCGGGCCCGAGGGCCTCGGTGGCCAGGGTGGGCGCCGGCACGTCGACGACGAACTCGGGGTCGCGGCCGCGGAGGCGCACCTCGACGGAACCGGAGGGGAGCTCGGTGCTGATCTCGGCCGCGGCCTGGGTGAGCGCGTCGAGGAGGGCCAGCCGCAGCGCCGGCTCGAGGCTCAGGGTCATCCGCTCTGCGGCGGCCTGGGCCTCGGGCCCGGCGACCTGCGCCGCGTTGGCGAGGTCCGTACGCAGGGTTTCGAGGAAAGGCGTGATGTCCATGTGCACCACTATGACACCAGAAGTGGTGTCATGTCAATGTCATCGTGACGTCACGACGATGCCGCAGCGATGTCTACTCCCGGCTGACCGACTCCAGCAGCAGCTGGGCGACGTCGACGACCTCGACCGACTCCGCAGCGCGACCCTCCGACTGCGCCGAAGTCAGGCCGTCGGACAGCATCACCCGACAGAACGGGCAGGCGACCGCGATCCGCTCGGCGCCGGTCGCGACCGCCTCGGCGGTGCGGTTGTCGTTGATCCGCTGGCCGATGCTCTCCTCCATCCACATCCGGGCACCGCCGGCCCCACAGCAGAAGGACCGCTCGCCGCTGCGTTCCATCTCGGTGACCTCCGCGCCGGGCAGGCCCTGGAGCAGCTCGCGCGGTGGCGTGTAGACCTGGTTGTGCCGGCCGAGGTAGCAGGGGTCGTGGTAGGTGATGGACCGCTTGGGCGCCGTGGTGGCGGGCACGGGCGTCAGCGCGCCCTCCCGGACCAGCTTGTTCAGCAGCTGGGTGTGGTGCACGACCTCGAGCTCGACGCCGAACGCGGCATACTCGTTCTTGAGGGTGTTGAAGCAGTGCGCGCAGGTGGCGACGACCTTCTTCGCCTTGGTCTCCTTGAAGACCTCGGCGTTCTGCATCGCGAGCTGCTGGAAGACGAACTCGTTGCCCGCTCGCCGCGCCGGGTCGCCGGTGCACGTCTCGCCGTCGCCGAGCACCGCGAAGCTCACCCCGGCCAGGTGCAGCAGCTCGGCCACGGCGCGGGTGGTCTTCTTGGCCCGGTCCTCGTAGGCGCCGGCGCAGCCGACCCAGAACAGCCAGTCGACCTCGTCGAGGCTCTCGACGTCGACGCCGACCTGCTTGACCTCGAAGTCGAGCCCCTCCGCCCACTGCATCCGGTCGTTGGGCGACATGTTCCACGGGTTGCCCTTGTTCTCCAGGCCCTTGAACAGGCCGTTGAGCTCGGACGGGAAGCTGGACTCGATCAGCACCTGGTAGCGGCGCATGTCGAGGATGTGGTCGACGTGCTCGATGTCGACCGGGCACTGGTTCACGCAGGCGCCGCAGGTCACGCAGGACCAGAGCACGTCCGGGTCGATCACGCCGCCGCCGCTCGGCAGCCACGGATCACCCTCGGTGGCGCCGACCAGGGGACGCTCGGCCTCGGCCAGCACCTCGGGCGCCAGTGACTCCCTGCCGGCCTCTCCCGCGAAGATGTACGGCGCCTTGGCGTACGCGTGGTCGCGCAGCGCCATGATCATCATCTTGGGCGACAGCGGCTTCTCGGTGTTCCACGCGGGGCACTGCGACTGGCAGCGACCGCACTCGGTGCAGGAGGCGAAGTCGAGCATGCCCTTCCAGGTGAAGTCCTCGACCTTGCCGATGCCCAGCGACGCGTCCTCATCGAGGTCGTCGAGGTTCTCGAAGTCGACCGCCTTGCCGGCGATCGTCAGCGGACGCGCGCCGCCCAGTGCGAGGGGTGGCCGCTTGAAGAAGACGTTGATGGGGGCCACGAAGATGTGCAGGTGCTTGGAGTGCAGCACCTCGATCAGGAAGACCAGCATCACGCCGATGTGCAGCAGCAGGCCGACCCCCTCGAGGACGGCGTTCGTCGTGTGGCCCAGCCCCTGCAGCCAGTCGGCGACCACCTGCGACATGTAGGCGCCGTCGTTGTGGAAGTGGTCGACGTTGATGGCCGCGCCGCGGAACAGGAACATCGTCAAGACGACGAAGACGATCAGGGCGAGCACGAGCCAGGCGCCGCCGAGGTGCGACCCGATGAAGCGCGAACGGCGCCCCAGCTTGCGGGGCTGGTTGCGCCACCGGATCACCCCGAAGACGACGATTGCGACCAGGACGAGCAGGGCGATCGTGTCCTGCAGGAAGCCGAGGACCGGCCAGGTGCCGATCAGAGGGATCTCGAAGCTCGGGTCGAAGAGCGCGCCGTATGCCTCCAGGTAGACCGACGCCAGGATCACGAAGGCCCAGAAGGTGAAGAAGTGTGCCAGCCCGGGCACGGTCCACTTGAGCAGCCGGCGCTGGCCGAACACCTCGGTGAGCACGTTCGCCGCGCCGGTCGCCGGTGAGGTCGTCTCGCCGTTGAACCGGTCGGGCGAGGGCTGGCCGCTGGTGATGAGGCGGTAGAGGAACACCACCCGGCGTCCCGCGATCGGCAGCGCGATCGCGTTGATCAGCAGACCGAGGATCAGCACGTACATGGTGGAGTCTCCTGCCGCCGGGGGCGCGCGCCGAGGCGCCTGGGTCGTTCGTCGGACCGCACCCTCCCGCTCGGGACGGTCGCATCGACCCTACCGAGCAGGGAGCCCGCGCGACACGTGATCCACCTCTCAGCAGGACGCTTGCCGGTCCCTCAGCCCGCCACGCGGTGCGACAGCGTGCCGGCCGCCGCTCGGATCGCGCCGACCAGCGCCGGGTCCACCGGACCCTCCGGGTAGGTGACGGCCACCCCGGCGACCGGCTGCTGGTTGTGGTCGAGCACCGCGACGGCGATGGACGCGAGCCCGGGTGTCACCTCGCCGTCCTCCACGGCGTAGCCGCGGGCGCGCACCTCGGTGAGCAGACGGGTGAGCTGGGTCAGCGACGTGGGCCCCCGCTCGTGGCGGGTGACGAAGGCGGTGGCATCGGGGAAGAGGGCCCGGACCTGGGCCGCCGGCATGGCGGCGAGGACGGCGCGGCCGCTCGCGGTCAGCGAGGCGGGGAGACGTACGCCGACATCGGTGACCAGGGAGGGGGTCCCGGGTGCCCGCTCCTCCACGACGTACAGCACGTCGCGCCCGTGGGGTACAGCGAGATGGACGGTGTGTCCGAGCCGCCCGGCGAGCTGGTTCAGCGTCCGGCGGGCGATCCTCGCCAGCGGTGCCTGCCGCACGTAGCCGGAGCCGACCTCGAAGGCGGCCGGCCCGAGCCCGTAGGTGCGGTCGCCCTCCAGGTGCACGACGAATCCTTCGGCCGCCATCGCGTTGGCCAGGTGGTAGGCCGAGCTCCGGGGGATGTCGAGGGCCCGGCACAGGTGCTCCAACGGGACGGGCCCTGGCTGCTCCGCCAGGTAGCGAAGCAGGCGCAGGGCCCGGGTTGCGGCCGGTACCTGGTCCATGCCCCCCGAAGGTACCGGCCACGACCCCCGCAGCCGGCTCTGACTCAGCAGTGCCGGCGCGACGTCCCCCGGCGCCTTCCCCAGGCGGTCACCCGGGGAGCAGGGCGGGTGGGCCGCGGGCGCGGGTCCAGGGTCGGACGGGGGCGAGCTCGAACTGTGGCGACGGGGCTCAGGCCGTGCGGCCCAGACTCGCCAGGAGTGCGGCGTAGGCCCGGTGGGCGCTCGGGGCGGGGATCGAGGAGAGTGCGGGGCGGTACCGATGGCTCATGAGGGCTCCGTTCCGGGGGGTGCTGCCGACACCAACGAGTCCGATCTGCCCGAGTTACCCGGGATCGGGGATCTCTCCGTCACTAGGCAGGAAGTCTGATATCCGAGACTCAATCTCCGGGCCGCCCCTCGCCGCCGGCCCGCCCGTGGAGTGAAATGGGCCTATGCACACCACCATCGGGACCGGCCCTCTGTCCTTCGCCGACGTGGTCGCGATCGCCCGCCACCGGGCGACGGTCGGCCTGGCCCCCGAAGCGCTCCTGGCCATGGAGCAGTCCCGTGCCGCGGTCGACAAGCTGGCCGGGTCCGAGACCCCGGCGTACGGGGTGTCGACCGGGTTCGGTGCGCTGGCCACCCGGCACATCGCGCCCGAGAAGCGGGCCCAGCTGCAGCGCTCGCTGGTCCGGTCGCATGCCGCCGGGAGTGGTCCGGTCGTGGAGGCGGAGGTGGTCCGGGCCCTGATGGCCCTGCGCCTGTCGACCCTGGCCACCGGTCACACCGGCGTGCGCCCGGCGACCGCGCTGGCGATGGCCGACCTGCTCAACCACGGCATCACCCCGGTGGTCCACGAGTACGGCTCGCTGGGTTGCTCCGGCGATCTCGCCCCGCTGGCCCACTGCGCCCTGGCCCTGATGGGAGAGGGAGTCGTGACCCTCCCCGACGGCACGACGGCGGCGGCCGGCGAGGCGCTTCGGGCGGCCGGTCTGACCCCGGTCGAGCTGGCCGAGAAGGAGGGTCTTGCCCTGATCAACGGCACCGACGGCATGCTGGGCATGCTGGTGCTCGCCCTCAGCGACCTGGAGAACCTGCTCGTGACCGCCGACATCGCCGCCGCCATGTCGGTGGAGGGCCAGCTCGGCACCGACCGGGCGTTCGCCGAGGACCTGGTGGCGCTGCGCCCCCACCCGGGCCAGCAGCGATCGGCGGCCAACCTCCGTGGCATGCTCGCGGACTCGGGGATCGTGGCCAGCCACCGCGGCCCGGACTGCACCCGCGTCCAGGACGCCTACTCGCTGCGCTGTTCGCCCCAGGTGCACGGTGCCGCCCGGGACACCGTGGCGCACGCGGCTCGGGTGGCGGGCTGGGAGCTCGCCGCCGCCATCGACAACCCGGTCGTGCTCGAGGACGGACGCGTCGAGTCCAACGGCAACTTCCACGGCGCGCCGGTCGGCTACGTTCTCGACTTCCTCGCGATCGCGGTCGCCGACCTCGCCTCGATCAGCGAGAGGCGGACCGATCGGTTCCTCGACAAGTCCCGCAACGCCGGCCTTCCCCCGTTCCTGGCCGACGACCCCGGCGTGGACTCCGGCCACATGATCGCCCAGTACACGCAGGCGGGGATCGTCTCGGAGCTCAAGCGCCTCGCCGCTCCGGCGTCGGTCGACTCGATCCCCTCCTCGGCGATGCAGGAGGACCACGTCTCGATGGGCTGGTCGGCGGCACGGAAGCTGCGCCGCTCCCTCGACGGGCTCACCCGGGTGCTCGCGGTCGAGATCCTTACCGCCGCACGCGCCCTCGACCTGCGCGCGCCGCTCGAGCCCTCCCCCGCTTCCCGCGCCGTGGTCCGGCTCCTCCGCGAGAACGTCGCGGGCCCGGGCCCGGACCGCCACCTCGCCCCCGAGATCGAGCACGTCGTCGGTCTCGTCTCCACCGGCGCCGTCGTCGGCGCCGTTGAGTCCACGATCGGAGAGCTGTCATGACCCAGCACGTCACCACCCCGCAACACCGCGAGATCCGTGCCCCCCGTGGCAGCGAGCTCACCGCCAGGTCGTGGCAGACCGAGGCCCCGATGCGGATGCTGATGAACAACCTCGACCCCGAGGTGGCCGAGCACCCCGACGAGCTGGTCGTCTACGGCGGGACGGGCAGGGCCGCCCGCAGCTGGGAGGCCTACGACGCCATCGTGCGGACGCTGAAGACCCTGGCCCCCGACGAGACCCTGCTCGTGCAGAGCGGCAAGCCGGTCGGCGTGCTGCGCACCCACGAGTGGGCGCCGCGCGTGCTGATCGCCAACTCCAACCTGGTCGGCGACTGGGCGAACTGGGAGGAGTTCCGCCGCCTGGAGCACCTCGGCCTGACCATGTACGGCCAGATGACTGCCGGCTCGTGGATCTACATCGGCACGCAGGGCATCCTGCAGGGCACCTTCGAGACCTTCGCCGCCGTCGCGGACAAGCAGTTCGGCGGAAGCCTGGCCGGGACGATCACCGTGACCGCCGGACTGGGCGGCATGGGCGGGGCCCAGCCGCTGGCGGTCACCATGAACGACGGCGTCGCGATCTGCATCGAGTGCGACCAGAGCCGGATCACCCGCCGGATCGAGCACCGCTACCTCGACGTCGAGGCGGCGAGCCTTGAGGAGGCGGTGCAGATGGCGACCGCCGCCCGCGACGAGCGGCGACCGCTGAGCATCGGCGTGCTGGGCAACGCGGCCGAGATGCTCCCAGCGCTGCTGGCCATGGACGCCCCGGTCGACATCGTCACCGACCAGACCTCGGCGCACGACCCGCTGATGTACCTCCCGGTCGGGGTCGACTTCGACGACTGGCCGCACCTGCGCGACTCCGACCCCGACAAGCTCACCTTGCTGGCCCGCGAGTCGATGGGCCTGCACGTAGCGGCGATGGTCGGCTTCATGGACAAGGGCGCCGAGGTCTTCGACTACGGGAACTCGATCCGAGACGAGGCCCGCAAGGCAGGCTTCGAGCGGGCCTTCGCGTTCCCGGGCTTCGTCCCGGCGTACATCCGGCCGCTGTTCTGCGAGGGCAAGGGCCCGTTCCGCTGGGCGGCGCTGTCGGGAGACCCGAAGGACATCGAGGCCACCGACCGCGCGATCCTCGAGCTGTTCCCCGGGAACGAGCGTCTGCGCCGGTGGATCACCATGGCCCAGGAGCGCGTCCAGTACCAGGGTCTTCCCGCGCGCATCTGCTGGCTCGGATACGGCGAGCGCCACCGCGCCGGGCTGAAGTTCAACGAGATGGTCGCCTCCGGCGAGCTCTCTGCCCCGGTGGTCATCGGCCGCGACCACCTTGACGCCGGCTCGGTAGCCAGCCCCTATCGGGAGACCGAGGGGATGCTCGACGGCTCTGACGCGATCGCGGACTGGCCCCTGCTCAACGCGCTGGTCAACACCGCCTCCGGCGCCACCTGGGTGTCGATCCACCACGGGGGCGGCGTGGGCATGGGCCGCTCGATCCATGCCGGCCAGGTGACGGTCGCCGACGGCACCGAGCTGGCCGCGCAGAAGATCGAGCGGGTGCTGACCAACGACCCGGGGATGGGCGTCATCCGCCACGTGGACGCGGGCTACGACATCGCTGAGCGGGTGGCCGCCGAGAAGGGCGTGCGGATCCCGATGGCGGAGCCGGGCCCCGGGCCTGCACCGACGTCGGAGTAGGACCAGGTGTCACCAGCCGCCGCGGTGGACGACCTCCTCGAGGGGTCGCCGGCCCCGCTTCGCCGACCCCACCGTGCCGGGGGACTCGACGCGGTGGCCCACGGCGACCGCGCCGATCGGGGTGAAATGCGCGGGCACCGAGAACTCTGCGCGGAACGAGTCGGTGTTGCTGGGCGGGATGCCGAAGAAGCAGGCGCCCAGTCCCTCGTCGACCGCGGTGAGCAGCATCAGCAGCGACGCCATGCCGGTGTCGATGTCCCAGTAGGGCACCGGCCAGCGCGCCTCGTCCTGGTCGGTCCAGCCCTTGTCGGGCTCGGCGTAGCGGCCGAGATAGGCCGACTTGTTCGACAGCGGGACGATGATCACCGGCGCTCGGCGCATCCCGGTGAGCCACGAGTCCGGTGGCGCGTCGGTGGGCGGGGTGGTGCTGCGCCAGAACCGGTCGAGGCTCTCGGTGTCGTCCAGGACCAGGAAGGCCCACCCCTGGCTGAATCCCGCGCTCGGCGCCCGCACGGCGTTGTGCAGCATCCGGTCGACCATGGCAGGGTCGAGTGGCCGGTCCGCGAAATCACGGATCATCCGGCGGCGGCGTACGACATCTTGGAACTCCATGGAGTCGATCATGTCCTTTGAGCAGATGTGGCGCGACCTCGAGCCGATCGGGCGCGCGGCGTCGGGCGGCTACTTCCGCCAGCCTTTCACCGATCCCGAGCGCGAGCTGCACGGCTGGTTCCTCGACCAGGCCTCCCGACGGGGGCTCCGCGTCGAGGCCGACCCCTACGGCAACACCGTCGCCTGGTGGGACCCCCCGGGCCGGTCGGACCGGCCTGCGGTCCTCACCGGGTCGCACCTGGACTCGGTGCTCGAGGGGGGCGCGTACGACGGCCCGCTCGGGGTGGTCTCGGCCCTGGCCGCAGTGGACCTGCTGCGCGAGCGCGGGGTCGTCCCCGACCGCCCCGTGGGCGTGTCGGTCTTCGTCGAGGAGGAAGGATCGCGGTTCGGCCTCGCCACGCTGGGGTCCCGGCTGGCGACCGGCCGCATCTCCTGGGACGAGGCGCGGTCACTGCGCGACCGCGATGGCGTCGCGCTCGGCGACGTCATCGAGGGCGGGCCCCGGTCCGATTGGCTGGACCGGGTCGGCGTCTTCCTCGAGCTGCACGTCGAGCAGGGCAGGGCGCTTGTCGACCGTGGCGTTCCGGTCGGCGCCGCCAGCGGCATCTGGCCGCACGGGCGCTACCGCTTCGAGTTCACCGGGCGCTCCGACCACGCCGGCACCACCCGGATGGAAGATCGCCACGACCCGATGCTCACCTACGCCATGACTGCCCTCGCGGCCAACAAGCAGGCGCGCCTGGCCGGGCAGCGGGCGACGTTCGCCCGCGTCCAGACGGAGCCGAACGGCACCAACGTCATTCCGCACGCGGTGACCGGCTGGCTCGACGCGCGGGCGGAGACCGCCGAGGCGCTGGAGGCCCTGGTCGGAGTGATCTCCCAGCAGGCGACCGACCGCGCCGGGCGCGACGGCACCGGCTGCTCGATCACGGTCGAGAGCCGGTCGGCCGCGGTCTCCTTCCCCGAGGACCTGACCCGGGCCGTCGCCGACGGGCGTCCCGTGATCCCCACCGCTGCCGGCCACGACGCCGGGATCCTGGCCGGGTACGGCATCCCCACGGCGATGCTGTTCGTGCGCAACCCGACCGGCGTCTCGCACGCCCCGGACGAGCACGCCGACCTCGCCGACTGTCTCGCCGGCGTCGCGGCGCTGGCCGACGCGATCGAGCGACTGGCATGACGGATTTCTGGCTGGCCCGCGCATGGGTCGACGGCGAGGTCGTCGACAACGTGCTGGTGTACGTCACCGACGGCGAGATCACCGAGATCGAGGCCGGGGTGCGTACCCCTCCCGTCGGCGCCGCCCGTCTGGACGGGCTGACCATTCCCGGCCTGGCCAACTGCCACAGCCACGCCTTCCACCGCGCGCTGCGCGGGCGCACGCAGCGCGGCCACGGCGACTTCTGGATCTGGCGCGAGCAGATGTACACCCTCGCCAATACCCTCGACCCGGACAGCTACTTCGCGCTGGCCCGCGCCGTCTACCGGGAGATGGTGCTTGCCGGCATCACCACCGTGGGCGAGTTCCACTACCTGCACCACCCGCAGGGGGGCGGCCACTACGCCGACCCGAACGCGATGGGCCTGGCCCTGGTGGCCGCCGCGGAGGAGGCCGGCATCCGTCTCGTCCTCCTCGACGCCTGCTACCTCGCGGCCGGGATCGGCGAGACGCTGACCGCGGTACAGGAGCGGTTCAGCGACGGCACCTCGGCGGCCTGGGCCGAGCGGGTGACTGCGCTGGCCGAGACCGGCGCCCGGGTCGGCGCCGCCCTCCACTCGGTGCGCGCGGTGCCCCGCGACCAGATGCGCGAAGTCGTCGACTGGGCCGAGACCCATCAGGCTCCCCTCCACGTCCACGTCTCCGAGCAGGTCGCCGAGAACGAGGCGGCGCTCGCGGGCTACCGGCTCACCCCCACCCAGGTCCTTGCCCGGGAGGGGGTCCTGGGAGAGCGGACCACCGCCGTGCACGCCACGCATCTCACGACCGACGACATCGGCCTGCTCGGATCGAGCGGGACCTTCGCCTGCTTCTGCCCGACCACCGAGCGCGATCTCGCCGACGGCATCGGGCCGTCGGTGCGGCTCCGGGACGCGGGTGCGCGCCTGACCCTGGGCAGCGACAGCCATGCCGTCGTCGACCTCTTCGAGGAGATGCGGGCCGTCGAGCTCGACGAACGGCTCCACACGCAGACCCGCGGCCACTGGACCGCGGCCCGGCTGCTGGACGCCGGCACGTGGGTGGGCCACCACTCGCTGGGGGTGCCGGACGCCGGCAGGATCGCCGTCGGGATGCGTGCCGACCTCGTCGAGATCGACCCAGCCTCCGTCCGCACGGCGGGCACCGGCTCCGACGAGAACACGGTCGTCTTCTCCGCGACTGCCGCCGACGTCCGGACCGTCGTCCGCGACGGCCGCGTGGTGGCGACGAAGGGCCAGGCGGCCGGCGACGGGATGGAGCTGGACCGGGTGCTCGCCTCGATCCAGGAGGGGCGATGACCTCTCTTCTCGTCACGGGCATCGGCGAGCTCGTCACCAACGATCCTGCGCACGGCCCCGGTCCGGGGCTCCTGCACGACGCCGCCTTCGTGGTCGAGGCGGGACGGGTCACGTGGGCAGGCGCCCGGCCCGAGGCGCCGGAGGCCGACGCCGCGGTGGACGTCGGTGGCGCCGCTGTCATCCCCGGCTTCGTCGACTCGCACAGCCACCTCGTCTTCGCCGGCGACCGGGCGGGAGAGTTCGAGGCGCGGATGAACGGAACCCCGTACGACGGGGGCGGCATCCGCACGACGGTGGCCGCCACCCGGTCCGCCTCGGACGAGCAGCTCCTGGCCAATCTGCTCCGGCTGCGCGCCGAGATGCTGCGGCAGGGCACCACCACGCTCGAGGTGAAGAGCGGCTACGGGCTGACGGTCGTGGACGAGGCCCGATCGGTCGCCATCGCGCGGCAGGTCACCGACGAGGTCACCTTCCTCGGCGCCCACGTGGTGCCCGAGGAGTATGCCGACGACCCGGCCGGCTACGTGGACCTGGTGACCGGGCCGATGCTGGAGGCCTGCGCGCCGCACGCCACCTGGATCGACGTCTTCTGCGAGCGCGGCGCCTTCGACGCGGACCAGGCCCGGACGATCCTGGCCGCCGGCGTCGAGCACGGGCTGAGCGGCCGCCTTCACGCCAACCAGCTGGGCCCCGGCCCGGGGGTGCAGCTGGCGTGCGACCTGGGACTCGCCGCGGTCGACCACTGCACCTACCTCACCGACGAGGACATCGCCGCGCTGCGCGAGTCCCGGACTGTGGCCACCTTGCTGCCGGGCGTGGAGTTCTCCACCCGCTCGCCCTACCCGGACGGTCGGCGGCTGATCGACGCGGGTGTCGAGGTGGCGCTCGCGACCGACTGCAACCCCGGGTCCTGCTTCACGTCATCCCTGCCGTTCTGCATCAGCGTCGCCGTCCGCGACATGGGCTTCACCCCGGCCGAGGCCGTGGTGGCCGCCACGCTCGGCGGGGCGCACGCGCTCGGGCGTGACGACGTGGGGCACCTGCGCGTGGGGGCGCGCGCCGACTTCGTCGTCCTCGACGCCCCCTCGTACGTGCACCTGGCCTACCGGCCCGGTGTCCCGCTGGTGTCCGACGTACGGCGTGCCTCGGCCTGAGGCGACGCCCGGGTACCTCAGGCAGCGGCGCTGCCGAAGATAGGGATCGTTCCCGATGTGGGGTCCTACCTCAGGAACCGAGGCTGGTGACATCAGCCACCGAGGAGGACCTCATGAACACCAACCGATACGAGCTCGACGCCGAGCTGGCCTACCGCCGCGACTCGCTCCGCAACGACTACGGCCGGGGCCGTCGGGTGAAGCGGCGCCGGAGGCTGCGGGCGACCCCGAGGGTGCAGGTGCGACGTCCGTCGCTGCCCACCTGGTCTCCTGCTGAGCAGCGATCTGCGGCATGCTGTGGGGGGTGAGCAGTGCTTCGTCGGTCTCACCGCTGGTGGGACGCGATGCGGACCTCCGGCGGGTCCTGGACGCCATCGGCGTGGGTGGGGAGCCGCGCGCGATCCATCACGTGATCGGTGGGGACGCCGGCGTCGGCAAGACGCGCTACGTGTCCGCGCTGGCGCAGCAGGCCGAGCGTGCCGGCTGGCGCATCCTGACCGGTCACTGCCTCGACTTCGGCGAGGGCTCGTTGCCGTATCTCCCGTTCAGCGAGGCGCTCGGCCGCCTGGCGACCGAGCAGACGGAGGTGCTGGAGCCGATCCTGCGCCGGTTCCCCGTGGTGACCAGCCTCCTGCCGGGACGACGGATGCTCGGCGGCGCGGCAGGCTCCCCCTCGACAGACACCGCCGGTGAGTCGCTGGACCGGGCGCTTCTCTTCGACGGGGTGCACAGCGCCCTCCACGAGCTGGCCCTGACCGGTCCGGTCCTCGTGGTCGTGGAGGACGTGCACTGGGCCGACCGATCGAGCCGGGACCTGCTCAGCTTCCTGCTCTCCCGCCCGTTCGGCGGACCCGTGGCCGTGGTGGCCACCTACCGCAGTGACGACCTTCACCGTCGGCACCCGCTCCGTCCGGAGCTGGCCGAATGGGGACGGCTCGCGACCGTACGGCGGATCCAGCTCGAGCCGCTCGACCGGCCGTCGATGCGGACGCTCGTCGATCACCTCACGACCGGCCCGCAGTCGCCCCGGTTTCTCGCGCAGATCGTGGACCGCGCCGAGGGGAACCCCTTCTTCGCCGAGGAGCTCACCTGCTGCACCCTCGAGTCCGGGCTGCCGGTGACTCTCGCCGATCTGCTGCTCCTCCGCCTCGACCGGCTCTCCGCGGAGGAGGCGCGGGTGGTCCGGACCGCCGCGTGCGCCGGACGCCAGGTGTCCCACGGTCTGCTGGCCGAGGTCCTCGGTGGCGACCCGGAGGAGATCGAGCGGTCGCTGCGGGCGGCCGTCGAGGCGAACGTGCTGGTCCCGGCCGGGGGAGAGGACTACGCCTTCCGGCATGCCCTGCTCGCCGAGGCGGTCTACGACGACCTGTTGCCCGGGGAGCGGGTCCGCATCCACTCCGGCTACGTCACGGCGCTCGCCTCCGGGCGAGCCGCCGGGACCGCGGCGGAGCTGGCGCACCACGCCCGGCTGGCCAACGACCTGCGGACCGCCTTCCGGGCGAGCATCGAGGCAGGGGACGAGGCCGCATCGGTCGGCGCTCCGGACGAGGCCGCCCGCTACTACCAGACCGCGCTCGAGCTGCTGCCCGCGATACAGGGCGGCGAGGAGCCGGTCGACGTGGTCGCCCTGGTGGCGTCCGCCAGCGATGCGCTGGCACTGAGCGGTCAGGGGCAGCGGGCGGTCGCCCTGGTCGGCAGCACGCTGCGCGACCCGGGAGCCGAGCTCACCCCGACCGATCTGGCCCGGCTCAACGTCACCATGGCCAACGCCGTCCTGCTCACCGACGCCCCGGTCGACCCGGTGGCCTTCTCGTCGGCCGCGATCGACCTGCTGGGTGGGGAGGAGACCCCCCTGCTGGCGGCCGCACACGCGGTCCAGGCCCGGGGGCTGGCCCACCAGTTCCGGACCGAAGATGCCGTCCGGGCGGCGAACGAGGCGATCCGGCTGGCCCGGCTGTTCGACCTGCCGCGCGTGTACGCGGACGCGAGCACCACTCTGGTCACGCTGGCCGAGTACCTCAACGACCCCAACCTCGCCGACACCACCCTGGGCGACCTCGAGCGGCGTGCCGCCGAGATCGGCGACGTGACCGGCCAGATGCGCGCGCTGCTCATGATGGGCCAGCGCGCGGCGGACTCCGGGGATCTGGAGACCGCCGACTCCGCCTTCGCCCGGGGGCAGGCGGTCGCCGAGGCGGCCGGGCGGCCCTGGGCGCCGTACGGCTTCGACGCCCGCTTCTTCCGGAGCAGCTTCGCCGTCGCGAGCGGACGGTTCGAGCTGGCCAGGACGCTGACCGAGGTGGCCCTCGAGTCACCGCCGCCGGAGGCGGAGGCTCTGCTGCGAGCGGTGCGGGTCTCCCTGCTGTGCGCCGAGGGAGACCTGGCCGGGGCCGAGGAGCTGCTCGGCGAGGTGCGCTCGTGGTGGTCGACGGAGGCGATGGTCCCGATCGCCGTGGCGGTGCCCGGCATGAGCGTCCACGCCGCGCGCGGGGACCTGGAAGGCGCCTGGACCTTCCACGACGAGGCGGTGGAGGCGGTCGGCCGGCTGTGGCACGAGCACTTCGCGGCGCGCATCCGGCTCGCCGCCGAGCTGATCGCAGCGCTCAACGACGCGCTCCCGCAGCCCGACCGGGAGTCGTGGGCGCCCCGGGTCAAGGAGCTCCTGTCGGCCACCGACGAGGTGCGGGCCCGCTACGCCAAGGCGGCGCGCCCGCTGGGGCCCGAGTGGCGGGCCTGGGTGGCCCGGCTCGAGGCGGAGGCAGCGAGGTACGCGGGGCTGGCCCCGGAGCTGATCGCAGGGCACTGGGCGTCGGCGATCGAGGCGTTCGAGGACGCCGGGTTCGCCTTCGAGGCGGCCCGGTCCCGCGTCCGCTCCGGGCTCGCCGAGGAGCTGGCCCGTGGCCGGGTGGCTCTGACGGAGATGGGCGCGCTTCCCCGGGTCGAGCCCCCGCCGGAGACCTCACTCACGCCTCGCGAGTACGAAGTCCTGATCCTGGTCGCCGAAGGCATGAGCAACGGGGAGATCGGCAGGCGGCTGTTCATCAGCACCAAGACCGTCAGCGTGCACGTGTCCAACATCCTGGCGAAGCTGCAGGTGTCCAGCCGGACCGAGGCGGCCGCGCACTACCTTCGCTCCGCGGCGGCGGACTCGTGAGGGCTGTGGGCTAGAGGTCGACGGCCCGGTTGACCCAGGTGTCGGTGACCTCCATGCCCACCTTCTCGTAGAGGCCGAGCGCGCCCGTGCGCGAGTCGGTGCTCAGCTCGAAGCGCGAGCATCCCCGGGCCCGGCCCTCGGCGAACGCGTCCACCAGCAGCGCCCGCGCCAGGCCGCGGTCGCGGTGGTCGCGCCGGACGGCCAGCCTTTGCACGAAGGCATCGGCGCCGTTGACCGTCACGAATGCCGCGCCGATGACCGTTCCGGTGGGTTCGGTCGCGACGCGGAGCTGCCAGGGCTCGAACCCGGGCCTCAGCGTCACCTGCGACTGGAAGTACTCGAACGGCTCCCGGTCGCGGGCCGACCACTCCAGGAAGGCGTCCTCGACGACCTGCCAGACCTGGCGGTGCTCGTCGTCCCGCGCGGCGCGGACGTCGTAGCCGTCCGGCACGGGGCCGGCCTCGACCCCGGCGCCCTCGGGCAGCCGCAGAACCCAGCTGGTCCAGCGGATCCGGTAGCCGAGGTGGGCCAGCAGCAGATCCGCGGTCGAGCCC
This sequence comes from uncultured Actinomycetota bacterium, assembly GCA_963805655.1. Lineage (GTDB taxonomy): Bacteria > Actinomycetota > Actinomycetes > Propionibacteriales > Nocardioidaceae > CAWDVB01. Next base: position 311,541 of record CAWDVB010000005.1, on the reverse strand, counting down.
TCGCGAACCGGCATGCCGATCACCGTGCTGCCCGCGGCTCGGGCTGTGGTCCGCACCCACGAGGCGAGCCACGTGCCGATGCCCCGGCCCTGGTGGCCCGGGCTCACCGCCACCTCGCAGCGGTCCGGTTGGGTGATCTCGGCGTAGGCGACCAGCCGGCCGCCCTCGAGGACGCCGACGCTGCTGCTCTCCAGGTCGAAGCCGGGAGACTGCCAATCGGCGACGATGTCGGCGAGCTCGATGAGCACCTCGCCCGCCTCGGCGAGCTCCTGAGCCGCCTGCACGGCGTACACGGCATCGAGATCGTCGGACGTCAGCGGCCGGGTCCTGAGGCCACCGGGAAGGGTGGGTGTGTGCTGCACATCGAGCATTCAACCGGGCCGACGGGTTGTATCGCACCGGATTTTCCCGGGAGGTTGCAGGGAACTGCTGGGCGTGTGGACAGCGCGGCTTGACCCTGTCTTGATGTCGACACGCTCGGGGGCGGTTATCGTCGCTGGCGCCCTCGCGCGCACCCCGTTCAGGCCAGGAAGGAACCCCGTGCCCGAAAGTGTCCTCGGACTCCCGCTTCATCCCCTCGTCGTCCACGCCGTGGTCGTGCTGCTCCCGCTCTCGGCGCTCTTCGTCGGACTCGCCGCGGTGCTTCCCCGCTTCCGTCGCTGGGCCCGGTGGATGCCGCTGGCGTTCGCGGCCGGGGCATTCGTCGTGACCCCGGTGGCGGCCAGCTCGGGTGAGTCCTTGCAGGCCAAGGTGATGTCCGAGCAGCTGACCCAGGCCCAGCTCGACGTGATCCACCAGCACGTGACGCTGGGCAACCTGCTGGTCCCCTTCTCGACCGCGCTGTTCGTCATCGCCGCGGCGATGTACTGGATCGACTGGCGCAAGCCCTCGTGGCCGGCCCTGATCGGCAAGTCCCTGCCCGCGTTGGCGGTGCTGGCCGCTGCGGGCAGCGTGGTGATGCTCGCGATCATCGGCCACTCCGGCGCCAGCGCCGTGTGGACCCAGGTACAGAGTCTGCCGCCCGCTCCCGGCTTCACCGACGGGTGATCCGGCACCGCGCGCTTCGCGGGCTTGGCAAGATAGGTCCATGAGCCCTCGCAGCGCCGGACCGCGCCCCCTGGCCCTGACCATCCTGGGGCTGATCGTCCTGCCGATCCTGGCGGGGATCGGGGCGGGAGCGGCCGGCGCGTTCGGGGCCGGCTACGCGGTCTCCTATGCCGGGCTCAACGGCGGCGACGGCGGGCCGACCGCCCATCCGACTCTGTACATGCCGTCTTACACACCGCCGACCCCCACCGGGTCGCCGATGGTGACCGCGCCCCCCAAGACCATCACCAAGGCTCCGAAGGTCAAGACCAAGGCCAAGGCGGACATCGCCGCGAACGCGACGGCGATCCAGTTGACCGCCACCCCGACGTCGGTCTCTCACAAGGACCGGATCACCCTCAGCGGGACCTACCCGGGAGGCACCGGGAAGGTGCTCCAGGTGCAGGTGATGCAGGGCAACAAGTGGAAGGACTTCCCGGTCACCGTCACGGTCCAGGCGGGCTCGTTCACGACCTTCGTGATCACCAACCAGGTCGGCGACGTCCAGTTCCGCGTGGTCGAGACGGGCAGTGGCACGGCCTCCAACCCGGTCACGGTCCACATCAGCTGACGGCCGTCGCCGGCGGGGGAGGAGTCAGCGCTTCCGCGAGGCGAAGCGCTGCAGCGCCGGGAGCGAGCCCAGCACGACGGCGCCGAGCATCAGCAGGTAGGAACCGGCTCTCGCCCGATCGTGACCCGTCAGGAGTACTCCTGCGGCGATCAGGGCGAGCCCGAGCACCACGCCGGAGAGCAGCTGGTAGGACCGGCTGAGCGCACGGCGAGCCGCGTGCCACAGGCGCAGGAGCGGGTACAGTGCGCGCTTCCTGTGGGTCGGGGCTGGTGTCAGGTCTGCGGCGGGCCGAGCCTCCATCGGAATGTGCAAGTGCGCGGGCACGGCTCGGTCGAGCATCGCGACTGCCCGGTCTCCGTCCCGCCACGCGTGGTTGTCCAGGAAGAAGCTCGAGCCGTCCTCGACCACCGGGGTCCGCGCGCCGTCGCCGAAGCACAGGAGGGCGGTCGCCTGGTCGAGCGTCTTGACGTACTGGGAGGCGAGCCCGCTGGCCATGATGGAGCGGTCCGAGATCTCGAGCTTCGACCGCGAGGCGGCATTCCAGTCCCGGAAGGCCCGAGGTACTCCGGAGAAGTGTGCCTGGCGCGTGGGGTCGGAGACCGGCAGGCCGCTCGCCGCATCGGCCCCTCGCGGAGCCGCGAACAAGGCGGTGCTGCGGAAGTGGCTCAGCTGCTCGTCCGCCGTTCCTGGTGTGCAGGAGATCAACGCGTCCCTGACCCGCTCGAGGGTGACGGCCTGGCGACCCTGGAGCACCGCCTGCGCCGAGCTGAAGGCCTGCCAGGCACCGGTGAGCTCGTCGCCGAGGCTCCGCAGCAGTCGTTTGCGAACGCCCTCGAACTCCTCGAGGCTCACCCCGTGTTGGGCCAGCGACTCGATCGCGATCGAGAGCTGGCGGACCCCGAACTCCGGGCGCTGGGGGTCGATGTCGCTCGACAGCACCATGAGCAGCGTGTTGTCGTCGGTCCCTTCGACGGTGCCGCTCGTGGCATACGACAGGCCCAGTTCCCTGCGCAGGCGTGCAGTGACTGCCTGGGTGGCCAGCTCCTGCACAAGTGGGCTGACCCAGCTGTCGGTCAGGTGGCCGGAGACGGAGGCTCGCGGTGTCCTTCCGACGAACTGACGGCGGTACCGGTCCACGATCTCGACAGCCTCCGGCAGCCGCACCCGATCTCCCGGAGGGAGGGTCAGCTCCAGGCCCGCAGGCGGCGACACGGTGAGAGCGAGGGCGGCATTCCCGGTGGTGAAGAACCTCCGTGCGTGCTCGCGCAGGCCCTCCGCAGTGACGACGTGCAGCCCGAGCTCGCGGAAGTCGGCCACTCCGGGCCCCACCGCGCCGTAGCGATGGCCTAGGTGCATGGCGGCGTCGCCGTAGTAGCTCTGGGAGGCCTCGCGCTGCAGGATCTCGCGCTCGTGCTCCAGGGCCTCCAGCCGAGGGTCGGAGAGCCACCGCGTCAGCCCTTCCAGGAAGCCCACGATGTCCGGCTCCTCGCCGGTCACGTGGAAGGCGGTGGTCGTGAGGTCCACGCTCGCGTTGCACTGAATGTTGGGGTGGTCGCCCTCGTGCATGGCCATGTGCTCGAGCAGATGGGTCCAGCCGCGCTTCACGAGCGGCTCGTCTACAAGTCCGACCCGGAAGAACAGGGTCGCGAAGGGCGTCAGGCCGCCGAGCGGGACCCGGAGTACGGGGGGAATGGACTCATGGTGTAGTCGGTTATGACCAGTGATGAGTTGAGTTGATCGGACTCAACTTTCTTGACACAATCGTCGGTGGCGGTCCTTCCGCCCCCAGATCCCATCGGAAACCAATCCGGCAGAACGCCGGGTTCGCACGGAGGTAGATGCACCATGGCACGAGCGGTCGGAATCGACCTCGGCACGACCAACTCGGTCGTCTCGGTCCTCGAAGGTGGCGAACCCACCGTCATCGCGAACGCCGAAGGCGCTCGCACCACCCCGTCGGTCGTGGCGTTCGCCAAGAGCGGCGAGGTCCTGGTCGGCGAGGTCGCCAAGCGGCAGGCCGTCACGAACGTCGACCGCACGATCCGCTCGGTCAAGCGCCACATGGGCACCGACTGGTCGGTGACCGTCGACGAGAAGACCTTCACCCCGCAGCAGATCTCCGCCTTCGTGCTGCAGAAGCTGAAGCGGGACGCGGAGGCCTATCTCGGCGAGCCGGTGACCGACGCGGTCATCACCGTGCCCGCGTACTTCTCCGACGCCCAGCGCCAGGCCACCAAGGAGGCCGGCGAGATCGCGGGCCTGAACGTCAGCCGGATCGTGAACGAGCCCACCGCTGCCGCGCTCGCCTACGGCCTGGACAAGGAGCACGAGCAGACCATCCTCGTCTTCGACCTCGGCGGCGGGACGTTCGACGTGTCACTGCTGGAGATCGGCGACGGCGTCGTCGAGGTCAAGGCGACCTCCGGCGACAACCACCTGGGCGGCGACGACTGGGACTCCCGCATCGTCGAGTGGATGGTCAAGAAGTTCAAGGACAACAACGGCGTGGACCTCTCCGCCGACAAGATCGCGCTGCAGCGGCTGCAGGAGGCTGCCGAGAAGGCGAAGATCGAGCTGTCGTCCTCCAGCGAGACCACCGTGCACCTGCCGTACATCACCCACGGGGAGAACGGCCCGCTGCACTTCGAGGAGAAGCTGACCCGCGGCGAGTTCCAGCGGATGACCAGCGATCTGCTCGACCGCACCCGGGCCCCCTTCCAGTCGGTGATCAAGGACGCGGGGATCAGCGTCAAGGACATCCACCACGTGATTCTGGTCGGCGGATCGACCCGGATGCCGGCGGTGACCGACCTGGTCAAGGAGCTCACCGGTGGCAAGGAGCCCAACAAGGGCGTCAACCCCGACGAGGTCGTGGCGGTCGGCGCCGCGCTCCAGGCGGGAGTCCTCAAGGGCGAGGTCAAGGACGTCCTGCTGCTCGACGTGACGCCGCTGTCGCTCGGCATCGAGACCAAGGGCGGTGTCATGACGGTGCTGATCGAGCGGAACACGACGATCCCGACCAAGCGCTCGGAGGTCTTCACCACGGCGGACGACAACCAGCCGTCGGTGCAGATCCAGGTCTACCAGGGCGAGCGCCAGATGGCCGCGCAGAACCAGCCGCTGGGCAACTTCGAGCTGACCGGACTGCCTCCGGCGCCGCGGGGCGTCCCGCAGATCGAGGTCACCTTCGACATCGACGCCAACGGGATCGTCCACGTGTCCGCGAAGGACCGTGGTACCGGGCGCGAGCAGTCGATGACCATCACCGGCGGGTCGGCCCTGTCCAAGGACGACATCGACCGGATGGTCCGCGACGCCGAGCAGTACGCCGAGGAGGACCGCAAGCGCAAGGAGGCGGTCGAGGTTCGCAACCAGGCCGACGGGCTGGTCTACCAGACCGAGAAGTTCCTCTCCGAGAACGACGACAAGGTCCCGGCCGAGGTCAAGGACGAGGTCACGGCGGACGTCGACGCGCTGAAGAAGCTGCTCGAGTCCGAGGAGACCCCGACCGAGGAGTTCCAGGCCGCGGTCGCCAAGCTGGGCGAGTCCAGCCAGAAGATGGGCGCCGCGATGTACGCCGCGGGCGAGGCCGACGCGCAGGCGGCGGGCGCGGCCACTGGGACCGGCGACGGCGACGAGGACGTCGTCGAGGCCGAGATCGTCGACGAGGACGGTTCGGAGGAGAAGTGAGCGAGCAGAGCCCCGCCGACGAGACCCTGGCGGAGGAGCAGACGCCCCAGGAGTCGCCGGAGACCGAGCAGGAGGTTTCCGGCGAGTCCGGGGCGGACGACGCTGCCGAGCCCGCGAGCAACGGGCTCCAGGTGAAGATCGACGAGCTCACCTCGGACCTGCAGCGGCTCCAGGCCGAGTACGTCAACTACAAGCGGCGGGTCGACCGCGACCGCGATCTCGTCACCGAGAACGCTCGCGTCTCGGTGCTCACCGCGCTCTTCCCGGTCCTGGACGACCTCGATCGGGCCCGGCAGCACGGCGAGCTCGAGGGCGGGGTCAAGGCGATCGCCGAGAACCTGGAGCGGATCGTGGCCGGGGTCGGCCTGGAGAAGTTCGGGGCGTCCGGGGACGAGTTCGACCCGACGATCCACGAGGCCCTGATGCACGGGCACTCCGCCGAGGTCACGACCACCACGTGCGACACCGTCGTGCAGCCCGGCTACCGGATCGGCGCGCGGATCATCCGCCCGGCGCTGGTGACCGTGCTGGACCCGGAGTAGCCGCCGCGCGGGACATTCATGAGTCAACAAGTCGACAAATAAACCTCGGAGAGGTGCCGAGAGCACCGGCAGCCGGAGGGAGGTGCGCAGATGACCAACGCCGACTGGGTCAACAAGGACTACTACAAGGCCCTGGGTGTCGCCAAGGACGCGTCGGCCGCGGAGATCAAGAAGGCCTACCGCAAGCTCGCGCGCCAGAACCATCCCGACAGCAACCCCGGTGACAGGGCAGCCGAGGAGCGCTTCAAGGCGATCTCCGAGGCCTACGACGTCATCGGCGACGAGGAGAAGCGCAAGGAGTACGACCAGGTCCGTGCCATGGGCGTGGGCGGCTTCGGGCCGTTCATGGGCGGAGCCCAGCCCGGGCCGTACGCCCAGGACTTCGACCTGAGCGACCTGTTCGGCGGAGCCGAGGGCGGCCTGTTCGGGAACCTCTTCGGCGGTGGCGGCAGGCGCCGTACGGCGAGGCGCGGTGCTGACATCGAGACCGAGACCACCATCTCCTTCACCGACGCCATCGAGGGCGCGACGGTGTCGCTTCGTCTGACCGGGGACGCACCCTGCTCGGCCTGCCACGGCACGGGGGCCCGGCCCGGGACCAGTCCCCGGGTCTGCCCCGACTGCGGCGGCCGGGGTGTGCGCACCGCGTCGTCAGGCGGCGCCTTCGCGATGACCGAGACCTGCACCACCTGCCGCGGGCGCGGCCGTCTCGTCGACGACCCGTGCACGACGTGCCACGGCACCGGCAGGGGGCTGTCGCACCGCACGATCTCGGCGAAGATCCCCGCCGGCGTCAAGGACGGCCAGAGGATCCGACTGCGTGGCAAGGGCGAGCCCGGTGACCGGGGCGCGCCCTCGGGCGACCTGCTCATCAGCGTGAAGGTGGCGCCGCATCCCCTGTTCGCGCGCAAGGGGGACGACCTCGCGCTCAAGGTGCCGGTGTCCTTCCCGGAGGCGGCGCTCGGCGCGGAGCTGAAGGTCCCCACGCTGCAGGGCTCGTCGGTGACCGTGCGGATCCCTGCGGGGACCCCGAACGGGCGCACCTTCCGGGTCCGGGGCAAGGGCGTCCGGCGCAAGGACGGCTCCTCGGGCGATCTGATGGTCACCGTCGACGTCCAGGTGCCCGCTCATCTCGACGAGCCGGCGCGCCAGGCGGTCGAGGCGCTGCGCGAGGCGATGGACCACTCCGACCTGCGCGCGGGGCTGTTCTCGGAGGTGCGCGATGGCTAGCTTCTCCGAGCGCCTCCCGGGGCCTGACGTCCCGGTCTACGTGATCAGTGTGGCGGCGGAGCTGACCGGGCTCCACCCCCAGACCCTGCGCACCTACGACCGGCTGGGGCTGGTCAGCCCGGGTCGCGCCGGTGGCGGCGCGCGCCGCTACTCGCTGCGCGACATCGAGACCCTGCGCGAGATCGCCGCCCTCACCGCGGAGGGGATCGGGCTGGAGGGCGTCCGCCGGATCCTCGGCCTGGAGGACCAGGTCGCGATCCTGCGCGACCGAGTGCGCGATCTCGAGGAACAGCTCGCGCTGGCCGAGCACGCCCTGCGCCGGACCATCACCGAGCGCACTGCCCGCAATCTTCCCGCCGTCCCCGAGCCACCGGGACAGGCGGTCGTCGTCTGGCGCCGTCACTGGCGCTGAGCATCACCGGCCACCAGCCGCCACGGCGGGCCGGCCCGGAGGGAGTCGATCATGGACCTGTCGAAATTCACCACCAAGGCCCAGGAGGCCGTCAACGCTGCAGCGTCCGCTGCCGCGGTCGCGGGGCACACCCACCTCGAGGCGCTGCACCTGCTCGATGCCCTGTTGCGGCAGAAGGACGGCCTCACCGTGCCGCTGGTCAAGGCAGCCGGTGCGGACCCGGTCGCGGTGCAGGCGTCGGTGGACGCGGAGCTGGCCAAGCTCCCCCAGGCCGCCGGCGCGACCGTGGGCGCTCCGTCGATCTCGCGCGCGGCGCTGCAGGTGCTCAACGAAGCCCAGAACCTCGCCGCCGCCCTGGAGGACGAGTACACCTCCACCGAGCACCTGGTGATCGCGCTCGCCAAGAGCGACTCGCCGGCCGCGCGTGCGCTGACAGCCGCCGGCGTCAACGCAGACGCGCTCGAGGCCGCGCTCACCTCCGTGCGGGGTGGGCAGCGGGTGACCAGCCCGGATCCCGAGTCGACCTTCCAGGCGCTGGAGAAGTACGCCATCGATCTCACCGAGAGGGCGCGCGAGGGCGCGATCGACCCGGTCATCGGACGCGACGCGGAGATCCGCCGGGTCATCCAGGTGCTCTCCCGGCGCACGAAGAACAACCCCGTCCTGATCGGCGAGCCCGGTGTGGGCAAGACCGCAGTGGTCGAGGGCCTGGCGCAGCGCATCGTCGACGGCGACGTGCCGGACTCGCTGAAGGAGCGCAGGCTGCTCAGCCTCGACCTGGGCTCGATGGTCGCCGGGGCGAAGTACCGCGGCGAGTTCGAGGAGCGGCTCAAGGCGGTGCTGGCCGAGATCAAGGCCGCCGAGGGCCAGGTGATCACGTTCATCGACGAGCTGCACACCGTGGTGGGCGCCGGTGCAGCCGGTGACAGCGCCATGGACGCCGGCAACATGCTCAAGCCGATGCTCGCGCGCGGCGAGCTGCACATGATCGGCGCGACCACCCTCGACGAGTACCGCGAGCGGATCGAGAAGGACCCCGCTCTCGAGCGCCGCTTCCAGCAGGTCTTCGTCGGGGAGCCGTCGGTCGAGGACACGATTGCCATCCTGCGCGGACTCCAACAGAAGTACGAGGCACATCACGGCGTCCGGATCACCGACGCGGCGCTGGTCGCCGCGGCAACCCTGTCCGACCGCTACATCACCGGGCGCCAGCTGCCCGACAAGGCGATCGACCTGGTCGACGAGGCGGCGTCCCGCCTCCGGATGGAGCACGAGTCGTCGCCGGAGGAGATCGACGGCCTCCGCAGGTCCGTCGACCGCATGAAGATGGAGGAGTTCGCGCTCGACAAGGAGACCGACGAGTCCTCGCGCGCCCGGCTGGCCGACCTGCGCAAGGACCTCGCCGACCGTGAGGAGCAGCTGCGCGGCCTCGAGGCCCGGTGGGAGCGGGAGAAGTCGTCCCTGGAGGGGGAGGGCGAGCTGCGCCGCCAGCTCGACCAGCTCAGGATCGACGCCGACCGGCTGCAGCGTGACGGCGCGCTCGCCGAGGCGAGCGAGATCCTCTACGGCCGCATCCCCGAGCTCGAGAAGAGGCTCGGGGAGGTGCTGGCCGCGGAGAAGAGCGACGTCGAGCCGCTGGTCGGCGAGGAGGTCGGCCCGCACGAGATCGCCGAGGTGGTCGAGGCGTGGACCGGCATCCCGACCGGGCGGCTGCTGGAGGGCGAGACCGAGAAGCTACTGCACATGGAGGAGGTGCTGGGCGAGCGGCTGATCGGCCAGCAGCGCGCCGTGGCCGCGGTGTCCGACGCCGTCCGCCGTTCCCGGGCCGGTCTGTCCGACCCGGACCGCCCCACCGGCTCCTTCCTCTTCCTCGGCCCTACGGGTGTCGGCAAGACCGAGCTGGCCAAGTCGCTGGCCGATTTCCTCTTCGACGACGAGCGCGCGATCGTCCGCATCGACATGAGCGAGTACGGCGAGAAGCACAGCGTGGCGCGACTGGTCGGGGCGCCTCCGGGCTACGTCGGCTACGAGGAGGGTGGCCAGCTCACCGAGGCGGTGCGTCGACGGCCGTACAGCGTCGTCCTGCTCGACGAGGTCGAGAAGGCGCACCCGGAGGTATTCGACGTGCTGCTGCAGGTCCTCGACGACGGGCGCCTCACCGACGGGCAGGGCCGCACCGTCGACTTCCGCAACGTGGTGCTGATCCTCACGTCCAACCTGGGCTCGCACGCCCTGGTCGACCCTGCCCTGGACGAGGAGAAGAAGCACGAGACCGTGATGGCCGTGGTCCGTGCGTCGTTCAAGCCGGAGTTCTTGAACCGACTCGACGAGATCGTCATGTTCGACGCCCTGAGCCGTGCGCAGCTCGCCCGCATCGTCGACCTCCAGGTCGACGCTCTCGCGCGGCGCCTCGTCGCGCGGAGGATCACGCTGAACGTGACCGACGCCGCACGGACCTGGCTCGCCGAGACCGGCTACGACCCGTCCTACGGTGCGCGGCCGCTGCGGCGTCTGGTGCAGTCGGCGATCGGGGACCCGCTCGCGCGGATGCTGCTGGCCGGTCAGGTCCACGACGGGCAGACGGTCGGCGTCGATCTCGGTGCGGATGGGCTGTCGCTGGAGACCGTCCGGGACTGACCCGGTCCGGCGCCGCGGGGTCGTCGTGGGCGCTTGGGCACCGTTGGAACAATGACGCACATGCCCGAGCCCCGCACCGAGCCCAGACCCGGCCAGATCACCGTCCTGGGTGGTTTCGCGATCCTCACCAGCCTCCTGATGGTCTTCGTCGCCTTCGACCTCATGGGTCAGGTGGGGTCGGTCGACATGCGTCATGAGGTGGAGACCTACCTGGGGACCGGTAGTGGGGCAGGCCTGGCCCTCACCGTCGATCAGGTGATGGAGATCCTTCGCATCTTCGTCATGGTCAGCGGGGCGCTCGCGGCCGCTGCGCTCGTGCTGGCGATCTTCGTCCTGCGCCGGCACAACGGCGCACGCATCGGCCTGACCGTCGTGGCGGTGCTGCTGCTGCCCAGCGCGGCGCTGATGCGGTTCATCCCCTTCATGCTCGCCGGCGTCGCGGTGATGCTCTGGTCGCCCCGGTCGCGGGCGTGGTTCAGCGGTGCATCCCTCGCGCCGAGGTCGTCCACTACCGTGGGACGCGTGGACGAGTCGCGCATGACGCAAGCTTCGGACGGTTCGGAACCTCCCGAGCGCCCTCCGGCCGAGCCGGGAGCCACGCCGGCCCCCGCCGAGGCCCCGTACGGCCAGGCGCCCCCGCCCGCCGAGGCCCCGTACGGCCAGGCGCCCCCGCCGCCGCCCCCGCCCTACGGCCAGGCGCCGCCTCCTCCCGCGGGGATGCCGGGGCCCTACCCGGGCTCGTTCCCCGCTCCGCCCACCGCGCAGTCGCCGTACGGTCCGGTCGGGCTTCCGCAGCCCCCGGTGCGGGGCAGGTCACCTCGACCGGGATCGGTGGTCACCGCTGCGGTGCTCACCTGGGTCTCCGCCGGGCTCACCCTCTTCGGCAGCGTGGCCATCCTGCTGGAGGTCGTGTTCATGCGCTCCCAGGTGGTCGACCAGATCGAGGCGACGCCGCAGTTCCAGGGGAACTACGACGTCGCGACTCTCGTGACAGCGGTGGAGTGGGTCTCGGGGATTCTGATCGTCTGGTCGCTGGCCGCGCTCGTGCTGGCCGTCTTCGTCTTCCTCGGCGCCAACTGGGCACGCATCCTCCTCGCGGTCTGCGCCTCGCTGGCCGGCCTGCTGAGCCTGTTGACGATCCTGGCGATCCTGCCCGTGGTCACCCTGGCGGCGTCGGTGGCCACGGTGGTCCTGCTCTTCGTCCCCAAGTCCAATGCCTACTTCTCCTCGGGTGGCGGGGGGAGCCAGAACCCGCCGGTCTGGTGAGACCGCGGCAATATCGCCCATAGCGCCATATAACGGACTATTCTTCGCGTAACTGCCTGGCCCTCTTGTTCCTCTTCTCGTCGCACCGGGCCGAGGTAGGCGAGGGGGTTCCGACGCCATGACCGCAGGGTGGGCCAGCCGCGTCTGGCACGCCGAGGGAGCGACCCTGCGCGAGCGCGCCTGGTGGGTCATCGCCCCGGGGGCCGGCGTCGGCATCGTGCTGGTGGGCATGTCGGGTCTGTACTTCTCGCCTCCCGGGTCAAGCGTCGCCTTGTGGTGGCCTGCGGCCGGGCTGGCCATGTCCCTGGCCCTGGTCACCCCCAAACGCCTGGCATGGGCGGCCGCCTCGATCATCTTCGTCGCGACCGTCGCCGCCAACCTTCTCGGCGACCACTCCGTCGCGCTCTCCCTCTGGTACGGCGTGGGCAACGTAGCCGAGGCAGGCGTGGGCGTCCTCGTCTTCACCGCCGGGTACCGGCGTCCGGCGGTCCTGGTCAGCCTCGAGGACTGTGCACGGCTCCTGGTGGCCGCCCTGGCTGCCTCGGCGTCGCTGGGTGTCATCGGCGCGGGCGGGATCGTGGTCCTCGACGACGGGAGCTTCCTGCGCGCCGCCCAGTCGCTCACCGCCTCACACATGGCGGCGACGCTGATCATCGTGCCGGTCGTGATCGCGGCGCGCGGCGGAGCCGCACCCCCGTCGCGCCTCCTGGAGGGGGGCCTGCAGTTCCTTCTCCTCGCGGCGACCGGCATCGCAACCTATTTCGACCCCGCGGGTCTCCCCACCGTCTTCCTGCCGATGCCTTTCCTGATCTGGGGAGCCTTGCGGCTGACTCCCCGCCTGGTCTCCGTCGAGGTCCTGGCGCTCGGAGCGATCATCATCCTGGGCACCCACTTCGCCCGGGGGCCCTTCGGAAGCACCTTCGACCTCGGGGTCGACTCGGACCTGAGGCTGCTGCTCCAGGCGTCGATCCTCGTCCATGCCCTGGTGGCAATTCCCACGGCTGTCGCGTCCGACCAGCGACGCGTGGCACTGCGTGACGCCCAGACCACGCGGGACGAGCTGAGCAGCGTCCTGGACTCGTCGGAGGGGCTGGCCATCATCGCCACGGACACGGCGAGCCGGATCGTGGTGTGGGGCGCCGGAGCGGTCGCCATGTTCGGGTACTCCCGGGAGGAGGCGCTTGCCGGGCTCATCGGCGCGGACCTCTACGCGGCCGCGCACCGCGAGGCGACGAGCTTCGACGGGCTTCGCACGACGCTGCGCGACGGGGCCCGGATGGTGGAGGGCGACTGGGAGTTCCGCCGCAAGGACGGCTCGCAGTTCGTAGGCCACCTTCGCCTGTCCCGGCGGACGTCCCCCTCGGGCGAGCAGCTCGGCTATCTCGGGGTGATCGAGGACGTCAGCCAGGCACGCAAGACCGAGGAGGCGCTGCGGGCGGCGCTGCGTCACGAGCACGAGGCGGTCGAGCGGCTCGCCGCTCTGGACCGCAGCAAGAACGACTTCATCTCCTCGGTGAGCCATGAGCTGCGCACTCCGATCACCAGCGTCATCGGCTACACGGACCTGATGCGGGCCTACGACCTTCCCGACGAGCAGCGACGTCTCCTCGACCCGGTGATCCGCAACGCCAAACGTCTGGAGCAGCTGATCGAGGACCTGCTCACCCTGTCCCGGATGGACGGCGGCACTTTCGTCTACCGGCCCACGCTGCTGGACCTCCGAGGCGCGGTCCGCTCCGCCGTGGAGTCGGTCCTGGTGAGCTACGGGATGCGCAGGCTCGACGTGGTCGTGAACCTCGGAGACGCCGAGATCAAGACGGTCGGGGACGGGCTGCAACTCGAGCGGGCGGTGTCCAACCTGGTGAGCAACGCGGTCAAGTTCACCCCCGACGGCGGGCGGGTGGCCGTCGACCTTGCCGTGGTCGAGGGAGACGCCGTGCTGACCGTCGCCGACACCGGAATCGGGATCCCGAAGGCCGAGCAGGGCAAGGTGTTCGACAGGTTCTTCCGTTCGTCCACCTCGACGTTCCTCGCCATCAACGGCACGGGCATCGGCCTGCACATCGTCAACCAGGTGGTGAGCGCCCACCGTGGCCGTGTCTCGTTCGAGTCGGTGGAGAACGAGGGCAGCACGTTCACCGTGCGCCTACCGCTGCGCGAGTCCTGATCCCGCCCGGAGCCGTGGCTCGGACTACAGACCCAGGTCTGCCTCGCGGAGCCGGTCGAGAGCCTCGTGCAGGACGTCCTCCCGCTTGCAGAAGGCCCACCGGACCAGATGGCGGCCGGCGTCGGCGTCGTCGTAGAACACCGACGCCGGGATGGCGACCACGCCCGCGATCTCGGGCAGCCGCTCGCAGAACTCACCGCTCTGCGGGTACGCGGTGGTGCTCACGTCGCTCATCGCGAAGTAGGTCCCCTCGGGGGAGAAGGTCGGCAGGCCGATCTCGTTCAGCCCGCTCACCAACAGGTTGCGCCGCCGCTGGAGGTCACGCGCCAGCCGGGTCGGGTAGTCGTCGTGGTGGTCGAGGGCATGGGCGATGGCCGGTTGCAGGGCCGAGGCGTTGGAGTACGTCAGCCACTGCTTGGCGCCCAGGACCGTGCGCACGAGGTCGGGGGGCCCCGAGACCCAGCCGACCTTCCACCCGGTGAAGGAGAAGGACTTGCCGGCACTGGAGATGGTCACCGTCCGGTCGAACATCCCCGGCAGGCTCGCCAGGGGGATGTGGCGGGCGGTGTCGAAGGTGAGGTGCTCGTAGACCTCGTCGGTGACCACGATCAGGTCGTGCTCCTGCGCGACCGCGGCGACCGCCTCGAGCTCGGTGCGATCGAGAACGGCGCCGGTCGGGTTGTGCGGGCTGTTGATCAGCAGGTAGCGGGTGCGGGGCGACACCGCTGCCCGCAGCGCGTCGGCGTCGAGCCGGAAGTCCGGAGGACGCAGGGTCACCGGCCGGCGGACCCCGCCCGCCATCTCGATGCAGGCGGTGTAGGAGTCGTAGTACGGCTCCAGCACGACGACCTCGTCACCCGGATCGGTGAAGGCCAGGATCGAGGCGGCCAGCGCCTCGGTCGCGCCCGCGCTGACGATCACTCCCTCGTCCGGATCGACCACGAGGCCGTAGTGCCGCCGCTGGTGCGCGGCGATGGCGTGGCGGAGAGCCGGGATGCCGATGCCGGGGGCGTACTGGTTGCGGCCGTCGCGCAGGGCGGAGACCGCAGCCTCGACGATCTCCTGCGGGCCGTCCTCGTCGGGAAACCCCTGGCCGAGGTTGATCGATCCCGTGGACACCGCGAGCGCCGACATCCGCGCGAAGATCGTCTCGGGGATGCCGTGCATCCACCGGGCTGCTCGGGACTGGCTGGACATGCTCCGACGCTACCGCCGGGCACGGAGTCGACGGCCCCGGGGATCCGGACGACACCGAGGCGGAGGAGGCAGGATGTGCCAGTAGGGTCGCACCCATGAGCGACCGCGCCGCCCTCATCGAGCAGATCAAGGCCAAGGCCGTCGTGCACGGGAGGGTGACCCTCTCGTCGGGCGCGGAGGCCGACTACTACGTCGACATGCGGCGCATCACCCTCGACGGAGTCGCCGCCCCGCTGGTCGGCTCGGTGATGCTCGACCTCGTCGCCGGGCTCGACTTCGAGGCCGTCGGCGGACTGACCCTGGGAGCCGACCCCGTGGCCGGCGCGATGCTCCATGCCGCGGCCGCCCGCGGCCGGGTCCTGGATGCCTTCGTGGTGCGCAAGGCCGAGAAGGCCCACGGGCTGCAGCGCCGGATCGAGGGCTCCCCGGTCGAGGGACGCCGGGTGCTCGCGGTCGAGGACACCTCCACGACCGGCGGCTCGGTGCTGACGGCCGTCGAGGCACTGAGGGAGGCCGGGGCCGAGGTGGTCGGAGTGGCCGTCATCGTCGACCGGGACACCGGCGCCAAGGAACGGGTCGAGGCCGAGACCGGCGTGCCGTACCTGTTCGCGTTCGGCAAGGCCGAGCTGGGGCTCTGACGGGTCAGACGGCTCTCCTCGCGCGCCGCTCGGTGAGCCAGTGCCAGGCCATCGGCACGAGGGACAGCGCCACCAGGCCGAGCACGATCAGGTCGACGTTGCTCTTGATCCAGGTGAACTGGCCGAGCCAGTAGCCGGCCAGGGTCACGATGGTGACCCAGGCGACCGCACCGATGGCGGAGTAGGTGAGGTACTGCCTCCGGTCCATCCGGGCCACCCCGGCGAACAGGGTGATGAAGGTCCGCACGATCGGGACGAAGCGGGCCAGGATGATCGCGCGCGCTCCGAACCTCTCGAAGAAGACGTGGGCCCTCTCGGCATAGGCGGACTTGAAGACGCGGGCATCGGGCTTGAACAGGGGTGGTCCCACCACGTAGCCGATGAAGTAGCCGTTCACGTTGCCCAGCCAGGCGACCACCGCCAGGACGGCAATCGTCACCACGACGTTGGGGGCGGCGTCCCAGCCGGCGGCCATGAAGAGCCCGGCGACGAACAGCAGGGAGTCACCGGGCAGGATCGCGAACAGGCCGCACTCCGCGAAGATGATCAGCAGCATGCCCCAGAAGGCCCACGGCCCCATGGCGGTCAGGATCTTCTCGGGGTCGAGCCAGCTCGTGATCGAGAGCAACGGCGGTATGTGCGTCACGCCGAGACCCTACCGGGCGGACAAGGCGCGGCACCGGAGACGGGCCGAGGCGCCGGACACGCCCTACGATGGACGGCCGTGAGCGACTCAGCGCAACGGCGGGCCCCGTACGACCCGATGCCGCACGGGCCCGACGAGGTCGGCGTCGGCCCCTGGGAGGGACCGTGGCCCGAGGGACCCGAGTACGACCGGGCGCTTCTCGCCGCGGGGGACCGGCGCAACGTCGTCGACCGCTACCGCTACTGGACGATGGAGGCGATCGTCGCCGACCTCGACGCGCGGCGGCACCGCTTCCACGTCGCGATCGAGAACTGGCAGCACGACTTCAACATCGGCACGATCGTGCGGACCGCCAACGCCTTCCTCGCGGCCGAGGTGCACATCGTCGGCAACCGGCGCTGGAACCGACGCGGGGCGATGGTGACCGATCGCTACCAGCACATCCGGCACCACGCGACGGTGACCGGTCTCGCCGAGTCGCTGCATGCTCAGGGGGTCGCTCTGCTCGGCATCGACAACCTCCCCGGATCGCTCCCGCTCGAGACGCATGCAGCTGCCGGAGCGGTGCTGCCTGCTGTTCGGGCAGGAGGGGCCGGGGCTGTCCGAGGCGGCGCGAGCCGCGTGCGACGGGACGTTCTCCATCGCCCAGTTCGGCTCCACCCGGTCGATCAACGCCTCGGCCGCGGCAGCGATCGCGATGCACACGTGGATCCGCCAGCACGCCGACCTGGGGTTGGGCTGGCGCGGGTGAGTCAGGCGTCGAATCGCGCGGCGACCTCGGCGTACTTCGCCCGGGTTGCCCGGACCACCTCCGGATAGGTCTCCGGGTCCATCCCGAGCTGGCGCATGATCGGCCGCCGTTGGATCACCATGCTCTGCTGGCGCTCCACCACCTCGATGGGCGGGTTCTCGGGCAGCCCGACCTCCAGCGCGACGGTGTGCGCCAGGCTCACCGCGGCACAGACCGCGGGCAGGTCGTCGCGGACCGAGTGGTGCTGGGTGATCGCGTCGACGATCGTCTGGGGCAGGCGCCACTGCTGGGCCACCAGTCCGCCGACGTCGGCGTGGGTCAGCCCGAAGACGCGCAGCTCGGTCTCGCACAGGTCGAGCTGGTCGTTGCCGGAGGCCGCGTCCAGCATCTGCAGGATCTGGGGCCCGAAGTGGTTGGCAAGCACGACCTTGCCGAAGTCGTGGAGCAGTGCCGCGGTGGAGACCTCCGCCGGGATGGCACCCTGGCCGAACGACCTGATCACCTCGGCGGCGAGGGACGCGGCCACGGACTGCTGCCACAGCTCGCCCTCGGCGAGGCCGTACGCCGGGAGAGCGCGTCGCAGGTTGTTGCCGACGCTGGAGCTCAGCGCGAGCGAGAGCAGGGAGCCGGTGCCCAGCCGCATCGCAGCGTCGCGCACCGTCTTGACCGGGTGCAGCGCGCCCAGCCCCACCGCGTTGGCCTGACGCAGGAGCTGGGCCGTCAGCGACTCGTCGTAGCCGACGACCTCGACGATCTCCTTGAAGTCCGGCTCCTCCTGACACACGAGGGCGGCGAGGCGAGCCACGCTCGTGGGCAGCGGCTTGACCCGGGCAGCGGTGGAGAGCACGTCCTTGACGTCGATAGCCGGGGCTTCGGAGATCACGTGGAGTCCTTCCTGGGCGCGCGGTGCAGCGTGGGTTAGCCAGCCTGCTGATCGGCCCGGCATGCGGGATTCTGAGCATTCGCCCCTGCCCCGAGCACCGGACCTCGCCGGCGCTGCGCCCTACTAGAGTGGTCGCGACGCCCACCCGCCGATCGAGGAGCAGATCATGCCCATTGCCTCCCCCGAGGCCTACGCCGAGATGCTCGACACGGCCAAGCGCGAGAACTTCGCGATGCCGGCCATCAACGTCACGTCGTCCCAGACCCTCCACGCGGCCCTGCGCGGCTTCTCCGACGCCGAGAGCGACGGGATCGTCCAGGTGTCCACCGGCGGCGCCGAGTACCTCTCCGGACCCACGATCAAGAACATGGTCACCGGGTCGGCTGCCTTCGCCGCGTACGCCGCCGAGGTGGCCAAGAACTACCCGGTGAACATCGCCCTGCACACCGACCACTGCCCCCAGGACAAGCTCGACGCCTTCGTCCGTCCGCTCCTGGCGATCTCGGTGGAGCGGGTCAAGAACGGCCAGGAGCCACTGTTCCAGTCCCACATGTGGGACGGGTCCGCGGTGCCCCTCGACGAGAACCTCGCGATCGCCGCCGAGCTGCTGGAGCAGGCGGCGGCCGCGCGCGTGATCCTCGAGATCGAGGTGGGCGTCGTCGGCGGCGAGGAGGACGGCATCGTCGGGGAGATCAACGAGAAGCTCTACACGACCCCCGAGGACGCCCTGGCGACGGTGGAGGCCCTCGGCATGGGCGAGAAGGGCCGCTACATGACGGCGCTCACCTTCGGCAACGTGCACGGTGCGTACAAGCCGGGGAAGGTCAAGCTCCGCCCGGAGATCCTCAAGGCGGCGCAGGAGGCTGTCGCCCAGAAGTACGGGCTGGAGGCCGGCGCTCGCCCGTTCGACCTCGTCTTCCACGGCGGGTCGGGCTCGCTGCCCGAGGAGATCGCCGCGGCCGTCGACTACGGCGTGGTGAAGATGAACGTCGACACCGACACCCAGTACGCGTTCAGCCGGCCGGTGGCCGACCACATGTTCAGCAACTACACCGGCGTGCTGAAGGTCGACGGCGAGGTCGGTGACAAGAAGCTCTACGACCCGCGCTCCTGGGGCAAGGCAGCCGAGGCGGGGATGGCCGCCCGGGTCGTCGAGGCCTGCCAGAACCTCCGTAGCACCGGCCACACCCTCGCGCGATGACCGACCTGCTGGCGGGACCCCCGCCCACCCGGCTCCCCGAGGACCCCGCGGCGGAGCTCCTCGAGACCGGTGCCGCCCCCGTCGACGTCGTCCGCGCACACCCGGCGAGCCCGGCGGCCTGGGCCGCGCTGGCGACCGAGGCCGAAGCCGACGAGGTCGATGCGGTGACGGTCTACGCCTTTGCGCGGGTCGGCTACCACCGTGGCCTCGACCTCCTGCGCCGCAACGGGTGGAAGGGCCACGGCCCCATCCCCTGGGAGCACGAGCCGAACCGCGGGTTCCTCTGCTGTCTCGGGACCCTGGCGCGGGCGGCAGGCCGCATCGGCGAGGTGGAGGAGGCGACGCGATGCGCCGACTTCCTCCAGGAGAGCAGCGAGCTCGGGTACGACGTCCTGTTGGGCGACAAGGGCTGAAGCGGCGTCCGTACGCCACGACGCCTCGGGCTTTGGTAGATTCGGGCCGCAAGAGCCCCGGTGCTGTTGCGCCGGGGTTGCTTGTTGTGCTGACGTCGACGCTCCTCGCGGGATACGCCGCAGCGCCTGACGACAACGGAGGGGAGTGGCGCCCATGCCGGCCATCGTGGTGCTCGGCGCACAGTGGGGTGACGAGGGCAAGGGCAAGGCCACCGACCTGCTCAGCTCCTCGATCGACTCCTCGATCGACTACTGCGTGCGCTTCTCGGGAGGGAACAACGCCGGCCACACGATCGTGGTCAACGGCGAGAAGTTCGCCACCCACCTGCTGCCGTCGGCGGTGCTGACTCCCGGCACGACTCCGGTCATCGCGAACGGGGTGGTGATCGACCTCGGCGTCCTGTTCGCCGAGATCGACGGGATGGCAGCGCGCGGCGTCGACGTGTCGCACCTGGTGGTGTCGTCCAGCGCCCACGTCATCACGGGCTACCACACCACCATCGACAAGGTCACCGAGCGCTTCCTCGGCAAGAACCAGATCGGGACGACCGGCCGTGGCATCGGCCCCGCGTACGCCGACAAGATCAACCGGATCGGCATCCGGGTCGCCGACCTCTTCGACGAGAAGATCCTCGCCGCCAAGGTCGAGATGGCGCTCGAGGTGAAGAACCAGCTCCTGGTGAAGGTCTACAACCGCCGCGCGATCGCGGTCGACGAGGTCCTCGACGATCTGATGGCCTACGCCGACAGGCTGCGCCCTTTGGTCGCCGACACCTCACTGCTCCTGAACCGTGCACTCGACGAGGGGAAGACCGTTCTCTTCGAGGGCGCCCAGGCGACGATGCTGGACGTCGACCACGGGACCTACCCGTTCGTGACCTCCAGCAGCCCGACCGCGGGAGGCGTGTGCACCGGCAGCGGGATCGGACCGGGCCGGCTCGACCGGATCATCGGCGTCGCCAAGGCCTACACGACGCGCGTGGGCGCGGGACCGTTCCCGACCGAGCTGCTCGACCACGACGGCGACGAGCTGCGCAGGCGCGGCGCGGAGTTCGGCACCACGACCGGTCGTCCCCGCCGCTGCGGCTGGTACGACGCGGTCATCGCCCGCTACGCCGCGCGGATCAACGGACTGACCGAGTTCTTCCTCACCAAGCTCGACGTCCTCGGCGGCTGGGAGCGGATCCCGGTCTGCGTCGGCTACGAGGTCGACGGGGTCCGGCACGACGAGATGCCGATGACCCAGACCGAGTTCTTCCACGCGACGCCCGTCTACGAGCTCTTCGACGGCTGGGACGAGGACATCTCCGGGTGCCGCACCTTCGAGGAGCTGCCGAAGAACGCCCGGACCTACGTGCGCGCCCTCGAGGAGCTCTCCGGCGCCCCCTTCTGGGGCATCGGCGTCGGCCCCGGCCGTGAGGAGACCATCCAGCTCCGGTAGGGAAGCTCAGCACCCCCTCTTCGAGCCCACCTCGTCAACGCCTCTCGCGCTAGTCGAGGCAGAACTCGTTGCCCTCCGGGTCACGCATCGTGATGTGTCCGGCGTCCATCGTCGCGGGGGCAGGCTCGACCCGGAGGACGCGCGTCGCGCCGAGCGCGGCCAGCCGCACTGCCTCGGTCTCCAACGTGCGCATCCGCTCCTCACCCTCGAGCCCCGGCGCCGCCCGCACGTCGAGGTGGACCCGGTTCTTCCCCGCCTTCCCCTCCGGCACCCGTTGGAAGAAGATCCGCGGGTGTGGGCCCTCGAGGGGGAGGATCGCCGAACGTGAGTTCCACTGGTCGGGCGGCACGCCGAACGCCGTGAGGGCCGCCTCCCACGAGTCGAACCCGTCGGGTGGCGGCTGCACCTGGTACCCGAGCGCCTGCGCCCAGAAGGCCGCCAGGGCGGCGGGGTCGGAGCAGTCGATGGTGATCTGCACGTCCTTGGTCACGAGTCCAGGGTGAGGCCAGCCGTCGTCGAGCGCCAGGGCCCGTCGGGTGATCCCTCCGTCCATCGACGGGGCTGTCCCCTGCGCCGGGCCGGGGCTCGTGGTCTCTGGTCCGAGACCTCTGCCGGGACGACTAGCCTTGGGCCCTGTGAGGGCACTGGTGATCGGTTCCGGAGGGCGTGAGCACGCCCTCGCGCTCGCCCTGTCCCGCGATCCCTCGGTGACCGAGGTGCATGCGGCGCCCGGCAACCCCGGGATGGCCGCGATCGGACCGTTCCACCCGGTCGACCCGATGGACGGCGGGCAGGTCGCCGACCTCGCCGAGCGGATCGCTGCCGACCTGGTCATCGTGGGCCCGGAGGCGCCGCTCGTCGCCGGCGTCGCGGATGCGGTGACCGCCCGCGGGATCGCCTGCTTCGGACCGTCCGCCGCGGCCGCACAGATCGAGGGTTCGAAGGCGTTCGCCAAGCAGGTGATGGAGGCCTCCGGCGTCCCCACCGCCCGTGCACGCGTCTGCAGCGCCGGGGCCGAGACCGCCGCGGCGCTCGACGAGCTCGGACCGCCGTACGTCGTGAAGGACGACTCCCTCGCTGCCGGCAAGGGAGTCGTGGTCACCACCGACCGCGACGCCGCCCTTGCCCATGCCGCGACCTGTAGCCGGGTGGTGGTCGAGGAGTTCCTCGACGGGCCGGAGGTCTCCCTCTTCGCCGTGTGCGACGGGACGACCGCCTACCCGCTCCAGCCGGCCCAGGACTTCAAGCGGATCTTCGACGGGGGCCGCGGCCCCAACACCGGCGGCATGGGCTCCTACTCCCCCCTGACGTGGGCTCCGGCTGACCTGACCGGGACCGTGATGGAGCAGATCGTCCAGCCCACCCTCGACGAGATGGCCCGCCGGGGTGCGCCCTTCCGGGGCTGCCTCTACGTCGGGCTCGCCCTCACCCACGCCGGCCCGCGGGTGATCGAGTTCAACTGCCGCTTCGGCGACCCCGACATCCAGCCGGTGCTCGCTGTGCTGGAGTCACCGCTGGGCGAGCTGCTGCTCGCCGCTGCCGAAGGTCGGCTCGAGGACGTGAAGCCTCCCCGGTTCTCGGGCGAGGCGGCGGTCTCCGTCGTGCTGGCGTCGGCCGGCTACCCGGAGTCGTCGTCCAAGGGTGACGTGATCACCGGCGTCGACGCGGTGGTCGGCGCAGACATCGACGTGATCCACGCGGGCACGGCCCTCACCCAGGCAGGACTGGTGACCGCGGGCGGCCGGGTGCTCGCGGTGCGCGCCACCGGCCCCGATGTCGGGGCGGCCCGCAAGCGCGCCTACGAGGGCGTCGCCGCGATCAGCTTCCCCGGCGCGCAGTGGCGCAGCGACATCGCTGCCGAACCCTTGGGCGTCGTCGAGGGCGCCTCCGTGAAGGAGTCGTGATGACGGTCCCCAACGTGCTCGCGCACCGGTACGCCGCCCCCGACCTGGTGGGCATCTGGTCTCCCGAGCACAAGATCGTGCTCGAGAGAAGGCTCTGGATCGCGGTCCTGAAGGCACAGCGCGACCTCGGCGTCGACGTCCCCGACGGAGTCGTCGAGGCTTACGAGAAGGTCGTCGACGTGGTCGACCTCGCCTCGATCGCAGCGCGCGAGCGCGTCACCCGCCACGACGTGAAGGCGCGGATCGAGGAGTTCAGCGCACTGGCCGGCCACGAGCACATCCACAAGGGGATGACCTCGCGCGACCTGACCGAGAACGTCGAGCAGCTGCAGATCCGCTCCTCGCTGGAGCTCGTGCGCGGCCGGGTCGTCGCCACCCTGGCCCGGCTCGGGCGGCTGGCCGCCGAGCACGAGTCGCTGGTCATGGCCGGCCGCTCGCACAACGTCGCCGCGCAGGCCACCACCCTCGGCAAGAGGTTCGCCACGGTGGCCGACGAGCTACTGGTCGCGTACGACAGGCTGGGCGAGCTGCTCGGCGCGCTACCCGCTGCGCGGGATCAAGGGGCCGATGGGCACCGCGCAGGACATGCTCGACCTGCTCGACGGAGACGCGACCAAGCTGGCCGACCTCGAGCAGCGGGTCGCCGCGCACCTCGGCTTCGAGCGGGTGCTCACCTCGGTCGGCCAGGTCTACCCGCGGTCGCTCGACTTCGAGGTCGTCTCGGCCCTCGTGCAGACCGTCGCAGCACCGTCCAACCTGGCGACCACGATCCGGTCTGATGGCCGGCAACGAGCTGGTCACCGAGGGCTTCAAGGAGGGGCAGGTCGGCTCGTCGGCGATGCCGCACAAGATGAACACCCGCTCCTGCGAGCGCGTGAACGGCCTGGCGGTCGTCCTGCGCGGCTACCTGTCGATGGTCGGCGAGCTGGCCGGCGACCAGTGGAACGAGGGCGACGTGTCCTGCTCGGTCGTGCGGCGGGTGGCGCTCCCCGACGCCTTCTTCGCCACCGACGGCCTGTTCCAGACCTTCCTCACCGTGCTCGACGAGTTCGGCGCCTTCCCCGCCGTCGTCCAGCGGGAGCTCGACCGATACCTCCCCTTCCTGGCCACCACCAAGGTGCTGATCAGCGCGGTCCGCAACGGCGTCGGCCGCGAGACCGCCCACGAGGCGATCAAGGAGGCAGCCGTCGGTGTCGCGTTGGAGATGCGGCAGGGCCGCGCGGTCAACAACCTCTTCGAGAGGCTGGCCTCCGACGACCGCCTGGGCCTCACCGAGGCACAGCTCGACACGCTCGTGGCCGAGCCGATCACCTTCACGGGCGCGGCCGTCGCCCAGACCGAGGCGGTGATCGGGCGGATCGAGGAGGTGTGCGCACAGCATCCCGCGGCTGCGTCGTACACCCCGGGCGAGATCCTGTGAAGTGACCGAGAAGGCTTGCGGAATCCCTCAGGTTCCGTAACGTCAGGGCATGGCTCAGCGACTCCGCCGCTTCTCGATCCTGACCGCAGGCCTCTCCCTGGTCGCCTCCGCACTGACACTGACGACGGGTCTCGCGACCCCGGCGGTCGCCTTGAGCTCCCCGCCGACGCTGGAGGACTGCGCGACGACCGCAGGGGAGGCCCCGTGCATCCAGTCGGTCACCGTCAACGGCGCCGCCATCACGACGCCGTACAGCTACATCGCCTGGTACGACGACACCACGCCCAGCAAGAACATCTACTTCCTGGCGGAGAAGGACGGCAGCGGGGGAGACCTCGGGCTCTCGGCGCTGACCGACACCTGGCAGGTGGTCGTCTTCGTGGGCACCTGGGAGGTCCCCCGCGTGACCGACGGCAAGGCGCAGAACGTCAAGGTCACCCGAAGCCATGCGGCCGACGGATACACCGTCACCATCACCGGCAACCCGGTCACCGTCTCGGGTCAGTGCAACTCCGACGGCACCTATTGCCCCGAGCAGTCGGTGACCGGACTCCCCGTCGGCTTCAACAACCGCCAGTGGGACGGCTACTTCGACTTCTACATCACCGACTACGGCGCCTGGACCGACGCGAGTCAGCGGAACGACTTCTACGGCATGGACTACTTCAACAACATCGCCTACACAGAGGTCCCGCCGCAGATCGTCAGTCCCTCCGACCCGAGCCTCCCGCCGTTCCTGCTGGTCAACACGGCCAACCGGCGGTATCTCGCGGACGGCTCGACGCTCGTGGACGGTCACGTGGAGATGCGGATCCCGAACCAGTTCCTCCGCGACGTGTACGGCGTGCCGAACCCGGCCACCATGACCAGCAGCGGCGTCACCGTGACCGGTGACGGAGGTGCGACGGTCGACGTCTTCCAGGAGACCGGCGGCGACGCGATGATCGTGCACATCAGCGGGCTGCACTTCCCGGACGTCTCCGGCTCGCCCGCGCCCGTCGCCGGCGTCGCGCCGGGGTCGTCGCCCACGCTGGCGACCACCAAGAAGTCGCTGCGCCACCTGAAGTACAAGGTGGGCACCATCACGCCGACGCGGCCGCAGAACGTGCACGCGAAGCGAGTCGCCCGGCACCGGGCCAAGATCAAGTTCGACCCGGCCCAGTCGCGTGGTGCGAAGGTCACCGGCTACGTGGTCCGGTGCGTGATGCGGCACAGCTCGGTGGTGGTCAAGGTCAAGGGCAAGGACTCGCCGATCGTCGTGAAGGGCCTGAGGGCCGGACGCGCATACGACTGCCAGGTCCGGGCGAAGTCCAAGGCGGGTCACGGCAAGTGGAGCGCCCCGGTCAAGCTGCGTGCCTCCCCCTGAGTCGAGCGCCGGAGGAGGTCCCTAGGCTCGGCGGGTGAGCACTCCCGTCACCGTCGCGATCACCCGTCACGTCGACCCGGCCCACGAGGCCGAGATGACCGCATGGGTCGAGTCCGGCTTCCGGCTCGCCTCTTCCTTCGACGGCTTCCTCGGCGCCGGGTGGCTGCGCCCGGGGCAGGGCTCGGAGGCCTGGCACATGCTGTACCGCTTCGAGTCCGAGGAGTCGTTGGCGGCGTGGGAGGCGTCCACCCAGCGCTCCTGGTGGCTCGGCTCGGCGCAGGGACTGGTCGAGGAGGCGCGCGAGGAGCGCCGTACGGGCATCGAGGGCTGGTTCGACGAGCCGGCCTCCCGCGACGTGCGGGACCTCCGATCGGCGCCCCCTGCACCGCCGCGGTGGAAGCAGATGATCGTCATCTTCCTGGTCTTCTACCCGTTGAGCCTGACCGCCAACTGGGTCGGCGGGCAGACCATGCACGACTGGTTCCTGCCCTTGCGGGTGTTGCTCAGCGTGATGGTGATGACCCCGGTGATGACCTACCTGGCGCTGCCGTGGATCACCAAGCGGATGGAGTGGTTCCTGCAGCCGAAGCCCCACCGGTAGCGGCGCTGGCAGACTCGGGCCATGGATCCGGTCGCGGCGTTCCGGGAGCAGGCGCGTGCCTGCCACGAGCTGGGGTCGCCGATGTACGGCGACCTGCTCGACTTCCTGGCAGACGACCTGGAGCGTGGAGGGCCGACCCATCGCGTCATCGCCGGACACGAGGACGACTCCGGCCCCTCGGCGCTGGCCGCCCGGCTGATGGGGTCGGTACACCGCCTGGTTCTCGCCGGCCGGGCCCCGGAGCTCGCCGCCTTCTACCCGACGGCCGGCGGAGCCTTCGAGTCTCCGGGCGCCCGTGGAGCCTTGCTGCGCCTGCTCTCCCACCACCCGGACGCGGCGCGGGAGTGGCTCGATCGCGCCCCGCAGACCAACGAGGTCGGCCGCTCCGCGCCGCTGTACGGCGGGCTGCTGCACCTGCCCTGGGAGCTGCCGGTCCGCCTGTTCGAGATCGGCTCCAGCGGCGGACTCAACCTGCGGGCCGACCACTTCGCCTACGTGACCGCGACCGGTGTGCTCGGGGATTCCGAGTCGGGGGTGCTGCTGGACCCGGCGTGGGGTGACGGCCCCGGGCCGCGCCGGCTGCGGATCGTCGAGCGTGTCGGCTCCGACATCGCCCCGGTCGACCTCGCCAGCGAGGAGGGCCGTCTGCGGGTCACCGCCTACGTGTGGCCCGACCAGACGGCACGGCACCGACGGCTCGCGGCCGCAATCGCCGTCGCTGTGCGGGTGCCTGCCGAGATCCGCCGGCAGGGCGCGGTGGGCTTCGTCCGCTCCCTCGACCTCCGGGAGGGTGCGACCACCGTGCTGTGGCACTCGGTGATGTTCCAGTACCTGTCAGCCGCCGACCAGCGAGCAGTCCGGGATCGTGTCCAGGAGCTGGGGGCCCAGGCGACCGCGACATCGCCGTTCGCCCACCTGGTGTTCGAGCCCGCTCGCCGGTCGCCGGGGGCCGACCACGAGTTCTTGGTCCGGTTGGAGACCTGGCCGGGTGGGGAGAGCCGGTTCCTCGGCAACGCGCCTCCCCACGGCCTCCCCGTCGCCTGGGGGTGACGGCCGGGGCCGTCAGCGGCGTTGGCGCAGCTGCTTGGCCCGGATCGCGGCGAGCAGACCGACCGTCGCGGTGAAGGCGAGAAGGACAGCTGCCCAGGCGACCCCCCAGGAGAGCAGGCCATCCGAGGCGACGTTCCCGATGAGGTCACCGTCGAACAGTCCGGCAAGGAGGCTGATGAGGCAGAAGACGCTGAGGAGGACGGCCGCGATCACGCCGATCGGAGGACGCGTGTTGCGCGCGGCCGACCACGCGAGAACGAGCTGTGCCACCCCGACCGGCAGCGGCACTGTGTACTGGGTGTCGAAGCCCCACGTCTCGTTGAACGAGCTCGCGCCCGCGGCGAGGGCGACGAATCCCCCGATCACGTCACAGACCAGCAAGCCCAGCATGGCAAGCAGGAGGGCGCGCCCCGAGGTCACCGACGGTGCAGACCGAAGGCGCTGGAGGGATGAGCGATGATCGCGACCCGGCGCCGTGGGCATAGGGAGAGTGTCGCGCAACGCCCGCTCATCGGTGGGGATTCAGGTGGTCACGGCAGCGAACGTGGCGGCGGTCCGTGCGATCCCCGTCAGACCAGGGCGTGGCCGTCGTGCAGCGCGAGCTTCCGGGCGACCGTCGCGGTGTCCTCCAGCCACACGTCCTCGGGGCCGGGCGGCAGCATCTCGTTCCACTCCCCGGCCATCGAGCCGATGACTTGCGGCAGACGCGCCGTGCGGGCGATGAACCACGTGTGCATGTGCTCGGACCCGTCGCCGAAGCGGCAGGCGTGGACCCGGCCGATGTTCTCCAGGTTGGACATGATCCGGGTGAGCCAGACCGTGATCTTGCCCATCTCGGCTGCCCTCTCGTCGTCGAGGTCGGTGAAGTCGAGGTGCTCGTTGGTGTTCAGCCACAGCACCATCGGCAGGCCCGCCGGCCTGGCGGGGCGGAGCAGGTGGAAGTTCCAGTTCTCCCAGATCCGCACGTTCTCGCCGCCGCCGTCGCAGGTGCGGCAGTCCACCCCGTCGATCCCGGATCGGACAGCCTCCTCGGCCACCGGCGGCTTGACGACCTTCGGCTGCAGCCGTCCGTCGGCGACCTCCCAGGGGAACCAGTCGCCCCACTCCTCGTACGGCGGCATGGGCAGCCGTCCCTCCGCCCCGACCGCGGCGACCACTCTGGCGTAGACCTCTTCGGCTGACTCCGGCATGCCCACACGATCTCAGAGGGCCCGGCGTGCGACGCGTGGGGGTGTCGGGGCGCGCGACTAGGCTCCGGTCATGAGAGGTGCGACCGAGATCCCCGCGGCCCCCGAGATTCCGGGCGCCGAGCACATCCACTCCGGCAAGGTCCGGGACCTGTACCGGCTGGGCGACGGCCGCCTGCTGATGGTGGCCAGCGACCGCATCTCCGCCTTCGACTACGTCCTCGACTCGGTCATCCCCGACAAGGGGGCGATCCTCACCCGGATGTCCCTGTGGTGGTTCGAGCAGCTGGCTGACCTGGTGCCCAACCACATCCTCTCCACCGAGGTGCCCGCTGACGTGGGCGGGCGGGCGGTGATCTGCGAGGAGCTCGCGATGTATCCCGTCGAGTGCGTGGCTCGCGGGTACCTGACCGGCAGCGGGCTGCTGGACTACCGGGCCACCGGGGAGGTCTGCGGGATCCCGCTGCCGTCCGGGCTGGAGGACGGCAGCCGGCTGGCCACGCCGATCTTCACCCCGGCGACCAAGGCCGCACTCGGCGAGCACGACGAGAACGTCGCCTACGACGCGGTGGAGGCGGCCGTCGGGGCGGAGCGGGCCGAGGAGCTGCGGCGCCTCACCCTGGCCGTCTACGGCCGCGCCGAGGAGGTCGCGCGTCAGCGCGGCATCCTGCTCGCCGACACGAAGCTCGAGTTCGGCGCCCGCGCCGACGGGACGACCGTGCTGGCCGACGAGGTGCTGACGCCGGACTCCAGCCGGTACTGGCCGGCGGCCGAGTGGCAGCCCGGACGGGCACAGCCGTCGTACGACAAGCAGATCGTCCGCAACTGGCTCCTCTCGCCGGAGAGCGGCTGGGACCGCGCCTCGGGCGAGAGACCGCCGGCACTGCCCGACCACATCGTCGAGCGGACACGGACCCGCTATGTCGAGGCGTTCGAGCTGCTCACAGGAACCAGCTTCTGAGCCTGGCTCCCGGGTCTTCGGACCCGTGACGATCTCCACGCCTCCGAGTAGGTTGGCGCTCATCACGCCGAGCCAGGAGGAATGATGCTCAACCTCGCCACGGTCCTCGAAGACTCTGCCCGCCGCTTCCCGGAGCGTGACGCCGTGGTGCTCGGCGACCGCCGCTTCACCTATGCCGAGGTCAACGCCATGTCGAACATGGTGGCCAACCTCCTGGTGCACCGCGGCATCAAGCCCGGTGACAAGGTGGCGCTGAGCTGCCCCAACACCCCGCACTTCCCGGTCGTCTACTACGGCATCCTCAAGGCCGGCGCCGTCGTCGTCCCGCTCAACGTGCTGCTCAAGCCGCGCGAGATCGCCTATCACCTGGCCGACTCCGACGCGAAGGCCTACTTCTGCTTCGAGGGCACCCCCGAGCTGCCGATGGGGCAGGCGGGCTACGCCGCGTTCCTCGAGACCGACGAGTGCGCCGACTTCATCCTGGTCACCGCCGACCCGATGGCGACGACCTCGCCGATCGAGGGCGCCGAGACGATGGCGGCGGCCGTTCACGGGATGCACCCGCACTTCGACACCGTGCTGACCGATCCCGACGACACCGCCGTGATCCTGTACACCAGCGGCACCACCGGGCAGCCGAAGGGCGCCGAGCTCACCCACTCGAACATCATCATGAACGTCGCCGGAGCACTGCGGCTGTTCCCGCTCCAGCCCGGGATGCACGACGTGCACCTGGTCACGCTGCCGCTGTTCCACTCGTTCGGCCAGACCGTGCAGATGAACACCGGCTTCTCCAACGGCGCCACCCTGGTGCTGCTGCCGCGCTTCGAGCCGCAGCAGGCGCTCGCGCTGCTCGACACGGAGAACGTCACCTTCTTCGCCGGCGTGCCCACGATGTACTGGGCGCTGCTGGGCGCGCTCACGCCCGAGACGAACGTCACGAAGATCGCCGGCAACCTGCGTGCCGCCGCCTCGGGCGGCGCCGCCATCGCGGTCGAGATCATCCGCGAGTTCAAGGAGAAGTTCGGCATCGACATCCAGGAGGGCTACGGCCTCTCCGAGACCAGCCCCGTGGCCACCTTCAACCACCCGGACCTGCCGACCAAGCCCGGCTCGATCGGCACGCCGATCTGGGGGGTCGAGGTCAGGCTGATCGACGAGGAGTGGGAGACGGTTGAGGGCGCAGACGAGGTCGGCGAGATCGCGATCCGCGGGCACAACGTCATGAAGGGCTACTACGGTCGCCCGGACGCGACCGCCGAGGTGATGCGCGACGGCTGGTTCCGCACCGGCGACCTGGCCCGGCGCGACGACGACGGCTACTACTACATCGTCGACCGCTCGAAGGACATGATCATCCGCGGCGGCTTCAACGTTTACCCGCGGGAGATCGAGGAGGTCATGCAGACCCACCCGGCCGTCTCCCTCGCGGCCGTCGTCGGCGTGGACCACGAGTCCCTGGGCGAGGAGGTCAAGGCGTACGTCATCAAGCACGAGGGCGACGCGACCACCGAGGAGGAGCTTGTGGCCTGGTGCAAGGAGAACATGGCCGGCCACAAGTACCCGCGAATCATCGAGTTTCGCGACGCCCTGCCGATGACCGCCACCGGCAAGATCCTCAAGCGCGAGCTGCGCCCCTGAGCGCGGGCCGCTGAGCGCCTGAGGGCGCTCCGGACCGGGGAGATCTTCCCGGGCAGTCGGGAACCGTCCCCGTTCCTTCGGGAACGGGGACGCCCGAAGACTTCCGGCATGAGGTTCGCCTGTCGTCCTGCCGAGCCCGCAGCCAATCCGTTCGGCAGACCGAACGCGACAGGTGTAGGTGAACCGTTCGAACGGAAGGTGGCTCATGTCCCGTGTCAAGGCGATCGCCTCACACCTGACCTACGCCAACGTGGTGGCCACACTCGCCCTGGTCGGGGTCCTGTCCGGCTCGGCATCAGCCGTGGTCCTGATCACCAGCAAGCAGATCAAGGACAACACGATCCTCTCCCGTGACATCCACGACGGGACGGTCAACTCCAAGGACATCAAGGACGCCTCGATCCATGCAGCCGATCTCGGCATCGACTCGGTCGACACCCAGGCGATCCTGAACGGCACCGTGGGGGCGGACGATCTGGCGTACAACTCGGTCTACGGAGAGACCGTCGCCGACGGGTCCCTCACCGGCGCCGACCTCGCGAACGGCTCGATCGACTCGGGGCAGCTGGCCGCCGGAGCGGTCACCTCGGGGAAGATCGCCGACGGCACCATCACCCGCGCGGACCTCGCCGCGGGCGTGGCCGGACCGAGCTACACCCCGATCGGGGCAGTGCTGGCCGTCGGGAACAACAAGGTCTTCTCCCTCGGGTACTTCAACTTCACCGCGAAATGCAAGACCAACGAGATCCAGGTGAGGTTGGGGACCGCCATCACCGGTTCGAACTTCGTCATGTCGGAGTCGTTGAACTCGACCTCGATGGGACTGGAGACCACCTGGACTCATGCAGTGGTCAACAGCATCGAGATCTACGGCGACTACACGAACCTCGGCGACTCCGACGTCGTAAGCTATATGGCTTCCGGTGTCACGCCGTCCCAGGATGCCGATGGCACCCGGTATGGCGCCTGGGTCAGCGTCCAGGCCATCTACACCAGTTCGGGATGCACCTTCATGGGGGTCATGCTGCCGGCATCCCCGTGAGCGGGAACCGGGCGGGGCGCGGATAGACTGCCGGCGGAAGTTCCAGCGACCCAAGGAGCCACGTTGGCCCGCGTGATCGTCGACGTCATGCCGAAGCCGGAGATCCTCGACCCCCAGGGCAAGGCGGTGCACGGCGCCCTGCCCCGGCTCGGGTTCGGTGGCATCGCCGGCGTACGGCAAGGGAAGCGGTTCGAGCTCACCGTCGAGGGCGAGGTGACCGAGGCGGTGCTTGCGGAGGTCCACGAGATCGCCGAGAAGCTGCTCTCGAACCCGGTCATCGAGGACTTCGCCGTCCACGTCGAGGCGACGGCGTGAAGGTCGGGGTCGTCACCTTCCCGGGATCGCTGGACGACACCGACGCCAAGCGGGCCGTGACTCTCGCCGGGGGCGAGGCGGTAGGGCTCTGGCACGCCGACCACGACCTCAAGCGTGTCGACGCGGTGATCCTCCCCGGCGGCTTCTCCTACGGCGACTACCTGCGCTGCGGCGCCATCTCCCGGTTCGCTCCGGTGATGCAGGAGATCATCACGGCCGCGCAGGGCGGGATGCCGCTGCTCGGGATCTGCAACGGGTTCCAGATCCTCACCGAGTCGCATCTGCTCCCGGGCGCCCTGATCCGCAACGACCAGCGCATGTTCGTCTGCCGGGACCAGAAGCTGCGCATGGAGAACGTGTCGAACGCCTGGACCGGCGACTACGCGGTCGGCGAGGAGATCGTGATCCCGATCAAGAACGGCGAGGGCGGGTACGTCGCCGACGAGAGGACTCTCGACATGCTCGAGGGGGAGGGCCGTGTCCTGGCCCGCTACCTCGAGGTGAACCCGAACGGCTCGATGCGCGACATCGCGGGCCTGGTGAACGAGCGGGGCAACGTGGTCGGCCTGATGCCGCACCCGGAGCACGCCGTCGACTCGCTGACCGGTCCCGGCACCGACGGTCTGCGGTTCTTCACGTCCGTGCTCAAGGCGACGCTGGCGGCGTGACGTGCGGCCCGCTGGCACCCGTCTCCACCGGGGCTGGCCCGGGTGGCTCCTCGTCGCCCTTGCGCTGAACGTCACTGCCGCCGCGGTCTACGGCGGCCTCGGCCTGATGACCGGCACGATGGCGATGGACGACTCGTGGCTGCAGACCGGGCCGTTCCACTCCTGGACTCTCCCCGGGCTCGCACTCCTCCTGACCGTGGCGCTGCCCCAGGCGTGCCTCCTGGTGCTGGCAGCCCTGGGGGACCGTCGAGCGGTCCCGGTCGGATACCTGGTGGGCGCGGGCCTGATCCTCTGGATCGTCGTCCAGCTCGCAGTGTTCCGGCGCTACTTCGTCCTCCAGCCGATCGTGGTGGGATTCGGGGTCGTCGAGCTCGCTCTCGCCGCTTGGTGGGCGCGCCGGTCCCTCGGCGCCGCTAGCCGAGTGTGATCCGGATGACCCGGTCGTCATCGGCGGACGGGAAGCCCCGTCCGTCCCGGTTGCTGGTGGTGATCCACAGCGATCCGTCCGGGGCCAGCTGCACGGTCCGGATCCGGCCGAACCGGTCGTGGAACCAGCGCACCTTCTTCTTCTTGTGGGGGCCCCGGAGTACGACCGAGTACAGGCAGGCGCCGTGCAGGGCACCGACCCAGGCCCTGCCGTTGCGGATCGCCACGCCACTGGGCGAGCAGATGGACGTGGGACTCCACTGCACGAAGGGGTTGTGGAACCCGCCCGGTCCGTCGCTGCCCTCGACGACCGGCCAGCCGTAGTTGGCGCCCTTGACGATCTTGTTGAGCTCGTCGGTGGTGCTCTCGCCGAACTCCGTCGCCCAGGCGACTCCCTGATGGTCGAACGTGATGCCCTCGACGTTGCGATGCCCCAGGGTCCACACCGGGTTCCCGTACGGGTTGTCTGCCGGGACCCGGCCGCGGGGCGTGACCCGGAGGATCTTCCCGGCGAGTGAGCTCTCGTCCTGGGCCAACGCCCCGTTCCCGGTGTCCCCCGTGGTGATGTAGAGCATCCCGTCCGGACCGAAGGCCAGCCGGCCCCCGTTGTGTCGGCCGTCGCCGCGCGGGATGCCCTTGAG
Source organism: uncultured Actinomycetota bacterium (assembly GCA_963805655.1). GTDB lineage: Bacteria > Actinomycetota > Actinomycetes > Propionibacteriales > Nocardioidaceae > CAWDVB01. The sequence continues at coordinate 277,548 of CAWDVB010000005.1, read as the reverse complement.
CACTACGTGCCGCCGGCCCAGCGAGCCGTTGCGGAACCTCATCCGGACGACGCGGTTGTCGGTCGCCGAGGTGTAGTAGGCATACACCCAGCGGTTCTCCGCGAACCTGGGGTGGACGGCCAGGCCGAGCAGCCCGCCTTCACCCGCGGTGGCGTCGATCTTCGCGATCCGGCCCACCGTCCGTCGGCCGCCGTGGCGTGAGACGCGCGAGATGCGGCCGCTCTCGCGCTCGGAGACCAGTGCGTTGCCGTTCGGCAGGAAAGCGATCCCCCAGGGCACGACCATGTTCGTGGCCAGCACCTTCGCGACCCGTGGCCGGGCCTCGGCCTGAACGGGAAGCCCTGCTGCGCCCAGGGCGGCCGCTGCCGCGGAAGCCTTGAACAGGGTGCGTCGATCGAGCTGGACCATGCTCCATCGTGACATTCCTCGCGGCAGTCGAGAAGGTCCTCACGGTGACGTGAAGGACCTGCTGGATCAGGTAGACGCCCCTCCTGCCGACGAGCCCTGGGCGAACGAGCCGCACGAGCCCTTCGCCACGGCGGCAGGGAACCCCACCTGCTCCACCGTGTCCGAGACCAGCTGCTGGATCGCCGCGAGCTGGTCGGCCGTCCACCCGGACTCAGTCGTCTGGGCCCCGCCGCCGACCAGCACGCCCACTCCCCCCTTGTCGAGGTGGACCAGGAAGGTCTCCGACCAGTGGTTGAGCACCAGGTCGTCGCGGAGGATCAGTCCGGTGGTCAGCGACAGCCCTCCGGATCGCCTGGCCCTGACGTGGGACAGCGAGACGCTCTTGAAGCCGTCCTCGATCCAGCCGTGCTGCAGGCTCTGCAACTCGGTCCTGCCGTCCAGGCACCGGTGTCCGGTGACGCGGTAGACCGTCACCGTGAGATCCACCGTCGTCGACTGGTCGGCGGTGGGGTAGACGACCTGGTAGGTGGCGCCGGCCTGCCGGAAGTCGGTCCCGGGGAAGGCGGAGAAGGTGTAGCCCTCGGGGGTGGACGGCAGCCGGAAGGTGACCTGGGTGTCCTTGTCGGTGAACTGGGGCCACGTGCCCGGGGTCGTGGCGGCCGGCGCGGAGCGGCTGGGAGCCGGCGCTGACGTGACGGCCGAGGGGGAGCCCGCAGACGAGGAGGCGTTGGCGCTCGATCCGGCCGTGCTCGCCGGGGAGGTGCATCCGGCCATGACGAGCGACGAGGCCAGGGCGATGCCCATGACCGCCGCACCGCGGCGCGACCTGGAGGGGCTGCCCATCACGACCCTCCCTTCGGCAGGTGCAAGCCGTCGGCGATCGCACCGAGCAGCTTCTGCGTATCGGACTTGTCGCCCCGGCTGACCTTGTGCGTCCACACCGAGCACCGCAGATAGAGCCCCCACCCGGATCCGGGGATCACGGCGACCCGGGCGTACGACCACTTCTTGTCCTTGGCGTAGTAGCCCGAGATGGTGGCGAAGTACGCCTTGTGGCCCTGCACCTTCCCCGTGTGCGCGCCGGAGACGCTGACCTTGACGTAGCCACGAGTGCGCATGTCGGACGCGGTGCTCTGCACGAACTCGCTGCCGGTGGCGTACAGGGCACCGGTCACGCGATAGGGGTCCACCATCATGTACACGTAGTCGTCGGCGGCGTTCAGCTGGAAGCTCGTGGAGTACTCCCAGCTGGTGACCTGGTCGCCGTATCCCTGGCTGTGCCGGTAGGTGTGCGACTTCGGCTTGTACGGCAGCTTGAACTCGATGTGAGTGTGCTTGTCCTTGTACGTCGACCAGAGCGTCGACAACGAGGGAGCGACCAGGGTCGGGAACCATTGATCGCTGCTCACCACGAGATCGCTGGGGCTCGGGGACTGACTGGCAGAGGAAGCAGGGCTGCTCGGAGCGGTCGCGCTGGGGGTGTCTGCGGAGGACGCCGTCTCCGACGGCCCTGTCGCCTCCGAGCTCGCGGGCAGCAGGCCGCACCCTGCGACGAGGAGGGTCCCGGCTGCCAGCGTGGTGGCGGTGAGCAGTCGTGCCCGTCTCATCGGCGTCTCCCCCGTCCTGCGGATCTCTTCCCGCGGGGACCTTACTCGCCGTTCGGGGGTTGGACAGGGGATGTGATCGGTTTGTGATCGGCAGATCCACCGCTTGTTCGAGCCCGGGAGCTGCCGATCGGGCCTCGCCTCCGTTCCACCCCGGGCTCGCGGGTAGATTTGCCCTGTCGCGCCCCCGCCCCGAGCCGAAAGTCCGCCGGTGACCGATCAGCACCCGCACCTCGACACCGTCGAGGTCGCCGCCACGTCTCCCGATCACGAGCAGCCGTGGGAGGATCTCGGCCTCAAGGAGGACGAGTACCAGCGGATTCGCGACATTCTCGGCCGCCGTCCGTCCAGCTCCGAGCTCGCGATGTACTCGGTCATGTGGAGCGAGCACTGCTCCTACAAGTCCTCCAAGGTCCACCTGCGTCAGTTCGGCGAGAAGGTGACCGACGAGATGCGGTCCCATCTCATGGTCGGGATCGGTGAGAACGCAGGCGTCGTGGACATCGGCGACGGGTACGCCGTGACGTTCAAGATCGAGTCGCACAACCATCCGTCGTACGTCGAGCCGTACCAGGGAGCGGCGACCGGCGTCGGCGGCATCGTCCGCGACATCCTGGCGATGGGTGCCCGTCCGGTGGCGGTCATGGACCCGCTCCGCTTCGGGCCGCTGGACGCACCCGACACCAAGCGGGTCCTGCCCGGTGTCGTCGCGGGCATCGGTGGGTACGGCAACTGCCTCGGGCTGCCGAACATCGGCGGCGAGGCGGTCTTCGACCGGAGCTACCTGGGCAACCCGCTGGTCAACGCGCTGTGCGTCGGGGTGATGCGTCACGACGAGATCCACCTGGCGAAGGCCGACGGTGTCGGGAACCAGGTGATCCTCTACGGCGCCCGGACCGGCGGCGACGGGATCGGCGGCGTCTCGGTCCTGGCCAGCGAGACCTTCGATGCGGAGGGGCCCGCGAAGCGGCCGAGCGTGCAGGTGGGCGACCCCTTCATGGAGAAGCTGCTCATCGAGTGCACGCTGGAGATCTTCTCCGAGGATCTCGTGGTCGGCATCCAGGACCTCGGTGGTGCCGGTCTGTCCTGTGCGACCAGCGAGCTGGCATCGGCCGGCACCGAGGGGATGCATGTGTGGCTGGACCGGGTCCCGTTGCGCGACTCCACGTTGGCTCCCGAGGAGATCCTCATGTCGGAGTCGCAGGAACGGATGATGGCCATCGTCGAGCCGGCCAAGGTGGCTCGGTTCCTGGAGATCTGCGAGAAGTGGGACGTCGATGCGACGGTCATCGGCGAGGTGACCGACACCCGGCGGCTGATCATCGAGTGGCACGGCGAGGTCGTCGTCGACGTGCCGCCGCGCACCGTCGCCCACGACGGCCCGGTCTACCAGCGCCCGTACGCGAGGCCTGTCTGGCAGGACCAGCTGCAGGCAGACGGTGCCGACAGGCTTGCCCGTCCCACGGCGGGTGCCGCTTTGCGCGACACCCTGCTGCGTCTCGTCGGTTCGGCCAACCTCAGCGACCGGTCGTGGATCACCGACCAGTACGACCGTTACGTCCAGGGCAACACCGTGCTGGCCCAGCCGGAGGACGCCGGCATGGTCCGGGTCGACGTCGACACCAACCTGGGGGTAGCGGTCTCCACCGACTGCAACGGCAGGTTCGCCCAGCTCGACCCGTACGCCGGCACCCAGCTGGCCCTGGCCGAGGCCTACCGCAACGTGGCCACGACGGGCGCGCGACCACTGGCGGTCAGCGACTGCCTCAACTTCGGGTCGCCGGAGGACCCGGAGGTGATGTGGCAGTTCGCGGAGGCGACGCGTGGCCTGGCCGACGGCTGCCGGGTCCTCGGCGTCCCGGTCACCGGCGGCAACGTCAGCCTCTACAACCAGACCGGAGAGGACGCGATCCTCCCCACGCCGGTGGTCGCGGTGCTCGGGGTGATCGACGACGTCACTCGTCGGACGCCGTCCGGATTCGTGGCGGAGGGCCAGCAGATCTACCTGCTCGGCACCACTCGCGACGAGCTGTCCGGCTCCGAGTGGGCTCACGTGGTGCACGGCCACCTTGGCGGGATGCCTCCCCGGGTCGACCTGGCCGCCGAGCGGGAGCTCGCCGACATCCTGATCAACGCCTCGCGCGACGGGCTGATCGACTCCGCCCACGACCTGTCCGACGGCGGGCTCGCCCACGCGCTGGTCGAGTCCTGCCTGCGTCGGGGCATCGGCGCCAGGGTCTGGTTCGATGGCGACCCGTTCGTGCAGTTGTTCAGTGAGTCCGCCGGGCGGGCCATCGTCGCCGTGCCGCGCTCGGAAGAGGTCCGGTTCACCGACATGTGTCAGGCGCGCGGCTTTCCCCACCTGCGCATCGGGGTGACCGACGGGACCGGCGAGTCCGCCGAGCTGCACGTGCAGGACCAGTTCACGGTTCCTCTGGCCGAGCTGCGCCGGGCCTGGACGGCGACCATCCCCGACGCGCTGGCGTGATCGGGTGCCTGCCGGTCAGCTGACCGGTGTGGGGCTCGCGAGCGTCGTGGGTGACGGCGAGGATGTCGGAGACGGCGTCGGGGCCGGCGGCAGCTGGCCCGCGGAGAGGACGTCCCACAGATTCTGGGTGGCCACGCCGGTCGTCTTCATCCCGAGGGCGGCCTGGTAGTCCTTCACCGCCGCCTGGGTGGCTTTCCCGAACGTGCCGTCGATCGCGAGCTGGTTGTCGAGCACGGCGTTGAGCGCACGCTGGAGCCGCCGGACCATCTCGCCGTACGACCCGTACTTGGCCAGCTTGGCGTTGCCCACCGACAGGAGTGCCGCCCAGTGCTGTGGCTGGAGCGACCGGCCCTTGTGGAATCCGGCGGCTACCCGGAAGTCGCTGGACCGCCGTGGCCACCGACTTGCCGTACGCACCGTTGAGCTTGCCGCGTGAAGTAGCCCTGCTGCTTGAGCAGGCACTTGGCAGCCTTGACCTGCGGGCCGTGGTCGCCCGGGCTGATCCCCGGATAGGAGGGGAAGTCGATGGTGATTCCGCCGCAGTGCTTCGGCGTGCGGTTCGGGACCGACCCGTGGCCGAGGTCGAGGAAGTTGCTGTCGATCGTCGAGGGGGATCCCTCCGTGCCACTCCTGGTGGCCACCGAGGTACTGGTGCATCCGACCGTGGGGCATCCAGCCGTCGGACTCGATGTAGGAGGTCTGGATGGTGGCGGCGCCGTTCCAGACCGCGAACCAGAGGTAGTCGGGAAGGTGGTACTTGTGCGGCTGGTTCAGTCGTGCGTCGTCGAGAGCCATGATCCCGGACGCGCCGGACGAGTAGACGCCGGACTCCCAGTGCACCTTGTGCAGGTAGTAGGTCCACCCGGACAGGAAGGAGAGCGCACTGTTGCGGCACCGGTTCTTGGTGACGTCGAACGCCTCGAGGTCGTACCAGAGTGCGCTGTGCTTGGCGATGCCGAGAGCCTTCGCGGCGCGCACCGCACGCTTCGCCTCGAACCGGCCCTGCTGGCGGGCCTTGGCGAAGCTGTTGGTGTTGTCCGGGCTGATCCGCTTCCTCGACCCGGCGCCGGGGCTCATGCTGCACGACGCCTGCGGGCCGACCGTGAGGGGCAGCACCTTCCAGCCGTTGTGCGCCTGGGTCGCCACCCAGGCGGACGTGAGGTTCGCCTGGGTCTTGCAGGCGCGCATGTCGCCGGAGATGTAGACGCCCACGGCCCAGTACTTCGAGCTCGTGAGCCAGGTGTTCATCGCGCTCTGGGTCGGGGTCTCGCACTTGTCGAACCCGAACCCGGTGAAGTTGCCGGGAGTGAGATGGGTGTCGGCTGCCGCAGGGGTCGCGGCGACGACCGCCACGAACCCGCCGACGAGCCCGGACACGAGCACACCGGCGAGCGCGGTGACAAGACGTGTCCGCGACCTCATGAGGCCGAGACTACGGTCCACCGGGCCGGTTCGCAGCCGGACTCGCGAATTCACTCGTGTCACACCACTCACCCCGGATCCATCGGCCGGTGAGCCCGGGACCGGAGGCGTTAGCGTGCCTCCATGCCCCCACGATCCGCCGACCCGGAGCAGGTCCACGCGGCACTGTCCCGGGTCCGCGCCGGGGACGGGGCCGGCGACGATCTGCGACTGCTGACGCGGCATCTGCTGGCCGTCCTGGCCGAGCGCGCGCCGGGTCGCTCGGTGGAGGTGCGGGTTCCGCCGTACGCCGCGGTGCAGTGCGTGCCCGGAGTGCGTCACACCCGCGGGACCCCGGCTGCCGTCGTCGAGTGCGACCCTCTCACCTGGATACTCCTGGCGGTCGGCGACCTGAGCTGGGACGAGGCCGTCGCGCGCGGTCTCCGGGCGTCGGGGGAGCGCTCCGACCTGTCGCCTTGGCTCCCCCTCGCCCCGGGCCCGGCCCCGGCCTGACGGTCCAGCGCACCTCACTAGGCTGGCTGCATGTCGATGTCTGCAACCGAGACCCGCGCCGCGCTCGCCCGGGTCATGCCCTCTGTCCGCGCCGACCTGGATGCGCTCGTCCGGATCCCGAGCATCAGCGCCATCCCTGCGCATGCCGAGGACGTCCGGCGGTCGGCCGAGCTCACCGCCGAGCTGTTCCGGTCGGAGGGCTTCGAGGTCGCCATCCTGGAGGAGGGCGGCGCACCCGCCGTCGTGGGCCGCCGTGACGTCGGGCCGGACGCGCCGACCGTCCTGCTCTACGCCCATCACGACGTGCAGCCGATCGGTGACCCGAACCTGTGGCAGAGCAAGCCGTTCGAGCCCGAGGAGCGCGGGGAGCGGCTCTTCGGCCGCGGCGTATCCGACGACAAGGCCGGGATCGCCATCCACCTGGCGGCGATCCGGGCGCTCGGCGACGCGCTCCCGGTCAACCTCGTCGCCTTCGTCGAGGGCGAGGAGGAGGTCGGGTCCCCCTCGCTGTCGGACTTCTTGAAGGCTCACCGCGACGAGCTGCGTGCGGACGTGATCGTGATCGCCGACTCCGGCAACTGGACCGTGGACGTTCCCGCCTTCACCACGAGCCTGCGAGGCCTGGTGGACTTCTTCGTCGAGGTCCGCACCCTTGACCACGCGGTGCACTCGGGCATGTACGGCGGAGCGATCCCCGATGCCGTGATGACGCTGATCCGGCTGCTGGCCAGCCTGCACGACGACGAGGGCAACGTCGCCGTCGAGGGCCTGGTGAGCACGACGGCCGACGAGGTCGACTACGACGAGGCGCGGCTGCGCGAGGAGTCCGGCATGCTCGACCCTGTCCAGCTCATCGGCTCGGGCCCGATCGTGGAGCGGATGTGGACCAAGCCCTCCCTGACCGTCATCGGGTTCGACACCACGACCACAGCGGACGCGAGCAACACCCTCATCGCGAGCGCGAAGGCGAAGGTGTCCTGCCGGCTCGCACCGGGCGACGACCCCGACCGCGCGATGACCCGGCTGAGGGAGCACATGGAGGCTCACGTTCCCTGGGGCGCGGAGCTGGTCTTCACCGTCGGCGAGAAGGGTCACCCGACCCGGATCGAGACCACCGGGCCGGTCTACGACGTCGCCCGTGCCGCGTACACCGAGGCGTGGGACGGCACAGCGCCGGTGGAGATGGGGGTCGGCGGCTCCATTCCGTTCATCGCGGAGTTCCAGGAGGCCTTTCCCGAGGCGGTGGTCGTGGTGACGGGACCCGAGGACCCGGACACCCGCGCTCACGGGGCCAACGAAGGACTCCACCTGCCCATGTTCGAGCGAGCCTGCCTGGCGGAGGCGCTCTTCCTGGGCGGGCTCGCCTGATGCGCGCTGGCGTTCCTGTCAGGTCGGCCCCGTAGACTCTGGGCGTGCCCCGACCAACGCGCCGCGGAGACGGCCGGCTCACCCTCGACCTCGACCCGCAGCAGCGGGGACCCCAGGACGCCTGCGGCGTCTTCGGGGTCTGGGCCCCGGGTGAGGACGTCGCCAAGCTGACGTACTTCGGGCTCTACGCCTTGCAGCACCGGGGCCAGGAGTCTGCCGGGATCGCGGTGTCCAACGGTCGCCAGATCGTGGTCTACAAGGAGATGGGGCTGGTCTCCCAGGCCTTCGACGAGGCCACCTTGGAGTCGTTGTCCGGCCACATCGCGATCGGCCACACCCGCTACTCCACGACAGGCGCCAGCACCTGGCACAACGCCCAGCCGACCTTCCGACCCACCGCGTCGGGGTCTATCGCACTGGCGCACAACGGGAACCTGATCAACACCCGGGAGCTGCTGGCCCGCGTCGAGGCGCTGCCGACCATCGGCGGTCAGCTCGACATCCCGTCGCGCCAGAGCGGTACCCGCACCGCCACCAACGACACCAGCCTGGTGACCACGCTGCTCGCGGCCGACCCGGACCTCACCATCGAGGAGTCCGCTCTCGCGGATCCTTCCCGAGCGTCGTGGGGGCGTTCTCCTTCGTCTTCATGGACGAGTCCACCCTCTACGCCGCCCGGGACGCGCAGGGGATCCGGCCGCTGATGCTGGGCCGCCTGGAGAACGGATGGGTCGTCGCCTCGGAGTCGGCGGCGCTGGCCACGATCGGCGCGAGCGTGGTGCGTGAGATCGACCCGGGCGAGCTCGTGGTGATCGACGACAGCGGCCTGCGCTCGCACCACTTCGCCCAGCCCGATCCCAAGGGCTGCATCTTCGAGTACGTCTACCTGGCCCGCCCCGACGCGGTCATCGCCGGCCGGAGCGTGCACGAGGCCCGGGTCGAGATGGGTCGGCGCCTGGCCCGCTCCTTCCCGGCCGACGCCGACCTGGTCATCCCGGTCCCCGAGTCGGGCACGCCCGCCGCGATCGGCTACGCGGAGGCGAGCGGGATCCCCTACGGGCAGGGGTTCGTCAAGAACGCCTACGTCGGCCGCACCTTCATCCAGCCCAGCCAGACGCTGCGGCAGCTGGGCATCCGGCTCAAGCTGAATGCGCTGGAGCCGGTGATCCGGGGCAAGCGGCTGGTCGTGGTCGACGACTCGATCGTGCGCGGGAACACCCAGCGCGCGCAGGTCCGCATGCTGCGCGAGGCGGGGGCGGTCGAGGTGCACGTGCGGATCTCCTCGCCGCCGGTCAAGTGGCCGTGCTTCTACGGCATCGACTTCGCGACCAGGGCCGAGCTCATCGCGACCGGCCTGGGCATCGACGAGATCCGCGCCAGCATCGGTGCCGACAGCCTGGGCTACATCTCCGAGGACGACATGATCGCGGCCACCGGACAGGCGCCGGGTCAGCTCTGCCTTGCCTGTTTCACCGGCGAGTACCCGATCACCCTCCCGGAGGAGGAGCTGCTCGGCAAGAACGTTCTCGAGAGTGCCCTGCCGCTCGCGGAGACCAAGCGCCGACACGACGCCGAGGGAGTGCCGACAGGTGTCTCCGGTGGCGCGTTCGACGCGTTGAACCGACCCTGATCCGAGGATGGCCGATGTACGAGGAGTCCGGGCAGCAGCCAGGTGGGGCGACCTATGAAGCGGCGGGCGTCTCGATCGAGGCGGGTGACCGGGCGGTCGAGCTGATGAAGCAGTGGATCGCCAAGGCGCGGCGCCCTGAGGTGGTGGGCGGCATCGGCGGGTTCGCGGGCCTGTTCGACGCGTCGGCACTGAAGTCGTACCGGCGTCCCCTTCTGGCGACGTCGGCGGACGGCGTGGGCACCAAAGTCGCGATCGCCCAGGCGATGGACATCCACCACACGATCGGCTTCGACCTGGTGGGGATGCTCGTCGACGATCTCGTCGTGTGCGGGGCGGAGCCGCTGTTCGTGACCGACTACATCGCGACCGGCCGCGTCGTCCCCGAGCGGATCGCCGACATCGTTCGAGGCATCGCCGAGGCGTGCTCGGTCGTCGGTGCCGCCCTGATCGGCGGGGAGACCGCTGAGCACCCCGGGACTGCTGGAACCGGATGAGTACGACGTCGCCGGTTCGACGACCGGGTGTGGTCGAGGCCGACGACCTGCTGGGCCCGGACCGGGTCCGCCCCGGCGACGTGCTGGTGGCGATGGGTCGAGCGGTCTGCACTCCAACGGCTACTCCCTCGTCCGCCACGTGCTGCTGCGACCGCGCGGGGTGGTCCCTGGACCGCCACGTGGACGACCTGGGCCGAACGCTCGGCGAGGAGCTGCTGGAGCCGACGCGCCTGTACGCCCAGCCCTGCCTGGCGCTCGCGCGCGAGACCAGGACCCACGCCATGGCCCACGTCACCGGGGGAGGTCTGGCGGCGAACCTCGCGCGGGTGCTGCCGCCGGGTGTGGTCGCGGAGGTCGACCGGGCCAGCTGGGCGCCGGCACCGATCTTCGACCTGGTGCGCCGGATCGGGGAGGTGGCGCTGCCCGACCTGGAGAAGACTCTCAACTGCGGGGTGGGGATGGTTGCTGTCGTCCACCCCGACGACGCAACGGCCGCAGTATCGCTGTTGGCGGCCGCCGGGATCCCCTCCTGGGTGGTCGGGGGCGTCTTCGCATCTGTGGATGAGCGCGCTGAGCCGGTGGTTCGGCTCCTCGGTGCCTATTCGGGCTGGTGAGTTCCCGGTCGATGTGCGGGAACAGCCGTCGGCCAGGTACGGTTGGCTTCACGACAGAACTGAGAGATGACCGGACGGGCGCCCCAGGCGTGTCTCCGGCCCGTGTGCGAGGGGGTCGACCCGATGGGGCGCGGCCGTGCAAAGGCGAAGCAGACAAAGGTTGCCCGTGATCTGAAGTACCGGTCTCACGACACGGACTTCGCCGCGCTGGCTCGAGAGCTCCACGGAGATTCCGAGGACGCCCCCGCCGGTGGCGAGCAGGATCGCGACGCCCAGGAGCAGCCTGACCAGGATCAGTCGGAGAGCGACGAGTACGACGATTGGCGCGCCGACTCCGCGCGTTGACTTCGCCACCAGAATCCGGACATTTCGCCTAGCCATGTGGGCACGAATCTGGCACACTGGGCGAAAGCGGCTCGTACTCCGCAACCAACGGTGTGGCGTTCCGCGATTTGGCGTACGAAGGACCTGTCGCGGGTCCGTCCTTATCTCGAGCCACCGGTAAGGCGCCTGGGGGGGTGCATCGGGGGTTGGGGACCGAGTCAAGGAGAAGCGCATGTCGATGCGCACACCGGAGTCCGAAGTTCTGCTGACTCCTGCCGAAGTTGCCGCGCTCTTCCGGGTCGACCCGAAGACCGTGACGCGCTGGGCCAAGGCGGGCAAGCTGAGCTCGATCCGCACGCTGGGTGGCCACCGTCGCTATCGTGAGTCCGAGGTCAAGGAGCTGCTTGCAGGCATGGTTCCAGGGCAGCGTCGCAGCGAGGAGTGACCCTCGGGGCGTCACGGTCAGCGTAGTTTCGCGAGATACCGCCACGCTCCGCGCGCCTCGGCGAGGCGTCGTTCCCAGGTGACGCCGATGATCACCAGCAGCGCACCCGCGGCGCCGATAAGCGCCCAACGGGGGATGGCTTGTGCTGCGTACGGCGCGGCGAGCCGGATGACTTCCGTCAGTCCGACGACCCCTGCGTAGACCAGCGGGGCGGACCAGCGCGCCCGCGCGCCGACGAGCACCAGGACGAGGCAGGCGAATCCCAGGATCGTCGCGCGCAGCGACAGCGGATCGGCAAACACCCACAGCAGGCTGGGCAGCAGGCCGAGTGCGAGGCCGGGGGCGAGCTCACCCAGTGAGGGTCCGCCGCGGCGCAGCACCCGGAACACTCCCAGCGCGAGCAGCAGCGCTGCCCAGGGCAGGGTGTAGGCCTCGGGCGTCCCGACGCCGAGGTCCCACAGGCTCACCCAGGACCCGACCGCCAGGAGGGCGACCCCCGGGGGCACCAGTGGAAGGTGGCGACGGGCCAGCAGGCCCGAGGCGACGAGCGAGGCGCCCATCGCGGTCAGGTAGGCCGCCAACCAGGGGGCGCGGTTCTCGTTCGCTGCGGCTGCGATCCCGCCGACGGTCAGGGTCGGCCACGAGAGAGCTGCCCCCACACCCACCCCGTACCATGCGGGCCTCCAACCGGCGGGGGTGCGGGAGTGTCCGGCCGGACCGGCCAGCGCCACGACCAGCGCCCCCACGGTGCAGATGCCGAGCAGGGCGCTTCCCGGATGGCCGGAGCCGGCCGTCCACCACCGGGCGGCCCAGATCGCGTCGGCGAGCAGCACGGTCGCGGCCGCGGCGAAAACCCCGCGCACCAGGTGCCGGCGAGCGGTGAGCGCGAGCAACGCGGCGACCACGACCCCGGTGCCAGCAGCCAGCAGGTTCAGGGGCGCGCTGTAGAGGGAGGCGACCACTGCGGCTGTCAGGGACCCGGCCGCGGTCCATGCGCTGAGCGGCCGACGCCGCCAGGCGGCGTCGGCGCCGAAACCCGCGGCCAGGGCCAGAGCCGAGACGACCCACGTCCATACCGGCGAGTCGAGAGTGATCGCGCCGAGCCACGCCATGGACGCGACCACCGCCGTGACCGGGCGACCGGGAACCTCACGGGGGCTCGAGCCGAGCACCCGCCCCGCCACCACCCAGACCGCCACGAAGAGCACGAGGCTGAGCAGACCGTTGAAGACCGGGTCGGGGACCCGCTCCGGGATCAGCATCGTCGCCACCGTGCCCCCCGGCGATCCCCGGTAGAGGCTCTCGGCGGCCGCGGCCACCCGCTCCACACCCAGCCCGGCGTAGTCCACGGCGAGTGCGACGCCGCCGACGATCGCCACGGAGGTCGGGATGGCCCAGCCCGAACCGATCGGCGGTGGAGCGACCCGCACGACCAGGGCGGAGCCCGCCAGCACGGCCAACCCCATCAGGAGCATCCGGGTAGGGGTGGTGTTGAGCGTCGGGATGCCGACCAGGAGGAACAGGGGGATGCCCCCGATCCCCACCAGGATCTCCCTCGTCCGACGGGGCAGGACCTGGGCGAACGCGGGGAGCCAGGGCAGCAGCGCGGCCACCATCAGCGGCCAGCCGTGTCCCTGCAGCCAGAGCTTGTGCCAGCCGGGGGTCTCGAGAGCCAGCGTGGTTCCCCGCCACACCAGGCCGATCCAGACCGACAGGCTGACCGCCGTGCTTCCGGCAACAGCGACCGGGAGGCGGAAGGCGGTCGCCGCCTGGGCAGTGATGATGGTGCCGATCAGGGCCACCACGAGCGCCTGTTCGAGCGGCAGACGGTCGAAGGTGGCCAGCCCGGTGGCGTACGAGGCGGCCCCCAGGACGGCGAAGGTCTCGCCGGAGCGGAACTCCAGCCGCGCGAACGTTCGCACCGCGATCGTGGCCGGGATGCTGGTGACGACCAGAGCCGCGCCGACACCCAGGAGCAGCTCGGACTGGTCGAAGCTTCCCACCCAACCTGCCGCTCCGGCCCCGAAGAGGTCGAGGGACCACAGGCCGAGGGTCACCACGCCGAAGGCCTCGAATGCTGCGGCGAGTCGGCGACGGCCTGACCAGGTCGTGGCCGCAGCGGAGATCGCAGTGATGCCGAGGAGCACCCCGGTACGACCGCTCACGCCGAGCTGGTCCCAGCTCACGGCCAGGAACACGACCGCGGCGACGAGCAGGCATGCAGCGCCGAGTGTCAGGAGGATCCTCGGGACCTGCCGCCCGCTCACAAGGGCCCGGCCCGGGCTCGATGACTCGACGCCGGCACCCTCGGGCACCGGCGCCTCGTTCGCCGCTGGCCCCGGGGTCTGCGCGGGCCGGCGCAGGTAGCCGGGCGCGCCGGGCAGCGGAGGCAGCGTCCGCGCGCTGTCGGTGGGATGGTGCAGCTCCTCGAGGAGCCGGTCGGCCTCGACCAGGGTGGAGTAGAGCTGTGCGGCCACCGGCCCGCTCAGCGAGAGGCCGCACGAAGGGCACTCGGTCGCTCCGGGCGGAAGCTCGGCACCGCACTCCGGGCAGCGTCGCGGGTCCGCGTAAGGGGCCATAGGAACATCTAGCCAGATGTGATCGGTGATCGTCAGGGAAATCGGTCCCGACACCCCCAAGGCACCCGAGATCCCGGACCCGAAACATGAGTGACGGCGACGGGCGGCTCACACGGCTGGGCGGGGCGACGTCGGGGACGGAGGGCACGTCTGTGCCCGATCGTCGGATGCGGAGGGTGGGGCGACTGGCCCGGCTCCGGTCGGGGCGCTGGTCGACCTGGTGCCGGCCGGAACGTTCTCGGTGCTCGCCACCTTGCCGGTCGTCAACATCGCCGAGGTCGGGTTGACGGTGGCGATCGGGGTCCTCCTCGACACCGTCGTGGTCCGCGCCGTGCTGGTCACCGCCCTCAACCTCGACATCGGCCGGTGGATGTGGTGGCCGAGCCGACTGGCGGGGATCCGCGACGACGTGGCTGCCCCCGCCACCGTGTCCCGGGAGCCCCTAGCACACAACGCGCCAGAATAGTAGGTATTGTCCGATTTGCCGCAAAGAGGCTATCCTGTCCGAGTTAGGTGCCGGGGGGCACCTGCAACCAGGCCTCAGGGGTGGGGCCTTGGGGATTCGAGCAGGGGGGTTCACACGTGGGGGTTCTTCATACCGCGGTGCGGCCGATTGCGCTCGTGGCGCTGCTCGCTGCCGTGACGGCAGGATCGGCTTCAGGGGCGCAGGCCGTCGGCGACAGCACGCCGCCCCAGTTCACCTACAGGGTCCTGGCCATCTCCACGAGCGACTGGATCGAGCACACGAGCTGGGGCAGCAAGGACGACTCCTCCGGCGTGGACCACGCGGTCGCACGGTGGCGGACCAAGGAGATCGGCGGCGCGTGGGGGCCCTGGCACAAGCCGTCGAAGTGGAAGAGCCTGACCGCCGAGGCGTCGATCAGCAAGCACTTCCGTCGCGGTCACGTCTACCAGATCCAGGTCAGGGTCTTCGACAGGGCCGGGAACCACACGGCATGGACCGCGATGGGCGGAGGGGTCCGCCCATCGCGCTGACCGACCGAGTGTCGGTCTGGGTACGCCCGGGGCGTACTGGCTGGAAACGGCTGGGGGGTAGAACGACTGAGGGCCGCGCGATCGCGCGGCCCTCAGTCGTTGTCGTCGTCGCCCCGATGCGGGCTGGTGGCCAGGGGCGGGGTCGAACCGCCGACC
Organism: uncultured Actinomycetota bacterium; assembly: GCA_963805655.1. GTDB lineage: Bacteria > Actinomycetota > Actinomycetes > Propionibacteriales > Nocardioidaceae > CAWDVB01. Next base: position 262,528 of record CAWDVB010000005.1, on the reverse strand, counting down.
TTCCGATTTTCAGTCGGACGCTCTGCCAACTGAGCTACCTGGCCGGGCGGGGGAACTCTACCGGACCGCAACCGCGCCTCCACAATCGGCCGACGCGGTTCTCCACCCGGCCCGAACGCACACGAGGACGCTCCCGCGCAGGAGCGTCCTCGTGTGTCAGCGACCCCGACGGGACTCGAACCCGCGACCTCCGCCGTGACAGGGCGGCGCGCTAACCAACTGCGCTACGGGGCCTGGCTGGCTCGCTGCACGAGGGTGCGGCAAGCGGACAGATGCTAGCAGCCGAGGGGGGCACTCCCGAAATCGGAGGAGGCTGCTGCCGGCGCCCGTCCTCGCATGCCGAACCGGCGCCCTCGGGCAGGAGTACCCCCAACCGGATTCGAACCGGCGCTACCGCCGTGAAAGGGCGGGGTCCTGGGCCGCTAGACGATGGGGGCGACCGGAAAAGGATAGGGGCCCGGCGGATCGGCCACCAATCCGTCGGGGTCAGCGCTGAAGGTCACAACTCGATTGAGGACCTAGATTGTGCGGTCGTTTGCCTGTTGTAACCGCAAGCGTGCGGGCTATCTTGCCCCCATGACGAAGCGTTCCTTTTCCCTGCTCGCCCTGATCGTGACGCTGGCGATCCCCCTGTCGGCCTGCGGCAGCTCTAACGGGACCAGCGGCACCAGCTCGGCCAGCGAGACGATGTCCTCCAGCTCGTCGGCGGCCCCCTCGAGCTCCTCGAGCGCAGCGCCAGCCGACTACCACTTGATCACATCGGGCACCCTGACGGTCTGCTCGGACGTGCCCTACCCGCCGTTCGAGAACTTCGACAAGAGCTGCTCCGTCGGGCTTCAAGGGCTTCGACATCGACATCGTCAGCAAGATCGCCAGCGACCTCGGCCTCCAGCTCGTCGTCAAGGACTCCGACTTCACCGCTCTCAAGAGCGGGCTGGCGATCAAGACCAAGCAGTGCGACCTGGTGGCGTCCGCGATGACGATCACTCCGGCCCGCCAGAAGGTGATGGCCTTCAGCGACGGCTACTACGACGCGGACCAGTCGCTGCTCGTCGCCGCCGACTCCGGCATCACCAACCTCGCCGGCACCTCCGGCAAGAAGATCGGCGTCCAGGACGGCACCACCGGACAGGACTACGCCAACGCCAACGCTCCCTCCGACGCCAAGATCGTGGTGTTCAAGGACGACGGCACCATGTGGACGGCGCTCAAGGGCGGACAGATCGACGGCATCCTGCAGGACCTGCCGGTCAACATCGACCACCAGAACGACCCCAAGGTGCCTGGTCAGTTCACGGTCGTCGAGACCTACAAGACCGGCGAGCAGTACGGCCTGGCGATGAGCCTGGACAACAGCACGCTGCTCGACGCGGTCAACGCGGAACTGGCGACGATGAAGTCCGACGGGACGTACCAGACCATCTACGACCAGTACTTCAAGGCCGGCGGCTGAGCTCCCCTCCATGGCGCTGAAGCGCTCGCAGAAGCGCAACCTGCGCATCGCGCTGCTCTACCTGCTGCTGGTGGCGGCCATCGTGTTCGTCGCGATGGCCGCCAACTGGCGGGAGGTGCAGGCCAGCTTCTTCGACTGGCCGACCGTCAAGGCCCTCTGGCCCGACGCCGTCGTCGTGGCGGCCAAGAACACGGTGATCTACACGTTCATCGCCTTCATCGGCGGCCTCGCCTTCGCCATGCTCCTGGCTTTGATGAAGCTGTCGCCGGTCGGCCCCTACCGGTGGCTTGCGACCGGCTACATCGAGTTCTTCCGCGGGCTGCCTGCTCTTGTCGTGATGATCACGATGGGCCTGGGCGTCCCGCTGGCGTTCGGCTGGAGCCCGCCGGGCGGAACCATCGGTGGCGGGCTGATCGGGCTGGTCCTGGTGTCGTCGGCCTACATGGCAGAGACGTTGCGGGCAGGCCTCCAGGCGGTCCCGAAGGGACAGCGGGAGGCCGCGCTCTCCCTGGGGATGTCCGGTGCGACCACGATGCGCTCGGTCATCCTGCCTCAAGCGATCAGGATCGTGATCCCGCCGCTGACCAATGAGCTGGTGACCCTGATCAAGGACACGTCGCTGCTTGCCTTCCTGGGGATGCAGTACGACCAGCTGGACCTGACCGCGATCGGGTACAACGGGCTGACCACGTACGCCAACGCCACCCCGCTGGTGGTGGCTGCGGTGCTCTACCTCGCGATCTCGCTGCCGCTGACGCAGCTGGTGGCCTGGATGGAACGACGACAGGCGAAGGCACGCTGATGACCGACCGACAACGTCCCCGCGATCCACGTCTCGGACCTGCACAAGTACTTCGGCGAGAACCAGGTGCTCAAGGGCATCGACTTCGAGGTCGACCAGGGCCAGGTCGTCTGCGTGATCGGCCCGTCCGGGTCCGGCAAGTCGACGCTGCTGCGCTGCGTCAACCGGCTGGAGGATCCCACCAGCGGCCAGATCCTCGTGGAGGGCATCGACATCACCGACCCCGAGACCGACCTGAACCAGGTGCGCAGCCGGATCGGCATGGTCTTCCAGCAGTTCAACCTCTTCCCGCACATGACCGTGCTGCGCAACCTGTGCATCGCGCAGGAGCGGGTGCGCAAGCGCAAGCGCGGCGAGGCCGTGGAGATCGCCCGGGCCAACCTGGAGAAGGTCGGCCTCTCGGAGAAGGAGACGCCTACCCGGCGCACCTGTCCGGGGGCCAGCAGCAGCGCGTGGCGATCGCCCGGGCTCTCTCGATGGACCCGGACATGATGCTCTTCGACGAGCCCACCAGCGCCCTGGACCCGGAGCTGGTCGGCGACGTGCTCGAGGTGATGAAGCAGCTGGCCAGCGAGGGCATGACCATGATGGTGGTCACCCACGAGATGGGCTTCGCCCGTGAGGTCGGCGACAAGCTCGTCTTCATGGACGGCGGCGTGATCGTCGAGGAGGGCGACCCCGCCGAGGTCCTTGCGAACCCGCGGCACAACCGGACACAGGACTTCCTCTCCAAGGTTCTCTGAGCCGGGCCGCACAATGGTCCGGTGATCACCATGCCGGACGAGCGCTTCGACGAGCTGGTCTCGCTTGCCCTCGACACGATTCCGGCGGAGATCGCAGCCCAGGTCGACAACCTCGTCGTCCTGGTCGAGGACGAGCCGCCGACGTCGGATCCGGGTCTCCTCGGGCTCTACGAAGGAGTCCCGCTGACCGAGCGCGACCACTGGTATGCCGGGCTCGGCCCGGACCGGATCACGATCTTCCGCACCGCGCTGCTGGCGATGTGCGACGACGAGGAGGAGGTCGTCGAGGAGGTGCGCATCACCGTCGTCCACGAGATCGCGCACCACTTCGGCATCGACGACGAGCGGTTGCACGAGCTCGGCTACGGGTGACCGATCAGAGCCCCCGCGACCGCCGCGCCCAGACAGAGCAGCAGGGTCGACGCCGAGTAGACCGAGCCTACGAGCCACCCCCGGTCGTGCGTGTGCACCGCGAAGGCGGAGTAGGTGGTCAGGGCTCCGCAGAAGCCGGTCGCGAGCAGCGCGACGTCGTCTGCGCTCAGGCTGAGCGTGCCGAGCCAGGCGAGCAGACCCGACCCGACCACGTTGACCACCAGGGTGCCGGCGGGGAACACGTCGTCGAACAGGTGGCCGGCGAGATACCGGATCGGCGCGCCGATCATGGCACCGGCGGCGACCAGGAGCCAGGTCACAGGTCGCCCTCCTCTTCCTCGAACTCGTGGCGCTCCTCGACGGTGCTCAGCTGGTCGGCGATCGCGACGGCCACCAGCGCGGCCAGGAAGGTGCCGACGAGGTAGAGGGCTGCGGTGACCGCATGGCCCCCGTCGTACAGGTGGTGGGTCTGCACGACGGCCCCGGACATCGTGGTGAACCCACCGAGCAGTCCGGTGCCGAGCGCCGGTGGCAGCCAGGGATGGTCGCGGATCGTCGCGGTGAGCGGCAACAGGGCGAGGACGAAGCTGCCCACGACGTTGATCGCGAAGGTCGTCCACGGGAAGGCGCCACTCGGGTCGGGGAACAAGTCGGACAGGCCGTGCCGCAACAGGGCTCCCAGGGCCGCACCCACCGCCACCGCGACGATCGCGATACGCGGGGGCAGGCGCTGGCTCATGCCTGGAGGTTAGCGACCCGTCGGAGGGAGCCGGACACCGCTGTTACGCTGAGGGCGTTCTCCAACTGAACATGTCCGTGCGTGGGGGAAGTCGGTGTGAGTCCGACACTGTCCCGCAGCCGTGAGCCAGTTCGCTGGCAAGTCGGAATACCCACCGCGGACGAGCGGCTCCATCACTGTCGAGGTCTGCAGGTGGGGGCTGGACCTCCTTCGTGGCGTCCTTCCTTACCCAGGACCGCTCACGAAAGGTCATCACCGTGAGACTGTCGTCTCGAATCCGCGCGCTGGTCGCGCTCGCCTCCCTGTCCCTTGTGCTGACGCCGGCTGCCGCCGACGCCCGCGGTCTGCCCGGCCACCCCCGCGCGGGTACGCACTGGCTCGTCGGGCAGCTGGGTCCCGACCACCTGATGCCGAGCCCGTACGGCGGCGCCGACATCGGCCTGTCCATCGACTCGCTGTTCCAGCTGGCCTCGTACCGCTCCACCTCGTCGACGGTCGACGACCTGGGCTCCGCCATCGAGTCGGCCTACTGGGGCACCTACCTGCAGTACGGCGGGGTCTTCTATGCGAACTCCGCCGCCAAGGCCCTCGTCGCGGCGCGCGTGCTGAGACGTCCTGCCAGGAGCTTCGGCGGCCACGACCTGCGGCGGAAGGTGCTGTCGATGGTCGCGCCGCGGCGGGCCGGGCTCGAGCGCGGCAGGGTGCGTGACTCGGACTGGAGGTCGGCCAAGGACTACAGCAACACGCTCGGCCAGTCCTTCGCGGTGATCGGCCTGGCGCGCAGCGGCGGTGTGCCCCAGCGGGTCGTCGACTACCTGCTGCGGCAGCAGTGCCGCGGGGGAGGCTTCACGATCACGGAGACGCGGGGCAAGACCTGCGCGCAGGCGGGCTCGCACGGCAGCGTGGACGCCACCGGGCTGGCCCTCCAAGCCTTGGTTGCCGCTCGGAAGCACGGGGCGGCCGTGCCCGGGCGGGCCATCCGTCGCGCTGCCCATTGGCTGGTGTCGGTCCAGCACTCCAACGGGGGCTTCGCCGAGTCGGGGGGGGCGGGTCGGCCCAACACCAACAGCACGGGCTACGCCGCCGCCGGACTCGCCGCGGTACACCGTGACCGCCCGGTCCGCCGGGCCGCCCGCTTCGTGGCAGGCCTGCAGCTGACGTCGGCCACCGCCGGGAGCGCGTCTGCCGACATCGGCGCCATTGCCTACGACCGGCCCGCGTTCCTGGACGCGGTCGCCAGCGGAGTCACCAGCTCCACCCGCGACCAGTTCCGGCGTTCGACCGCACAGGCGCTGTTCGCACTCACCGGCCGCCACCTGGACATCCTCCACCGCAGATGACCAGCATCCGCGCCGTCGCCGTTGCCGGGGCAGTGCTCGCCGGAGCACTCGTCCCGGCCGGCGCGCCCGCTGCGGTGGCCGGCGGACCCTGCCCGGGGGCGCGGGACGTGACGGTCGTGGTCGACCTGTCCGATCTCGGCGGAGGACTCGAGGTCGGCTGCGCGGCTCCCGGACGGATGAACGGGGTCCAGGCCCTCCAGCGGGCCGGCTTCACCGTCTCGGGGACCCAGCGGCAGGGACTGGCTTTCGTCTGCCGTATCGACGGACGACCTGCCCCCGACGAGAGGCTCGCGACGCAGAGCACGCCCGGGTACCGGGAGCAGTGCGTGGACACGCCTCCGACGGACGCGTACTGGAGCTACTGGTACGCCGACAGCAGCGGCCCGTGGGTCTACGCCACGGCCGGGCCGTCCGGTCACGACGCGGTCGCCGGTGGCTACGAGGGGTGGCGGTTCGAGCTGAACCGGCCGCAGGGGCGACCCGCGGCACCGTCGTACCCGATCCCGACCGCGGGCGCGGTCACGGGCAGTGCCTCGTCCTCCTCCTCCGCGGAGACTGCGCCCACCGCTGCGGGGGCCGGTGCGGGGGCCGGTGGCTCCCCGTGGCCCACCCTCCTGGTCGCCGGGGCCGCGGTCGTGCTGGTCGCGGGAGGGGGTGCGGCCGCGTGGAGACGCTCGCGCATGAAGTAGTCGTCAGCCCGGTCCGGGCCCCGGACCGCGTGCTCCATCCCCTGGCGTGGTGGGTGTGGGCGCTGAGCCTGGCCAGCGTTGCCGCGCTGGTGTACGACCCGCTGGTGCATCTTCTCGAGATCGGCGTGATCACCGCGGTGGTGCTGGCGCGCCGGCAGCGAGCGCCATGGGCGCGGACGTACGCGTTCGCCGCCGCCACCGCGGGCGTCGTGGTCGTGATGCGCGTGGTGTTCCGTGTCGTCTTCGGCGGCGACCTCGGCACGGTGGTCCTGCTCCATCTGCCGCGGATCGGGCTCCCGCTGGTCGACTCGTCGGTGCACCTGTTCGGCGACGTCACGGCCGACGCGCTGCTGGGCGGGCTCTACGACGGCCTGCGCCTGGCCACCATCATCCTGGCCGTCGGAGCCGCGGGATCGCTGGCCAATCCGCGCAAGGCGCTACGGTCGCTGCCGTCGTCGCTCCACGAGTTCACCACCGCCCTCGTGGTCGCGGTGGCCATCTTCCCGATGATGGTCGAGAGTGTGTTGCGGGTCCGCGACGCTCGCCGCATCCGGCCCGCCGCGCCCGGCCGGCGCTCCGAGCGGGTCCTCGCGCTGGTCGTGCCGGTCCTCGAGGACGCGCTCGAGAGGGCCCTCTCGCTCGCCGCCTCGATGGACGCCCGCGGCTATGGACGGTCCGGGAGCCGTGGGCGTGGACGCGCGCGGTGGAGCAGCGCGGCCCTGGTGCTGGGAGTGCTCTCGCTGATGAGTGGCACCTACGCGACTCTCGATGCGCGGGCGCCGTCCTGGATGGGGTGGCCGCTGCTGACGCTCGGGTTGGCGCTGTCGGTCGTCGGCGCGGTCCTCAACGGACGGGACGTGCGTCGTACGGTCTACCGGCCGGACCCGTGGCGGTGGGGTGAGACCGTGACCGTCCTGTCGGGTCTCGTCGCCCTCGCCGGCGTGATCGTGGTCCGCCTCGGCGAGCCGGCGAGCCTCGTCGTGATCGCCTCGCCGCCCACCTGGCCGAGCCTGTCCCTCCCGGTGCTGGCGCTGCTTCTGGTCGCTCTGGTCCCGGCGGTCGGCACACCCAGGCCGCCGGCGGGGGTGGCGACATGATCCGGTTCGAAGGGTTCGGGTTCACCTACCCGGAGGCCGAGGAGGCTGTGCTGCGCGGAGTCTCGCTGCGAGTCCCGGAAGGGGACCTCGCCGTGGTCGCCGGAGCCACCGGGTCCGGCAAGTCGACTCTGCTGCGCGCGGTCAACGGTCTGGTGCCCCGGTTCTCCGGCGGGCACCAGGAGGGCGCGGTCCTGGCGGCGGGGCGTGACACTCGTCTCCATCGGACCCGCGAGCTCGCCGATGTCGCGGGCTACGTCGGCCAGAACCCTTCTGCCGGCTTCGTCACCGACACCGTGGAGGACGAGCTCGCGTACGGCATGGAGCAGCTCGCCGTGCCACCTCCGGTGATGCGCCGTCGGGTCGAGGAGACCCTCGACCTGCTCGGCCTCACTCCGTTGCGTGGTCGCGCGCTGTCGACGCTGTCGGGGGGCGAGCAGCAGCGGGTGGCGATCGGCGCGGTCCTGGCGGCGGGTCCCCAGGTCCTTGTGCTCGACGAGCCCACATCCGCGCTGGATCCGGTGGCGTCGGAGGAGATCCTGGCCGCCCTGGTGCGCCTCGTCCACGATGTCGGCAGCACCGTGCTGATCGCCGAGCACCGTCTCGAGCGGGTCCTCGACTACGCAGACCTCCTCATCGCGGTGCGCAAGGGAGAGGTGCTCGCCGGCACCCCGACGGAGGCGGTCTGTTTGCTGGACCTGCTGCCGCCGGTGGTGGAGCTGGGCCGCTCGCTGGGCTGGGACCCGCCTCCCCTGTCGGTGCGAGACGGCAGGCGACGCGCGGAGCTCGTTCGTCGTCGTCTCGCCGGGGTGACTCCTCGTACGCGCTCCCTACCGCCCGGTGACTGCGTGCTTCGGGCGCGTGGGCTCGCTGTGCGCTACGGAGCGACACCGGCGGTGCGACCGACCGATCTGGAGCTGTACGAGGGCCAGATCGTCGGCCTGATGGGCCGCAACGGCTCGGGCAAGTCGTCGCTGCTGCGCGCGCTGCATGGTGTCGGCCCTCGTTCGGAGGGGACCGTCGCCGCCCTTGGCCCTGCCACGCTGGTCCCGCAGAGCGCCACCGATCTGCTCTTCCGCACGACGGTGGGGGCCGAGTGTGCTGCCGCTGACGCCGCGGTCGGCGCCTCCCCGGGCACCGCACGCGAGCTGCTGACCGGCCTGCTCGACCGCGAGCCCGCGTGCCGGCCGCCACCCCCGGGACCTCTCGGAGGGCGAGCGGCTCTCCCTCGTCCTGGCGATCCAGCTGGTCGCCGACCCCCGAGTGGTGCTGCTGGACGAGCCGACCCGGGGGCTGGACTACGCGGCGAAGGCGCACCTGGCCGACCGCCTGCGCGGTCTCGCGGCCGGGGGGCGCGCCATCGTGGTCGCCTCCCACGACGTCGAGTTCGTGGCCGGGCTGGTCGACCGGGTGCTGGTGATGGCCGACGGCGAGATCGTCACCGACTCCCCCGCACGGGCTGCTCTGACCGCCTCGCCGCTCTTCTCGCCCCAGGTGGCCAAGGTGCTCGCTCCGGCTCCGTTCCTCACCGTCGAGGAAGTCCGGCAGGCGCTGTCGGGGGGTGGTCCCGGTGCCTGACTCACCCGCGGTGCCGGTGGGCCGGCGGACCGCTCTGGTCCTCGCGCTGACGTCGGCGGCCGGGCTGATGGTCTTCGGGTGGCCGCTGCTGGTCAGCGGCTCGTCGCACGAGGTCGACGCCCCGTTCGTCCTCCTCATCGTGCTGCCGGTACTGGTTCTCGTGGTTCTCACCTCGCTCAGCGAGGGCGGCCTGGATCCCAAGGCACTCGCCATGCTCGGTGTCCTGGCTGCGGTCACCGCGGCGTTGCGGCCGCTGGGCGCCGGCGCGGGCGGCATCGAGCTGGTCTTCTTCCTCCTGGTCCTGTCCGGACGCGTGTTCGGTGCGGGCTTCGGTTTCGTCCTCGGGGCACTGTCACTGTTTGCGTCCGCCCTGATCACCGGGGGTGTCGGACCCTGGCTGCCGTTCCAGATGATCGCCTCGGCCTGGGTCGGGCTGGGCGCGGGGTTGTTGCCCCGCCGGCCCCGAGGGCGGTCGGAGATCGCCCTGCTCGTGGTGTACGGCGTGGCGGCCTCCTACGTCTACGGACTGCTGATGAACCTCTGGTTCTGGCCCTTCTCGGTCGGCGAGGGGACGTCGGTGTCGTTCGTGGCCGGCGATCCGCTGGCACTCAACCTGCAGCGTTTCCTGGTCTACACGCTCACCACCTCGACGGCCGGCTGGGACACCGGCCGGGCGGTGACCACCGCCGTGCTGCTGCTGGTTCTCGGACCCGCCGTGCTCGCCACGCTGCGGCGGGCCCACCGGCTCGCCAGCTTCGGCGCCGTCCCGGTGCACGAGCCTGTGCGGGAGGTCGCGGAGCGGGCGGCTTCACCCGCGGTTCACCCGCCGGTCATCGTGGTGTCAACGGTCCGCCGTACGGTCGGGGACGCCCACCCTGGAGGGCGTGACCCTGGACTGGCTGAGACAAAGGCGACCGACGTATGGCAACCTTCAGTACCGGAGGAGGGGGCGGGCTCTTGATGCACGACGACGTCGAGCTTGGCCCTCCCGCGACGCCCGTCGCCGGAGGCAGCCAGCTCCAGGACCGGACGCTTTCGGCGAGGCCGGAGAACGTCGTGCTCTCCTGCGAGGCGGTGGACGTCTACTACGGAGACTTCCGCGCGGTGTCCGACGTCAACCTCGAGTTCGCCGCCAACGAGATCACGGCGCTGATCGGCCCGTCCGGGTGCGGCAAGTCGACCCTGCTTCGCTCGCTGAACCGGATGAACGACCTCATCGCGGGAGCGCAGGTGCTGGGCCACGTCCGCTACCACGGCAAGAACGTCTACGACCCCGACGTGGACGTGATCGAGCTGCGCCGCCGGGTCGGCATGGTCTTCCAACGGCCGAACCCCTTTCCCAAGTCGATCTACGAGAACATCTCCTACGGCCCCAAGTCGACCGGGATGAAGGTCTCCAACATGGACGACCTCGTGGAGGAGACGCTGACGCACGCGGCGTTGTGGGACGAGGTCAAGGGCAAGCTCAAGCACTCCGCCCTCGGCCTGTCCGGGGGGCAGCAGCAGCGGCTGTGCATTGCAAGGACGATCGCGATGCGGCCCGACATCATCTTGATGGACGAGCCCTGCTCGGCCCTCGACCCGATCGCGACGTCGCGGATCGAGGATCTGATGCTGCGGCTGCGCGACGAGTACACGATCGTGATCGTGACGCACAACATGCAGCAGGCGGCGCGGGTGTCGGATCGCACCGCGTTCTTCACGGCCAGCGCCGACGAGACGACCGGCAACCGCACGGGGCTGTTGGTGGAGTACGACCTCACCTCGAGCATCTTCAGCCGCCCGCAGGACCAGCGCACCGAGGACTACATCTCCGGCCGCTTCGGCTGACCCCGACGAGGCAGATACCTCGGGGGGTATCCGGTGTCCGGTCATTCTCAGACTCCCCTTACCCTGTCTTCATGCTTCCTCCCGGCTCCTCTCCCGGCCCCGCGCGTGGGCGCTCCTTGCCGCACCCGTTGCCCTTCTCGCCCTGGCACTGGACGGCTGCGGCTCCCCCTCTGCACAAGACAGCGCGCGCTTCGGTCGTCGTCTCCGACGGGTGGGTCAGGGCCACCGAGGGCACTACCGACACCTCCATGACGGCGGCGTTCATGAACATCGACAATGCGACCGGCCGGGCCGTCGTCCTGGTCGGGGCGGAGTCTCCGGTCGCCCCGATGGTCCAGCTCCACGAGATGGTGATGCAGGACGGCTCCATGGTGATGCAGCAGATGGAGGGCGGCCTGACCATCGAGGCGAACCGCGGCAAGTCTCTGGCTCCGGGTGGCAACCACGTCATGCTGATGGGCCTGGGCGAGTCCTGGCTCCCGGCGACGAGGTGACGTTGACCCTGCGATTCGAGGACGGGAGCACCCTCGACCTGACCCTCCCGGTCAAGGCCTACACCGAGGAGGAGCCGCACTACCACGCGACGACATCGCCCACCATGAGCACGTCGTCCACCGGAGGCATGTGAGGGTGACGTCGCGCCGGCGAGTTCCTGGGACTGGTCGGAGCCGCGGCCGGCGGCGCGGCCGCGGGCTCGGCGACGACCCTGCTGGTCGACCGGGCCGGCTCCCCTGCGGCCGGCATCCCGTGCTCGACCACTCGCCGTACGGAGAGCACCAGGCCGGGGTCGCCGCGCCCCGGCCGCGGTGACCGAGGTCCTTGCTTTCGACCTGACCGACGCCCGGAACGCGGATGGCTTGGGGCGGCTGCTGCGGCTTGGAGCGGAGACGTCGAGGCGCTCATGAGCGGGCGTCCGGCACCGGGTGACACGGCGCCGGACCTGGCGCAGCGCGGGGTGGGCCTGACCATCACGGTGGGACTGGGCCCGGGCGCCTTCGCCGCGGAAGCGCTGCGGGACAAGCGGCCGTCGTGGCTGACGCCGATCCCGCCGATGCGCCATGACCAGCTCGACCACGCCTGGTCCGGCGGCGACCTGGTCGTGGCGATCGCGGCATCGGACGGTACCGACCGTCGCCCACGCGAGCCGCCGGCTGAGCCGGGACGCCGAGCCGTTCGCCCGACTGCGGTGGTCTCAGCAGGGGTTCTGGAACCCGTTCGATGCCGCGGGGCGGCGGGTGACCGGACGCAATCTGTTCGGGCAGGTGGACGGCTCCGGCAATCCGCAGCCGGGCACTGCCGACTTCGAGCGGACCGTCTGGTCGACCTCCCCCGGACTGGCTGGCCGGCGGCACGTCGATGGTGGTGCGCCGGATCCGGATGGATCTCGACGAGTGGGACAAGCTGACCCGCTTCGAGCAGGAGGCGGCCGTCGGCCGCTCCCTGGACGACGGTGCCTTCCTCACCGGCGGCGGCGAGTTCGGGCAGCCGGACTTCGCCGCGCCGGCGGACGGCAGCCCCGGTGATCGCCGCGACGCCCATGCCCGCCTCGCCCACCCGAGTCTGAACGGCGGGCTCCGGATCGCCCGCAAGGGGGCCAGCTACGTCGTCGCGCCGCACCGGCCCGGGGACACGCCCGGAGTCCGGCCTGGTCTTCATCAGCTTCCAGGCCGACCCGGTGGCACAGTTCGTCCCGCTTCAGCAGCGGCTCGACCAGGCGGACGCCCTGAACACCTGGACCACCGCCATCGGGTCGGCGGTGTTCGCGGTCCTCCCCGGTTTCGAGCCGGGTGGCTGGCTGGGCGAGGCGCTGTTCGCTCAGCTGTGACGAGCGCGAATGCCCTTGCCGGTGAACGGGAGGCCGGCCAACGGTGCCAGCACGCAGACGTCGAACAGGCCGACGCCGATGAAGAAGGCGCCGAGGATGACCAGGACGGTCATCGTCACCCCGGAGGCGAGCGCCCCCAAGACGACCAGGACGACGCCGACGGCCGCGCGGAAGATGCGCCCGTAGGCGCTTGCCATGAAATCGATGAGTGCTGTCATACCCCCAAGGGTATGGATGCCGTCAGCCGCGTGGACCGGGCCTGAGGGCCCCCGCCCGGGGGACCCCTGGCTCTTCATCGGCGGATCCTCCCGGCTATTCCGCGAGACATCGCTCTTTTGTCACATGCCTACGCCATACAATGGTGCGCATGGACGCCCGCGCGCTGATCTCCGAGATCGAGGAGCGCATGTCCGCGCCCTCCGCGCGGGGCCTGGCCCATGCAGTGAGCCGCTGCATTCGTGACGGCGCCCTGACCCCCGGAACGAGACTTCCGCCGGTGCGCACGGTGGCGCGCGAGCTGGCCCTGTCCCCGACGACGGTCAGCTCGGCCTGGCGGCTGCTGCTCAGCTCGGGTGCCATCACGACGGCAGGCCGCCGTGGGACCCTCGTGTCGGACGCCGCCGGACGCGGGGCGGCTCGCTACCGCCGTGCGGTCGGGGTCGGAACCCCCTTCGCGCTGGACCTGTCGACCGGCGTGCCCGACCCGGCGCTCCTGCCGACGCTCGACTCCGCCATGGCGGAGCTCACCACCGCGGGGACGCCGATGAGCTACCTCGACGCGCCGGTGCTGCCGGAGCTGGAGGAGGTGCTGCGGGACCTGTGGCCGTACCCGGCGCCTCAGATCACCGTGGTCGACGGAGCCCTGGACGGCATCGACCTGATCACCCGCTCACTGCTCGGCTTCGGTGACCGGGTCGTGGTGGAGCATCCCTGCTTCCCCCCGATCGTCGACATCCTCGAGGCCGCCGGCATGGACATCGTGGGCGTACCGCTCGACCGCGAGGGACTCTCGGTCGCCGCGCTGCGTGACGTGCTGGACAGCGGGCAGGTGCGCGCGGTCTTCCTCCAGCCGCGCGGTCAGAACCCGACCGGCATCTCGATGACCGACCAGCGGGCGGCAGCCCTCGCCGCGTTGTTGGAGGGGACCGGCATCTGGGTGGTCGAGGACGACAGCACCGCCGACCTGGGTGTGACGCGGGGGCTCAGCATGGGACGCCATCTGCCCGACCAGGTCGTGCACGTGCGCAGCTTCTCGAAGTCGCACGGCCCCGACCTGCGCCTGGCCGCTCTGAGCGCGCCGGACGACCTGATGCGCGACCTGACCGGGCGGCGTCAGCTGGGACAGGGTTGGACCAGCCGGTTGCTGCAGAGGATCCTGCTTCACCTGCTGACCGACGCCGAGCCGGTCGAGCAGGTCGCCCGCGCTCGGGATACCTACGCGCGGCGTCGGCGGGCGCTGGTCGAGGCGCTGGAAGACCGGGGTGTGGCGGTCGAGGGTACCGAGGGGCTGAACCTCTGGCTGCCGGTCCGTGACGAGACCGCTGCCGTTCTCCGTCTGAGCAGCCAGGGCGTGGGCGTCGCCCCGGGTCAGCCCTTCGCCGTCCGCCCCGAGTCGCAGTCGTTCGTCCGGGTGTCGATCGGGCCCTGTCCCCGGGGGTCCCCACCATCGACGAGGTCGCCGACCTGCTCAGCGAGGCCGCCACGGCCGGCGGTTGGGAGACGTCGGGCCGCTAGCGCCGGGGCCGGGATTGTGACGGCACACGACGACTATGTTTCACCCCGTGGTGGTACGTACCATCGGCGCATGACCACCCGCATCTCGCACTGGATCAACGGCCAGCTCACTCCGGGCACCAGCGGCCGCACGTACCCGGTCTACAACCCGGCGACCGGACAGCAGACGGCGGAGGTCGACCTCGCCTCCGCGGCGGAGGTCGACGCTCGCCGTCTCCACCGCGCTCGGAGGCGGCCGCCGGGTGGCGCTCCGCATCCCTCTCCAAGCGCTCGGCGGTCCTGTTCGCCTTCCGCGAGCTGCTGCACGCCAAGCTGGACGAGGTCGCCGCGATCGTGACCTCCGAGCACGGCAAGACGCTGCCCGACGCCGCCGGCGAGGTCATGCGCGGGCTCGAGAACGTCGAGTACGCCACGGGAGTGCCCGCACCTGATGAAGGGCGGCTTCAGCGAGCAGGCCGCGACCGGCGTCGACGTCTACTCGATCCGCCAGCCGCTGGGCGTCGTCGCCGGCATCACGCCCTTCAACTTCCCGGCGATGGTGCCGCTGTGGATGTGCGCCAACGCCATCGCCACCGGCAACGCGTTCATCCTCAAGCCCAGCGAGAAGGACCCGTCGGCGTCGATGTTCCTCGCCGACCTCTGGAAGCAGGCAGGGCTGCCCGACGGCGTCTTCACCGTCGTCAACGGAGACCGCGAGGCGGTCGACCGGATCCTGGTCCACCCCGACATCTCCGCCGTGAGCTTCGTCGGCTCGACGCCGATCGCCCGTCACATCTACGAGACCGGCACCCGGAACGGCAAGCGGGTGCAGGCCCTCGGCGGCGCCAAGAACCACGCCGTCGTGCTGCCCGACGCCGACATGGACACCGCCGCCGACGCGGTCGTCTCCGCCGCCTACGGCTCGGCCGGCGAGCGCTGCATGGCGATCTCGGTCGCCGTCGCGGTCGGCGACGCCGGGGACACGCTGGTCGACGCAGTCGCGGCCCGGCTGCCGAAGCTGCGCGTGGGCGCCGGCACCGACCCCGACTCCGACATGGGCCCGCTGGTGACCAAGGAGCACCGCGACCGGGTCGCCGGCTACATCGCCGACGGGGCCGCCTCGGGTGCCCGCGTGGTCGTGGACGGCCGCGAGGCCGATCTTCCCGCCGACGGCTTCTTCCTCGGCGTCACCCTGCTCGACGACGTCAAGCCCGACATGACCGTCTACACCGATGAGATCTTCGGCCCGGTGCTGTGCGTGGTCCGCGTCGACACCTACGACGACGCCGTCGCCCTGATCAACGCCAACCCGTACGGCAACGGCACCGCGATCTTCACCCGCGACGGCGGCGCCGCCCGGCAGTTCCAGTTCGACGTCCAGGTCGGCATGGTCGGCATCAACGTGCCGATCCCGGTGCCGGTCTCCTACTACTCGTTCGGCGGCTGGAAGGCGTCGCTGTTCGGCGACAACCACATGTACGGTCCCGAGGGGATCAACTTCTACACGCGGGGCAAGGTCGTGACGTCCCGCTGGCCCGACCCGGCGACCTCGTCGGTCGACCTGGGCTTCCCACGGACTCGCTGAGAGGGACTCACATGACGACCACCGTCGACCACACGGCCACCGAGGAGCAGGTCCGGCGTGACGACCGGGCCCACGTCTTCCACTCGTGGTCGGCCCAGGCCCTGATCGACCCGATGCCGATCGCGGGCGCGGAGGGCTCCTACTTCTGGGACTACGAGGGCAAGCGCTACCTCGACTTCTCCAGCCAGCTGGTGAACATCAACATCGGCTACCAGCACCCGAAGCTGGTCGCCGCGATCCAGGAGCAGGCCGGTCGGCTGTCGGCCGTCGGCCCGACGTTCGCCAACGACGCCCGCAGCGAGGCGGCCCGGCTGATCGCCGAGCTCGCCCCCGGCGACCTCACCATGGTCTTCTTCACCAACGGCGGCGCCGAGGCCAACGAGAACGCCATCCGGATGGCACGGCTGCACACCGGCCGCAACAAGGTCCTGGCGGCGTACCGCAGCTACCACGGCGCGACCGCCGGCGCGATCATGCTCACCGGAGACCCACGACGCTGGCCGTCCGAGCCGGGCACGCCGGGCATCACCCACTTCTGGGGCCCGTACACCTATCGGTCGGCGTTCCACTCCCAGAACGACGCCGAGGAGACCGAGCGTGCACTGCAGCACCTGCGCGAGGTCCTGATGGTGGAGGGGGCGCACACCGTCGCGGCGATCGTCCTCGAGACGGTCGTGGGCACCAACGGCATCCTCGTGCCGCCCCCGGGCTACCTCGCCGGCGTACGGGCCCTGTGCGACGAGTTCGGCATCGTCTTCATCGCCGACGAGGTCATGGCCGGGTTCGGTCGCTGTGGCGAGTGGTTCGCGGTCGACCACTGGGGTGTCACCCCTGACCTGATCACCTTCGCCAAGGGCGTGAACTCCGGCTACGTTCCGCTGGGCGGTGTGATCATCTCCGACCGGATTGCTGCCACCTTCGCCGAGCGCGCGTTCCCCGGCGGCTTGACCTACTCCGGCCACCCGCTCGCCTGTGCGTCCGCGGTCGCCTCGATCAACGTCTTCAAGGAGGAAGGCGTCATCGAGCACGCCCGGTCCCTCGGCGAGGACGTGATCGGGCCCCAGGCTGCGCGCGCTCGCCGAGAAGCACCCGTCGGTCGGCGAGGTCCGCGGTCTCGGCGTCTTCTGGGCGCTGGAGCTGGTCAAGGACCGCGCGACGCGCGAGCCGCTGGTTCCCTACAACGCCTCCGGCGCGGCAGCCGCCCCGATGGGTGAGTTCACCGCCGCCTGCAAGGCCGAGGGGCTCTGGCCGTTCACGCACTTCAACCGGACGCACGTCGTGCCACCGTGCACGACCTCCGCCGACGAGATCACCCAGGGCATCGAGATCCTCGACCACGCGCTCGACGTGGCCGACACGCACTACACCGGCTCCTGACACCCGTCCCCCTCCGGGGGCTCAGGCACCCGGGGCCGCCGGGCTTCCCGGTTCGATGCCGGAGTCTGCTGTCGGGCCGATGGCGTCGGCCTACGAGCGGTCCGGCCGTTCGGGCGTGACCCCGCTCCGTCGGACCGCTTCACTGTGTCCGGTCGACTCGAGCTCGATCCTCACGGGTGATCCGCGGGACTCCGCGATGTACGGGGCGAGGCCCAGCGCACCTCACGACGATCTGTCCCGGTGAGCCCACCGGGTGCGTCGATCCGGAGACGCGCCCGGGTCCGGGCTGCTAGAAAGCCCCTACACCGTCGTGGTGACCCAGGAGAGGGAGGACGGGGATGAACCTGCGTTGGCCTGGCCGGACAGGGGGCGCCGTCGTGATTGCCGCACTGGCATTGAGTCTGCTCTCCACGGGTGCGTTCGCCGGCTCGTTGATCACGAGCAGGCAGATCAAGGACGGGACCATCCGGTCGATCGACATCCGCAACGGGACCATCACCGGCCGTGACGTCCGCAACGGCTCGATCGGCTACGGCGACTTGTCCGGTGCCGCCGTCCAGCGCGTGCAGGACGGGGCGGTGACTGCCATGTCGGACAAGGTGGAGTGGTCCCAGTCGTGGCAGGCCGACGGAGGCAACGGCGCCACCGTCGACACGGCGACCGTGCTGCCGCAAGGGATGACGGTGACGCTGGATCACGGCTACCTGACGGGAGACTTCGGCGCCTGCGCCTCGTCCGCCACGGTGTCCCTCTATCTGCGCCCGGTCGGGGTCGGCGCCCCACAAGGGCCGATCGCCGATTGGACGATGTCGCCCGGTTCCAGCGTGTCGGATCTGGGCTTCACCGACGACCACACGCCGGTGACAGTCGCGAGTGACTCCGTGCTGGAGGTCCAAGCCCAGTGCATGCCACCGACATCACCTTCGACCCGGTGCCGTCGTTCTCGACCAGGATCGGCTTCACCCTGCCACCAGCGACGGTCTGGCGGCAGATCAGCTGATTGCGCAAGTGGCGTGCAGCGCCGGTTGGGCTAGGGTGGGAGAAGACGACAGGGGAGCGCCGCTCGGCGCTGAGAGTGCGGATCGACCGCAGACCCTCGAACCTGAATCCGGGTCATTCCGGCGTAGGAAGTCGAGTCTCTTGCCGCGATTCGTCGCGGACCCTCCCGAAGGTTGGGAGTTTGCCAATGCATTCGAACAAGCACCGAGGACCGCTGATCGCGGCCACCGTCCTTGCGCTCCTGGGGGCGACGGCCTGCTCGCCCACCCCCGGCGCCGGCGACGGCGCATCCAGCGGCACCACCAGCGCGGCGGTCGGTTCCACCGGCAGCTCGTCGGGACCCCCGGCGAACCCGAAGGTCGTCCTGGTCACCCATGACTCCTGGGCGGTGCCGGACGGGCTGCTGGCCACCTTCACCGCGCAGACCGGCTACAGCGTCACCGTGCTGAAGACCGGGGACGCCGGGGAGCTCACCAACAAGCTGGTGCTCACCAAGGACAACCCGATCGGGGACGTCGCCTACGGAGTCGACAACACGTTCGCCTCGCGGGCGATCGATGCGGGCGTGTTCACCGACTACGCCTCTGCGGCATCGACCTCCGACGTCGACCGGTTCCGCATCCCCGCCGCCCCGGACGCCCTGACCCCGGTCGACTGGGGTGACGTGTGTGTGAACGTCGACGACACGTGGTTCGCCAAGCACGGCATCGCCCCACCCGCGACGATGGCGGACCTCGCGACCCCGAGGTACCGCGGCCTGTTCGTGACCGAGGCAGCCACCACCTCGTCCCCCGGCCTGGCCTTCCTGTTGGCCACCATCGCGGCGTACGGCGAGAGCGGCGCCTTCGACTTCTGGAAGTCGCTGGTCGCCAACGGGATGAAGATCGACGCCGGCTGGGAGAAGGCGTACTACACCGACTTCACGGCAGGCGGGGGCGGAGGCGCCTACCCGATCGTGCTGTCGTACAACTCCGACCCGGTCTTCTCGATCCCGGACGGCAAGACCAAGCCGACTACGAGGGTGCTGCTCGACAGCTGCTTTCGTCAGGTCGAGTACGTCGGCGTCCTCACGGAGCGAAGAACCCCGAGGGAGCCAAGGCCCTGGTGGACTTCATGCTCGGTCGCGACTTCCAGTTCGATCCTCCCCGACAACATGTACGTCTTCCCGGTGCGGGGCGACGTCTCGTTGCCGGCCGCCTGGGCGAAGTGGGCTCCGGTTCCGAGCGATCCGCTCACTCTCGATCCGGCAACCATCGCCGCCAACCGCGACCAGTGGCTGAAGCAGTGGGTCGACGCGACCTCCGGCTGACAGCCGGCCGCGGGGCCGGATGGGCGGTAGCACTCGCACTGCCTCCCCTGGCCGTCCTCGCCGTCTTCTTCGTCCTGCCGGTGTCCGCGATGATCGCCCGCGGGCTCTTCCCGGACGGGTCGCTGGACCTCGGCGCCGTCTCCGAGGTGCTGACCGCAAGTCCCGCACCGCGAAGGTGCTGTGGTTCACGCTGTGGTCCTCGGGCCTCGCAACGCTGCTCACGGTGATTGTCGGCGTCCCTCTCGCCTTCGTGGCCTACCGGCTGTCGTTCCCGGGCCGCGATCGCTGGTCCGGGTCGCTCCTCGCGGTGCCCTTCGTGCTCCCGACCATCGTCGTCGCTGTCGCGTTCAGCTCGCTCTTCGCCGGGTCCGGATCCGCTCGCGTTCCTCGGCTGGGACGGAAGGCCACCCGAGATCGTCGCGGCGATGGCCTTCTTCAACGTGTCCGTCGTCGTGCGCATCGTCGGCACCCGGTGGGCCGGCCTCGACCGGCGTCCGTCGGAAGCGGCCGCGACGTGCTGGGCGCGGGTCGCTGGCGCGTGCTGCGCGACATCGTGCTGCCCGCCCTGCGGCCGTCGATCGTGTCGGCCGTGATCCTCGTCTTCCTCTTCTGCGCGACCTCGTTCGGGGTCGTCCTCACGCTGGGTGGGCTGCGGTACTCGACGGTGGAGACCGAGATCTACCTGCAGACCGTGCAGCTGCTGGACCTGCGAACCGCAGCCGTGCTCTCGCTGCTGCAGTTGGTGATCGTCATCGGCGCTCCTGGTCATGACCCACCGGCTCGGCCGTCCGGCGGTGCCGGAAGCGGGCACCTCGATGGGTGCTCGCCGACCGGCCCGCCACGACCTCCCCGTCCTGCTCCTGGCGTGCCCTTCTCGCGGCTGTCGTGATCGTCCCGGTCGCGACGCTTGTGGTCCGGTCGCTGCGCTTCGACGGGGGCTGGTCGCTGGCCTACTACCGGGCACTCGACGACGGTGACCCCTCGCTGCTGACCGCGCTGCGGAACTCGCTGGCCATCGCCACTCGATGCGACCCTCTTCTCGGTGGGCATGGGACTGCTGGTGGCGATCGTGGTGACCCGCCGCCCGGTCGGAAGGCTCGGACGCAGGACGCTCGCCGGGCTCGAGGGCGCCTTCATGCTGCCGCTCGGTGTCTCCGCCGTCACCGTGGGATTCGGGTTCCTCATCGCGCTGGACCGCCCGCCCCTGGACCTGCGGGCCTCAGGGTGGCTGGTCCCGATCGCGCAGGCGCTGGTCGCGCTGCCGGTCGTGGTGCGCCTGCTCGTCCCCACCCTTGCGGCGGTGGACGTCCGGCAGCGGCAGGCGGCCGCGACGCTGGGGGCGGGCCCGGCGCGGGTGCTCTGGACCGTCGACGTCCCGCTGGTGTGGCGGCCGCTGCTCGCTGCGGTCGGTTTCGCGTTCGCGATCTCGATGGGGGAGTTCGGCGCCACCAGCTTCCTGGTGAGGCCCGACACCCCGACGCTGCCGATCCTCATCTACCGGGAGCTGAGCCATCCCGGGCGCCCTCGCGCTGGGTTCGGCGGTCGCGGCTTCCGTGCTGCTGGGTGCGATCACCGCCGCGGCCATGGCGCTGATCGAGTCGCTGCGCTCCGGCGCGGTGGAGGCGGGGTTGTGACCGGAGCGCTGGAGGTCACGGGTCTGACGGTCGAGATCGACGGGCAGGTGCTCATCGACGCGGTCGACCTGACGGTGTCGCCCGGCGAGATCATGGCCCTGCTCGGCCCGTCCGGCTGCGGCAAGTCGACCTTGCTGCGCGCCATCACGGGCCTCGTCGCCCCGCGGGCCGGCGAGATCACGTTCGGGGGGTCGGGACCTGACGCGAGTCCCCGGCGCACCGGCGGGGCATGGCGCTGATGTTCCAGGACGGTCAGCTGTTCGCGCATCGGTCCGTGGCGCAGAACATCGCCTACCCGCTACGGATCCGGCGGCTCGATCGCCGTCGGATCACCGACCGAGGTCGAGCGGCTCCTCGAGTCTGGTGGGCCTGGCCGGCTTCGGAGTGCGCCGGGTGGGCGACCTCTCGGGGGCGAGCGTCAGCGGGTCGCTCTGGCCCGGGCGCTGGCCGTCGAGCCGCAGCTCATCCTGCTGGACGAGCCGTTGGCGGCGTTGGACCGACAGCTGCGCGACCGGCTCGTCGAGGACGTCCGGATGATCCTGACCCGGTCCGGGCATCGGGGGCATCTTCGTGACGCACGATCACGAGGAGGCGTTCGCTGTCGCCGACTCGATGGCCCTGATGCGGGAGGGCCGGATCGTCCAGCGGGGGACCCTGGCGGAGGTCTGGGGGCACCCGGTCGACCCGGACGCGGCGCTCTTCCTCGGGTACGCGCGGACCCTCAGGGTCGACCAGGCCCAGCAGCTGGCGCGCGCAGCGGGAGTCTCGCTGCCGGCGACCCCCCTGGCGCTGCGGCGCTCGGCCCTGACGGTCGCCGCCGACGGCAGACTGCGGGGCCGGGTGGTCGGGGTGCGGCCGACCCCCGACGTCCTGCGTCTGCTGGTGGAGCTGGTGGACGACGGAGCCGGCCTCGACGGGCTCGGGGCGGTCCACGCCGTCGACTCCCCGACCACTCTGCGCGGGATCGGGGAGGTCGTCTCCGCTCGATCTCGACCTCGACCGGACCGCCCCCGTGGGGCCTCCGGATACGACGGCTCCGCCCCGACTCGGTCAGGCGGACGAGGGAGCCGGTGACCTTTCGGCCGATGACCGGGGTGATCGTCCGGGGGAGACGGCGACGTCGCCCGGAACCGGACGCACCCGCCGTGACGCGTGTGAAAAATGTGATGAAAGGGGCCAAAGAGGTTACTTCTGGGGGTGTCCATCCTTGGCGGCTTGTCCTATTGTTGTCGAAGGAGATCCGGGGGGGTCTCTGTGCACGAGGTGGGAGTCCAGCATGGTGGGGGAGATCATCCGTATCCCTGATCTCACACTGCAGGTCCGCCACGCGTTCGCGGCGCTTCGCGCCCGGCCCGCCTACGGCACGTTGGGTCACGTCCTAGCCTCCCAATAGGATTCGACCCCGCGAGGTCCCGCCGCAGCCTCCCAATGCGGCGGGACCTCCGCAATTCCCTGCAAATCCGGAGCAAATCCGGGCTGACCCCACATGATCTAGGGCTCGCGACCGGGAATCCCGCAACACTCATCGCGACGCTTCGGGCTCTCTCCGTGCCCGCTCTCTCCTGTCTCCCTAGGTGACGTTCCAACCCGCGCTCGTGACGCGGTTTCGCGCCGCGCCTGCGAGGTCCCGGACTCCCAGCCCGACCGCGCTCGGCGCGGAGGCGGCGGTGGTGCGGCGCGCGCGCCTCGCGCGTCCGATGGGCGCGTTTCCTCCCGGTTTTCGACCCGCGGGACTCCCGAACGAGGCCGAAGAACCTATGCCGAGAGCGAATGACAACCGTGTTATTTCCGGCCCTCGTCGCGTTACTGCTGAAAAACTTTGGGGAAAACGTGGCGTGTGTGACGTGTGATGGCTATGGTGCTGCTGATGGCTGATGGTGCCCGTCTGGGAGGACGGGCAACGGTGGACCAGACGACGGGGACGAGTCTGGTCCCGGCCACGCTCGAGGCGGGCCCCCACGCCCCGAGCGGCGTTCGCAACCACCCGGCGCGGCAGACGAGGGGAGCGTCGGTGCCCCTGAGGATGCGCCGGACCGTCCTGGCGACGGCCCTGCTCACCCTGCTGACTACGCCCCTGGCTCCCGCACCGGCGCAAGCCGACGGGAAGCGCCCAGCCGGCACGACGTCGCGCAGGCCCGCACCGGGCCGCCGACAAGGCCGACCAGGTGGCCGCCGTCCGGGTGACGGCTCGCAGCGGCCCAGCAACGGCAGCAGCAGGCGCAGATCGCCGCCGAGCAGGCGGCCGAGGCCTACAACCAGGCACGCTGGGAGCTCGGGCAGGCGCCGCAGGCGGCCGCCGACGCGCAGGCCCGGGCGGATGCCGTGCGCCAGCAGCTGCAGCAACAGCGCGACGAGTTCGCCGCCGTCGTCACCCAGTCGTACGAGGGAGGCGGACAGCTGGCCGCCCTGGAGGCGGTCTTCGGATCCTCGGACCCCACCCAGCTGATGAGCCAGTACGCCTCGTACGCCGGTGTCTCCTCCGCCCTGGATGCGGACTACCAGAGGTTCACCGCGGTGTCGGTCCTCGCCGATCTGTACCAGCAGCAGGCCGAGCTGGCCCGCCAGCGCCAGAGCCGGTCGGCCGACCAGGCCCGCCAGGCACTCGCTCTCCGCTCAGCAGGCCGAGAGCCGGGCCGCCACGGTCAGCGACCAGGTGGCCGCCGCGCGGGACCGGCTGACCCGTCAGCTCGCGACGCTCCAGGGCATCTCGACCGCCCTGGCCGCCCAGCGGCAGCAGGCGCTGGAGCAGAGGGCCGCCGAGAAGGCCGCGAAGCAGGCGGCCCGTGCGGAGCGTCGCAAACAGCGCAAGGCCGACCAGCAGCAGCTCCGGCGGCTCCCCCACCCCGCCCTCCGGCGCGTCGACCAGCCCCCCGACGCCCCCGTCTCCGCCACCGCCCTCGGGGCGTGCCGCCCAGGCGGTCGAGTTCGCCAAGGCCCAGCTCGGGGACCCCTATGTCTACGGAGCCTCCGGGCCGAACGCCTGGGACTGCTCTGGGCTCGTGATGGGCGCCTGGGGCGCCGCGGGGGTCTCGCTGCCGCACTCCGCCTCGTTGCAGTACTCCCTCAGCACCCCGATCACGGCGGCCGACCTGCAACCCGGGGATCTGGTCTTCTGGAGCTCAGACCCGGGTGATCCGCGGACGATCTACCACGTCGCGATCTACCTCGGGCACGGCAAGATCATCCAGGCCCCGAGGCCCGGGGAGGACGTGCAGATCGACCCGCTGTACTACTGGATCACGCCGAGCTTCTACGCGCGGGTCTGAGCGCCCGCGGTCCGGCTCAGTGCTGGCCGTGCTCGGCGTGCTCCTCGGCCTCGTCGGCCCCGGCCAGTCGGGCTCGCTCGAACGACAGCCGTACCTCGGCCTCGGCCTCGAGGCGTCCGACCCACTCGGCGCCCTCGACCGACTTGCCCGGCTCGAGGTCCTTGTAGACCTCGAAGAAGTGCTGGATCTCGAGCCGGTCGAACTTGGGCACGTGCGAGATGTCGCGCAGGTGCTCCAGACGCGGATCGTTGGTGGGCACGCACAGCACCTTGTCGTCGCGGCCCTTCTCGTCGGACATCCGGAACATCCCGATCGCGCGGCAGGCGATGAGGCAGCCCGGGAAGGTTGGCTCCTGCAGCAGGACCATGGCGTCGAGCGGGTCGCCGTCCTGGCCCAGGGTGTCCTCGATGAACCCGTAGTCGGCGGGGTACTGGGTGGAGGTGAACAGAGTGCGGTCCAGACGCAGCCGACCCGAGGTGTGATCCACTTCGTACTTGTTCCGCTGCCCCTTGGGGATCTCCACCAGGACGTCGAATTCCACCGCAGCCTCCAGATGTGTCGCGTCTGTCTGTAGTCTCCCGCACGATGACCCGATCAGCCGAACTGGGGAGCCTGGACCTTGTCCGAGGGTGAGCGATCGCGGGCCGGATGGGGTCTTCTCGTCCTGGGCCTGATCCTGGTCGAGCTCGTCGCCGTCGGTGCGTCGTACGCCGTGGTCGACGGGTACCACCCGGTGCCGGCGACCACCGGCAGCCTCCCCGTCGCGGAGCGGGCGACTCCGGGTGGTGGCGGATCGCTCCCCAGCGGGCAGCCGCCCTCGCCTGAGGCGATCGACCGCTGTCTGAGCGCCGTCGCGTCGGACCCGGCCCTGGGGAAGCACGTCGGCATCGGCGTCATGACCACGACCGGGGAGCAGCTGTTCTCGAGCGGGGTCGGCTCGAGCCACGCCCGCGTCGACCCTCAAGCTGTTGACCACCACCGCGGCCCTCTCCGCGATCGGGCCCGACCACCGCTTCGCCACCACGGTGACCTTGCAGGGTCGCCGGCTGACCCTGGTGGGTGGCGGGGACCCACTCCTGGCGACCACGAGCGCGACGCGGATCGTGCGTGGCGCGGCGACGCTCGCGGACCTGGCCGACCAGGTGAAGGCCGCGCTCGCGGGCCGGTCGACGGTGCGGCTCGCCATCGACGACTCCCTCTTCCCGGGTCCGGGCGTCTCACCGGCCTGGGAGCCCGGCTACATCCCCGAGAACGTGGTGAGCCCCATCTCCGCACTGTGGGTGCAGGAGGGTCGTGTCAAGGTCGACGCGTTCGCCCGGGTGTCCGACCCGGCGCGCGCCGCCGGTCGGGCCTTCGCGAGACTGCTGCGGCAGCGCGGGATCCATGTGAGCTGGGCCGGCCGCGCCCAGTCTGCTGCCGGCGCGCCCGTCGTGGCGACGGTGGAGAGCCCGCCGGTGCGGGACATCGTCCGTCACGTCCTCGCCGTCAGTGACAACGAGGGCGCCGAGGTCCTCGCCCGTCAGGTCGCCATCGCAAGGGGCCTCCCGGGATCGGCGGACGCCGCGCCGCGGGCGGTGGTTGCCCAGCTGTCGCTGCTCGGACTGCCCGTGGGCGGCGTGCGCATCCAGGACGGCAGCGGGCTGAGCCGGCACGACGTCGTGCCGGTCGCGACCCTGGAGGCGGTCCTCGTCCACGACGTCTCCGACCCGGTGACCAGGCCGGTGATCGCCGACCTCCCCGTCTCGCGCTTCAGCGGCACGTCTGGCCTATCGGTTCACCGCGACCGGACGACGCCGTCGGCCGGAACGGTCCACGCCAAGACCGGCACCCTGACCGGGGTCGACGCCCTCGCCGGCTACGTCGTCGACGCCGACGGCGTACCTCTGGTGTTCGCCGTTCTCGCGGACCGGGTCACCGGATACGCCAGCGCGGCCCGCGTCGGCGCTGGATCGGTTCGCTGCCGCGCTGGCCGGGTGCGGCGCATAGTCTCTAGCCATGACTGATCCCGCCGCAGCTCGCTCGATGGTCGACTGGGACCTCGCCGCCCGGATCGGCGCGCAGGTGGCCGGGCCCGGCCCCCAGATGAGCCTGCCAGGAGGCCGCGTCGGTCGTCGGCGAGCTGCGCCGGGGTGCGCAGAGCGTTCTGGTCCCCTGGTGCGTGAGTTCACCGGCCTCACGGCGGAGGAGCGCACCGCACCCGTGCTCGTGGTGGACCGGCCGGGATGGATCCAGGCGAACGTCGACGCGTTCGGCACGGTCTTCGAGCCGATCATCGCCAAGGTGCAGGAGCGATCGGGCATACCCCTCCGGCGCTCTCCCGCGCGGTCGGGTCCCGGGTGACGGGCGCCGAGATCGGTGGGGCCCTCGGCTTCCTCGGCTCCAAGGTGCTGGGCCAGTTCGACCCCTTCCTCGGCGACGGCCGGCTGCTGCTCGTCGCCCCCAACATCGTCGCCGCCGAGCGCCAGATCGAGGCCTACAGCGAGGACTTCCGGCTGTGGGTGTGCCTGCACGAGGAGACGCACCGGGTCCAGTTCACGGCCGTGCCCTGGATGCGCGAGCACATGCTCGAGATGATGACCACGCTCGTGGACTCCGTGGAGGTGGATCCCGGGCAAGCTCGCCGAGATGGTCGGCGAAGCGGTGCGCCGGGCGGGTGAGCTCGCCCGCGGTGGCGGCCAGTACGGCCTGATGGAGATCTTCGTGACCCCCGAGCAGCGAGCGATGCTGGCCCGGGCCACCGCCGTGATGAGCCTGCTCGAAGGCCACGCGGACGTGGTGATGGACGGCGTCGGCCCCGAGGTGATCCCGACCGTGTCGTACATCCGCCGGCGGTTCAACCAGCGCCGCAAGGGAGCCGGCGCCTTCGACCGCCTGCTGCGCCGGCTGCTGGGCCTGGACGCGAAGATGGCGCAGTACCGCGACGGCGCGGCGTTCGTGAGCGCGGTCATCGCCCTGGAGGGGATGGAGGGCTTCAACCAGGTCTGGTCCGCAGCCGGACCGGCTCCCCACACCCGAGGAGATCGAGACGCCGCGACGCTGGGTCGAGCGAGTCCTGGGCTGATGGGCCCGGCGCCGGAGGTCGCCGCCGTCGGCAGGCGGTCCGGGCGGCGCTGGCCGGCATCCCCCTCGGATGGGTCGCGGTCGCCTGCTCGGGCGGCGCCGACTCGCTGGCGCTCGCCGCGGCGACCGTCGTTCGAGTCGCGCCACACCGGGCACCAGGTGGCGGGGATCGTCGTCGACCACGGCCTCCAGGACGGCTCGGCGAGGTGGCCGCTGACCGTCTCCAGCCGCGTCCTCGCGCTCGGCGCCGACGACTGCCGGGTCGTCCGCGTCGACGTGGGCGGTGACGGCGGGCCGGAGGCCGCCGCCCGGCATGCCCGCTACGCGGCGCTCTCGCGGGAGGCCGACGCGTACGGCGCTCCGGCGATCCTGCTCGGACACACGCTGGACGACCAGGCCGAGTCCGTCCTGCTCGGGCTCGCCCGGGGCAGCGGGACCCGGTCGCTGTCCGGGCATGGCCCCGTGCTAGCCGGGTCGCTTCGTACGCCCGCTTCTCGGCCTGCGACGCGAGCTGACCCGCGCGGCGTGTCACGCACAGGGCCTGGAGGTGTGGGACGACCCGCACAACGCAGACGACCGGTTCGCACGCATCCGGGTGCGCGACCATGTCCTGCCCGTCCTCGAGGAGCACCTCGGGCCCGGCGTCGCCGAGGCCCTGGCGCGCACCGCCCGCCTGGCCCGCCAGGACGCCGACCACCTCGACGCGCTGGCCGAGGCCGCGCTCGCGGACCTCCGGACGGGGTCGGGCGGGCTCCCGGTCCCAGCGACGACGGCCCTGCCTCCCGCGCTGCGCGGCCGGGTGCTGCGGCGGCTTCTGGTCGACGCAGGCGCCCGCCCCACGGACCTGACGCTCGGACACGTCGATGCGGTGGACGCCCTGCTCACCGACTGGCACGGGCAGAGGGGCGTCGATCTCCCGGGAGGGCTGCTCGCCCGCCGTACTGCAGGCGCCCTGATCGTGGAGGGACCGGCTGTGGCAGGCTGACGCCATGGATGCCGCGGACGTGGGCGACGACCTCCTCGAGGTCCTGTACACCGATGAGCAGATCCAGGCTCGCCTGGCCGAGCTGGCGCGCCGGCTCGAACGCGACTACGAGGGCAAGGACGTGCTCCTGGTCGGGGTGCTCAAGGGCGCCGTCATGGTGATGGCGGACCTGGCTCGCGCCTTCCAGCGTCACGTCGAGATGGACTGGATGGCGATCTCGTCGTACGGCTCGGGGACGAAGTCGTCGGGCGTCGTGCGGATCCTCAAGGACCTGGACACCGATATCAACGGCCGCCACGTCCTTGTCGTGGAGGACATCATCGACACCGGTCTCACGCTGTCCTGGCTGGTCTCCAACCTCAACTCGCGCGGCCCCGCCTCGGTCCAGATCTGCACCCTTCTCCGCAAGCCGGATGCGCTCCAGATGAACGTGGACGTGCAGTACGTCGGGTTCGACATTCCCGACCGTTTCGTGGTCGGCTATGGGCTGGACTTCGATGAGCGGTATCGCAACCTCCGGTGCATCGGGACGCTGGCGCCGAGCGTCTACTCCTGACCCGGCGGCGTGTTGGCGAGTCAGGTAATCTCGGAAGTTCGAGAGTGGCCTCGCCTGAGGCTTTCACCCGCGAGGAGGGCGGGCTACGGCCCGGATCATGAACATCAAGCGCATCCTCCGCAGCCCGTGGCTGTGGATCGTCGTCGCCGTCATCGGCGTCCTCTTGGCGCTGCAGTACCTCACCCCCAACGGCGGGTACAAGCAGATCGACACCTCCAAGATGGCCCAGTACCTCGCGGACGGCCAGGTCAAGGACATCACCTTCGTCGACGTCAACCAGCAGGTCAAGGCCACCCTCCAAAGCGGTGACAAGGTCACCACCCAGTGGATCGACGGCGGCCAGACCGCTCTCCTCGATGCCGCGAGCAAGGGCTTCTCCAGCGGTCAGATCGAGAACTTCAACGAGATCAAGCCGTCGGCGAGCCTGCTCGGCACGATCCTGGGCACCTTCCTGCCCTTCTTGTTGATCATGCTGTTGTTCCTGTTCTTGATGAACCAGGTCCAAGGCGGGGGCGGGCGCGTGATGCAGTTCGCCAAGTCCAAGGCGAAGCTGATCAGCAAGGACATGCCGAAGACCACCTTCTCCGACGTGGCGGGCTGCGAGGAAGCCATCGAGGAGCTCGGCGAGATCAAGGAGTTTCTCCAGGAGCCTGCCAAGTTCCAGGCCGTCGGCGCCAAGATCCCCAAGGGCGTGCTTCTGTACGGCCAGCCCGGCACCGGCAAGACGCTGCTCGCGCGCGCGGTCGCGGGCGAGGCAGGCGTTCCCTTCTACTCGATCAGCGGCTCGGACTTCGTGGAGATGTTCGTCGGGGTCGGCGCCAGCCGGGTGCGTGACCTGTTCGAGCAGGCCAAGGAGAACGCGCCGGCGATCGTCTTCATCGACGAGATCGACGCAGTCGGCCGTCACCGCGGCGCCGGCATGGGTGGCGGTCACGACGAGCGTGAGCAGACGCTGAACCAGCTTCTGGTGGAGATGGACGGGTTCGACGTGCGCGGAGGCGTCATCCTCATCGCCGCCACGAACCGCCCCGACATCCTCGACCCCGCGCTGCTGAGGCCCGGGCGGTTCGACCGGCAGGTCCAGGTCGACGCCCCCGACCTGAGAGGCCGGGAGAAGATCCTCGAGGTCCATGCACGCGGCAAGCCGATGGCTCCCGGCATCGACCTGCTCTCGGTGGCCCGCCGTACCCCGGGCTTCACCGGAGCCGATCTGGCCAACGTGCTCAACGAGGCGGCGCTGCTGACCGCGCGGCTGAACCAGAAGCTGATCGAGGACGAGCAGCTCGACGAGGCTATCGACCGGGTGATCGCCGGGCCGCAGAAGCGCACCCGCCTGATGAGCGAGAAGGAGAAGCTGATCACCGCCTACCACGAGGGCGGGCACGCCCTGGTGGCTGCCGCGCTGCCGGGCACCGACCCGGTGCACAAGGTGACGATCCTGCCGCGGGGCCGTGCCCTCGGCTACACGATGGTCCTGCCCGACGAGGACAAGTACTCCCAGACGCGGTCGGAGATGCTCGACAAGCTCGCCTACATGATGGGCGGCCGCGCAGCCGAGGAGATGGTCTTCCACGACCCGACGACCGGCGCCGGCAACGACATCGAGAAGGCCACCTCGCTGGCCCGCTCCATGGTGACCCAGTACGGCATGACGGAGCGCCTCGGTGCGATCAAGCTCGGAGACAACAACCACGAGCCGTTCCTGGGCCGGGACCTCGGCCACACACGCAACTACTCCGAGGACGTCGCCGCGGTCGTCGACGAGGAGACCAAGAAGCTGCTTGCCACCGCGCACCAGGAGGCGTTCGACATCCTGGTCGAGAACCGCGATGTGCTCGATGCGCTGGTGCGCGCGCTCCTGGACAAGGAGACGCTCGACAAGGAGGAGGTCGCGGGGATCTTCGAGCCGCTGCGCCGCCGCCCTGCCCGCCCGGCGTGGACCGGCTCCCCGGACAGGATCCCGTCGGAGATCCCTCCGGTCGAGGTTCCGATCCGTCCCGACTCCGCCGACGGTGGGGTGCCCGCCGGGGAGGCAGCCGGGACTCCCACGTGAGTGTCGACCCGATCGGGGACGTCAACTACGACGATCTGCCGGACTTCGACTTCCCGCGCGCCGAGGCCGCGGTCCGTGAGCTGCTGATCGCGGTCGGTGAGAACCCCGACCGGAACGGGCTGCGGGAGACCCCTGCGCGGGTGGCACGCGCCTACGCCGAGCTCTTCGCCGGGATCCGCAGGACGCCCGAGCAGGTGCTCACCACGACGTTCGACCTCGGGCACCAGGAGCTCATCCTGATCCGCGACATCGAGCTCTGGTCCATGTGCGAGCACCACCTCGTGCCCTTCACCGGTGTCGCCCACGTCGGCTACATCCCCGGCCCGGACGGGCGGATCACCGGGCTCTCCAAGCTGGCCCGCCTGGTGGACGTGTTCGCCCGCCGCCCTCAGGTGCAGGAGCGGCTGACCACGCAGATCGCCGACGCGCTGATGGGCATCGTCGAGGCGAGCGGGGCGATCGTGGTGATCGAGGCGGAGCACTTGTGCATGACGATGCGCGGCGTGCGCAAGCCGGGCTCGAAGACGATCACGTCCGCGATCCGGGGGAGCATGCACTCGGCCGCGACGCGTGCCGAGGCGATGAGCCTGATCATGCACGGGACCCGCTGAGGCCGCTCGCGTGCACACCCGCCCCGTCCGTGCGCTCGCCGGGCTCCCGGACCCGGGGCGCACCCTCGTCATGGGAGTGCTGAACGTCACCCCCGACTCCTTCTCCGACGGCGGCCGCTACCTGCGCACCGAGGACGCGGTGGCCCACGCGCTGGAGATGGTCGGCGCGGGCGCCGACCTGGTCGATGTCGGTGGCGAGTCCACCCGGCCCGGCGCGATCCGGCCGGGACTGGAGGAGGAGCTCGATCGCGTCATCCCGGTGATCGAACAGGTGGCGGCGGCGGGCCTGCTCGTGTCCGTGGACACGATGCGTGCCGCTGTGGCCCGCCAGGCCGTGGCCGCGGGCGCGCGGCTGGTCAACGACGTCAGCGGGGGGCTCGCAGACGACGCCATGCTGCCCGCGATCGCCGAGCTCGGCGTCCCGTGCGTGCTCATGCACTGGCGGGCGCACTCCGCGACGATGGCCGACTTCGCCACCTACGGCGACGTGGTTCTCGAGGTGATGGCGGAGCTGGCCGACCGGGTCGCCGCGGCGGAACGGGCCGGAGTCGCGCCGGACCGGGTGGCCGTCGACCCGGGGATCGGCTTCGCCAAGAGGCCCGAGCACAACTGGACCCTCCTGGCGCACCTGGAACGGCTGCATGATCTCGGTAGGCCGATCGTCCTCGGAACGAGTCGCAAGCGCTTCCTCGGGGAGCTGCTCCTCGACCGCCAGGGAGCTCCTCGGCCCCCCGCGGAACGAGACGACGCCACCACGGCGACGACGGTGCTTGCTTCCGTGGCCGGGGTCTGGTGTGTCCGGGTGCACGACGCGCGGGCGAGTGCGGACGCGATCCAGGTCGCGGCACGCGTGGCGGGGGAGACTTCCCATGAGCGCTGAAGAACTGGTCCGTGCCGCCAACGAGGCCTTCTACCGCGCCCTCGAGACCGCAGACCTGGATCTGATGCGATCGTTGTGGGTGCGCGACGAAGGGGCGCTGTGTGTGCACCCGGCGGCGGCTCCCATTCATGGGTCCGACGCGGTCCTGCGCTCCTGGGCCCTGATCATGGCCAACACCGCCTACATCCAGTTCTTCCTCACCGACGTGCGGGTCGACATCCGGGCGGATTGCGCGCTTGTGACCTGCACCGAGAACATCCTGACCGGGGACGACAGACTTGGCCTGGACCGCTTCGGTGGCGCGACGGCCGGTGCGGTGAATCTCTTCGTCAGATCCGGGGCTGATTGGCTCTTGTGGTCCCATGTCGCGGTCCCGGTAGTGTCGAGGGATCATGACGACCAGTGACACCCGCGACCGGATCCGGCTGCGCGGCATCGAGTGCATCGGGCGCCACGGTGTCTTTGCCGTCGAGCGCGAGCAGGACCAGCCCTTCGTCGTGGATCTGGACCTCGTCGTCGACCTCGCGAAGGCCGGCTCCACCGACGCTCTGGAGGACACCCTCGACTACGGCGTCCTGGTCGACCGCGTCCGGGCGGAGGTCGAGGGCCGGCCTCGCAACCTGATCGAGTCCCTGGCGGAGAGCATCGCCGGCTTCTGTCTGGAAGACTCGCGGGTCCGGCGCGCAGTCGTGACCGTCCACAAGCCGAAAGCACCGGTTGCCGGCAACGTCGCCGACGTCGCGGTGTCCATCGATCGGAGCCGTTCATGACCCAGACCCCGAACGCCAACCTCTTCATCGACGCGGACACCCTCACCGGGGAGCTCCGGCCGATTCGCCGGGCGGTGCTCTCCTTGGGGTCGAACCTCGGCGAGCGGACCCAGAGCCTGCAGAGCGCTCTGGACTCCCTCGCCGACACCCCGGAGGTGTTCGTGACCGCCGTCTCCCCGGTGTACGAGACGACGCCGGTCGACTCTCCGGACGGTGCCGAGGACTACCTCAACGTCATCGTCGTGATCGACACGACGCTGGACGCCCGGATGCTGCTCGAGCGCACCCAGGCGATCGAGCAGGCGTTCGGCCGTGAGCGTGGGCCGGTGCGCAATGCGCCGCGCACCCTGGATGTCGATCTGATCGTCATGGGGGACCAGGTCTCCTCCGACGAGAATCTGGTGATCCCCCACCCCCGGGCCCACGAGCGCGCGTTCGTCCTGGTGCCGTGGGCCGATGTCGATCCGAACGGCGAGATCCCGGGGAAGGGAAAGGTGCGCGACCTCCTGACGCAGGTGAGCCGGGCCGGGGTCCACCGTCTCGACGTGACACTGAATCTCTGACGATGCCCGACCAGGACCAGAAGCCCGGCCTCCGGCTCACGGGTCCCGGTGCCTTGGGCGCCGCGACGGTCATCGGCCTCGTCGTCGGCTGGGCGGTGCGGCCCCTCTCGACGGCCCTGGGCATCACCGCCCCGGAGGTGTCGGTCCTGCAGATGATCTCTCTGGTCGCGGTCGCGGTCCTGCTGTTCCTCGCGGCCCGGTCCATGCGGCGGCACCGGCATCGACCCGACCGGGGCCTGACCCCGAGCCAGGCTGTCAACCGCCTGGCGATGGCCAAGGCGTCCGCCATCGGGGGAGCTTTCATCGCCGCGGCGTACACCGGCCACGCGCTCAGCTGGGTGGGGGTCGCGTCCGAGGCGGCTCCCGGCTACATCCTGCGGGCGCTGCTCGGTGCCCTCGCTGCGGTGTCGGTCCTGGTGGGGGGACTCGTCCTGGAGCGTGCGTGTCGCGCCGACTTCGACGACGACTAGCCCTTACCCTCAGCGCATGGCTACTTCCCCGAGCCGGCGCCGAGAGCGCAGTGTTCGTGCCACGTCCGCGTCCCTCCTTCTGGTTGTCGCAACGGCGTCCGTCGTCGCCGCGACCGTCGTCGGGACGCTCGTCTGGTTGTCCTTGTCCGCCGCCTTCGCCGCCCTCGTGGGCTGGGTCGTCGCGCGCCTGTATCGCTCCGAGCTGGTGGTCAGCAGACGTGAGTCTGCAGCTGTCCGCGCCGGTCTGGCCGCCGAGTACCGCGATCTCCTCGACCAGAAGTCCGACGAGCAGGCGGTCTTCCTGAGCGCGATGACCGATCAACTGGTCTTCCGTGAGCGGGAGCTCGCCGAGCTCGAAGGCGTCGTGACGCTCGCCGAGCGCCGCGCCGACGTCGCCGAGGAGCAGTTGCGCGCGTCGCAGGACGAGCTCAAGGAGCTTCAGCTCCTGCACGACCTTCAGGGCCCGATCCCGCAGGGCTCCGCCGGCGACGATGCGGAGACCGTCGTCGACCTGCTCGGCTGGGGTCGCACCTCGTCGGCCGTCCAGCGGGACCAGCGACTCCAGGCCTGAGGGTCCCGGCGCGCTGCGGCTGCGCCGTGCAGGTCCTGCGCGCCTGCGGACCCCCGGGCCCGGTACGTCCGTGTCGGTTGGGCCCGGCTCAGGCCGGGTCGGCCGCACGGGTCAGCGCACGCGCGAAGTCGGCAGCGGCGAGCCCCGGCGACTCCAGGCCCCGGTCGCGGTAGACGGTCTGCACCCGGTCGGCCAGCTCCGCCTCGCCGAGAGGGGCACCGCGCAGCGCGTCCTCGATCGCGGTCACCCCGTCCGCAGGGAGCATGGTGAAGTCGCCGCTGAAGCTGACGTCGTCCACCCGGTCGCCGTTGAGGCGTGCCGCGACGCGGACCAGCCCCCCGGGAGCCTTGTAGGCACCCTCCACGACCTTGACGTCCTGGTGGATCTTGACGCCGACCGGGAGCACGCGGCCCTTGATCCCGAGGAACTCGTCGGTCGCGAACCTCTTGTCCAGCTCGTCGGCCATGGCCAGCTCCTGGGGAGTCAGCTCTCCGGTGACGAGCTCGGCGTCGAGGACCGAGGAGCACGCGGCGAGGTAGCGGGAGACCGTCGCATCGCGATCCGGGGCTCCGCCCAGCTGCTCGCTCATCGTCGTCATGTAGTCGGTGAGGCTCTGGAAGACCTTGTCCCGCATCTTCTCCGACGACACCTTCAGTACCTTCGACATCGTGGCCTTGTCGAAATCGAACATCAGGCTTCCGACGAGCACCCGGGCGCCTGCGATCTGGGCGGCTCCGGTGCCGCCGATCTTCTTGCCGTCGACATGGATGTCGTTGATCGGCCGCAGATAGGCGTCGATGCCGAGCGAACGGTAGGTCTCGACCAGAGGACGCGCGTACAGGTCGAACTGGCCCGGGAGGTCGGCCGGGAGATGGTCGGGGGAGAAGACCCACTGCACGAACACCTGGTTGTGGTCCAGGTAGACGGCGCCGCCGCCGACCTCACGCTTGTAGACGGGCAGGTCGTGCGCGCGGCAGTAGCCGCGATCCACCTCGGCGTCGATGTCCTGGTGGTAGCCGACGCACACATAGGGGGTCTGAGACGCCACGAGGATGATCGTGTCCGGGGTCTGGGGTCCGAAGGTGCGGGCGACGGCGTGGTACACGGTCTGGGAGCGCAGCGCCGGAACGAGCCCCAGGTCGACGACGCGGATCGGATTCATCGGCAATGTCTATCACCTACCCGGCCCCACGGCGCGCGCCCCGAGGCGCCGTTCCGGAGATCCTGGCCGGCTCGTCAGGACAGGAGCTCGACGTACCCCTCCGCTCCGTTGACGCGGATGCGTTGCCCGTCCGGGATCAGTCGGGTCGCCCCCTCGACACCCACGACCGCAGGCAGGCCGTACTCGCGGGCGATGACCGCTCCGTGGGTCATCAGCCCCCCTACCTCGGTCACCAGTCCCGCGATGGCCACGAAGAGGGGCGACCAGCTGGGATCGGTGAAGGGTGTGACCAGAATGTCGCCCGCGGCGAGGTCGGCGTCGGCCATGTCGCGGATCACCCGGGCGCGGCCCTCGACGGTGCCGGAGGAGACCGGAAGTCCGACCAGGGCCCCCGTCGGTACCACGCGCTGGTAGGACCCTGCGACGCCCTCGCCGTCCGAGGTGAGGACGCGGGGAGGCCTGAGCGCCTGGTACGCCGCGAAGTCCTCCCTGCGCTGTCGGATGAGACGTCGATCCGCGTGGTGCGACGCCGTGATCTCGTGCAGCTCGTCGAAGGTGAGGAAGAACGCGTCCTCGACCTCGGACAGCACCCCGGCCCCCACCAGCCGGTCCACCTCGCGCAGCAGTGCCTGCTTGTAGACGAAGTAGCGGCTCACGATGTCGTACTTCGGGTACTCCCGGTAGCCGATGAAGGTCCGGACCCGCGCGATCATCTGCTCGACCTCGGCCGCCTTCACCTCCCCCTCGGGCAAGGCCCGCAGCCGGGCGAGCACCTCGTCGGCCTTCCGTCGGGCCCGGCCCAGCCCCTCCTCGAACCGGCGCCCGGCGGCGCCCGGCGCGAAGTTGCGCACGTTGTCGAGGATCACCGGCACCAGGGTGGTCGGCTTCTCGCTCCACCGGGGCCTGGTGATGTCGATCTCGCCGACGCACCGCATGCCGTACCGCTCGAGGTAGGCCTCGATCGCCTGGCGGGCCTCCGCGCCGCCGGGGACGCTGGGCAACGTGTCGAGGAAGCTCTCGTCGGCGCTCTCCAGGAGCGCCACCACCTCAGGACGGGCGCGGACCACGTCGGCGACGTCGAGCAGCGCGAGCCCCATCTCGGACGTGACGTTGCGCGGAGCCGACAGGGTGAGGGTGTCGGCCGCGTTGGTCTCGCCGAGCCATTCGTGGAGCCGGTCGTTGAGCCACCAGGTGGACTCCATCCCGGCCATGATCGCCCGGATGCTCACCGGGTCCGCGAGCACGGACGTGTGCTCGACGAATGCCGCCAGCAGGTAGTCGAACAGCTCCGGTCCGGTCTTGTCCCGGATGCCCTCGCGCAGAGCGGCGATGGACGCCCTGCTGCGCTCGATGAGACCGGTCACGATGCCTGGATCGGTGTCGAGCGGGGCCGAAGGCCCGGATGCCGGTCCGTCGGCAGCGACGTCGGGGAGGGAAGGGACGAAGTCACCGCGGTCGAGCAGCGTCTCGAGGGCGCTCCTGGTCAGGGGGTCACCCCTGCCCATGACCTCGAGCAGGCTCGCCCGGCTCGTGGGGCGGGACAGCCGGGCGGTGACGTCGACGAACAGCCGCCCCCCTGCTTCGTGCATCGGCACCATCGCGGTCAGCTGCCACATCGAGAGCCCGAGGGGCCTCATGGCGTCGGTCATCATCTGTTGGTGCCCGACCGACACGTACACGTGGTTCTCGTCGTCACCGGAGGTGGGGACGGGGAACAGTGTGGTGATCGGCCTGGTCTGCACGACATGGAAGTCGCCCTCGCTCAGCGCCCACTCGATGTCCTGCGGCCGACCGGCGTGGGCCTCGATGCTCCTCCCGAGCCGGACCAGCCTGGTCAGCTGCTCCGGGCTGAGCGCAGGCTCCCTCTCACGTGTGGCCTCGACCCGCACCACCTCGGTTCCGCCCCCGGGCCTGGCGCGAACCTCATGCCGCTTGGACGAGATCGTCCAGTCGACGATCTCCTCGCCTCGCACCGTGAACACGTCGGGAGTCGACAGGCCCGAGACCAGCGCCTCACCGAGGCCGAATCCGGCCTCCACGGTGGAGACCATCCGGTTGCCCGAGACCGGATCGGCGGTGAACAGGACGCCCGCCGCATCCGGGACGACCATCTGCTGCACCACCACGGCCATGTGGGCGCTCCGGTGGTCGATGCCGTTGCGTGCACGGTAGGTCACCGCCCGCTCGCTGAACAGCGATGCCCAGCACCGGCTGAGGTCGGCCAGCACGGACGCCGTCCCGATCACGTTGAGGTAGCTGTCGTGCTGGCCGGCGAAGGAGGCGGTGGTCAGGTCTTCAGCGGTCGCGCTGGAGCGTACGGCGTAGGCCACCCCGTCCCCGAGCCCGGCGAGGGCCCGGGCGACTGCCCCCTGGACGTCGGCCGGCACGGACGCGGACTCGATGGCCCGCCGGATCTCCTCGCCGAGCGACCGGATCTCCCGGGTGTCGTCCAGGCCGAGTCTGGTCAGCCGGTCGAGGAGGTCGTCGATGGACGGCACACGGGACAGGGCCTCGCGGAAGGCGTGGGTGGTGACGCAGAACCCGGGCGGCACGCGCACTCCGGCGACTCTCGACAGCTCGCCCAGGTGAGCGGCCTTGCTGCCGACCGCGGCGACCTGCGACCGGTCGAGGTCCCCGAGCTCCACGACGTACTGGTCGGTCATCACCGTTCCGCGCCCCCGATCCATCTCCGGCCGCCGATTCTGCGCCCGCCCCCGGGTCTTGCCGCAAGCCCCCGTGTCGGCTATACGTTGGAAGTGGCAAGGGGCATCGCCTCCTTGCCGTTGCCTTGTCCGTGCGGGCGGCACTCCCCGCCCGACCCGCGATCGATAGGCGGTCTCCATGAGCTCGTGCGACGTGGCGGGTGCCGATGCGGGAGTGTTCGCTCCGGAGGAGACCTGGCGGTGGGTCGCCGGCGGGTCCGGAGCCGCCGAG
Organism: uncultured Actinomycetota bacterium; assembly: GCA_963805655.1. GTDB lineage: Bacteria > Actinomycetota > Actinomycetes > Propionibacteriales > Nocardioidaceae > CAWDVB01. Next base: position 223,565 of record CAWDVB010000005.1, on the reverse strand, counting down.
GTGAGGCTCGTCGACGGGAACGGCCGGGTGGTGCTCCGGTCGACCCGGCGGGTCACGCCACCGGTCGAGGTGGCCGCGGCGGTGGAGACCGGTCACGCCTTCCTGTCGTACGTCTCGTCGACCCATCTGCGCGCCTGCCGGAACCAGGTCGTCACGGCCAAGCTGCGGGTGGTCGGTGAGGGCGGCGGCCTGGTCTTCGCGGTGGCGGGAACCTTCCCGCACTCAGCCGTGGCAGAGCGGGTGGTGGCGTACCTGGAGGGGCTGCGACCGGAGGCCGGCTCGTCCCCGAACGCTGCCTGGCTACCGGTCGATGTCGCCGACGACGTAGAACAGCGACGCCAGGACCAGGCCGATGTCGGAGGTCCTCGTGCCCGGCAGCACCTGCGACAGCGTCGCCACGTTGTTGAACGAGGGAGCCCGGACCTTGAACCGCCAGGGCACCTTGTCGCCGGTCGAGACCACGTAGTAGCCGGTGATCCCGCTGGGCGCCTCGGACCAGGCGTAGGCGGCGCCCTCGGGAAGCTTCAGCACCTTCGGCAGGCGTACGCCGATCGGCCCCGACTCCTCCGCCAGGCGATCGAGGCACGCCCGGGCGAGCTCGAGGCTCACGCCCACCTCGTCGAGCAGCACCTCGAACCTGGCCGCGGCGTCCCCGGCGGTGCGTGTGGGAACTCGCAGGATCGTGGCCAGATCCGGGTAGGCCAGGTAGGGGCTGTCCCGGCGCAGGTCGAGGTCGAGCCCGGCTGCGCGCGCCGCCGGACCGGAGACACCCATCGCGCGCGCAAGGCCCCCGGGGAGCACGCCGGTGCCGGCGGCCCTCCTGCCCAGCGCGCCGCCCAGCACCTCGTCGGCGACCAGCGGGAGCAGCTCGGCGACGCGGGACAGGGTGTCCTGGCAGCGCTCCGTCCAGCCGTCGGGGAGCTCCTCGCGGACGCCGCCGATCGTGGTGAACATGAAGTGCACCCGACCGCCGCTCGCCTCCTCCATGAGGGCCTGCAGCTCCTGGCGTGCCCGGAGCGCTGCGGGGGCGGGCCGGACCATCGGGCGGTCGCCGTCGAGCGTGACCGCGAACGCCAGGTGGCTGATCATCCGGCTCACCTCCGCCAGGAGCGTCCTGATCCACGTCGCCCGCGGCGGGGCCTGGATGCCCAGCATCGACTCCACGGCGAGCGCTGCTCCGAGCTCGTTGCCGAAGGCGGCCAGCCAGTCGTGCCGGTTCGCCAGCGCCAGCAGCTGGCGGTAGTCACGGACCTCGAACAGCTTCTCGACCCCGCGGTGCAGGAACCCGATCTCCGGTTCCGCGGTGGTGATCACCCCGTCGGCCTCCTCGACGAGGAGCTCCAGTGACCCATGGGAGGACGGGTGGGAGGGCGCGAGCCCGAGCCGGGCGCCGCTCACCCGCCCCGGGGTCGCTCGCGTCGGCCATGCGGGTCACCCTAGGGGACGCCCTGCCCGCTCTCGTACACTCGCCGCCGTGCAGCGGCAACAGCAGGACGAGGGCGGGACACGCGAGCCCCTGCTCAGCGTGGTCGTCCCGGTCTACCGGGTCGAGCCGTACGTCGAGGCCTGCATCGCCGCGATCCGCCGCCAGCCGGTGCGCGACATGGAGGTGATCGTCGTCGACGACGGCACCCCCGACCGGTCGGCCGAGCTCGCCGCGGCGGCCGCGGCCGGGGACCCCCGGTTCCGCTTCGTCCGCCGGGAGAACGGTGGCCTCGGCGCGGCGCGAAACACCGGCATCGAGCTGTGCCGCGGGCGCTATCTCGCCTTCGTCGACAGCGACGACGTGCTTCCGCGCGATGCCTGGAGCCCCTTGATCCGCTCGCTGGAGGAGAGCGGCTCCGACATCGCCGTCGGCGTGCTGGAGATGAAGTTCCGGTACCGGTCGCGGATCGCCCCGCGGATGCGGGAGAACCACCGGACGAACCAGATCGGCGTCACGCTCCGGGAGCGACCCCAGATGCTGGCCGATGTCTTCGCGCACAACAAGGTCTACCGCCGGTCGTTCTGGGAGAGCGCGGGACTCTCCTTCCCCGAAGGTGTCCGCTACGAGGACGGCGCCTGTCTGGCGAGGGCCTTCGGGCTGGCCCGCGGGGTGGACCTGCTGACGCACGTGTCGTACCACTGGCGGATCCGCAGCGACGGCAGCTCGATCACGCAGGGGCGGTGCCGGTTGGAGGACCTCTCGGACCGGCGGACGACCAAGGCGATGAGCCTGCGCGTCGTGGAGGACTTCGGCGACCCGGACATCACCGCCGTCCTGCTCGGCGACGTCCTCCCCGTGGACCTGGTGCAGTACGTGCGCTGCGTGCCGGGCTGCAGCGACGAGTACTGGAGGACGCTGGTCGCGATGGTGCGAGAGCTCTGGGGCGCCGGCTCCCCGGTCCCGATCGAGGACACGCTGGTGCCCGTCGAGCAGCGACTGCTGGGGTGGCTCGTGCTCCACGACCGGCGTGCCGACGTCGAGCGGCTCCTCCGGCTTCTCGACCGACGGCGGGGGCGCCGGCTCCGTGCCGATGGCGGGCGCCGGGTCTTCGACCATCCGTGGCGGGACGAGCCCGGGCTGCCGCAGTCGCTCGTCGTGGCGTCACCCGGCGAGCGGTGACACCGCGCGCCCGGTGACCACCCAGGTGAAGGCGCCGAGCCCGGCCGGGTCGAGCAGCTGGGCTACCCGCCCGGCGGTGGCGGCCGACTCGAGCGAGCCGACCGGGGGCACGATCACGCCGAGCCGGGTCAGCGCCTCGGCCTGGGTGAGGCAGTGCCCGTCGACCGCCCGGGCGACCGAGTCCACCGCCACCGGCGCGGTGACGTCGGCGCTCCCGTCGAGGGCGAGGGGAACCTGACGCCCCCTGCGGTAGCAGCGGATGCCTCCCAGAGAGGGCCGGTCCGCCCGCGTGTGCCCGTAGTCGACGAGCACCAGTGCGCCGTGCACCAGTCGCTCGGCGAGGTCGCGCGCGGCCCGGTCGCGGGTCAGTCCGACCACCGCCCGCTGCCCCGGCCGGCCCAGCGGCCACCACTCGTCGAGCCAGGCGGCCGACGCGGGATCCGCCCGCGACACCGGCTCGCCGAGCGACTCCTCGCCGTCGTCGATCATCACGATCCGGGCGACACCATGCCCGTCCACCTCCACCACGGGCGCGGGCACGGTGTCCAGCCACTCGTTCGCGACGACCAGCCCCTCGACGTGCGGGGGCACCTCGTCGGTCCAGTCGACGTCCTCGGGCAGCGCGGCGGGTCGTGGCCGGAGGTCGACCCCGGTCAGCGCGAGACCCGGGTCGGCCCGGTGCAGGGCGGCGAGCAGCTCTCCCCCGCCGGCTCCCATGTCCAGGACGGCGTCGAGACCGGCAGCGCGCGAGAGCCGGGCGAGGGCGGCAGCGACGTCGCCGGAGACCATCGGCGAGGTGCGGAAGTGGGCCGACGGCTCGTGGTGACGGTAGAAGCCGGACTCGCCGTACAGCGCCTCCCCCCAGGCGTCCCTCCAGCTCGGCACGTCGTCAGGGTACGGGTCGCCCGCGGCTGTGACGCGCCCCACCGCTCCGTTCGCTTCCCGGACCGACCGCTCCCCGCGTACGCTCGGGGTGCCCGCACAACGTCCGGTACCCACGGGACTGGAACGGAAGGGATGAGAGCTATGACCCGAATCGGGGTCGTCGGCGCCGGCCGGGTCGGCGCCGTCCTGGCCGCCGCCTGGCGCGCGGCAGGACACGAGATCACCAAGGTCGCCGGTGAGTCCGACGCGTCCCTGCGCCGTTCCCGGCTGCTGCTGCCCGGTGTCGCTCTCGACAAGCCCACGGCGGTCGCCCGATCCTGCGACCTGCTGGTGCTCACCGTCCCCGACGACATGCTCGACAACGTCGTGACGACGCTGTCGGATGCGGGCGCCATTCGCCCCGGCCAGTTCGTCGCCCACACCTCGGGCCGTCACGGGCTGCGGGTGCTCGCTCCCGCAGCCGCCGTCGGAGCGCGCCCCATCGCCCTGCACCCGGCGATGACGTTCACCGGCACCGAGCGTGACCTCGGGAGACTCCCCGGCTGCGTCTTCGGGGTGACCACCGACGCGCCGGACACTCTCGCAGTGGCCGAGTCCCTGGTGACCGACCTGAAGGGCCGGATCTCGCACGTTCCCGAGGAGCGCCGGGCGCTCTACCACGCCGGCCTGGCACACGGGGCCAACCACCTGGTCACGCTGGTGAGTCAGGCGATGGAGATCCTGCGCGCCTCGGGAGCCGACGACCCGGCGGCGATGCTGCGGCCACTGCTCACCGCGGCGCTCGACAACGTGTTGCTCAGCGGCGACGAGGCGCTCACCGGCCCGATCGTGCGGGGAGACGTCGAAACCGTCCGGATCCACCTGGCAGAGATCGGCCGGGCGGCGCCCGAGGCGCTGGAGTCATACGTGGCTCTCGGCCGTTCCACCGCGAACCGGGCCGCGCTCGACGGCCGGCTCACCCCGGCCCGGGCGGCCACGCTGGTTGGCGTACTGAACGACGCCCTGGCTGCGGAGTCGACCCGGCGCCGCACCGGCGCGTGAGCCCCGCGACGAGCGGCGCTCCGGCGGTCGCACGCACCCGGGCGGAGCTGGACAGCCTGCTCGCGGAGGTGGGCGCCCGGGGTGGCCGGATCCACCTGGTGCCCACGATGGGGGCCCTTCACCCGGGTCACGTCGCCCTGATCCGCACTGCCGCCGCGGCGGCGGGGGACAACGACGCAGTCGTGCTGTCGATCTTCGTCAACCCCACCCAGTTCGCCCCCGGAGAGGATTTCGCGACCTATCCCCGGACGTTCGAAGCGGACCTCGACCTGTGCCGGACGGAGGGCGTCGCGGTCGTGTTCGCGCCGACGGTCACCGAGGTCTATCCGGAGGGCGAGCCGACGGTCACCGTCGACCCGGGCCCGCTGGGGACCGAGCTCGAGGGGCGGAGCCGTCCGACCCACTTCCGGGGAGTCCTCACCGTGGTGGCGAAGCTTTTCGGGCTGGTCCGGCCCGACCGGGCGTACTTCGGCGAGAAGGACTACCAGCAGCTGACCCTGATCCGGCGGATGGTCGCCGACCTGTCCATGGCCGTCGAGGTCGTCGGCGTGCCGACCGTCCGGGAGCCGAGCGGGCTCGCGATGTCATCCCGGAACCTGTACCTGGACGAAGCGGCACGCACGGCTGCGACTGCCCTGTCCACGGCGTTGCGCGCGGGTGCGGCGGCGGCGGCCGAGGGTCCCGGCGCGGCGGAGTCCGCAGCGCTCACCGTGCTGGCGGGGGAGCCGGCGGTCGCGCTCGACTACCTGGCCGTGGCCGGACCGTCACTCGGGCCAGCGCCCGGTTCGGGTGAGGGAAGGATCCTCGTGGCGGCCCACGTAGGTGGCACGAGGCTCATCGACAACCTGCGTGTCGTTTTCGGGAAGAGGTGAGACCGGTGCTGCTCTGCGCCGACATCGGCAACAGTCGGACGACCATCGGACTGCTCGACGGGACCACCGTGGTGGACCACTGGCGGGTCGCGCACCGACGACCGTCGTACCGCCGACGAATGGGGCGTCCTGCTGCGGACGCTGCTGGCCGAGTCCGAGGATTCCGAGGAGCTGGCGGGAGTCGCGGTCTGCTCGGCGGTGCCCGCCGTGCTCCACGCGTGGCGGGACATGTTGGGGGCCTTCTTCGGCTCCGTCCCGCACGTCGTGGTCGAGCCGGGGGTCCGCACGGGCATCCCGATCATGGTCGACAACCCCCGTGAGGTCGGCGCGGACCGGATCGTCAACGCCCTGGCGGCCGCCGAGATCTTCGGGGCGCCGTCGCTGGTCGTCGACTTCGGCACCGCCACCACGTTCGACGTGGTCAACGCCAGGCGCGAGTACGTCGGCGGCGCGATCGCGCCCGGCATCGAGATCTCCCTGGAGGCGCTGGGCCGGCGTGGCGCCCAGCTGAGGAGAGTGGAGCTGCTCCGGCCGCGGTCGGTCATTGCGAAGAACACCGTGGAGGCGCTCCAGTCCGGTGCCCTCTACGGTTTCGCCGCGCTCGTCGACGGGATGGTCGACAAGATGATCCGGGCGCTCGACGCCGATCGCAACGACGTGCACGTCATCTCCACCGGCGACCTGGCCGACCTGGTGGTCGAGGAGTGCGAGGCCTTCACCGACCACCGGCCCTTCCTGACCCTCGAAGGCCTGGCGTCCGTGTTCGCCCGGAACAGCTGACGCCGGTCGACGCACGACGCCGGACGGCGGGGGCCTACCCTGTGGTCCCATGAGCGACCAGGCGCGCCCCCCCGAGTCCGCGGAGGACGACCTCCCCGAGCAGATGCGCGTGCGCCGCGAGAAGCGGGAGCGACTGCTCGTCTCCGGGCAGGCCGCCTATCCGCTGCACGTGGAGCGCACCCATACCCTCGCGGAGCTGCGGGCGACCTATGACCCTGCGCTGGAGTCCGGCGCGATGGGCCCGGATACGCGCACCGGCCTCGTGGTGTCTGTCGTGGGCCGGGTCATCTTCTCCCGCAACACCGGCAAGCTCTGCTTCGCCCGGTTGCGGGAGGGAGCCGGGGCCGAGATCCAGGTGATGCTCTCCCAGGCCGACGTCGGCGAGGAGTCGCTGACCGAGTACAAGTCGCTGGTCGACCTCGGCGACTTCCTGGCCGTCACCGGCGAGGTGGTCACCTCCCGGCGCGGGGAGCTGTCGGTGCAGGCGACGGCGTGGTCGATTGCCGCCAAGGCACTGCGACCGCTGCCCAACGAGCACCGCCCGTTGAGCGAGGAGGCGCGGGTCCGCCTCCGCTACGTCGACATGGTGGTGAACCCGGCGTCGCGGGAGATGGTCCGTACCAAGGCTGCGGTGCTGCGCTCGCTGCGCACCACGCTCGACTCCCGCGGGTACGTCGAGGTGGAGACTCCGATCCTCCAGCTCACCAACGGGGGGGCAGCAGCACGCCCGTTCCGCACCCACCTCAACGCCTTCGACCAGCCGATGCTGCTTCGCATCGCTCTCGAGCTGGATCTGAAGAAGGCCATGATCGGAGGGGTTGAGCGCGTCTACGAGATCGGACGCACCTTCCGCAACGAGGGGCTCGACTCCACGCACGCGGCCGAGTTCTCCATGCTCGAGGCCTACGAGGCCTACGGCGACTACTCGACCATGAAGGAGCTCGTGCGCGCGCTCGTCGTGAACGCCGCAGCCGCCGTGGGCCGTCACGTGGTCCCCGCCCGGGACGGAGGCGAGATCGACCTGGCCGCTCCCTGGCGGGAGGCGTCTCTGTTCGACCTGATCTCCGACCGGCTGGGGGAGGAGGTGACGGTCGGCACCTCGGCGGCCGAGCTGATCCGGTACGCCACCGCGCACGGGGTCGAGCTGCAGCCGCACTGGAACGCCGGAGAGATCGCGCTGGAGCTCTACGAGAAGCTCGTCGAGCACACGCTGATCCAGCCGACGTTCGTGCAGGACTACCCCGAGTCGGTGCGTCCGCTCGCCAAGCCGCACCGCTCGGTTCCCGGCCTCGTGGAGGCGTTCGACCTGATCATCAACGGGGTCGAGCTTGCGCCCGCCTACTCCGAGCTCAACGACCCGGTGATCCAGCGCGAGCGCCTGGTCGCCCAGTCCCTCCTGGCCGCGCAGGGTGACCCCGAGGCGATGGATCTCGACGAGGTCTTCCTGCGCGCGATGGAGTACGGCATGCCGCCCGCGGGCGGCATGGGGATGGGCGTCGATCGGCTGGTCATGCTGCTCACCGGGGCCGGGATCCGGGAGACGATCCTCTTCCCGTTGCTGCGCCCCGAGTGAGCGTCGGCCGCCCACCGGCGGCTGGCTACGATGGATCGGTGGTCGACCACGAGGCTTCCCCCACTGGTCCCGCACCGCAGACGCGTCCTCGCGGGGTCATCGCGACGACGGACGGGACAGATCTGTCGTTCGGGAGGTACGTCGACCGGCACACGATCGTGATTCCGCAGGGCCGAGTGCTGTTCGTGCCGATGCCCAAGGCGGGCTGTACCTCCATGCTCTGGGCCCTGGCAGGGACGGAAGGGCTGACCGCCGAGCATTTCGCGGACGTGCTGCTGGCGGGCGGAATGTCGGTGTCCTCCACGATCCACGCGATGGGACGCTGGCCCAGCTCCCTCCGGTGGAGCTCGCTGGCCGAGGAGCAGCGGGAGGCTGTCCTCTCCGACGACTGGCTGCGGTTCACGCTGGTGCGAGACCCCGCGCGGAGGCTCTTCTCCGCCTGGCAGTCCAAGCTGCTGCTCCGCGACGGCTACTACGTCAAGTCGTACGGGTCGGCGCCGTGGTTCCCCCGGCTCCCCGAGTCCCCCGACGACGTGGTCGAGGACTTCCGTGCGTTCGTCCTGTCCCTCGCCGAGCCGGACGATGCCTATCCGGTCGACGTTCACTGGGGGCCGCAGGTCTCCATCCTCGATTCCGGCCCACCGCTGAATCACGTGGGGAGGCTGGAGGAGATCGACCGGACAATCGACCTCGTGCGTCCTCGTTTCGGTGACGGGGAGTTCCCGCATTCCCTTCCGCGTGAGAATCGCACGCTCATTCCCTTTCACCCCGGACTGATCGACGGCGAGACGCGCGAGGTCATCGCGACCTTCTATGCCCGTGACTTCGCCGAGCTGGGGTATTCACTTCCGGACCCCGATTCCGGTGGATTGTCCGTATGGGGGGAGGAGGTGGCAGCCGCTCTGCCTGCCGTGACCTTGATCGCCGACGGGAACGAGCAGATCTCCCGCCTGTCCGGGCGCGCGCGCCACTTCCGCACCACGTCGCGGGAGATGCAGGCCAAGGCCGAGAAGCTGCGGGGCAACAACCGGAAGCTGCGCACGGAGATCCGGCGTCTGCGCACCGAGCTGCGGATCGCCCTGCAGCCGACGTGGAGGAAGTGGGCGCGCCGGCTGCGGTCGAAGTTCCGCTGAGCGCCGGAACCGGGGCGCGGGTCGGTTCCGGAGGTGTCTTCTCGGATTCGTCCGCCGCGTTCGTATGATTTGCACCGAATACACAATGCGCGGCCCTAGGGCATATTCTAGAGACAATGGACGCAGGCGGGGGATTCCAGACGCTCGGTGCGCGTGGAATTCAATGAAGGGGAAAGCAGCATGGCGCAGAAGATCAACGTGGTTCTGGTCGACGATCTCGACGGCTCCGAAGCCTCCGAGACCGTGAGCTTCGGGCTCGACGGCGCGCAGTACGAGATCGACCTGTCGAAGAAGAACGCCGACGCGCTGCGCAAGGCGCTGGCCCCTACGTCGCCGCCGGGTCGACGCAGCCGGCGAAGGGCCGTGGCAGGGCGGGCTCGTCTCGCGCCTCGGGTCCGTCGCCGAGCGAGATCCGGGCCTGGGCCCGGGAGAACGGCTGGTCCGTGCCGGACCGCGGGCGGGTCGCCGCCGAGGTGCGGGCGGCGTACGACGCCGCGCACTGAGCACTACACGGACGGGGGCCCCGCGGAACGATGCCGCGGGGCCCCGCCGTGCTGTGGATGTTCGCTGGGGGCATAACCCGGCTGAGGAACATCCCCGGTCCGGCCGTTGGTTTGCATGAGGGCAACGTACGATCAGCCGTTCTCCGCGGACTAGAGTGGGGAGATGTAGTCGCGTCGGTCGAGCGACGTGATTCGGCTGGGCAAGGAGTGATGAGATGTTCGAACGGTTCACCGACCGAGCCCGTCGGGTGGTGGTCCTGGCGCAAGAGGAAGCCAGGATGCTCAGCCACAACTACATCGGGACCGAGCACATCCTGCTCGGGCTGATCCACGAGGGCGAGGGCGTGGCCGCCAAGGCTCTGGAGAGCCTCGGCATCTCCCTCGAGGCTGTGCGCGCCCAGGTCGAGGAGATCATCGGCCAGGGACAGCAGGCTCCGTCCGGCCACATCCCCTTCACCCCGCGCGCCAAGAAGGTCCTGGAGCTGTCGCTGCGCGAGGCGCTGCAGCTCGGCCACAACTACATCGGCACCGAGCACATCCTGCTCGGGCTGATCCGCGAGGGTGAGGGCGTCGCCGCCCAGGTGCTGGTCAAGCTCGGCGCCGACCTCAACCGGGTCCGCCAGCAGGTCATCCAGCTGCTCTCCGGCTTCCAGGGCAAGGAGACCCAGACCGCCGGGACCGCGCCCGAGGGCTCGCCGTCCTCCTCGCTCGTGCTCGACCAGTTCGGCCGCAACTACACGCAGGCCGCTCGCGAGGGCAAGCTCGACCCGGTCATCGGCCGCGAGAAGGAGATCGAGCGGGTCATGCAGGTGCTGTCCCGCCGCACCAAGAACAACCCGGTCCTCATCGGGGAGCCCGGCGTCGGCAAGACGGCCTGCGTCGAGGGCCTCGCGCAGGCGATCGTGCGCGGCGACGTCCCCGAGACGCTGAAGGACAAGCAGATCTACAGCCTCGACCTCGGGTCGCTGGTCGCCGGCTCCCGCTACCGCGGTGACTTCGAGGAGCGCTTGAAGAAGGTGCTCAAGGAGATCCGCACCCGCGGCGACATCATCTTGTTCATCGACGAGCTGCACACCCTCGTCGGCGCGGGTGCCGCCGAGGGCGCCATCGACGCCGCCTCCATCCTCAAGCCGATGCTGGCTCGGGGAGAGCTGCAGACCATCGGCGCGACCACGCTCGACGAGTACCGCAAGCACCTGGAGAAGGACGCGGCGCTCGAGCGCCGGTTCCAGCCGATCCAGGTGCAGGAGCCGTCGATCGCGCACACGATCGAGATCCTCAAGGGTCTGCGCGACCGCTACGAGGCCCACCACCGGGTGACCATCACCGACGAGGCGCTCGTCGCCGCGGCGACGCTCGCCGACCGCTACGTCTCGGACCGCTTCCTGCCCGACAAGGCGATCGACCTGATCGACGAGGCCGGCTCGCGGCTCCGGATCCGCCGGATGACCGCGCCGCCGGACCTGCGTGAGTTCGACGAGAAGATCGCCGACGTGCGTCGCCGCAAGGAGATGGCCATCGACGGCCAGGACTTCGAGCTGGCCGCGTCGCTGCGCGACGAGGAGAAGAAGCTGATCCTCGCCAAGGGCGAGCGGGAGAAGCAGTGGAAGGCCGGCGACATGGACGTCGTCGCCGAGGTCGACGAGGAGCTCATCGCCGAGGTCCTCGCCGTGGCGACCGGCATCCCGATCGTGAAGCTGTCGGAGGAGGAGTCCACCCGGCTGCTCAAGATGGAGGACGAGCTGCACAAGCGCGTCATCGGCCAGGAGGAGGCCGTCAAGGCGCTCAGCCGGGCGATCCGTCGTACTCGTGCGGGTCTGAAGGACCCGAAGCGCCCCGGCGGCTCGTTCATCTTCGCCGGGCCGTCCGGCGTCGGGAAGACGTGGCTGAGCAAGTCGCTCGCCGAGTTCCTCTTCGGCGACGAGGACGCGCTGATCCAGCTCGACATGAGCGAGTTCTCCGAGAAGCACACCGTGTCTCGCGTCTGTTCGGCTCCCCGCCCGGGCTACGTCGGCTACGAGGAGGGCGGCCAGCTCACCGAGAAGGTCCGTCGCAAGCCGTTCTCCGTCGTGCTGTTCGACGAGGTCGAGAAGGCCCACCCGGACATCTTCAACTCGCTGCTGCAGATCCTGGAGGAGGGTCGCCTGACCGACTCGCAGGGCCGCGTGGTCGACTTCAAGAACACCGTGATCATCATGACGACGAACCTCGGCACGCGGGACATCGCCAAGGGCGTCAACCTCGGCTTCCAGCAGTCCGGCGACAGCCCTGGGCAACTACGAGCGGATGAAGTCCAAGGTCTCCGAGGAGCTCAAGCAGCACTTCCGCCCGGAGTTCTTGAACCGCGTCGACGAGATCATCGTGTTCCCGCCGCTGTCGCAGGAGCAGATCATCTCGATGGTCGACAACATGATCGCCGCGGTCGAGCTCCGGCTGAAGGACCGCGACATGTCGATCGAGCTGACCCAGGCCGCCAAGGACCTGCTCGCCCAGCGCGGCTTCGACCCGGTGCTCGGCGCCCGGCCGCTGCGTCGCACGGTGCAGCGGGAGATCGAGGACACCCTGGCCGAGAAGATGCTTTACGGCGAGGTCGGCCCGGGCCAGATCGTGCTGGTCGACGTCGATCCCGGCGAGGGCCCCGGGCGACACGGCGACGTTCACCTTCGTCGGTCAGCACCGCTCCGGAGCTCCCCGAGCTCCCGGAGATGGAGCCCGCCGAGGCCGAGTAGGGGCCGAGTCGGGACGGAGTGCCGGCCCTCAGGCCGGTAGCGAGTAGCCGGCCGTTGCCGCTGCGCACGACGAGCCCGTCGGCGAGCAGGCTGGCCAGGCAGCGCTCCCGCTGCGGCGACGTCCGGCCAGGCGCTCGCGCCAGCGCCGACGCGGGCACCGGTCCCTCGGCCTCGCGCAGCACCGCGAGGAGCCGGCCCCGGCACTGCCGGTCGGTGCCCGCGTAGGTCTGCGCCGGTCGCGGCGGCCCGTCTCCCGCGGGGTAGCCGGCCGCCCGCCAGGCGCAGGCGTCGGCGACCGGGCAGCGCGTCGCACGCGCGGCTTGCCGGCGACGCAGAGCAGTGCGCCCAGCTCCATGCTCGCGGCCGCCCAGCGGGCCGCGGCGGAGGCCGTCTGCCGGGAGCAGCGCCTCCGCGCGAGCCCGCTCCTCGGCGGTCACCGAGGCGGCCGGCTGCTCGACGCCCGCCGACGAGCGCGGGCCAGCACCCGGCGCACGTTCGTGTCGAGCACCACGTGGCGCTGCCCGAAGCCGAAGGACGCGATGGCGGCCGCGGTGTAGTCCCCCACGCCGGGGAGCGCGCGCAGTGCAGCGTGCTCGGCGGGGACCTCTCCGTCGTGGTCGCGGTCGATCAGCACCGCGCACTGCGTGCAGGCGCAGGGCCCGCCGCGGGTACCCCAGGCGGCCCCACATCCGGACCGCCTCGCCCGCGCTGTCGACGGCCAGCGCCGACGGTGTCGGCCACCGGGCCATCCACGACTCGTAGACCGGGAGCACCCGGGAGACGGGGGTCTGCTGCAGCATGAACTCCGACACCATGACCCCCCACGGGCCCGCCTCCGGCCGCCGCCAGGGCAGGTCGCGGGCGTTCTCGGCGAACCAGGCGATCACCCGTGTCGGTCAGCTGTGCGCTCATCGCTTGTGGATAGTAGCCACCGGCGCGGCTCCGCCGGGCGCCCGCCGCCCGTCGTTACCGTGAGACGTGCCTTCCGCCCGTCGCCCGCTGTCGCCGCGCGTCTACTGGAGACGACGTCTGCTGGTGGTCGGAACCGTCGCCGTGGTCGGGCTCTCCGGCTTCTTGCTGATCCACATGGGTCCCGCTCCGACCGAGCCGGTCGCGACCATCCAGAGTCCGACCTCGACGTCGACACCCAGCCCCACGGCGACCCCGAAGAAGTCCGGCAAGAAGGCCAAGGCGAACAAGACGCCGCAGGCCACCCAGACCCCGCAAGGCCCCTGCGACGTCTCGACGCTGGTCGTCGTCCCGCTGGTGCCCGAGTCGTCACCTGCCCGGCACCACGGTGACCATCGGGCTGTCGTTCACGACGACCGCGTCGGCACCCTGCACCTTCGAGGTCACCTCCGACACCGTGGTCGCGCGCATCACGCGCGGAGGAGCCCGGGTGTGGTCGACCCAGGACTGCCCCGACGTGGTGACCGATCAGCTGATCACCGTGGGACCGCACACGCCGGGCATCGCGAGCCTGAAGTGGAACGGCCGGGAGTCGTCGTCCGGCTGCCCGGCCCATGCGAAGTACCTCAAGCCCGGCAACTACCTGATCCAGGCGGCGGCGTACGGGTCGGGTGCGCAGCAGATGAAGTTCGAGCTGACCGCCCCTCCGGGCCCCACCGCGACGGCGACTCCGACGGCCACCAGCACTGCGAAGAACGGCGGCTAGACCAGCCGGTCGATGGTCGCCTCGGCCAGCCGGGACAGCCCTTCGCGCACCGACCGGGCCCGCAGCTCACCCACGCCGTCGACCACCTGCAGCTCCTCCACGCTGGCTGCGAGAAGCTTCTGCAGGCTTCCGAAGTGGTCGATCAGCCGCTCCACGACGGCGGTGGGCAGGCGAGGGACCCGTGCCAGCAGGCGGAAGCCGCGCGGGCTGACCGCGCTGTCGAGCGAGGCGGCGCCGCTGTAGCCGAGTGCCGTGGAGACGGTGGCGAGGTCGAGCAGGTCCGAGCGGTCCAGGCTCTCGATGTGGGCGAGGATGCGCGCCTCCCGGCCCCCGCCCTTGCCGCGGATGCCGTAGTCGCTGACCACCAGCAGCCGGTCCTGCTCCACCCCGGTGACCAGCTCCTCGAGCTGGAGCTCCACGAGGCGCCCGTCGGATCCCAGCTCGATGACGTACCCGGCGATCTCCTGGGCGATCCGGGTGACCATCTCCAACCGCTGGACCATGATGGCGACGTCGCGGACCGTCACCCGGTCCTCGATCTCCATGGCCGACAGGCCGCTCGACACCTCGTCCAGTCTGGTCCGGTAGCGCTCCAGGGTGGCCAGTGCCTGATTGGCCCGTCCGAGGACGTCCTCGGGGGCCTCCACGACATACCGCTGGTCGCCGACGTAGAGGGCGATGGTCTGCATCGACTTCGAGACCGAGATCACCGGAGCTCCGGTCATCCGGGCGACCCGCTCGGCGGTGCGGTGTCGCGTGCCGGTCTCCTCGGTCGGGATGTGCGGGTCGGGCATCAGGTGGACGCCGGCGGTGAGGATCCGGGTGGCGTCCCGGTCGAGGGTGATCGCGCCGTCCATCTTGGCCAGCTCGCGGAGCCCGGTCGAGGTGAAAGGCACGTCGATGCGGAACCCGCCGGTGGCGATGGCGTCGACGGTCCGGCCGCCGCCGAGCACGATGAGCGCGCCGGTGCGGCCGCGCAGGATCCGCTCGAGGCCCTCGCGCAGGGGGGTGCCGGGGGCGAGCGCGATGAGCGTCGAGCGAAGGAGGGCTCCGGTGTCGCTCCGCGGGGTCACGTGTCCCCCTTCCCCGTCGGCGCCGACGGCCGACGCACTGCAGCGATTCTACGGGCGCCCGGTCGGGGCTGCCCGGTGATGTCGCGGCGACACGTCAGCGGGCCGAGGTGACCCCCAGGGCCGCGAGCGCCCCTGCCAGCGTGGGCACCTCGATGACCAGCAGCCCGTCCTCACGGCGGGGCGGGAGAGGCTCGCCGCTGCTCGGCACGAGGGCGGTCCCGAAGCCGAGACGACGGGCCTCGGCCAGTCGCCTCGGCAGCTCCCTGACCCGGCGGAGCTCTCCGGCCAGCCCGATCTCGCCGATGGCGACCACCTCGCTGGGGATCGCGAAGTCGACGCAGGAGGAGGCGATCGCCAGCGCCACGGCCAGGTCGCCGGCGGGGTCGGCCAGCCGCGCCCCCCCGACGGTGGAGACGTAGACGTCACGGGAGGCGAGGTTGAGTCGGGCTCGCTGGTGAAGCACCGCGATGAGCATCGCGGTGCGCCCTGCGTCGACGCCGACGGTGGTCCGGCGGGGGTGCTCGCCGCCCAGCGGTCCGGCGAGCGCCTGGACCTCGGTGAGCAAGGGCCGGTTGCCCTCCAGCGACACCGCCACGCAGGTGCCGGAGACCGGCTGGTGGTGGCGAGACACGAAGAGGCCGGAGGGGTCGGTGACCGCGGCGATCCCGTCGTCGGTGAGGTCGAAGCAGCCCACCTCGTCGATCGGGCCGTAGCGGTTCTTCACCGCCCGGACCAGCCGGAGACGGGCGGAGCGCTCGCCCTCGAAGGACAGAACGACGTCCACCAGGTGCTCGAGCACGCGTGGACCGGCGATGGCGCCGTCCTTGGTCACGTGTCCGACGATCAGGGTCGACAGGTCGCGGTCCTTCGCGGCCCGGACGATCGCCGCCGCGACCTCGCGGACCTGGGTGACCCCGCCCGGGACGCCGTCGACACCGTCGGCCGACACGGTCTGGACCGAGTCGACCACGAGGAGGTCGGGCTGCACCTGCTCGATGTGGGCGAGCACCGCGCCGAGGTCGGTCTCGGCGGCCAGGAAGAGCCGAGGGTCCAGGGCTCCGGTGCGCTCGGCACGCCGGCGCACCTGGGATGCGGACTCCTCTCCGGTGACGTACAGGGCCCGCCGACCGGACCGGGCGGTCTGCGCAGCCACCTCCAGCAGGAGCGTGGACTTTCCGACGCCGGGCTCGCCGGCGAGCAGGACCACCCCGCCCGGAACCAGGCCGCCGCCGAGCACCCTGTCCAGCTCCGGGACGCCGCAGCTGCCGGCCGCGACGGCGTCGAACGGCACCTCGGCGATGGGAAGCGCGGGCCGGGTCACCGCGCCGGGGGCGGTCCGCCCCGTGGCTGCACCGGCGGACCGAGCCTCCGCCACCGAGCCCCACGCCTGGCACTCCCCGCAGCGCCCCACCCATTTCACTGTCTCCCAGCCGCACTCCGAGCAGCGGAACACCGACCGGGTCCTGGACCGGCCGAGCGACCTCTCGGAACGGCCGGGGGAGGCCTCACGCTGCGGACCGGCGGCCTCATCCCTGGTCAACGACATAGGCCGACGGTAGAAGCAAGCGCCGACAGGTTGACGGACGGCGCGGCGGCGGTGAGTATCCTGCCAGCATTGGATCGATCAAGGGGGTCCCCTCGTGGCAGGGATCAGGCCGGCGCCGACGCTGGCGACCGTCGCCGCCGAGGCCGGTGTGTCCCGTCAGACGGTCTCGAACGCGCTGAACAGTCCCGACCTGCTCCGACCGGACACGTTGGAACGGGTCCGTGCCGCGATCGAGCGACTGGGCTACTCCCCGAACCGTGCCGCCCGCAACCTGCGCACACGTGCCTCGAACCTGATCGGACTGCGCCTCGACCCTGCCGTCGAAGGGACCGCGAGCGCGGTCATGGACCGCTTCCTTCACTCACTGGTCGACGCCTGCAAAGGCGCGGGCTACCACGTCCTGCTCTTCACCGCCGAGGTGGCCGGCGACGAGATCGAGGGGTACGAGGAGCTCCTGCGCGGCGCCGCGGTCGACGCGTTCGTCCTGACCGACACCTACCGGGGCAACCCCCAGGCGCCGTGGCTCGACGAGCGCCAGGTCCCCTTCGTCGCATTCGGCCGTCCCTGGGAGGACCCGTCGGCACCCCACAGCTGGGTGGACGTCGACGGACGGGCAGGGGTCGCCCAGGCTGTCGACCACCTCGTCGAGCAGGGTCATCAGCGGATCGCCTGGGTGGGGTGGCACAGGAACTCCTACCTCGGTGAGGACCGCCGCAGCGGCTGGGTCGAGCGGATGCACGAGCACGGCTTGAGCACCTCGCGGCTGTCCGCGCGGGGCGAGGAGTCCGTGGCGTTCGGCCGTCGCGCCGCCTTGGCCCTGATGGAGTCCGAGGACCCCACCGCGTTCGTCTGTGCCAGCGACACGCTGGCCATGGGGGTCCTGTCGGCGCTCGACGAGCTCCAGAGGCCGGCCGGTCCGGCCGGAACCGGCGGGGTCGGCGTCGTGGGGTTCGACGACTCGCTGGCGGCGCAGGTCGTCCCCGGTGGTCTGACCTCGGTTCGCCAGCCGCTGGAGGAGGTCGCGGTCGAGATCGTCCGGCTGCTCGACCTGAGCCTGAGTCACCAGGACCCGGAGGAGCGCGGGGTGATCCTGAGCCCCACCCTCGTGCGACGCGGGAGCAGCTGACGCCTCGGCGCAGCAGGCGACCCGGAGCCCTCGGTGGGTCCGCGGTAGGTTGAGTGCGTGGCTGAACTGGGAGCTGTCGCCTGGCCGCCTGCCCCGATCCATACGGAGCGGCTGGTGCTGCGCGAGCCCGAGCCCTCGGACCGGCCCTCGCTCATCGATCTGTTCTCCTCTGCCGAGGTCGGCACGTACCTGGGGGGCGCCCGGCCGCGCGACCAGCTGGAGCGTGTGGTGCCCGAGCGACCTCGGTGTCGTGCGGGCCTGTTCGTCGTGGCCCGGCACGAGGCGATGATCGGCATCGTCACTCTCGAGCGGCGCGACCCGGAACGCCCGGGTCACGTACGCCCGGAAGGCGGCGAGGCCGAGCTCGGCTTCATGTTCCTGCCCGACGCCTGGGGATCCGGGTACGCCGCAGAGGCATGCTCGGCCGCCCTCGACTGGGCGGATGGTGCGCTCCCCGGGGAGCCGGTCGTCCTGTGCACCCAGACCGCGAACGAGCGAGCGATGCGTCTCGCCGCGAGGCTGGGGTTCACCGAGGTGCAGCGGTTCGAGGAGTACGGCGCCGACCAGTGGCTCGGGGTCTGGTCGCGCGGGGCCGGAGCAGAGCGGCGGACGTGAGCCTGCCGTCCGGAGGTCGGGGCGACGTTGTGGGGAGATTTCCCGGCGGGCCTGTCGTAGTGCGGGAATGCCGTTCGTCGTGGTGCTAGACGGCGGGGATCGGGACCCGCCCGGAGTGAGGAGCAGCGGGATGACGCACTACCTGTTGAGCGTGCACGGACCGGCCGAGATGGGCGAGTTCGGCAGCTACGGCTCCCAGGAGGAGATGGAGCAGGCGTTCGCCGACACGGGCGCCTTCAACGACAGGCTCAAGGCCGCCGGCTACTGGGTCTTCGCCGGCGGGCTGGAGTCGGCCGCGACGGCCACGGTCGTCGACGGTCAGGGCGAGACGCCGGTGATGACCGACGGCCCCTACCTCGAGAGCAAGGAGGTCATCGGAGGCTTCTGGGTGATCGATGCCCCGGACCTCGACGTGGCGCTCGAGCTCGCGGCGGAAGGCTCCAAGGCGTGCCGGGGCACGGTCGAGGTACGGCCCTTCCAAGGTCTCGCCTGAGGCGAGGGCCGGCCCCTGGGCATGGACAGCGACCGGGCCGTCGAGCGCGTCTTCCGCGAGGAGTACGGCCGGCTGATCGCCTCGCTCGTCCGCCGGTTCGGCGACATCGACCTTGCCGAGGAGGCGGCGGGCGAGGCGCTGGTGACCGCCCTGGAGACGTGGCCCGGGTCCGGCGTCCCCGACAACCCGGGCGCCTGGCTCACCACGACTGCCGGGAACCGTGCGATCGACCGCCTGCGGCGCGAGCAGCTTCGTGGTGCGAAGCACCGGGCGGCCCTCATGGTGCGCGACGACACCCCACCCGAGCCCACGGGCCCGCTCGTGGACGACCGCCTGCGGCTGTTCTTCACCTGCTGCCACCCGGCTCTTGCGCCCTCGGCGCGCATCGCGCTCACCCTCCGGCTCCTGGGTGGGCTGTCCGTCGCCGAGATCGCCCGGGCGTTCCTCGTGCCCGAGACCACCATGGCGCAGCGGATCACCCGGGCCAAGAGGAAGATCTCCGCCGCCAAGGTCCCCTTCCGGGTCCCCGGGGCAGCGGATCTGCCGGCCCGCCTCGACGGTGTGCTCGCGGTGCTGTTCCTCGTCTTCAACGAGGGCTATCTGGCGTCGGGTGGCGGTGACCCCCTCCGCGCCGATCTCACCGGTGAGGCCATCCGGCTCGGTCGCGCGCTGCGTGATGTCCTCCCCGAGGAGCCCGAGGTCGTCGGGCTCCTCGGGCTCATGGTGCTGACCGAGGCCCGCAGGGATGCGCGGGTGCGGCGCGGAGAGCTCGTCCCGCTCGCCGATCAGGAACGCTCGGGCTGGAAGGCTGAACTGATCGACGAGGGCCATGCCCTTGTCCGCCGTTGCCTCGCCTGGAACAGGCCCGGCCGCTACCAGATTCTCGCTGCGATCAACGCGGTCCATACCGACGCCCGGCAGGCCACGGACACCGACTGGTCCCAGGTCGTCGCGCTCTACGACCAGCTGGCCCGACTCGATCCGTCGCCGATCGTCGCGCTCAACCGGGCCATCGCCGTCGGGGAGCGGGACGGCCCCGAGGTCGCGCTGGCGCTGGTCGACCGGCTCCCTCTCGAGGAGTACCACGCCTGGCACGCGACCCGGGCGGAGCTGCTGCGCAGGCTTGGTCGCAGCGAGGAGGCGAAGGCGGCCTACGACGCAGCGCTCGCCGCGACCGAGAACTCCGCCGAGCGCGCCTACCTCGCCCGCAGGCGGGGTGAGCTGCTCTGAGCCGAGCGGGGCGGCCGCCCGGGGGGAACCATCGGTCCCGCGGGCACGTCGGAAAGGGGAACGGAGGGAGAGACATGGGCAGATCGACAGCGGCGGCAGGACTCGCCCGCATCGTCGCCGCGGTGGGCCTGAGCACGGTGCTGGCCGGCTGCGGCTCTGTCGGCGTCCGGCTCGGCCCGCTCGGTGGTGCCGGCACCTGCGCCAGCCCGTCCGGGTTCTCCCTCTCCCTCGCGTCCGACACGGGAGGGCAGCCGACCCCGGTCGCTGCGGCGCTCTGGTTCGTCGCCCACGGAGGCGTCGCCTCCCTCCCGGGCGGCGAGTGGACCGTCACGGACAGGACGGGGAGAACGGCGACGGTGAGCTCCGGGTCGTGGACGCTGACGGTGGCCCGGGGCAGCGACGGCACCTGGCAGGTCGTGAGCGGCACCTGCGACTGATCAGGACCGGTCGGGGGCGGCTCACCAGGTGCGCCACCACAGGTTGACCGCGTAGTCGACCGACGTGCCCTCGTGCTCGGCGATGACCGCGCCCGCGGTCACCTCGTCGAACTCGATGCCGACCACGGCCTCGAAGTCCGCCCGTGTGGCGAACTCCCAGGTGATGTCGAGCGGTTGTCGCTGCCAGCCGTGACGGGACCAGAAGCGCTGCACGGCAACGGCGTCGACCTCCGGGAAGCCGCGTCGGAACCAGGAGCCGAACGTCGAGCGGGTGGGGTCGTTGTCGATGACGAAGGCGGCCCCGCCCTGGCGTATGACGCGGTCGAGCTCGGCCAGGCCGGGCTCGGCGCCCGGGCCGAAGAAGTACGCCCACCGAGCGTGCGCGACGTCGACCGAGCTGTCCGCGACCGGGAGGTGCTGCGCGGTGCCGGCGCGAACCTCGACGTTCGGGAGCCGCCTCGTCCGCCGTACGGCGATGGCGGCCAGTCCGGGATGCGGCTCTACCCCCACGACGGATGCCGCCGACTCCGCCCACCGGGGAAGGTGGAACCCCGTCCCGCAGCCGATGTCGAGGAAGCTCGCACCCGCCCAGGGCCTGATCTCGGCCATGGCGGCCTCGATGACCCCGGCGCGGTCGACGGAGGAGTTCTCGATCTCGTAGATCTCGGGGTGCTGCCAGATGTTGGGGCTCGGACGGGCCCCGCGCAACGGCTTGTGCGTGAGCTTCAGATCCGGACCGGCCCGCGCGGCGTGCTGAACTCCGCGGCCAGCAGCCCGGGCGTGCCGTGCGGGGCGACCCAGCGGAACTCCACGGTGTGCAGGACGTCGTTCGCGGGCTGCCCGAGCCAGTCGGCGACACGATGCGGGTCTCCCGCGATCTCCAGCGCCGTCAGGCCGATCGGGCCGCCGCCGGCGCTCGGGTGCAGGTCCCCGTCGCTGAGCCACTGGACGAAGAAGGGCAGCTGTGGGTCGGCCTGCAGACCCTTCACGCCGATCTGCTTCCAGAGCAGCTCGACGCCGTCCGGGCGGTAGCGGTTGCCGTCGACGGCGCTGCGTCCCAGTCGCTGCTCGATGGTGCCGATGTCGTCGACCGAGACGACCCAGCCCAGCCAGCCGCCGCCGGCCTCGGATCGTGCGCGCACGGCTTGTCCGAAGGGGGCCTTGTCGGAGGCCGGGTGGTCGAGGACCTCGACGATCTCGACGTATTTGCCGCCGGTCAGCGGGAGCACCATGTTGCGCGTTCCGAAGCGCGGGTGGATGCCTCCGTCGGCGAAGGGCTCACCGAGTGCTGCGCCGAGGCGGTCGGCGGTGCTCTGCAGTCCGTCCGGGCCGGCTGCGTAGGAGAGATGGTCCAAACGCATGCCAAGCATTGTGTCCTGCAGACCGAGGTGTCGTGACACCGGGGTCGGATTGCCGGGGTGGGCCGGACTTCCTGCCCCTTGTGTGTGTCCGGTTCGCGCGGTTGGGTGGACCCATAGTTGCGACCAGGAGGTTGAACATGGCGAGCACCAAGACGGCACCGGTCACAGCGGGCGCGGCAGTCGAGATCACCGACCCTGCGTCGATCCGGAACGTCGTGCTCGTGGGACCGTCCGGCTCCGGCAAGACCACGCTCGTGGAGAACCTCCTCGTCACCTCCGGCGTGCTGACCCGCGTCGGGTCGGTCGTCGACGGGTCCACGGTCAGCGACTTCGACGAGGCCGAGATCAAGCAGCAGCGCTCGGTGGGGCTGTCCCTGGCCCCGCTCATCCACGACGGCGTGAAGATCAACCTGCTGGACGCCCCCGGCTATGCGGACTACGTGGGCGAGGTGCGCGCCGGGCTCCGCGCAGCCGACGCGGCGCTCTTCGTGCTCGCCGCGCACGAGCCGATCGACGCGGCCACCCTCGAGCTGTGGCGGGAGTGCGCAGCGGTCAACATGCCCCGCGCGGTGGTCCTGGGTCGCCTCGACCACGCCCGGGCCGACGTCCCCGCCGCGGTCGCGGGCGCCCAGGCGGCGTTCGGCGAGAAGGTCGTGCCCGCCTACCTCAAGGAGGGCGACCGGATCGTCGGCCTGCTCGCCGACGACCACGAGCACGAGGAGGCGCGGGGGGCGCTGATCGAGGCTGTGATCGAGGAGTCCGAGGACGAGACCCTGATGGACCGGTACGTCGGCGGCGAGGCGATCGACGTGGAGCTGCTGACCAAGGACCTGGAGCGCGCCATGGCCCGCGGCTCCTTCTACCCGCTCATCCCGGTCGACGGGGTGTCCGGGCTCGGGGCGCCCGAGCTGCTCGACCTGATGGTCAAGGGCTTCCCCGCTCCCGCCGAGCATCCGCTCCCCGAGGTCTTCACCCCCGCCGGTGCCCCCGGCCCCGACCCTCACCTGCGACCCTGACGGTCCGCTCGTCGCCGAGGTCGTCAAGACGACCAGCGACCCGTTCGTCGGCCGGGTCAGCCTGGTGCGCGTCTTCTCCGGGACGATCACCCCCGACCTCACCGTCCACGTCAGCGGTCACGCCTCGTCGTTCTTCGGCGAGAACGAGGCCCACCCCGACCACGACGAGGACGAGCGCATCGGCGCCCTGTCGTCGCCGCTGGGCAAGACCCAGCGCTCGGTCGAGCGCGTGGTCGCCGGCGACATCTGCGCGATCGGCCGGCTCAGCCGGGCCGAGACCGGGGACACGCTGTCGAGCAAGGAGAGCCCGCTGGTGCTCAAGCCGTGGGTCATGCCCGACCCGCAGCTGCCGATCGCCATCGAGGCCCGTGCCAAGCAGGACGAGGACAAGCTCGGCCAGGGCCTGGGCCGGCTCGCCGCCGAGGACCCGACGATGCGCGTCGAGCACCACCCCGAGACCAACCAGATCGTGCTGTGGTGCATGGGCGAGGCGCACGTCGACCTGCTGATCGACCGGCTCGCAGAGCGCCACGGCGCTGCCGTCGACCAGGTCCCGCTACGGGTGCCGTTGCGCGAGACCTTCGCCATGCCCGGCAAGGGCCACGGCCGCCATGTGAAGCAGAGCGGCGGCCACGGGCAGTACGCCGTCTGCGACATCGAGGTCGAGCCGCTGCCCCAGGGCTCCGGCTTCGAGTTCGTCGACAAGGTCGTCGGCGGAGCGGTGCCTCGTCAGTTCATCCCCTCGGTGGAGAAGGGCGTCAGGGCCCAGATGGAGAGGGGCGTGGCCGCCGGCTACCCGGTCGTCGACATCCGCGTGACCCTGACCGACGGCAAGGCGCACAGCGTCGACTCCTCCGACATGGCCTTCCAGACCGCCGGCATGCTGGCGCTCAAGGAGGCAGCCGCGTCCGGGGAGGTCAGCCTGCTCGAGCCGGTCGACGAGATCGCCGTGCTCGTGCCCGACGACCTGGTGGGCAACGTGATGAGCGACCTGTCCGGCCGCCGGGGCCGGGTGCTCGGCACCGAGGCCGTCGAGGGTGGCCGCACGCTGGTGCGCGCCGAGGTCCCGCAGATCGAGCTCACTCGCTACGCGATCGACCTGCGTGCCTTCTCCCACGGCGCTGCGACCTTCACCCGCTCCTTCGCGCGGTACGAGCCGATGCCGAGCCACATCGCGGCGAAGGTCAAGGAGGACCAGAAGGACTCCTGACCCACCGGCGAGCAACGTCCGGTCGGCATTGTCCGACGTCCGACCGGGTGGTGGGGGCACACGAGCGTGGTGGTTGCTCCGGGTCGCGCGCCCGACGCTGCCACGCCCGGGGTGAGCGTTCCTGGCAGTCTCTGTCTACAGCTGCGCCTTGTCCCGGCCACGGACGACTGCGGTGGGGCAGCCGGCAAGGTGGAGCAGCTTGTGGGTGGTCGAGCCGACCGCGAGGCCGTGGAACCCGCCGCGTCCGCGGGAGCCGACCACGAGCAGGTCCGCGCGATGGGAGACGGTGGCGAGAGCGTGCAGGGGGCCCACCCGATGGACGTCGAGGACGACGGTGACGTCGGGGTACTGCTCCCGCAATGGGGCGATCTCGTTCTCGACCTCCTGGCGGCGTTCGGCAACCTCCTCGTTGTCCTCTGGCAGGGGTCGCAGCAGATGGGTCGGCCAGCCCTGCGGGAGAGCGAGCGCGCTGACGACCTGCAGACGTGCCTTGCGCAGGGCGGCGGCGCCGAACGCGAAGCCGAGCGCCTCGGTGGAATCGGGGGACCCGTCGGTGCCGACGACCACGAGCCGGTGTCCGGTGGTGACGTGGTTGACGACCACGACCGGGCAGGCGGCGTGACCGACGAGCTGGAGCACGGTGGACCCGAGGAGCAGGTTCCCGATGTCCTCACCCTTGGCGCCGATGACCACCACGTGTGCGTCCTGGGACCGATCCAGGAGGATGCGTGCGGGGGTTCCCATCGGCATCTCGGTGGCGATATCCATGTCGGGGTAGGCCTCGCGCACCAGCGCGGTGGCCTCCTCGACGATGCCGCGGCCGCGGTCCTCCGCTTCCTCGAACCGGCCCGGCGGGAAGAACGGGAAGTCACCCTCGTACCGCGGTAGCGCATGGACGACGCGCAGCGGGACCTGGTGCAGCGAGGCGCGGTGCGCAGCCCACATCAGTGCCTTCAGGCTACGGCCGGTGCCATCGACGCCGACGATCACAGGTCTGGTCATCACGTCCTCCTCAGGATTCGCCTTCACCGGACTCGCGGATCGCTGCGAGGTCCTGTCTCACCCGGTCGATCTCCTCCTGCAGGTCTCGCAGGTAGTCCTCGAGCTCTTCGGGGTCGCGGCTACGACGGCGACAGCCGCGACGGTGCGCCTGGTCGTGGTACGCCCCCGACGGGTAGTAGTACTGCGGTGGACGGCCGTGTGCGTAGCGGTGCCACGGTCCATGACCGCACCAACAACTCATGGCTCGCACTTCCTTGGGTGTCTTCCTCCAGTACAGGCCGAAGCAGGGTGCCGTTGAAGGGCCGAAGGGCCCTCAGGGCTGGTAATGCGAGGGGCCGGATCGTTGAGCAGCGCCAGGTCGTCGCACACCGGGTCCCGACCCTGCAGGAGTCGGGGTCGAGCGCGTCGGCTACCCGATGCTGGTCGGCCGGGTCCTCGCCGCGCAGCGTGCGCGGAGGACCCCGGTGCGTCGCCCGCGAGCAGTGGTACGGCAGTCAGAGGTCGCCACAACACAGAGATCGAGTCAGGGACCCACGAAGCGGCCTGTCATCGGCTGCTCACTCCATTGGCGGCAGGGCGGGCGATCAGCGGGGTGGGTCGGCGGGGTGGATCGCGAGCTGCGACCGGGAGCGCTCGTGCTCCTCGCAGTGGCGGACGAGCTCGTCGTAGGCGGCCTGGCCCATGAGGGCGACCAGCTCGGTGCGGCTTGAGCGGTAGACCGGCTCGTCGGCGATGTGCGCCTCGGTGTTGCCGCTGCAGTACCAGTCGAGGTCGTGTCCGCCCGGTCCCCAGCCGCGGCGGTCGTACTCGGCGATCGTGATCTCGAGGTAGGAGGAGCCGTCCGGCTGCTCGACAGTGCGGTAGGTGCGGCGGATGGGCAGCTGCCAGCAGACGTCGGGCTTGGTCTCCGAGAAGTGCACCCCCTCGTCGAGAGCCAGCTTGTGCAGGGCGCATCCCGCTCCGCCGGGGAAGCCCGGACGGTTGAGCATGATGCAGGCCCCGTCGACGGTCGCGGTCTTCTTCTCGCCCTCGTCGTCCTTGGTCACCCAGCGCTTGCCCTGCCCCCGGTCGTGGAACTGCCACTGCTCGGGGGTCAGCCGGGCGACCCAGGACCGGACCCGCTTCTCGTCGCCCTTGTCGGAGAAGTGCGCGCCCAGAGTGCAACAGCCGTCGTCGGGGCGGCCGTCGTAGATGCCCTGGCAGCCGCGACCGAAGATGCAGGTCCAGTAGGAGGTGAGCCAGGTCAGGTCGCAGCGCAGGACCTGGTCGTCGTCCGCGGGGTCGCGGAACTCGACCCACGCGCGGGGGAACACCAGATCGACCTCAGGCACGGGGGCAACCCTACGGCGCCTGAACAACCGGCCGGTACATTGGTGGTGTGCGGCTCGGAGTGCTCGACATCGGCAGCAACACCGGGCATCTCCTCGTCGTGGACGCCCTCGGTGGCGCCGCTCCGCTGCCCTCCTACTCCTTCAAGGAGCCGCTGCGCCTGGCCGAGCACCTGGACCCGGACGGGAACCTCGCCGAGTCCGGCATTGCGGCGCTGATCGGGTTCGTCGCCGACTCCCTCGCAGTTGCCGAGGACCAGGGCTGCGAGGAGGTCCTGGGGTTCGCGACGTCGGCCGTGCGAGACGCCGGGAACTCCCACGCGGTGCTGGAACGGGTGACCCGGGAGACCGGGGTCACCATCGACGTGCTCAGCGGCGAGGACGAGGCGAAGCTGACCTTCCTGGCCGTCCGGCGGTGGTTCGGCTGGTCCTCGGGCCGGCTGCTGGTGTTCGACATCGGTGGAGGGTCGCTGGAGATCGCGACGGGAGACGACGAGGCCCCCGAGGTCGCGCAGTCGCTGCCGCTCGGCGCAGCCCGGCTGACCCGGGACTGGATCAGCACCGACCCTCCGGCGCCGGACGAGGTGGCGAAGATGCGCCGGCACATCCGGGCCGAGATGGCGCGCAACGCCGGCGAGATCCTGCGCGGGCCGGCGCCGGACCACGCGGCCGCCACCTCGAAGACGTTCCGCTCGCTTGCCCGCATCTGCGGGGCGGCGCCGCGCGCCGAAGGGCCGCGTGTCAAGCGGCACCTGCGTCGTGAGGATCTCGCGAAGGGTCTGCGTAGGCTCATGGCGATGTCGTCGGAGGAGCGCGTCCACCTCCCGGGTGTCTCGCCCAGCCGGGAGCACCAGCTCGTGGCGGGGGCCCTGGTGGCGGAGGCGGCGCTGGACCTCTTCGGCCTCGACGAGCTCGAGATCTGCCCGTGGGCCCTGCGGGAGGGCATCCTGCTGGAGCGGATGGACGAGATCAGCATCATCACCGGTGGGCACTGAGCCATGGCTCCGCTGGTTGCGCTCTCCACCGCCTCGGTCTACCCGCAGTCGGCGGCGCACGGCTTCGAGCTCGCGGCGACGCTCGGCTACGACGCGGTCGAGGTGATGGTGACCACCGACCCGATCACGCAGGAGATCGAGGCGGTCCGGCACCTCGCGGAGTATCACGAGCTGCCCGTCGTCGCGATCCACGCGCCGACCCTGCTGTTCACCCAGCACGTGTGGGGTACCGAGCCGTGGGGCAAGCTGCAGCGCAGCGCCGAGATGGCGCACATCGTGGGGGCCGACGTCGTCGTCGTGCACCCGCCGTTCCGGTGGCAGCGCGAGTACGCAGCCGGGTTCGCGCAAGGGATCGCCGAGCTCGAAGCCGCGACCGGACTGGCGTTCGCGGTCGAGAACATGTACCCGTGGCGCGCGTCGCGCCGGAAGGTGCAGGCCTACCGGCCGCACTGGAACCTGCTGGGTCAGGGGTACGAGCACACGACGCTCGACGTGTCGCATGCGGCGACGGCGCACCAGGACGCGCTCCAGCTGGCCCGCGAGCTCGGCCCGACCCTGCGCCACGTCCACCTCACCGACGGCACCGGCAGCGCCAAGGACGAGCACCTGATCCCCGGCCGGGGCATGCAGCCGGTCGCCGAGCTGCTCGGTCACCTGGGCGAGTCCGCCTTCGAGGGCCACGTGGTCCTGGAGGTCAACACCCGGAAGTGCTCGACGCGGAGGGAGCGCGAAGCAGAGCTGCGAGAGGCGCTCGAGTTCGCTCGCGAGCACCTCGGCAGCGCGAAGGCGACCACTCCGGTCCGGGGTGCTCCCGAGGGCGCGTAGCCTTCGATCTGAGGGTGCTCCCGCCCCTCGCGGGAGGAGATGAGGAGGTCACTGTGCTGCGTCAGGCGCTGCTGGTCCTGTCCAGGACCGATCGGGTGAAGGAGCTGGTCTCCAAGGCTCCCGTGACCAGTGGTGTGGTGCGACGGTTCATCCCCGGGGAGACCGTCGAGTCGGCGGTGCTCACCGTCGAGGGCCTGGTCAAGGACGGCCTCGTCGTGACCCTGGACCACCTCGGCGAGGACACCACGGACGAGGCCCGGGCGGAGGCGACCGCCCGCGCCTACGTCGATCTGCTCGACCGCCTTCAGGACGCGGGGCTGGCCGACTCTGCCGAGGTCTCGGTGAAGCTGTCCGCGGTCGGCCAGGCGCTGCCCGGAGACGGGAACGCCATCGCGCTGAAGAACGCGCGCACCATCTGCGCGGCCGCACGGCGGGTCGGCACCTCGGTGACGCTCGACATGGAGGACCACACCACCACCGACGCCACGCTGGCGACGCTGCGGGAGCTGCGCAAGGACTACCCCGAGACCGGGGCGGTGCTGCAGGCCTACCTGCACCGCACCGAGAAGGACTGTCACGACCTCGCCCAGGAGGGGTCGCGGGTCCGGCTCTGCAAGGGCGCCTACAAGGAGCCCGAGTCGGTGGCCTACCAGTCCACCGTGGACGTCGACCGCGCCTATGTGCGGTGCCTGGCCGTCTTGATGCAGGGGTCCGGGTACCCGATGGTTGCCACCCACGACCCGCGCATGATCCGCGTCGCCGAACAGCTCGCGGCGGCCACCGGGCGCACGGAGGGCTCGTTCGAGTTCCAGATGCTGTACGGCATCCGCCCGGAGGAGCAGCTGCGGATCGCCGGTCTCGGCCACCGGATGCGGGTCTATGTCCCCTACGGCACGGAGTGGTACGGGTACTTCATGAGACGACTCGCCGAGCGCCCGGCCAACCTGACATTCTTCCTGAGGTCGCTGATCTCTCGACGGTAGGAATCTCCATGAGCGGAATCGTGGCCATCATCGGCGCCGGAGTGATGGGGGAGACCCTGTTGTCCGGCCTGCTGCGCTCGGGCTGGAAGGCCGACGAACTGCTGGTGGGCGAGAAGCGAGCAGAGCGCGCCGAGGAGCTCCACGAGAAGTACGGCGTCCGCGTGCTGTCCAACACCGAGGTCGTGGAGGCGGCCGAGACGATCGTGCTGGTGGTCAAGCCCCAGGACATGCGCAGCGTGCTCTACGAGATCTCGCCGTACGTCTCCCGGACCAAGCTCGTCGTGTCCCTGGCCGCCGGCATCACCACCTCCTTCCTGGAGGAGGCCCTCGACGAGGGCGTGCCGGTGGTCCGGGTGATGCCGAACACCCCGGCGCTCGTCGACGAGGGCATGGCCGCCATCTCGCCCGGCTCCCACTGCGACGAGGCCCACCTGGACCGGGCCGAGAGGCTGCTGGCCGCCACGGGCCGGGTGATCCGGGTCCCCGAGCAGCAGCAGGACGCGGTGACCGCGATCAGCGGCTCGGGCCCGGCGTACCTCTTCTTCGTCGTCGAGGCGATGATCGAGGCCGGCGTCCTCCTGGGCCTGCCGCGCGACACCGCCACCAAGCTCGTGGTCCAGACCATGCTCGGCTCGGCGCTGATGCTGCGGGAGACCGGCGAGCACCCGACCGTGCTCCGGGAGCGGGTCACCTCGCCGGGTGGGACGACGGCTGCGGCCGTTCGCGAGCTGGAGGACCACAAGGTGCGTGCTGCCTTCCTCACTGCCATGGAGGCAGCACGCGATCGCTCCCGGGAGCTGTCGGCCGGAGGCTCGTGATGCCTGACGCCGCCTGCGCCGTCTTCGATCCCAGCCTGACCGCCTACAACTTCGGGCCGACCCACCCGATGACCCCGGTCAGGGTGGACCTGACCATGCGGCTCGCGGCCGAACTCGGCGTCACCGGGCCCGGCGGCCTCGCCGTGGTCCCTGCCCCGATGGCTGACGACGAGCTGCTGACCACGGTGCACACCGAGCACTTCGTCGAGACCGTGCGCAAGATCAGCGACGACCCCGACCGGTTCGGCCCGGCGTGCGGTCTGGGCACCGAGGACACCCCGTCCTTCCCGGGCGTGCACACCGCGTCGGCCCACATCGTCGGGGCGACGGTGGAGGGCGCCCGCCGGATCTGGTCGGGCGAGGTGTCGCACGCGGTCAGCATCGCGGGGGGCCTGCACCACTCGATGCCGGACCATGCGAGCGGCTTCTGCGTCTACAACGACGTGGCGATCGCGATCCGCTGGCTGCTCGCCCAGGGGGCCGAGCGGGTGGCGTACGTCGACGTGGACGTCCATCACGGCGACGGGGTCGAGGCAGTCTTCTACGACGACCCGCGGGTGCTCACGATCAGCCTGCACGAGACCGGGCAGTTCCTCTTCCCCGGCACCGGGTTCCCGGATCGCAACGGAGGCCCGGGCGCGGAGGGGATGGCAGTCAACGTCGCGCTGCCCCCGGGCACCGCGGACGCCGGCTGGCTGCGGGCCTTCCATGCCGTGGTGCCCCCTCTCCTGCGCGAGTTCGCCCCCGACGTGCTGGTGACCCAGCACGGCTGCGACAGCCACACCGAGGACCCGCTGGCGCACATGATGCTCTCGGTGGACGGCCAGCGGGCGTCGTACCTGGCGCTGCACGATCTCGCCCACGAGGTGGCCGGCGGCCGGTGGCTCGCGACCGGCGGCGGCGGCTACGCGATCGTGGACGTGGTGCCCCGCTCCTGGTCCCATCTGCTGGCGATCGCCGCGGGTGCGCCGGTGGAGCTGGACCGCGCGATCCCCGAGGCCTGGCGCGAGCACGTGCTGCACCTGCTCGGGCAGGTCGCGCCGAGGCGCATGGGGGAAGGACGTGACTTGTCCTACCGGGCGTTCGAGTCCGGCTACGACCCGGGCAACTGGCTGGACCGGGCGATCATCGACACGCGCCGAGCAGTCTTCCCGTACCACGGGATCGATCCCGAGTACTAGCCGGTCAGGACGCCGCGACGGCCCGAATCGTGGGGTATGCACGCTCTCATGAGGTATGGGGCTTTTGTTGGTAAAGAAATCACGAAACCCCCCCTATCCCACCAGTCCCACTAGGCTCTTGGGTACAAGGGCACTCCGGGCGTGCCTCCGGTGGGGAAGCCGGAGGGCGGGTGCCGTGAAAGTGCGGTGCAGCATGGCTGATTCCAACAGCGGGGACGTCTCTGGACCCCGTTTCCTCACCGTGGCCGAGGTGGCCGCGATGATGCGGGTCTCCAAGATGACCGTGTACCGCCTGGTGCACGCCGGTGACCTCGCTGCCGTGCGCGTGGGACGGTCGTTCCGCGTGCGCGAGGACGAGGTCGACGAGTACCTGCGTCGGAGCTTCTTCCAGACCGGCTGAGTTCTGCACGCGTCACCCGGCGCTGAGCCGAGCGCCGCCCTGGAGCAATTCAGGGTCCACCGGTGGCGCCCTGCTGGACCCTTCACCGGCCCAGGTCGCCGGCCCAGATCACTCGCTCAGATCACTCGCCCAGATCACTCGCTCAGGGCCGCACGGGTGAGCGCCGTCGCTCGCTGCGTCACCTGGCCCAGGGGGCGTCCGGACGCGATGGCCTCCGCGGCGGCCCGGACGACTCCCATCAGCAGGTCTGCGGTCAGGTCGGCATCGGGGACGCCCAGATCCCCGAGCGCGGCGCGCAAGGGGGCCTGCTGCTCCGTGTGCAGCTCGGCCAGGCGCGCCCGGCACTCCTCGGGCAGATCCGCGGTGGCAAGGGCCGCCAGCGCCCGGTGGGAGGGGTGGGCCGCCGCCTCGATGGCGGAGGCAACGAACGCCTCGACGCGGTCCCGGGCCTCGCCGGCACGGTCGGTCACCTCCGCCAGGTGGGCTGCGGAGCGCGGCATCAGGTCCTCGACCAGGGCGGCCACCAGCGCAGGTGCGGAGTCGAAGTACTGATAGACGCTGGACCGGGCGAGACCGGCCGCTCGTCCGACGGCGGCGAGCGTGAGCGCCTCGACGCCCGCGTCCGACACGATCCGCTCGGCCGCGGCCAGGAGCGCCGACCGCTGGCGCGCATGGTGCTCGGCGACGGTGGGGGCATCGATCCTCGGCACGCGACACCTCCTCCTCCGGGCCCCGCGTTGTTCCCGACGCGTACGTCGGTATGATACCGACATGACCGTCGACAAAAGTACCGTCCCGGCAGTCCACCACCGCTGGTGGGCCCTCGCCGCGGTGGCATTCGGGGTCTCTCTCATCATCATGGACGCAACCGTCGTCAACGTCGCGCTGCCGGTGGTGATCGAGGACCTGGGGCTCAGCTCCGCCCAGGCGGAGTGGATGAACGCCGTCTACTCGCTCGCCTTTGCCGCGCTGCTGCTGACCCTCGGCCGGGTCGGTGACCTCTACGGGCGCCGCCGGCTGTTCGCCCTGGGCATGGCCGTCTTCGTCCTCGCCAGCCTGGCCGCCGGCGCGGCCGGCTCCGGGACGCGTCCTGATCGCGGCCCGGGTCGTGCAGGGCGTCGGGGCGGCGATGATCCTGCCCGGCGACCCTCTCCACCCTCAACGCGGTGTTCACGGGCCGGGATCGGGGAATCGCCTTCGCGGTCTGGGGTTCGACGATCGGCGGAATGGCCGCCGTCGGCCCTCTGGTCGGCGGATGGCTGACCACCGACGTGTCCTGGCGATGGGCGTTCTGGCTGAGCGTGCCGGTCGGTCTCGCGCGTCCTCGCCGCGATCATGATCGTCGTCCCGGAGACCCGGGAGAGCCCACGACCCCCGGCCTGGACTGGGGCGGCGTCGCCCTGTCCGCGATCGGCATGGGCGCCATCGCCTTCGGCCTCATCGAGAGCCGGACCTACGGCTGGTGGCGCCAGGAGTCCGGAGCGCTCTCCCCGATCCCCGTGGCGCTGGTCGTCGGAGTCGCACTGATGACGGCCTTCGTCGTCCTCCAGCGCTCTCGGGGACGGGCCGGGAAGGTGGTGCTCGTCGACCTGTCGCTGCTGCGCGTCCGCTCCTTCCGCTTCGGGTCGATCGCCGCGCTGATCGTCGCGCTCGGCGAGTTCGGGCTGATCTTCACCCTGCCGCTGCTGCTGCAGAACGCGCTCGGCTACTCGCCTCTGGGGACCGGGTGGCTGATCGTCAGCCTGGCGCTGGGCACCTTCCTCGTCTCCGGGGCCACCCCCCAGCTGACCGCGCGCTTCGGCGGGCGCGCCGTGGTGCGCATCGGCCTCGCTGCTCGAGGCCGCTCGCCGTCGGCGGCCTGGCCGTCACCTTGACCCAGGGTATCAGCGGCTGGGTGATCGCGGCCTGGCTGTTCGGGTACGGCCTCGGAGTCGGCATGGCGACCGCCCAGCTGACCAGCGTGATCCTCGCCGAGATCCCTGTCGCCGAGTCGGGACAGGCGTCCGGCATGCAGAGCACGTTCCGCCAGCTCGGCTCTGCGCTCGGCGTGGCCGTGCTCGGGACGGTGCTGTTCACCGCGCTCGGTCGTCCACCGGCTCCGGCCTCGCCGCGGCCGGAGTCCCCGCCGCCCAGCGCGAGCAGCTGGTCCAGGCCGTGACGAGCTCGGCCGGCTCGGCCATCCCCGGCCTCCGGGCGAGCCCTGCGACGGCGGCGGCGGGTGACGCGGCCGCGGCTCGCCCTCGTGCACGCCAGCAAGGTGACCACCGGGATCGCCGCCGTCGTCATCGCGCGCAGGACTCGCGGCGACCTGGGCGCTCCCCTACGTGCCGGCGGTGCCCGGGTCGGACGGAGCAGGTGCCGGGGCGGCCGACTCGCCTCGGGGGCGGCGCCGGCGCAAGCGTCCCCCGGCCTGATCGACTCGCACGTGCGCATCCCGGGCGAATTGGGGGTGGAGCCGGGGGGCGGATAGGCTTGTGCCTTCCGGATGAGACTCAGGAAGGTCCCACGTGGGTTCAGTCATCAAGAAGCGCCGCAAGCGCATGGCGAAGAAGAAGCACCGCAAGCTCCTCAAGAAGACGCGGGTCGCTCGTCGCCGCCTCGGCAAGTAGGCCGCGAGTCCCTCCGCTGGGTCTCGACCGGACGCATCGGACAGCATCGGACAACCTAGGACGACATGGTGGGTCGGGTAGTCCTCGTCACCGGAGTCTCCAGAGCACTCGGAGGCAGGGTCGCTCGCGCCCTGACACCGTCCCGTCCATCGACCGCGTCATCGGTGTCGACGTGGTCCCGCCGCGCCAGGACCTTCACGGCGCGCACTTCATGCGGGCGGACATCGCCAACCCCGTGATCGCCAAGATCATCGCCGCCCAGGACGTCGACACCGTCGTGCACGCCGGCCTCGTCGACCCGTTGCGTGACGGCGGGGGCCAGGTGCGGCGAAGGAGCACAACGTCATGGGGACGATGCAGTTGCTCGCCGCCTGTCAGCGAGCGCCGGGCCTGGAGCGGCTCGTGCTTCGCAGTCGGACCGGATCTACGGCTCGTCGGGCTCCGATCCCGCGGTCTTCCACGAGGAGACGCCACCGAGGATCCCCCGAGACCCAGGCCCGGGCGGGACCTCGTGGAGGTCGAAGGGTACGTCCGCGGATTCTCACGCCGCCGCCCCGATGTGACGGTCACCGTGCTGCGCATGGCCGAGGTCCTGGGCGCCGGGACGCGCAGCCTCCTCGCCGAGCACCTGAAGCAGCCGTTCGTCAGCAAGCCGATGGGCTTCGACGCCCGGATGCAGCTGCTGCACGCCGACGACGAGCTACGGGCGATGGTGCATGCGACCACCGCCGACGTCCATGGCACCTTCAACGTGGCCGGCGACGGGGTCGTGATGCTCTCCCAGGCTGCACGTCGCCTGGGTCGCCCCATCGTCCCCGTCCCGCGTCCGGCTCTCGCCGGCAGCACGCGGATCTCGAGCAGGCGTGCTCGGCCGACGCCTGTCGGCCGACGACGTCGACTACCTCACCTTCGGTCGCGGGCTGGACACCCACCGGATGCGGCGCGAGCTCGAGTTCGAGCCCGCCTACACCACGAGCCAGACCCTGGACGACTTCGCCCGGGCCGTCCCGGTGGGGCTCCTCGCCGACCACCCGGTGGAGCTCGTGGAACGGGCGCTTGTCACCATGCTCGGGGAGGCCGACGATGGCTGACGCCGAGATCATTCCCCTGGGCACCCGGGGCAGGCCCGGGCGCGGGACGGGGACCGAGCGTCCCTCGGCGCGCTCGCGCAACCTCGCGGGGAACGGCAAGACGGGTCGCGCGTCATCCGGTGCCGCGCCGGCCGACGCGGTCGGTGCACCTCACGAGCCGGCTACCACAGAGCCAACGTCCCCGACGGTGTCGGCGGGGCGTGCGCCGGACGAGGGCATCCCGGTCGAGGAGATCCTTGCCGCGGTGCTGGCAGCGGCGCGGGAGACCTTCGGGGACGACGGGGAGCGTCGCCTCGCGCACGTCCTGGCCTTCCTGCGCCGCCGGGTCACCGGGGACTACGAGGTGGACGAGTTCGGCCTCGACCCGCACCTGACGACCAACCTCTTCTTCAACGCCATCAGGCCCCTGGCCGAGAAGTGGTTCCGCGTGGAGGTGCGCGGTCTGGAGAACCTTCCGCGCGACGGCGGAGCCCTCATCGTCGGCAACCACTCCGGCACCCTGCCGGTCGACGGCCTGGTGACAGCGTTCGTCATCCACGAGGCGACCGGACGATTCCTCCGACTGCTCGGCGCCGACCTGGTCTTCCGGATGCCGTTCGTCGGTGAGATCGCCCGGCGAGGCGGAGTGACCCTGGCCTGCGTCGACGACGCCTGCCGGCTGCTGCACAAGGGTGAGCTGGTCGGGGTGTGGCCGGAGGGGTACAAGGGCATCGGCAAGCAGTTCATCCCAGCGCTACCAGCTCCAGCGCTTCGGTCGGGGAGGCTTCGTTGCCTCGGCCATCAACACCGGGGTACCGATCGTCCCCTGCTCGATCGTCGGCGCCGAGGAGATCTACCCGCTCATCGGGGACATCCCCGCACTGGCCCGGCTGCTGGGCCTCCCGTACTTCCCGGTCACACCGCTGTTCCCGCTGCTGGGACCGCTGGGCATGATCCCGCTGCCGTCGAAGTGGATCATCGAGTTCGGTGAGCCGATCCGCACCGACGAGTACGACGCGGCCTCTGCCGAGGATCCGATGACCGACCTTCGATCTGACCGACCAGGTGCGCGAGTCGATCCAACAGACGCTCTACCGGCTGCTCGTGGAGCGCAACTCCGCGTTCCACTGAGCGCCCGCCGGGCTCCCGGTCACGGAAGCCCGAGCGTGCCGGGCGACAGCAGGTCGTCGGCCTGGCCCACGACCTCCGAGACCACGTCGTCGACCGCCGACGTCACGGGATCGAGCAGACCGCCGGTGACGAGGCGGCCGGCGACGGGGGTGAGGCATCTGCCGGGCCGTGTGACTGCCCGCCGGAGTCCCTCCGGGGCTTCGACGGGGTTCCCACCGTTCGGGCTCCCGGGCCGTTCGCGGAAGGACGTGACGAGCTTCCCGAGCGGCGCGGTCCGGAGGCCGGGAGGCACGGTGGCGAGGGGGAGATCGCTGCACGTCGGGCAGAGCACGGCGGCCCGGGTGTCGATCTCCTGAAGCGTCATGGCGGCCGCCGCGAGGTCGGCGGACAGCGCCCCGCCGGTGCTCTCGTCGAGCGCCTCCAGCTGCTCCATCGTGCGCGCCGCGAACGCGCGCACGATGGCCACAGTGCTCTCGTCACGGGTCGACTCGAAGCTGAGCAGGAGCAGGTCGCTCCCACGGTGTGCGTCATCGGCGAAGCCGGAGACCGTGCTCTGGCCCTCCTCCCGGTACGACGATCTGGAGAGGGACGCGAGCTGGACCAGCCGGGTGTCGGCCCGTCCGAGGAGTGCCTCCCCCTGCTCACGCCGGCCGTGCCCGAAGGCGGCCTCGATCCGCTCGATGGCCTGCTTGACCGGATACAGGAGGTCACCGGGGCCGGCGCTCTCGGCCGCCGCGGCCACCCCTGCGGTGCCGCCCACCACGGCGAGCACCCCGGCGGCGACGAGCGCACGTCGACGCCCGCGGGCCCGGTGCGTCCTCGCCGGCTCACTCCGGTGCGCCGGCGTGACCTCCGCCTCCCGGAGCAGCCGGGTGCGCAGCTCGTCCCGGAAGCCCGCGGCCGGCTCGGGATCGGGAGCGGCGCGCAGCCACTCCACCGTGGCGAGCAGCGTCCCGAAAGCGGGGTCACCGGCGCCCTCGAGGGCTTCCGCGAACGCGTCCGCCTGGCGGGAGAACAGGGCGCTCATGCTCGGATGCTCCTTCTCGGCCCTGTCGTCGTGGTGGCCGGCGCGATGCCTGCCCTCCGTGCCACGGCAGGGCCCCGGCCGAGAGCAGTCATCGTTCCTCCTCGGGGAGCAGGCGGGCCAGCTTGCGGACCCCGCGCAGCTGCAGCTGCTTGACGGCGCCCTCGCTGCGCCCGAGGACGCTCGCCGTCTCGGCCACGGACATCCCCTGGAGAAAGCGCAGCACGAGGCACTCCTGCTGCACCTCGGGCAGCTGTCGGAGGGCGGAGATCAGCGCCTCGTTGGTCAGCGACGCGAGGACCTCGCTCTCGGCCCCGTCCACCCGGCCTGCATACGGCGGTCAGATCGTCGGTCGCGACCTCCAACCGGGTGCGCGCCGACTTGTAGTGGTCCATCGTCAGGTTCCGGGCGATCGTCATGAGCCACGAGCCGAAGTCCTTGCCCTGCCAGCGGAACGACGCCATCGACCGCAGCGCGCGGAAGAACGTCTCCGAGGTCAGGTCCTCCGCCAGCGTCGGCGATCCCAGCCGGTACTAGAGGAACCGGTACACCGACCGGTGGTAGTGGTCGTAGAGCTGGCCGAAGGCCTCCGCGTCCCCGTCCCGCGCCAGCTCGACCAGCGCGATGACGCGGGTGCGCTCCGCCTCGTCCGCAGCCGACGACCACGCGCGACCGGAGTCGTTGCGGGGAGCGCGTCGCGAGCCGCCGGCACCCGGACGACTCGACCGTCTCGGTGAGGAGCCACCCGGGCCGGTGCGTGACCGGGGCGCCGCTGCGCGCCACCGCCGGCGCAGGGCGCGGAGCCCGCGCCGCGCCACGATGCGGCGGTGAGGTCGGACCATCGTGCTCCCTGGCGCGGGCGGGCCCCGCTCGATTGACCGGACAGGTCGCAGATCGGCGGGAGTGGGGGACCTGACCGGTTCCCGGCGCGCCCGATTGGGGCCCGGACGCGGCCGGGTCAGACGCGCTTGGGCGCAGCCGGCGGATCGCGCCCATCACCACGCTGGCGACGGCGAGCCCGGCCACGCCCGCCTTGGCCGCCCTGCGGCCGGTCCGGTAGTCGCGGATGGCCCACCCGTGGGCGCGGGCGTGGTCGCGCAGGCGGTGGTCCGGGATTGACCGCGCAGGGGGAGCCGACCAGCGAGAGCATCGGGATGTCGTTGTGGGAGTCCGAGTACGCCGAGCACCGGGCCAGGTCCAGCCCCTCCTCGTCGGCGAGCTTCTCGGACCGCGGCCGCCTTCTCCGGTCCGTGCAGCATCTCCCCGACCAGCCGGCCGGTGTAGACGCCCTCGTGCTGCTCGGCGACCGTCCCGAGCGCGCCGGTCAGCCCCAGCCGGCGGCGCGATGATCGTCGCGATCTCGATCGGGCGCAGCGGTGACCAGCCACACGCGCTCTCCACGCTCGATGTGCTGCTGAGCCAGCGCCTGCGTGCCCGGCCAGATCCGGTCGGCCATCGCCTCCTCGAAGATCTCCTCGCCGAGCGCGACGAGCTCGCAGACCGCGTGGCCCTTGATGAACTCCAGTGCGTGCGCCCGCGCCTCCGCAACGTGCCGGGGGTCCTCGATCCCGGCGATCCGGAAGTAGGCCTGCTTGTAGGCGGCACCGACCAGCTGCCGGGTGGAGAAGAACTTGCGTCGGTACAGCCCGCGGGCCAGATGGAACACCGTCGCCCCGCGCATCACGGTGTTGTCCAGGTCGAAGAAGGCGGCGGCGTCCGCCGCACCGGCTGCGGCCTCGTCCGCCGCGGACCGGTCCTCCGGCTGGGCATCCTTGCGCTCGGGAGCGCTCGGTGCGGACGACGTCACGGCTCCAGGGTAGTGGCCGCGGCACCGCGGGCAGCACGGACCGGACGCCCTCGCGGCTCGCGTTGCGCACGACGGCGCACGGCGGAGCCGGCGTGTGTGCAAGACTCGGAGTCGTGGCGGCGAACCTGTCCGAGATGGTGCAGCGCAACGCTGCACAGCACCCCGCCCAGGTCGCGCTCATCGACTCCGTGAGCGGTGAGCAGATCACCTGGGCGGACGCCGAGGCAGGGTCTCGACCCTGGCCTCGGGCCTGCGCGCCCTGGGCGTCACACCCGGCCAACGGGTCGTGCTGGCGCTGGGCAACCGGACGGAGTTCGTGCTGCTCTACTTCGCCGCGCTCAGGGCACGACTGGTCGCCGTCCCGACTTGACCCCCGGGCCCGGTCGCCGAGCTGGTCGGCGTCCTCGTCGACACCGCCGCGGCGCTGGTCGTCGCCGACGCCGGCACCGCCCCCGCCGTACGGGACGCGGTCGAGGGAGTCTCGCAGGTCGCTGCGCGTCGCCGGGCGGCTCAGCCCGCCCCGGCCCCCACCACGCATCGTCGTGGTCGGCGAGGCCCACTGCTGGGGAGGTCGGCTACCCGCGACCTGCTGGACACCGAGCCGGTGCGCTTCCCCGAGGCCATGGACCCCGAGACGCTGGCCGTCCTCCTCGCCACCAGAGAGTCGGACGCGCACCCGCGGCTGGCCATGCTCACCCACCGCGCGCTCATCGCCAACATCGAGCAGGTCCAGGCGCTCGACACGCCACCGGTGCTGCCGATCCGACGTGGTGCTGGGCGTGCTGCCGATGTTCGCACATCTTCGGCCTCAACGCCGTCCTCGGCGTCTGTGTCGGCCAGGCCGCCCGCTGGTGCTGGCCGACCGCTTCGATGCCGACCGCACCGCGGAGCTGGTCGCCGAGCACACCGTGACGGTTCGTCCCGGTGGCGCCGCCGGTCTTCGCCTACTGGCGGGACGTGGAGGATCTGGCCACGCGCCTCCGCGTCCGTGCGCGCGGTGCTCTCAGGCTCCGCGCCGGTCGACCCGGGGCTGGTCGCCGAGTTCGAGGCCCGGACCGGAGTTCCGGTGGTCCAGGGCTACGGGCTCACCGAGGCCTCCCCGGTGGTGACGGTGCAGCGGACCGGATTCCGGTCCTGACGGCGTCGGACGCCCGTGCCCGGCGTGGAGCTGCGGCTCCGCGGTCCCGAGGAGCCCGGAGAGAGCGACCCCTCCGAGATCATGGTCCGGGGCGCCAACCTGTTCAGCGGCTACTGGCCGGACGGTGCTGACGGTCCCGACGCCGAGGGATGGTTCGGGACCGGTGACATCGGATATCTCGACGACGACGGTGAGCTGTTCCTCGTCGACCGGGCC
Organism: uncultured Actinomycetota bacterium; assembly: GCA_963805655.1. Taxonomy (GTDB): domain Bacteria; phylum Actinomycetota; class Actinomycetes; order Propionibacteriales; family Nocardioidaceae; genus CAWDVB01. The sequence continues at coordinate 183,135 of CAWDVB010000005.1, read as the reverse complement.
AAGGAGGTCATCGTCGTGTCGGGCTTCAACGTGTACCCGCGGGAGGTGGAGGACACGATCCGCGAACTGGACTCCGTGGCGGCCGTGGCCGTCGCCGCGCTCCCGGACTCGCTCACCGGGGAGGCAGTGGTCGCCTACGTGCAGCGGTCGACCGGCACGTCGCGGACCGACGCCGAGATCGCCGACGACGTCCTGGCCGTGTGCCGCGAGCGCCTGGCGGCGTTCAAGCAGCCCAGCACGGTCGTCGTGTCCGACGAGCTGCCGCGGCTGAGCGGTCGCGCCGCTGCGTCGCGTGAGGCACGGCGCCGGTCCACCTCCGGGCTGATCGCGTGAGCGCGGGCGAGGGCGCAGCCCGGCGTGCTGGTGTACAGCCGGGCACAGTGCCACCTGTGCGACGTGGTCATGGAGGTCGTGGAGAGTGTCTGCGGCGAGCTCGGCGAGCGCTACCGCAGGTGGACATCGACTCTTCGGCCGATCTGGTGGCTCGCTACGGCGAGGCGATCCCGGTCGTGCTGGTGGACGGCAGCCAGATCGCGCAGTGGCGCCTCGCCCCCGACGTCCTGCGCCGGGCCCTGGCCCGAGCCTGATCCGGCTCGGTTTGTTCTCACGTTCACAAACTCTTACAGTGAGCCCTGCTGCCGTCCGATCCAGACGTGGACGGCGCGCCCGGCTGGCTGCTGGAGATGAGAGACCGTGACCCCTACGAGTGACGAGCGTCGCTCCTCATCGGCGCGTGCCACGGACCGTGGAATCCCCGAGGCCACCGTGGCACGGCTGCCGATCTACCTGCGTGCTCTCGTGAGCCTGTCGGAGCGGGGGATCTCCACCTGCTCCAGCGAGGAGCTGGCCGCTGCCGCGGGCGTGAACAGTGCGAAGCTGCGCAAGGACCTGTCCTACCTCGGGTCCTACGGCACCCGGGGCGTCGGGTACGAGGTCGAGTACCTCCGGTACCAGATCGCGCGCGAGATGGGCTCCACCCAGGACTGGCCGGTCGTCGTGGTCGGGATCGGCAATCTCGGGCAGGCGCTGGCCAACTACGCAGGCTTCTCCTCCCGCGGCTTCCGCATCGCGGCCCTGCTCGACTCGGATCCTGCCCGGGTCGGCGAGACGGTGGCCGGGATGGTGGTGCGGCCCGACGAGGACCTCGAGCGGGTCGTCGTCGAGGAGCACGTGGCCATCGGGGTGATCGCGACTCCCGCCGCCAGCGCCCAGGCGGTCTGCGACCGGCTGGTCGCGGCCGGTGTCACCAGCGTGCTGAACTTCGCCCCCACCGTCTTGTCGGTGCCCGAGATCGTCGACGTGCGCAAGGTCGATTTCTCCATCGAGCTGCAGATCCTGGCCTTCCACGAGCAGCGCAAGATGATGGGTGACGGCAGCGCCTCCGGTTCCGGGGTGATGGCGTCATGAGCGTCCTGGTCGTCGGGGTTTCCCACCGGACCGCTCCGGTGCCGATCCTGGAGCGGCTGGCGCTGGACACCGCCGGGGCTGCAGCGCTGGCCGGGTCGATCAGCACCCAGGACCACGTGCTGGAAGCGACCGTCCTCGCGACCTGCAACCGGATCGAGGTCTACGCCGACGTCGACCGGTTCCACGGGAGCGTCGAGTCCGTGTCGCGGCTCCTGTGCGAGCTCGCGGGCGAGGAGGCCGAGAGCGTCGTGCCGCACCTGTACGTGCACTACGACGACGGCGCTGTCTCCCACCTGTTCCACGTCGCCTCGGGCCTGGACTCCATGGTGATCGGCGAGGGGCAGATCCTCGGACAGGTCCGCGACGCCCTGAGGCTGGGACAGGACACCGGACATATCGGCGCTTCGCTCAACGCCCTCTTCCAGCAGGCGCTCCGCGTCGGCAAGAGGGCGCACTCGGAGACCGACATCGACCGGGTAGCCCCCTCACTGGTCTCGGTCTCGCTGCAGCGGGCCTCCGACGAGATCGGCGACCTGGCGGGGCGCCGGGCGCTCGTCGTCGGGGCCGGGTCCATGGCGGGGCTGTCGGTGGCCACCTTGATCCGCACCGGGGTCACCGACGTGGTCGTGGCCAACCGCACCCGGTCCAACGCCGACCGGCTCGCCGAGCTGTACGGCGTGATCTCGGCGGACCTGGAGGCCCTCCCCGAGCTGGTCCGCGACGCCGACGTCCTCATCTCCTGCACCGGCGCGATCGGACTGGTCCTCGACTCCCCCCAGGTCGCCGCCGCGCGGGCCTCGGCCGGCGGGCCGTTGGCCATCATCGACCTGGCGCTCCCGCACGACATCGACCCCGCTGTCGGCGAGATCGACGGCGTCTACCTGCACAGCCTGGCGACCCTCGCCGACGAGGTGAACCAGGCCTCGCTGAACGTCGGAGGGTGCGCGACATCGTGGCCGAGGAGGTGAGCGCCTTCCTGACCGCGCGGAGGACCGCGAACGTCACGCCCACGGTGGTAGCGCTGCGCACGATGGCCACCGAAGTCGTCGACGCCGAGCTTTCCCGGCTGCACGCCCGGCTTCCCGGCCTCGACGAGGCGGTGGAGAAGGAGGTCGTGCAGGCCGTGCGGCGCGTGGCCGAGAAGCTGCTCCACCAGCCCACGGTGCGGGTCAAGGAGCTGGCCAACGACCCCGAGCCGGTCAGTTACGCGACCGCGCTGGCGGAGCTGTTCAGCCTCGACCCGAAGGCCGTCCAGGCCATGACGCGACCCGGGCAGGTGCGACCATGACGACGTCGCTGCGCCTGGGCACCCGGGCCTCCCTCCTCGCCACCACCCAGTCCCAGCAGGTCGCCGACCTGCTCGCACAGGGCCTCGGCCGTCAGGTACAGCTGGTGGAGGTCTCCACCACCGGAGACGTGTCGGCGCGACCCGCTGGACTCGTTCGGAGGCGCGGGCGTCTTCGTCAGCGCCCTGCGTGACGCCCTGCTGATCGGCGAGGTCGACCTCGCCGTCCACTCGCTGAAGGACCTTCCGACCGCGCTCGGTCGACGGGATCGGTCTCGCCGCCGTCCCGGCTCCGCGAGGACCCGCGCGACGCACTGGTGGCGCGCGACGGCATGACCCTGGGTGAGCTGCCGCGCGGCTCGCGCGTGGGCACCGGCTCACCGCGACGTGCGGCGCAGCTGCACGCCCTCGGGCTCGGCCTCGAGATAGTCGGGGTCCGGGGCAACGTCGACACGCGCCTCCGCAAGGTCGCGGCGGGAGAGCTCGACGCGGTCGTCCTCGCGCGCGCAGGGCTCGCTCGTCTCGGCAGGGTCGACGAGATCACCGAGACCCTGGACCCGATCCAGATGCTGCCTGCCCCCGGTCAGGGGGCACTGGCCGTCGAGTGCCGCTCGGTGGAGCCGTTGCTGGCGGGAGCGGTCGCTGACGTGCTCGACGACCCCCGGACACGAGCCGCCGTCACGGCGGAGCGCGCGCTGCTGGCCGAGCTCGAGGCCGGCTGCTCCGCCCCGCTGGGCGCTCTGGCCGACATCGTGGAGGGCGAGGACGGCGACGAGGTCTGGATCCGGTCGGTGGTGCTCGCACCCGACGGCTCGATAGATCTGCGCCGCAGCCACCAGGGACCGGTGGATCGGGCAGACGAGATCGGCCGGGAGCTCGCCCGCGAGCTGCTGGCCGAAGGAGTCGCGGACCTGATGGGAGCCCGATGACCCAGAAGACCCCGAAGACCGACAGACGGACGTCAAAGACGACTCCGAACACACCCCGCGCACAGAACGCCCGCGAGAGACAAACGGAGAGCAACACCGTGAGCAACACCTCGAACCGGCCGACCACCCAGTCCGCGGCGAGCAGGGCAGGTCATGTGTGGTTCGTCGGGAGTGGTCCCGGCGACCCCGGCCTGGTGACCCTGCGCGCCGTCGAGCTGTTGCGCAAGGCCGACATCGTCGTCACCGAGGTCCCCGAGCACCCCGCCCTGGTGCGTGACCTCCTCGGCCTCGAGGACACCGACGAGGGCCCTGAGCTCCTCGACGGGGGATTCGGAGTGGACGGTCAGCCGCTGACGCGGGCCGCCCGCGCCAAGGTGATCGTCAAGGCGGCCAAGGGCGGGCGCAAGGTCGTGCGGCTGATGGCCGGCGATCCGTTCGTGTTCGCCTCCGGTCCCGAGGAGGCCGAAGCCTGCGTCAAGGCCGGCCACCGTGTCGAGGTCGTGCCCGGCGTCTCGTCGATCTCCGCGGTCCCCGCGTACGCCGGGATCCCGCTCAGCACCAAGTCCGACCGCGAGTTCTCCGTGGTGTCGTGCTCCGACGCCCGGATCGACTGGTCGCAGTACGCCGACGGACGCACCCTCGTGCTGCTCGGTGCCGTCGGCTCGATTGCGACCGTCGCCGAGGAGCTGCTCGACGCCGGGCGGGACCCGCAGACCCCGGTCGCGATGACCTGCACCGGCACGACCGTGGACCAGACGACCCTCGTGTCCACGCTGGACCGGGTCGGTGCCGACGCGAAGGCCGCGCAGGCGCAGCCACCGGGCGTGGTCGTCATGGGCGACACGGTGGGCATGCGGGCAGCGCTCTCCTGGTTCGAGACCAAGCCGTTGTTCGGCTGGCGGGTCCTGGTGCCTCGCACCAAGGAGCAGGCCGGCTCGCTGTGCTCCGCACTGCGGGGCCACGGCGCCGTCCCGGTGGAGGTGCCGACCATCTCGGTGGAGCCGCCGCGCAACCCGCAGCAGGTCGACAAGGCCGTCCGCGGCCTGGTCGAGGGACGCTACGAGTGGATCGCGTTCACCTCGGTGAACGCGGTCAGGGCGATCCGTGAGAAGTTCGACGAGTACGGCCTGGACGCGCGCGCGTTCTCCGGTCTCAAGATCGCCGCGGTCGGCGAGAAGACCGCGGCCTACCTGGAGGCCTGGGGCCTGCGGGCTGACCTGGTGCCGTCGGGGGAGCAGTCCGCCCAGGGACTGCTCGCGGACTGGCCTCCGTACGACCAGCTCCTGGATCCGATCAACCGGGTGTTCCTCCCCCGCGCCGACATCGCGACCGAGACCCTGGTCGCGGGGCTGCAGGAGCTGGGTTGGGAGGTCGACGACGTGACCGCCTACCGCACCGTCCGCGCCGCGCCGCCACCGGCTCCGGTCCGCGACGCGATCAAGTCCGGCAAGTTCGACGCAGTGGTCTTCACCTCGTCGTCCACGGTCCGCAACCTGGTCGGCATCGCAGGCAAGCCGCACGCCTCGACGGTGATCGCCGCGATCGGCCCGGCGACCGCCAAGACCGCCGAGGAGCACGGCCTACGCGTCGACGTCCTCGCGCCCAAGCCGTCGGTGGAGACGCTGGTGGAGGCTCTCGCCGACTTCGGCGCGGACCGAGCCCATTCGCTGATCGAGTCCGGCCAGCCGGTGACCCGGCCGTCGGAGCGCCGCCCGTCCGCGCGGCGCAAGGCGACCTGACCGGGGGTTGGGAATGGGCTTCCCGGACAGCCGGCCGCGCCGGCTTCGCCGTACTCCCGCCCTCCGCCGGCTGGTGGCAGAGACGTCGCTGGAGGCTCGTCAGCTGATCCTTCCGGTGTTCGTCCGGGAGGGCGCCGACCAGCCGGTCCCGATCAGCAGCATGCCGGGCGTCGTGCAGCACAGCCGTGAGTCGCTACGGCGTGCTGCCGCCGAGGCGGCAGCGGCGGGGCTCGGCGGGATCATGCTCTTCGGGGTCCCGGAGACCAAGGACGCGACCGGCTCGTGCGGCCTCGACCCCGAGGGCATCCTCAACGTCGCCATCCGCGAGGTGAAGTGCGAGGTCGGCGACGCCCTGCCGGTGATGGCCGACCTGTGTCTCGACGAGTTCACCGACCACGGGCACTGCGGGGTGCTCGACGAGCACGGCAACGTGGACAACGACGCCACCTTGGAGGTGTACGCCGAGATGGCCGTCGCCCAGGCGGAGGCCGGGGTCGACCTGGTCGGGCCGAGCGGCATGATGGACGGTCAGGTCGGCGCGATCCGCGGGGCGCTGGACGCGGCGGGTCGCCTCGACGTCGGGATCCTGGCCTACTCCGCGAAGTACGCCTCGGCGTTCTACGGTCCGTTCCGTGAGGCCGTGGACTCGTCCTTGCAGGGCGACCGCCGGAGCTACCAGCAGGACCCGGCCAACGGCATCGAGGGGGTCCGCGAGGCGCTGCTCGACGTGGAGGAGGGCGCCGACATCGTGATGGTCAAGCCGGCGCTTGCCTACCTCGACGTGGTGCAGGCCGTTCGGGACGCCGTCGACGTGCCCGTCGCCGCCTACAACATCTCCGGTGAGTACTCCATGGTCGAGGCGGCCGCCGCGCGCGGCTGGATCGACCGTCGCGCGTCGATCCTCGAGACGCTGCTGTCCATCCGCCGGGCCGGCGCCGACGTCGTCCTCACCTACTGGGCGGCCGAGGTCGCCGGCTGGCTGTCCGGCTCCTGACCCGATGCGGCGGCGTTTGCCGCGTGAAGGAGAATGTCCCGGTGATCGACCTTCCCCAGTCCGCTGCGCTGTTCGAGCGAGCCCGTGCCGTGACGCCGGGAGGCGTCAACTCGCCGGTGCGCGCCTTCGCTGCGGTGGGCGGGACTCCGGTGTTCGTGGACCGGGCGGAGGGCCCCTACCTCTACGACGCCGATGGCAACGAGTACGTCGATCTCATCTGCTCCTGGGGCCCCATGCTGCTGGGTCATGCTCATCCCGCGGTGCAGGTGGCGGTGACCGACGCCGTGCGCCGGGGCACCTCCTACGGCGCGCCGACCCGGACCGAGGTGGACCTGGCCGAGGAGATCGTGTCGCGGACCCCCGTCGACCGGCTCCGGATGGTCTCCTCGGGCACCGAGGCCACCATGTCGGCGATCAGGCTCGCCCGCGGGTTCACCGGGCGCGACCTGGTGGTGAAGTTCGCCGGCTGCTACCACGGCCACGTCGACTCGCTGCTGGCGTCGGCGGGCTCGGGGCTGGCCACCCTCGCCGTCCCGGGCACTCCCGGTGTCCCCGACGCGTTCACGGCCGCCACCGTCGTGCTCCCCTACAACGACCGTGAGGCCGTGACTGCGGCCTTCGCCGCTCACGGCGACCGGATCGCGTGTGTCATCACCGAGGCAGCCCCCGGCAACATGGGTGTCGTCCCGCCGGAGCCGGGCTTCAACCGGTTCCTCTCCGAGACCTGCGCGAGCCACGGGGCGCTGCTGGTGTCCGACGAGGTGATGACCGGCTTCCGGGTCAGCCGCTCGGGGCACTACGGGATCGACGGCGACGGCTGGCGCCCGGACCTGATGACGTTCGGCAAGGTCATGGGCGGCGGGCTGCCCGCCGCCGCGTTCGGCGGCAGGGCCGATGTGATGGAGCACCTGGCGCCCGAAGGGCCGGTCTACCAGGCGGGCACGCTGTCGGGGAACCCGGTCGCCACCGCGGCCGGTCTCGCCACCCTGCGTCTGGCCACCGACGAGGTGTACGCGAGCATCGACGCGGCGGCCGAGGTGGTCTCGTCAGCGGCCGGTGAGGCGCTGACCGCCGCCGGAGTGCCTCACGTGGTCCAGGCCGCCGGGAACATGTTCAGCGTCTTCTTCACTGCACGGGAGTCGGTGCGCACCTACGCCGATGCTGCCGACCAGGACACCGCCGCGTACGCCGCCTTCTTCCACGCCATGCTCGACCAGGGGATCTACCTCCCGCCGAGCGCCTTCGAGGTCTGGTTCCTCTCGTCGGCTCACGACGAGCGCGCCCTCGACCGTGTCGTCTCCGCGCTGCCCGCGGCCGCAGCGGCGGCCGCCGGGGCGGTGGCCCCCGCGTGACGACGACCGTCCATCTGCTCCGGCACGGGGAGGTGCACAACCCCGGCGGCGTGCTCTACGGGCGGATGCCCGGGTTCCACCTGTCCGATGCGGGCCAGGCCATGGCCCGGGCGGCCGCGGCGGCGGTCGCGGACCGTGACATCACCGTGGTGGTCTCCTCCCCGCTGGAGCGGGCTCAGGAGACCGCGGCACCCGTGGCGGCCGCGGTCGGAACCGAGGTCGACATCGACGAGCGGGTCATCGAGTCGACCAACAAGTTCGAGGGCAAGCACTTCGGCGTCGGGGCCGGCAAGAGCGTGTTGCTCCGGCCCACGTCGTGGCCGCTGCTGTGGAACCCCTTCCGGCCGTCCTGGGGCGAGCCGTATGCCGAGGTCGCCGACCGGATGATGCAGGCGATCCACGACGCCCGGGAGCGCGCGGCGGGTCACGAGGCGCTGATCGTCTCCCACCAGCTGCCGATCTGGACCGCGCGGCTGCACCTGGAAGGCCGGCACTTCGTGCACGACCCCCGGCGCCGGCAGTGCTCGCTGTGCAGTCTCACCTCCCTGACCTTCGAGGACTCGCGGCTGATGGCGATCGGCTACCGGGAGCCGGCCGCGCACCTGATCCGGCCGAAGGACAGACGCGCCCCGTTCTCCTCGGGCGGCACCACGGCGGACGGCGAGACCTCGTGAGCAAGCGGTTGCTGCTTGTCGTTCTCTCCGCTGTCGTCGCCCTCACCGCGTGCTCGCCCGGGGCAGGGACGGAGGCGGGGGCGGGCTTCGTGGCCGGCAACGGGACGATCACCTCGATCGCGGTCGCCGACCGGAAGCCGCCCGGAGAGGTCTCGGGCGAGACTCTCGACGGCGACCACGTGAGCCTCGGCGACTACCTGGGCAAAGTCGTCGTGATCAACGTGTGGGGGTCGTGGTGCGGGCCCTGCCGGTCCGAGGCTCCGGTGCTCGCCCAGGCGGCTCGGGACTACGCGGGCCAGGACGTGATGTTCCTGGGCATCGACTCGCGGGACACCTCCACGGAGAACGCCCGCGCCTTCGTGCGCACCTTCGACGTGCCGTACCCCAGCATCTACGACCCGACCGGTCAGGCCCTGCTCGCCTTCCGGGGCACGGTCGCCCCGAACGCCGTCCCCAGCACGGTGATCATCGATCCGGAGGGCCGGGTGTCCGGCGCAGTGCTCGGCAGCATCACACGTGGCACCATCGACGCGCTGATCTCGGACGCGAGGAGACGCTGAGATGGCCGAGTGGTTCGTCGAGCAGGTGACCGGTGGCTCCATGCTGCTGGCCATCCCGGTGGCGATGATCGCCGGTCTCGTGTCGTTCTTCTCGCCCTGCGTGGTCCCGCTGCTTCCCGGGTACGTCTCCTACGCCACCGGCCTGTCCGGGGCCGACCTCGAGTCGGCCAAGCGGGGCCGGATGCTGCTGGGAACGTTCCTGTTCGTGCTCGGCTTCTCGACCGTCTTCGTCATCCTCGGGACGCTGTCCGGTGCTCTCGGGGACTGGTTGTGGACCTACCAGCACCAGATCAGCATCGTGCTGGGGTTCTTCACGATCCTGGTCGGGCTGGCCTTCATCGGCTTCGTCCCCTGGTTCCAGCGTGACTTCCGGATCCACCGGGTGCCCGCCGTCGGCCTGGTCGCCGCGCCGCTCCTGGGCGTCCTCTTCGGTCTGGGCTGGACCCCCTGCATCGGGCCCACCCTGTCGGCGGTGCAGGCGCTGGCGCTGCACGAGGGCACGGCCTTCCGCGGTGGCACGCTGAGCCTCTTCTACTCCCTGGGTCTCGGCTTCCCGTTCATCGTGGCCGGGCTGGCCTACCGCAGGATGCTCGGCACGGTGCGGTGGGTGCGCAAGCATCAGGTGTGGGTCACCCGGGTCGGCGGGGCGATGCTCGTCGTCGTCGGGCTGCTGCTCGTGCTGGGCATCTGGGACATGTGGGTCGCCGACCTGCGGGGCTGGCTCGGCGGAACGGTGATCGGAATCTGATGGCCGCACCCGAGCCCCAGGACGCACCTCCGCTCAGCCCGGTCGAGCTGCTGCGATGGGCGTGGCGTCAGCTGACGTCGATGCGGACCGCGCTCATCCTTCTCCTGCTGCTGGCGCTCGCGGCGGTGCCCGGCTCGATCGTGCCGCAGAACAGCATCGACCCGTTGCGGGTGTCCCAGTGGCGGGCCGCTCACCCGGGCCTGACCGCGCTGTACGACCGGCTCGGACTCTTCTCCGTCTACGACTCGGCCTGGTTCAGCGCCATCTACATCCTGCTGGTGATCTCCCTCGTCGGCTGCATCATCCCGCGACTGCGGGTGCACTGGCGGGCCCTGCGCACCCCGCCCCCGAAGGCCCCCGCCAACCTCGACCGCCTGCCCGCGTCGGCGCGCGCGGAGGCGACCATCGACCGCGCGGCGACCCTTGACCGCGCCGCCGAGGTGCTGCGTGCCAGCCGCTACCGCGTCGTGGTCGACCAGGAGGGAGGCTGGGTCGCCGCCGAGAAGGGCCATCTCAAGGAGGCGGGCAACCTGCTGTTCCACCTGGCGGTGATCGTCGTCCTGGTGGGGTTCGCGATCGGCCAGCTCTTCGGCTACAAGGGCGGCGTGATCGTGCTGACCGGCTCGGGCTTCTCCAACTCGCTCAGTCAGTACGACGAGTTCAGCCACGGGGCCCTGTTCAACGCCGAGGCCATGCAGCCGCTGAGCTTCACCGTCGACGACTTCAAGGTCTCGTTCATCACCTCCGGCCCACAGATCGGCATGCCGTCGGAGTTCCAGGCCGACCTCACCTACACCGCTGCCCCCGGCGACGCCCCCCAGAGCTACCCGCTCCAGGTCAACAAGCCGCTGAGCATCAACGGCGTCAACATCTTCCTGATCGGGCACGGCTACGCGCCGGTGGTCACGGTCAAGGACGGCGACGGGAACGTCGCCTACCAGGGCCCGGTCGTCTTCCTCCCGGAGAATGCCTCCTTCGTCTCCTACGGCGTGATCAAGGTGCCCGACGCCCGCCCGGACCAGCTGGCGTTCGAGGGGGAGTTCTACCCGACCTACGCCTTCACCGACGCGACCGGGCCGTACTCCCAGTTCCCGGACTGGCTGAACCCGAAGATGGCTCTCCTCGGCTACTACGGGGACCTGGGCATGGACAACGGCCTGCCCCAGTCCGTCTACACGATCGACAAGACCAACCTCACCAAGTTCCAGCGGCCGGGGTCGCAGCCCAGCGACGCCAAGGGCACCGACCTGCGGATCGTCCTCGCCCCGGGGGAGGGCATGAAGCTGCCCGACGGCAAGGGATCCATCGAGTTCAACGGCGTCCAGCGCTGGGTGAAGCTCCAGGTCAGCCACCAGCCCGGCAAGGGCATCGCCCTCGCCGGCGTGGTGCTGGCCCTGCTCGGACTCCTCGGGTCGCTGTTCATCCGCTCCCGCCGGATCTGGGTCCGGGTGGGGCCGGAGGGCGATGATGAGGGCCGGGCCGCTACGGTTGTCGCCGTCGGTGGTCTCAGCAGGGTCGCTGGTGACGACACTTTGCAGCAGGAGATCGACCGGATCTCCGGATCGATCGCGGGCAAGGAGAACGAGTGAGCGCCATCGAGTTCGCGCACATCAGCAACATCACGATCATGTTCGCGGGGATCGTCTACGCCCTCGCCTTCCTCAGCCACGTCATCGAGTGGGCGCTGTCCGCGCGGCCGACGGCGAAGGCGCAGCGCACGGCCGAGGTCAGGGAAGCGGTGGCCGTCGCGGCCGGGGGCGCGTCCGTGGAGGCCGAGGAGGACGTCGCCCGGGCTGTCCACCCGTCGGAGCGAGCCGAGCTGGCCGGTCGGATCGGCATCTCGCTCACCATCCTGGCCACGATCTTCCACGCGGTGGCAGTGGTCACGCGCGGACTTGCCTCGGACCCCATCCGGGTGCCCTGGGGCAACATGTACGAGTTCACGATGACCGCTACGCTCGGCGTCTCGCTGATCTACCTCGCGCTCCTCAAGCGCTACGGCCTCCGCTGGCTCGGCGCGGTCGTGACCCTGCTCCAGGTCGTCCTGCTCATGGTCGCCGGGCTTCTCCTGTACGTCCCGGCGGGACCGCTGATGCCTGCGCTGCACTCCTACTGGCTGGCCATTCACGTGCTGGCCGCCATCTTGGCCAGTGGCGCCTTCTTCGTGGGCGCGGTCACCGCAGCCCTCTACCTGGTCAAGGACCGCGCCGAGCGCCGCGGCAAGGTCGGGCTCTACCTGTCGCGACTCCCCTCCTCGGAGACGCTGAACGTGGTCTCCTTCCGGGTCAACGCGATCGGCTTCCCGATCTGGACCTTCGCGGCACTCATCACCGGACCCATCTGGGCGGAGTACGCCTGGGGCTCCTACTGGAACTGGGACCCCAAAGAGGTATGGGCGTTCATCACCTGGGTGCTCTACGCCGCCTACCTCCACGCCCGCGTGACCGCCGGCTGGAAGACCCAGGTCGCCGCCGTCATCGCACTGGTCGCCTTCAGCTCGCTGATGTGGAACTTCATCGGCATCAACTTCTTCTTCGGCGCCGGCAGCCAGCACTCCTACGCCGGCAAGTAGCCGACCGGGCGACCTACCCGGAGTCAGCCGCCGGCTACCCGGCGGCCTCGCCCCAGCCCTGCTGCTCGTCGGGCGGTGCGCTCGGGCGACGAGGCAGGAACAGTGCGGGAACGTAGACGAGAGCGGTGAGCCCGAGGGCGAGCCAGAACGTCTGGCCGAAGGCGGCCGCCAGCGGTGTCGCGAGCTGCTCCCGGACCCCTGGTGGCACCGACCCGAGCTCCCCGGTCCCCGAAGCGGCAGCCGGGATCCGGTCCGCGATCTGGTGCCCGAGGTAGACCGCGAGGACGGCCGTGCCGACCGACCCGCCGACCCGCTGCAGGATGTTCAGGGTGGTCGTCGCTCTGGGCACCTCGGCGTGGGCCAGGGCGGCATAGCCGGCGGCCATCGCCGGCATCATCGTGGCGCCGAGGCCCATTCCCCGCAGCAGCAGTGCCGACGCCAGGAGCCAGTAGGAGGTGTGGGCGCCGACCTCGGCGTACGCGAGGGTGCCGAGCACCGCGAGGGCCAGCCCGAACGGCACGACGCGTCCCGCTCCGAGCTTGTCGGTGAGCCGGCCGGCGATGCGGCATCGCCATCGCCGCACCAAGCCCTTGCGGTGCCAGCAGCAGCCCCGCGTTGAGCGCCCCCTCGCCGCGCACGACCTGGTAGTACAGCGGCAGCAGGATCATCGCGCCGAACATCGCGATGCCGAAGAGGAACCCGGTGCCCGCCGCTGCGGCGAACGACCGGTGGCGGAACAGCCTCAGGTCGAGCAGTGCCGTCTTGCCGCGGACGAGACCGTGCCAGATGAACGCAGCCACCAGGGCCGCCCCGAGGCAGAGGCCCACCAGCGTGCGGGGGTTCCCGAATCCACCGCTCGAGCCCGCCTGGGAGAACCCGTAGACGAGCAGCGCCAGACCGGGAGACAGCAGCGCGAGCCCCCCGACGTCCAGCTTCTCCTGGCGGCCGCGGCGGGCCGAGGGGAGCAGGCCGGCTGCCAGGGCCAGAGCCAGGATGCCGACGGGGACGTTGACGTAGAAGATCCAGCGCCAGTCGAAGTCCTGGATGAGCCATCCGCCCAGGACCGGGCCGATCACCGGCCCCAGCAGCATCGGCACGCCGACGATGCTCATCACCCGGCCGATACGGTGGGGGCCCGCAGCCTGGGCGAGCACCGCCTGGCCCACCGGCATGATCATGCCGCCTCCGAAGCCCTGCAGGACACGGAAGGCGATCAGGCTGCCCACCGACCAGGACATCCCACAGAGGATCGACCCGAGGACGAACAGGGTCACCGCCAGCATCCAGACGCGCTTGGCGCCGAAGCGGCTCATGGCCCACCCGCTCAGCGGGATCACCGTCGCCAGGGCCAGCATGTAGCCGGTGGCCACCCACTGGATGGTGGAGAGACTGGTCCGGAACCTCTGCGCGAGGGTGTCGATCGCGACATTCACGATGGTGACGTCGAGGATCGACATGATCGCGCCCAGGATGATGACGCTGGCGAGGATCCAGGTGCTCCGGTCGATGCGGTCCTGGTCGCTCGCGTCCCGATGTTCGGCGGTCGTCTCGCCCAAGGCGGTACCTCCGGTCCGCTCGCTTCGTGGTCCGACCCTCTCGACCGTACCCGCTCAACCCCGGCACCTCCCCGTGCCGGGAGCAGCCATGAGGTCGACCTGTTCGGCGAAGGGGTCAGATGCGGGTGGGAAACGTGCCTCCTCCTCCGTGCCCATGGATGTGGGGACGGCAGCTCACGCCCGAGCGTCACCGGCCCCCGTCGAGAGGTCATCGGACAGCACTGTGGGAGTTGTGGAAAGGCCACACGGCGCATCCTGATCTGCCGATGAGCGCTCACGTGCGAACATCGGTGGCATGGATGAACCCGAGCCCGGATTCGTTGGTCTTCGCGTGTGGGACCGTTCGGTCCTCGTGCTGATGGATTGGCTCCTCACAACTGACGAAGCCGCACTTCCTTACACCCATCCAGCGCAGAAGCAGGCACTGAGGGACCTCCTGACGGCAATCGAGTGGGCGCGCGGACTCGGGTACACCGACGCTGAACTCGCGGTCGCCCAGGAACAGGTTTCAAGCAACATGTCGGATGAGGATCGCGAGATCTGATCTCACGAATCACACGCAAATGCCGCTGAGCGGGCGCGATCCTGCCGATGCCCGTGCGTGCAGGAAGCGCGTCGCCGGGCTGGGGCCCCGTTCGTGCTTCCCCCGGATGACGTGGTTGGGCGACGTTGGTCACGACCTGCTGTCGGGCTTACTCGATGGTTATCGGCGAGCTGTGGCTGCTGCCGGTGAGCCAGACCACTTGCAGGCGCACCGCTGTCGAGCTCACCTGCGCGAGGACCGAGTCCCCGGCCTGCTGGACCTCCATCACAGTGGAGTCGCGCATCATCCGGGTGAAGTGCGTCCATGACGTGTCGGTGCTGCGCCAGAGGTGACCGAGCCTGTCAACGACGTACAGCGTTCCCGAGGAGTCGGCGGCGACCGACTTGACGGTCTGCGGGTGGAACGGGAAGACGTCAGCCGGAGAGGTGTGCCAGGAGGCGCCGCTGTCGGTGGTCCAGTCCACCGCGCGGCCCACCGCGAATACCTGGGTGGCGCCGTCCGGCCGGCTCCAGACCGCGCCGCCGATCCATCCACCCTCGCCCGTAATCGGGTGCTCGAGCGGGTGGACGTGCCACCCGGAGGAGTTCTTCCAAACGACCTGGTCGAAGCCGGGGACGGGGCCACGCGTGAAGAGCCAGGGTGTCCCGTTGTTGTCGACCCGGCTGCTCAGCTCGGTGTGAGCAACGTTCAGATCCATGGCCGGCCGCGCCACCGGCCAGACGATGGCTGCCCGTGGATCAGCGAAGCTCGCCCAGTCCAGCGGCAAGGACCACACGGGCACGTCGCGGGGGCGGAACGGCTGGCTCGGGCCGGTATGCAGGCGGGTGATGGTTCCGTCTGCATGCAAGATCACTCCAGGCTGCCCGTTGATGACTGCCCCGCGGATGACGTAGTCACGGCCGGCCGGGGTGATCGGGCTCGCCTCCACGTAGCCCACGAGCTTCTTCCTCAGTATCCCCGAGGCATCAGACTGCTCCGTCCGCAGCTCCCAAGCCATACGGCACTGGTCATTGCCGTTCTGGCAGTACCTCCAGACCACCACCAGGCGACCGGGTCCGGTGGAGGCGAAGTCCACGAACTCCCCCGCCGCGACAACCGTCGCAGCCGTCAGCTGCTGCGCGGTCTCCGTCGGGGTCGGAGTTGAGACAGTCGCACTCGGCGGAGACACCGACGAGCTGGGCTCTGCAGTAGAGGGCGTGGGGCCGTCCACCGTGTCGGACGTGGACGCGCCGGTACAGCCTGCTGCACCGAGCGACACAGCAGCGGCGATGGATACTGTCTTCAGAAGACGGCCAACACGCACAGTTCCCCCACTCCCAAGAAGTTGGTCGATCTGAGCACGCGAGGACGCAGAGACCCGGACATTCATGCATCCCGTTCACACTCCCGACGCCTGCATCCGCTCACGCTACTCATTGTCTGGCAACCATGGCACGTCCCGGTCGAGCAGACGGTTCCCACACATCCGCTGATGCCGCGTCGAGTGCGCTCTCCTGCCGATGAGCGAGTCTCTGGATGCGAGGTGTGGGATTGAAACTCTCCGCTTGCGGAACCGAGTGACCCTGGTCAGCGTCGAACCTGCGGTCGGGAGGAAGGTTCACCGTGAGACCAAGGCCACTGCTTGTTGCCGCGCTGCTGCTGGCTCTCACTGCGTGCACCGGTCCTGCAGCCAAGAGCGCCATGGAGACTGCATCTTCCGCGCGAACGACGGGTCAGATCGCGGATCACCTCGGATCGCTCTCGCCTGTAGAGGTGTCGCTGGCAACGACGATTGCGAAACAACAGCAAGCCAAGGTGACCGGCACGTTCGTTGGTGCGACCGCCTTCCTGAGTCAGGGCACACCCTTCGCAACGGATCCAGCCTGCGCCGGGCGGGAGGGGCTCATCACGACCAGACTGGTCTGGGAAGACGACGCGAGCTTCGTTCACGGCGGCCCACCAAGCATGCCGCCGGATGGCCCTCGCAAAGCCCTTCTGGTGACGTTTGAGAAGGCATCTGGTCAGGTGTGCAGCATCGGAGCGATGTATCGCGAAGTTGGCGCAGAAGACACAGAGACGCTGCTCTACGGCCAATGGCCCGACCCGGCGGACAGTTGATCCAGGAGATCCGGAAGAACCCGCTCCTCTGCCGTCCGCACATGCCGCGATCAGTGAGCGAACGTGCCGATGAGCAGACGCCGCTCCCGCCCCTGACAGCGATTCCGCGCCGGGCGCGGAAAGCTTGGGACGCCGCGGGTGACCTCCGCCTCTTGTGGGGACGCTGCTCCTGTCGCACGGTGAAGTCATCGGTCGGGCCCGCTTCTGCACTCGGGGGTTTGGGTCGGACGCCTGCGGAGGTGTCTGCATCAAGTTGTGACGGCGCGGTGGGCCCTTGTGGTTGGAGGTGTCCTCATGAAACGCCTGCCCAGTGTGGTGGCCGCTGGCGCGGTGGCAGCCCTCGTCCTCGCTGGCTGCACCAATCAGACTTCCGCTGCGCCGGGATCCGGCGGATCCGGTGCGTCTCCGGGTTCCTCTTTCGTTGTCGGTGCGCCCGTGAGGGTCAGTCAGTCGGAGTACGGTCACAGCGTCACGGGGCTGGTAGCCGACGGTGACTCGGTGATCGTCGTTGACGCAATCGATCAGAGCCTGGTTCGGATTGACCCGTCTGGGCAGGTGGCCTCTCTGGCCGACGGCGTGGTTGGTCCGACGCATCCGGTTCTGGCCTTCGGTTCGCTCTGGGTGGTGCTGCGTGTTGCCCCCACTGATGTGATCGCACGACTGGACCCGGCCAGTGGGGAGGTTCAGGCGCAGATCTCGATCAAGTTCATGAGCGACCAGACTGACCTGGTCGCCACCGGCACCGAGGTGTGGGCCTTTGGGACCACCAACTCCCTCGACGCCGGATCGGTGTGGCGCATCGACCCCGAGACAAATCAGGTGACGGGCCCCTTGGCAGCAGTCGGCGATCACATCGCGGCCGCCGCCTACGACGGCACCTCCGTGTGGGTTGTGGGTCCGCCTCGTTCTCCGACCCCGTCCGATCACGTGCGGCTATCTCGAATTGATGCCACGAGCGGCGCGGTGACGAGGTATGTCGGCGTGGTGCCGGACGAGCTCTTGGCAATCACCGCGGCCGTAGTGTCCGGAGGTCAACTCTGGGTCGCGAGCCAAGACTCTGAAAACGGAGTCCTGACAGCGTTCGACACCCACGGGCTGGCGACCCAAAGCCTCAAGATGGGTCGGTTTGCCTCCGGACTGCTCACCACGCCGGATGGCCTGTGGGTCAGCGACAGCGTCGACGCGACAGTGACCTTGATCGACCCCGCCACGGGCTCCGCCATTGCTGGGCCGTTCTCGGTCGGCACGCCCTACCCGGGGCCGGAGAAGCCCATTAGCAGCGATGCCCTCTCCATCCCCGGCCTGATGGTGCGGGCCGGGGACACCGTCTGGGTCGCCCTCAGCAGCCCCGCTGCGATCGTCCCCTTCAGTCCGGCAGACTGAGCCGATTCCGCGCCGGTCAGGTGGCAAAGAGGGTGGCCTCCGCACAGCAGTGCCAGAGGATGCACATCCGCATCTTCGGCAGGGCGGGCACGCGTGCGACGTGCGTGGCTGGTTCGGCTGGACTGCGAGGAAGTGCCCAAAGCCACTGTTTGAAGGCGTCAGTGGACGAGAGCGTTGTGGCGAAAGGCGGGTGTCGCGCATGCTGCCAACATTGGATGCCCCAACTGTGCCGCAACTTTGCGACACGTTGCTCGCGACAAGTTCCGCGCTGGCCACGTTGATGAGGCAAGTGAGCGACCCGACGCCGAACGCGGTCGGAGTGTGGAGTCTCGGGGAGACAGCAGCGCACGTGTCCCGGTCCGCGATCTACTTCCTGGGGGCTGCTAGCGGGGATGGAGCTCTGGAGCGCCTCGGCGAGTTGGGTCCCGCGAGTACCCAGATGCTGGCAAGGGATCGTGAACGCGATCCGCGCAACCTCGCCGATCGCCTTGAGTCCGGCGAGAGGGCCCTGGTCGAGTTCGCCCAGGGGGTCCTCGGCGATCCGCCCGTCCACCCCTTCGAGGGCGTTGAAGTGCCGCTCTCCACGTTGCTGGGCATCGAACTCGGCGAACTGCTCGTACACGGTTTCGACATCGCCCACGCCGCCGGGCTGAAGTGGCACATCGAATCAACTGCAGCACTGATGACCCTGCGGGCCTATCTCCCCATGTTCCCCCACACCCTCGACCCGGCACGAGCACACGGAGTGAAGTTGGCGCTGGAGATCCGGATTCGGGGTATGCCGCCGGTATTCGTCTCGATCGCAGACGACCGTCTCACGGTGACAGCCACGAGTGCTGGTCCCGTCGATGCCCACATAGGCGTGACCCCGGTGGCCTATCTCCTGTTGATGTGGAACCGCATCCCGGCCTGGAAGCCCATGCTCCACGGTCAGTTTGTCCTCTGGGGTCGGAGCCCGTGGCGCGCGGCCGAACTGGGCGCGCTCATGCTGACCTAGCCTGACGGGTTGGTGAGTGCGGCGGAATGAGCCCGCACCCAGGTGCCCCCACAGGGCGCCGCGACTCTCAGCGGCCAGGCTCAACGCCACGAGCCCGTCGGGCACCACGGCCCTGATCTGCTCCAGTCGCGCCTGCCCGATCCATGTCGGGTTCTCCCGATGCAGGTGGTCCAGGTCGTCGTCCGGGCCGGTTGTGCGCACCGTGATCTCACCGGTGGTCCAGGGCAGCGTCACGGTCGTCGGCGTGGTCACCTCGTCCCCCGTCATGCAAACAATCTAGAGAGCCTCCCCAGCCCGATCTACCCGTGAGCGCGGTGCGGCGGGCTCGCCCGTGCTCTCCACGGCGGCCCCGACGTGCCGGCTGCGGGAGGGGCGCCGAGGTCTTCCTCGGGTTGCCGCCGGTCGGCGCTTGAACGGTGGGGGAGGGTGGACTCGGGGCTGGACGGATCCGGCCTCGTCGGTCCGTGCAGGGACGCGGAGCCGGAGTCCACCAGCAGACAGGGGTTCGCGAGTGAGCGGCAGGACCATCGTCGTCACCGGCGGCAGCGACGGAATCGGCGCCGCGGCGGCGCGTGAGCTGAGGCAGCACGGCGAAGACGTCGTGGTGGTGGGCCGATCTCCGCACAAGACGGCCGCAGTCGCGGCCGATCTGGACGTCCCGTTCTACGTCGCCGACTACGCCGAGCTGGATCAGGTGCGCAGGCTGGCGGCCGAGCTGGAGGCGGCCTACCCGCGGATCGACGTGCTGGCCAACAACGCGGGCGGCATCATGGGTCCCCGCACCATGACCGTCGACGGCAACGAGCTGACCTTCCAGGTCAACCACCTGGCCGGGTTCCTCCTCACCCACCTGCTGATGCCCACGTTGACCGCGAGCGGAGCCACCGTCATCCAGACCAGCAGCGCCGCATCGAGGCGGGGCGGTGCCTTCGACGTCGACGACCTGCAGAATGAGAGGCGCTACTCGCCGTTCAGGGCCTACGGCCTGGCCAAGCTCGAGAACATCCTGTTCACCCGCGAGCTGCAGCGGCGCTACGGCGCGGAGGGCCTCAACGCGGTGGCGTTCCACCCCGGTGTGGTCGCCTCCAACTTCGCCAGCGAGAGCAACCATCTCGTGCGGTACTTCTACCGAGCCCCGGTGATCAAGGACGTGTTGATGCTCTCCCCCGAGAAGGGCGCCGACCAGCTGGTGTGGCTCGCCGAGAGCGTGCCCGGAGCCGACTGGGAGCCGGGCGCGTACTACGAGAAGCGGCGGGTCAGCCGGTCGCTCCCGTCCGCCCACAGCGACGACAACGCCCGGGAGCTGTGGGACGCGTCAGCGCGGTTGCTGGAGCTGGCCGAGTAGCAGGCGAATCCCGCGTGCTAGAGCAGTGCCAGCTTGCGGAAGGGGCTCGTGATGCGCACCGTCTGCGTGCGGAAGTCGACGGTAACCGCCCCCGTCTCCACACCGATGACACGACCGACTCCGTACGAGTCGTGATTGACCAGGTCGCCGACTTCGAACTGGGCGATGACGGGCTCTGGGTCAGGTTGGAAGGGGCTGCTGGCGAGATTTCGTCGTCGTGCTGGCGAGGCTGTCATTACAGCCAGTATGCGCCCCCGACGACCGGAGGAGTAGCCCGGCCTCGATTGCGCCGTCGAAAGGCCGGCGGTCGGCGGATCCCCGGCCCACCGAGGGGTCCGGCCCGGCCACCGGAAGCGGTCGACAGGTCACGGCCCGGTCAGGCCTTGACCACCCAGCCGGACTTGACCGCGATGCCCTTGCTCGGCAGGGGGATGCGGGCCGGGCCGTGGACGACCGCGCCGTCGGTGATGGAGAACTTGCTGCCGTGGCAGGGGCAGTCGATGGTGCCGCCGTACACGGCCCCCACCTGGCATCCCGCGTGGGTGCAGATCGTGGAGAAACCGTGGAAGGTGCCCTTGGTGGGCTGGGTGACCACGTAGCCCTTCTTGAACAGGACCACCCCGCCACCGACAGGTACCTGACTGGTCTGCACCAGCGCGCCCGCGGGGGCGGGGGCGCTGGTCGACGCGGTCTCCGCGGACGCCGAGCTAGTGCTCGTGCCGTTCGAGGAGCCGCCCGCGCCTCCCTGCTGGCGGTGGCGCTTCTTGGTGCCCGCCGACTTCGTCGCCGCGGGCGCGGTCGGGGGTGCAGTGGCGGCGCCGGTCAGGGAGCCGGTGCTCGAGCCGCAGGCGGCGAGGAGGGGGAGGGCACACGCAACGCAGAGCACTGCCCGGCGTGTGGTGGGACCGGCGGAAGACCCGGCGGCTTCCTCGGAGTCAGGGGTCTTCTCGGTCTGCGCCACGTGGGGGTCCACCTCCGCTGAGATCGGGCATTTGTGACACACAGGTCGTCGGTCAACCTAGCGCGGGGGCCCAGCGGTGCTCAGGATCGGTGCGGCGGTCAGGGCTCGGGGTGGTCGCCCTTGTCGCGACGGCGACGCTCCTGGTCGATCCGCCAGAGGAACTCGGGGTCGTCGTCGGGTGCGACCGGCGGACGGGGCGGGTCCTGCCGCGGGATCAGCCGCACGGACCCTCCGAGGGCTCTGCGGCGCTCGAGGGTCCAGAAGAAGAAGTAGATGATGGCCGCAACTACCGCCAGCACCAGGATCACCTTGCCCACGTCCACCAGAGTACGGCGGATCGACAAGTTCTACCCTGGTGGGACGGGGGGAGCCGGAAGGAGTCGCGATGCACACCCACCACGACGGCTGCTGCCAGACCGCCATCCGGGAGGACGGCGGGCGCCGGGCCTGGGTCAACGAGGCGATCCGCAAGGTCGAGGCCGACGCCAACCGCTCCGGCGACACCCACCTCCACGTCTTCCCGCTGCCGCCCGAGTGGGGCATCGAGCTGTACCTGAAGGACGAGTCGGTGCACCCGACCGGCTCGCTGAAGCACCGGCTGGCACGGTCGCTGTTCCTCTACGGTCTGGTCAGCGGCTGGATCGAGGAGGGCACCACCGTCACCGAGGCGTCCTCCGGGTCGACCGCGGTGTCCGAGGCCTACTTCGCCAAGCTGCTCGGCCTGCCGTTCATCGCGGTGATGCCGAGGACCACCTCGCAGGAGAAGATCGACAAGATCGAGTTCTACGGCGGCACCTGCCACCTGATCGACGACTCCGACGGCATCTACGACGAGGCGCGCAGGCTCGCCGACGAGACCGGCGGCCACTACCTCGACCAGTTCACCTACGCCGAGCGGGTCACCGACTGGCGCGGGAACAACAACATCGCCGAGTCGATCTTCGGCCAGATGGCGCAGGAGGCGCACCCGATCCCGTCCTGGATCGTGGTCGGCGCCGGCACCGGCGGCACCTCGGCCACGATCGGCCGCTTCGTCCGCTACAAGCGGCTCGACACCCAGCTGTGTGTCGTCGACCCGGAGAACAGCGCCTTCTTCGGCGGGTGGACCCACGACGACCCGGAGTTCCACACCGCGAAGGGCTCGCGGATCGAGGGCATCGGCCGCCAGCGGATGGAGCCCTCCTTCCTGCCGGGTGTCGTCGACGAGATGATCACGATCCCCGACGCCGCCTCGATCGCCGCGGCGCGGTGGTGCTCGGGCGTGATGGGGCGCGCGGTGGGCGGGTCGACCGGGACGTCCCTGTACGGCGCGCTGAAGCTGGTCGCCCAGATGAAGGAGGCCGGCGAGTGCGGCTCGGTGGTCAGCCTGATCTGCGACGCCGGCGAGCGGTACAGCCACACCTACTACGACGACGAGTGGCTCGCGCGCCAGGGGATCGAGATCGCGCCGTACGTCGACACCCTGGACAAGTTCCTCGCCACCGGGGAGTGGCACGACCCGGTCAGCTGAGCGTCCCCTGGTGGAAGCGCAGCTGCCATCCCGCGCCGGGTGTCCGGACCCACACCGAGCTGCGCAGCGTGCTGCGGGCTCCGGTGATCCGGTAGGTCAGCAGGGCGACGTCGTCGGCGAGCATGACGTGCTGAGAAGCCCGCCCGGACTCCCCCGGCGGCAACGTCGGGTCCTCGGTCAGGGCGGCGACGGTGCTCTCCAGGTCCCACACTCGCCCGGAGGCGCCGTGCTCGAGGAACTCCGGGTGCAGCAGCTCGCGCAGACGCGCCTCCGACGCGCGGACGGCTGGGTCGAGCAGGAGGCGCTCGAGCCGGACGACCTCTTCCTGGTCCGGTGACGAGTCGCATCGGGTCAGGAGAGGAACGCGGCACGAGGACGCCGAGCCCGTAGAGGAGCTCGGCCGATCCGGTGAGCTGGAGGGCGGGGATGAGAGCGGGGCCGCGCGCGCCGCCCTGCACGACGCGGACCGAGCGTGCCGCCGGAACGAGGAAGACCAGGCCCAGGAGCAGCCACGGAGAGTCCACGGCCGCCAGGCCGCCCAGGCGAGCGCGGCCAGGATCACCAGCCCCACGTAGAGCGCGCGGGTGCGGGGTCGCCGAGCAGGACGGCGAGGGTGTGCTTGCCCGCCGCGGTGTCGGTGGGGATGTCGCGCAGGTTGTTCGCGACGAGGATCGCGCAGGCCAGCGAGCCGATGCCGACCGCGGCGAGGAACGAGTCCCAGGTGAGCGTCTCGGTCTGCACGTAGCTGGTGCCCATGACCGCGACGAGGCCGAAGAAGACGAACACCATCACCTCGCCGAGCCCGGCGTAGCCGTACGGGCGAGGACCACCGGTGTAGAGCCAGGCGGCGACCACGCTGAGCGCCCCGACCAGCAGCAGCCACCAGGTGGTGGTCGCGGCGAGCACCAGGCCGGCGAGGCACGCGACGCCCGAACGCGAGCACGGCGGCTCGCCTCACCGCGGACGGTGACGCGGCGCCCGAGCCGACCAGGCGCATCGGGCCGACCCGGTCCGCGTCGGTGCCGCGCACGCCGTCGCTGTAGTCGTTGGCGTAGTTGACCCCGACCTGCAGGGCCAGGCTGACCACCAGGGCGACGCGCGGCCTTCCACCAGACCGCGCTGTCGTGGATGACCGCGACGGCCGTCCCGGCGAGCACGGGCGCGACGGCGGCGGGCAGGGTGCGCGGGCGGGCTCCGGCGAGCCACTGGGCGGGGGTAGCCATGACCGGTAGATCCAACCAGACGTAAGTTGTCCCGGTGAACCGACTCGTCGCCGGTGGGCCCGCCGAGGTCCTCGACCTCGTGCGTGAGTGGCTCGCGCCGGAGGCGGAGCCCGCGCCCCTGGTGGTGGAGACGTCCGGATCGACCGGGAGCCCCCAAGCGGGTGCTGCTCTCGCGCCGCGCGGTCCTCGCGTCGGCAGACGCCACGCACGCCCGGCTGGGCGGCCCGGGCCAGTGGCTGCTCGCGCTGCCCCCGACGTACGTCGCGGGGCTGCAGGTGATCGTCCGCTCGCTGCGCGCCGGGTACGAGCCGGTGCTGGCCGGAGACGACTTCGCCGCCGCCGGCGGAGACCCTGACCGGGCTCGCCGCCGCTACGTCGTCGCTCGTCCCCACCCAGCTGGCGCGGATGCTCGGCGACACGGCAGCGGAGGAGGCGCTGCGCGGCTTCGACGCCGTGCTCCTCGGCGGTGCCCGGGTGCCGGCATCGCTGCGCGCCCGTGCCGCGGACCTCGGGATCCGCACCGTCGCGACCTACGGCATGGCCGAGACGTGCGGCGGCTGCGTCTACGACGGGGTGCCCGCTGGACGGGGTGGCGCTGAAGATCGACGCGGGCGGCCGGATCCTGCTCGCCGGCCCGATGCTGTTCGACGGCTACGAGGACGAGGCGCTGACCCGGCGGTGCTCGACGGCGGCTGGTTCGCCACCTCCGACCACGGCCGGCTCGACGAGGACGGCCGGCTGCAGGTGCTCGGCCGGATCGACGACGTCATCATCACCGGCGGCGTCAACGTCCCCGCGCAGGCGGTGGCCGACCTGCTGGCCGCCCGGCCGGACGTCGCGGCCGCCGAGGTCGTGGGCGTCCCCGACCCGGAGTGGGGCGAGCGGCGTCGTGGCCGTCGTGGTGCCGTCGGGCGACGAGCCCCCCACCCTGGAGGCGCTGCGCGCCGGGTTCGACGACCGCGCGTGGGCGCCGAAGTCGCTGGTCGTGGTGGAGCGATGCCGCATGCTGGCCAACGGCAAGGTCGACCGGACGGCAGTGAAGGAGCTGGCGGCAGATGCGTGAGATCCAGGTGTTCTCCATCCCGATGCGCACCCGCTTCCGGGGGATCACCCGGCGGGAGGGCGCTGCTCCTGCGCGGCCCTGCCGGGTGGGGCGAGTTCAGCCCCTTCCTCGAGTACGGGCCCGAGGAGGCCGCCGCCTGGTGGCGGGCGGCCGTCGAGGCCGCCGACGAGGGGTGGCCCGCGCCGCTGCGCGCGGCCGTCCCGGTCAACGTGACCGTCCCCGCCGTCGGCCGCCGAGAGGCGGCCGGATCGCCGCCGCGAGCGGGTGCCTCACCGCCAAGGTGAAGGTGGCCGAGCCGGGGCAGTCCCTGGCCGACGACGAGGCACGGGTGGAGGCGGTGCGCGACGCGCTCGGACCGATCGGCCGGATCCGGGTGGACGCCAACGGCGCCTGGGACGTCGACGAGGCCGTCCGCCGGATCGGGGTCCTCGACCGCGCGGCCGGTGGCCTGGAGTACGTCGAGCAGCCCTGCCGTTCCGTGGAGGAGCTCGCGCCTGGTCCGGCGGCGGGTGGACGTGCCGATCGCCGCCGACGAGTCGATCCGCCGGGCCGAGGACCCCTACCGGGTGCGCGACCTGGAGGCGGCCGACGTCGCGGTGCTGAAGGTGCAGCCGCTCGGCGGGGTCCGGGCCTGCCTGCGGATCGCCGAGGAGATCGGCATGCCGGTCGTGGTGTCGAGTGCGCTGGAGACCAGCATCGGCATCGCGGCCGGGGTGGCCCTGGCCGCGGCGCTGCCCGAGCTCGACTCGCCTGCGGGCTCAACACCGTGCGCCTGCTCGAGGCCGATGTGGTGCCGGTGTCCGCTGGTCGCCGGGCACGGCGTGATCCGGGTCCGCCGCCCGGAGGTCGGCGAGGAGCAGCTCGACGCCGTCCGCGCCGCCTCCGACCGGGTCGCGCACTGGCGGGGCCGCGTCGCCGAGGTCGAGGAGGCGCTGAAGCTGTGATCCGCAACGCGTCGACAGCGCTCGCGACCGTGGTCCTGGAGGAGCTGGTCCGCGGCGGGATGACCGACCTGGTGCTGGCTCCGGGCAGCCGCTCGGCCCCGCTGGCGTTCGCCGCCTGGACCGCTTCCGAGGAGGGCTGGCTGCGCTTGCACACCCGGATCGACGAGCGCTCCGCGGCGTTCACCGCGCTCGGCCTGGCCCGGTCCTCGCGCCGCCCGGTCGCGGTGGTCACCACCAGCGGCACGGCGGTGGCGAACCTGCACCCGGCGATGCTCGAGGCCCACCACGCCGGCCTCCCGCTGATCGCCCTGACCGCGGACCGTCCCGCGGCGATGCGCGGCACCGGGGCGAACCAGACGACCGACCAGGTCGGCATCTTCAGCCCGCACGTCCCGACCATCGACGTCCCCGTCGCCCACCGAGCCGGGTGAGGAGGCCGAGTGGCGCGAAGCCGCGCGTCGCGCGCTGACCGGCCCCTCCCACCTCAACCTGCAGTTCGCCGAGCCCCTCGTGCCCGGGGAGCCCGACGGGAGGACGTGGCCGGCCGCCGGTCCGGCCCGAGCCGGGCCCCCCGGACGACCGGCTCCGCGTCCCCCGGGACGCCCGCGCCTGCCGCTGGGTCCCCGCACCGTGGTCGTCGCCGGCGACGACGCCGGGCCTCCCGCACGCGTGCTCGCCCAGGACGGCGCTGGCCGCTGCTGGCCGAGCCGTCCAGCGGCTCGCGGACCGGCCCCAACGCGATCCGCACCTACCGGCTGCTCCTCGACGGGTTCGCCGACCGGATCGAGCGGGTCGTCGTCTTCGGCCACCCGACGCTCTCCCGCCCGGTGACCCGGCTGCTCGCCCGCGACGACATCGAGATCGTCGCCGTGGGCGACCCGTGGACCCGGCTGGAGCGCCCGGTCGGGCGGGTCCTGCCCGCGGTCTCGGCCGACCCCGACGACCCCGCGTGGCTCGGAGAGTGGCGGGCTCGCGACGCCGAGGTCTCCCGCGGGCTGGACGCCCTGATCGACGGGACGGAGTTCGGCGGCCACGCGGTGGCCCGGACGGTGAGTCGGTCCCTGCCCCCGGGCGGGCTGCTCTTCGTCGGCTCCTCCAACCCGATCCGCGACCTCGACCTCAACGTCGCGACGTACCGCGTCGGCGACCGCCGCATGGTCCTCGCCAACCGCGGCCTCGCCGGCATCGACGGCACGCTCTCGTCCGCGATCGGCGCCGCTCTGGGCCGCCCGCACTCGACGCGGGCGCTCGCCCTCGTCGGCGACGTGACCTTCCTGCACGACACGGCGGGCCTGGTGCTCGGTCCGGACGAGCCCCGGCCGGACCTCACGATCGTGGTCGTCAACGACGACGGAGGGCTCGATCTTCTCGCTGCTGGAGCAGGGCGCCGAGGAGTACGCCGCCAGTCACGAGCGCATCTTCGCCACGCCGCACCGCACCGACATCGCCTCGCTGTGCGCGGCCTTCCGGTTGCCGCACCTGAGGGTGCGCAGCGCCGGGGAGCTGGAGGCCGCGCTGCGGTCGCCCAACGGCGGCATCGAGGTCGTCGAGGCGGTCGTCTCGCGCGCCGACCGCCGCGCCTTCGCCGACCGAGTCCGCCGCCTCGCCTCCGGCTAGCGACCGGGCCCGCCCCCTCGCTCTCGAAGACGCCAGGGACGAACCCGTTCGGAGGGTCGGCCTGGCAGCCGTCGGCATCCGCCGCAGCAGGCACGGGTCGTCCTGCTCGACCGCTGCGTACCGTGCGGGGCCAGTGACGGGGTGATGAAGGGGGCTCCGGATCCGGGTCCCGGAAAGTCGTGAGCGACGAAGGTCCGGGTTCCTGCCTCTCTCGAGTGTGACCGCGGATGATCTTCGAGCACCGGACAGGGGGCTGGGTGTGTCCTCGTTCGATGCGTTCGTGAGGGATCGTGGTGACGACCTGATGCGGTTGGCGCGGGTGCTGTGTGCGAGTCCGGATGACGCGCAGGATGCGGTGCAGGATGCGTTGACGCGGGCGTTGGAGCGGTGGGACACGGTGAGTGCCGCGGACGACGTGTATGCCTACGCGCGCCGGATGGTGGTCGATGCCGATGTGTCGCGGTGGCGTCGGACCCGGATGCGTGAGATTCCGCGTGCGGAAGTGGTTCCGTCCGGGGTCGAGATGGATCATGCGGAGTCGTTCGCGTTGTGGCGGGCGTGTCAGGACCTTCCTGATCGGCAGCGGGCTGCTCTGGTTCTGCGGTTCTACGAGGGGTTGAGCCACGCGGAGATCGGGGAGGTTCTCGGGGTGAGCGAGCCGACGGCTCGTTCGCACGTCTTCCGGGGGTTGGAGCGGCTGCGGACCGAGTTCGGGGAGGGGGCAAGGGCATGAGTCTCGAAGAGCGTCTCGAAGCGGCATTCCGTGATGTCGCGGCCGATGCCCGCAGCATCGACACCGTCACCATCCCCGTTGCGCGCAGGCCCCGACGCAGTCGGTTCCTGTCGCCCGGCCTGGCCGCCGCTGCCACGGTCGCGGTGATCCTGATCTCGTTCGCCGTCGCCCACTACCTCCGGCCGGCGGGGACCTCCCCGGGCCCGGTCGAGACTTCCACCATCACGACGACGGCGAGCGCCTCGGCGACCACGGCGACCGCCACCGAGTCACCGGCGGAGACTCCGTCTACCGGCGCGATCGTTCTCAAGGACCCGAACGAGTCCACGTTCGACGGCTGGGTCTACGGCTGGCGCATCGCGACCGAGGCGGCGCTGACAGCCGACGGGATCGACGACTTCAGGCAGCTCGATCTGACGTGCAAGCCGAGGCAGGTGGCGCCCAACGTCACCACGGATCTCGACTTCACCCTGGGCTACCCGCCGCCGGGGCCGGACCGGGGCAAGGGCCGGCCGATCAAGTGGGTGTGCGGACACCGCGGCCTGAGCGTGTACCTGGAGGTCAGCGTCGCCTCGCCGGCGGGCGGTGGTGCGGTCGCCGTCGAGCGCGCACTCACCGGGGTGCAGATGATGCCCATCCCGAACCCGGTCCCGGTGACACGCGTGGAGGCCGGCACGATCGGGGGCCACCCCGCGGTCTTCATCCACCCGGAGAATGACGCGACCGGGGATTCGAACGAGCTGATCATCGACGACAACAAGGGGTCCTACTACACGGAGACTCGCGTGATGGGGGACGACGGCGTTCCTTGGGACGAGTTGCTGAAGGTCGCCGAGAGCCTCTACTCGGGCACCAGCTAGCCCTCGCGATCGGCCGAGGACGGGGCGAGTTCGGTTCCGGGAGGACGACGCGAGGTTGTCCGGTCCCTGATCTACACAGGTCGGTGGAGGTTGGCCGCCCCGCCGTGGAAGAGCGGGACCGTCCGCCACGTCGCAGCTGCAGTCCGGTCGGGGATCGAGCAGACCACGTCGATCCGGTGCGGGGTCTCGAGGTAGATGACCTCGAGCCGCAGGGTGTCGTCGCCGAGCCACCCGCCCGACGCCGCGACGGGGACGGCCGCTCCGTCCTGGTCGCGGGGCTCCGACACCCTCCAGGATCCGACGCCGACCGGGAAGGTGATCCGTCCGCCGGCGCCGGACGCCTCGGCGACGAGCCGGTCCGACGCGGAGCGCATCGTGAGTGAGGAGAACGGGGTGCGGTCGCCCGAGACCTCGAACAACTCACCGGACCAGCCTCCCGGGGCGTCCGAGCCGCCGACGCTCGCGGGGAGGGCGAGCGAGGCGAGTCGTGCGGTCATCTCCGGCAGCGCGTCCGCGTTCGGGGAGTCCACCCCCAGCCCGGGAAGGAGATGGGTCCAGACGTTCTCCAGCACCGCCTGCATGGCCTCGGTGCCGCCGGTCATCGCCAGGACGGCGTCCTGCTCGGGCAGGACAATGCAGAACTGGCCGAAGGCGCCGTCCCCGCGATAGCCGTGCCGGGCCATCCAGAACCAGAACCCGTACCCCTGCCGCCAGTCGGGGTTCTCCATGGCCGGGTTGTCGATCTGCCGGCTCGTCGCTTCGTCGGCGTACGCCCGGGGAATCAGCTGGGTGTCCTCCCAGCGTCCCCGCTGGAGGTAGAGCTGCCCCAGCTTGGCGACGTCCTCGGTGCGGGCGAACAGGCCGCTGAAACCGAGCTGGCGGTCGGCGGGCCGGGCCTGCCAGCCGACGACGCCGATGCCCAGCGGGTCGAAGAGCCGGGGCCGGAGGTACTCGGTCAGGAGCATGCCGGTCTTCTGCTGGATGATCGCGGCGATCGTGTAGGTGCACGGCTGGTTGTAGGCGAACAGGGTTCCGGGCTCGGCGTCCGGCGGGATCCGCAGGAAGCCACGGACCAGGTCCTGCGGGTCAGCGGTCATCGCCTCCTCGACCACGTCCCGGTCGTGACCGCTGGCCATGGAGGCCAGATGACGGATGCGGGTCCGCCTCGTCCGCGGGTCGGTGATCTCGCCGTCCAGCTCGGGGAGGTGCGACACGACGGTGTCCTCCAGGGAGAGCAGCCCCTCCTGGACGGCGAAGGCAAGTGCCGTCGAGGTGAAGCTCTTGCTGATCGAGTAGACCAGCCGGGTCCGGTCGGGCGTGTGGGGCGACCACCAGCCCTCGGCGACGACGTGGCCGCGGCGGAGCAGCATCAGGCTGTGCAGCTCGATGTCGGCGTCCGCCTCGACGGCGTCGATGAAGGCGAGCACGGCGGCAGGGTCGACCGCGTGGTCGAGCGGGTTTCCACGAGGCAGAGAGCTCACGGCCCCCAACCTAGCCTCGGTCGGCTAGGGTCGCGACATGCCGGACGTGTTCGACGTGCTGGTCGTCGGCGGCAGGATCGCGGGGTCCCTCACCGCCCTGAGGCTGGCCGCCCGGGGAGCCTCCGTGCGGCTGCTGGAGTCCGGCGCCTTCCCCTCCGACACCCTGTCCACCCACTTCTTCCGCGGTTCCCGCATGGGGCGTGCCCTGGCCGAGGTCGGGGTCCTCGACGAGGTGCTCGGGACAGGCGCGCCTCCGCTGGCGTGCGAGTACTTCTCCGTGGACGGCGCCGCGTTCGAGCGGTCGCCCGCCCAGGAACCGGGAGAGCTCGGGTACGACCTGTCGGTGCGCCGTATCGCCCTCGACGCGATCCTCGCTCGCCGGGTGGAGGACTCCACGGTCGACATGCGCACCCGGACCAGGGCGGTCGACCTCGTTACGCGGGACGGCACCGTGACCGGCGTCGTGGACCAGCGGGGCGAGACGTCACCTGGCGACCGTGGTGGTCGGCGCCGACGGTCGGCGCTCGACCGTGGCGCGGCTGACGGACGCACCCGGACGAGAAGACGTTCGCCGCCGGCGCGCGCGATGTACTACCGCTATGCGGCCGGGTGGCGGGTCCAGGATCCGGTGGGCCCGGAGTTCCTGCTCGCCGGCGACCGATTCGCCTACGCCTTCCCCAGCGACGCAGGGCTGGCCTGCCTCACCGTCAGCGTCCGGCTCGCGGAGCACGAGCGCACGGGCGGCGAGCCCGATGCGAGATCCTGGAGCAGACGTTCGCCGGCAACCCGCAGACCTCGGCCCGGATGGGCGCGCTGGAGTGGGTGGGCAAGCCGTTCGTCGGCCTTCCCTCGACCAGCTACTGGCGCCGGGCTGCGGGCGCCGGGCTGGGCCCTGGTCGGCGACGCCGGAACCCACCAGGACCCCTGGTCCGGTCGCGGAATGGACACCGCGGCGCTGCAGGCCGAGGCGTTCGCGGAGGCGTTCGACGGGACCCCGGACGGATGGAACGAGCCGTACGAGGAGCTGCGGAGGAGCCGCACGTACGACGACTTCTTCTCCACCTCGCTTCTCGCGCCGGACCTGCGGCGAGTCATCGGCTGACGCGCCTGGCCATGCGCTCCGGCCGGTCCACGGCCTACACGTCAGCCGGGGTGTCGCCCGGCAAGATGGCCGCATGCGCCTGACGAAGTTCACCCACTCCTGTGTCCGCATCGAGAGCTCGGCCGGCACGGTCGTGCTCGACCCCGGCGTCTTCAGCGAGCGTGAGTCGATCGACGGGGCGGACGCCGTCCTGATCACCCACGAGCACCCCGACCACTACAGCGTCGAGCACCTCGC
The DNA here is from genome assembly GCA_963805655.1 of uncultured Actinomycetota bacterium. Taxonomy (GTDB): domain Bacteria; phylum Actinomycetota; class Actinomycetes; order Propionibacteriales; family Nocardioidaceae; genus CAWDVB01. The sequence goes on along the minus strand of CAWDVB010000005.1, from coordinate 151,222 downwards.
GGCGTACGACGTGCCCGTCTTCACCATCGAGGCGGTCGCCGACGCAGATCCGTGCGGCCGACCCGGAGGTCGCCGAGCGCACGACGGTCGTCCGGCCGGCGGAGACCTTCGTCGCCGCCGGCATCCCGGTGCGTGCGGTGGGCGAGCTGCACGCCGTGATCCACCCGGAGCTGCCGACGTTCTCACAACTCCGGCTTCGTCCTCTCCGTCGACGACACGGTGGTCTACCACCCCGGAGACTCCTTCGAGCTGCCCGGCGAGGAGGTCGACGTCTTCCTGGCTCCGGTGTGCGCACCCTGGGCGAAGGTGTCGGAGCTCATCGACCTGGCGCGCGCCGTCGGCGCCCCCCGCAGCCTCGCGATCCACGACCTGGTCTACAGCGACTTCGGCCTGGGCATCGTCGACGGCCGGATGCACGACTTCCTGGGGGCGATGGGCAAGACCTACGCCCGGATCCTCCCGGGGACCGACCTGGCGTGAGCGAGCTCTCCGTCGAGATCCTCCGGGCGGCGGGCGAGGACTGGGAGGTCTGGCGCGATCTGCGCATCCGCTGCCTGAGGACCGATCCGGACTCCTTCGGGCGGGCGTGGGAGACCGAGAGCCGGTACGCCGAGGCGGACTGGCGGGCCTGGCTCGCCGACCCTGACGTGCCCTGCTTCCTCGCCCGCGCCTCCGGCGAGGCGGTGGCGATGAGCGGGGTGCGCTGCCGGGAGCCGGGGGAGGCCTCGGTGCGGGCGATGTGGACCGATCCGGCCTGGCGCGGCCGGGGTCTCGGGGGCCGAATGCTCGACGTCGCCGTGGCGTGGGGCCTCGATCGGGACCTGGCACTCGACCTGTGGGTCGCGACCGGGAACGACCCGGCGCGGAGGCTCTATGAGTCGCGCGGGTTCACTGCGACCGGGGAGGTCGCTGCGATCCGGCCGGGGTCGGCGAAGACCAAGGTGCGCATGGTGCTGTGAGTGTGCGGACCTAGGAGACGAGCGTCCACCCGGCCAGGCCGACGATCAGGGCGCTGGACAGCACCGCGGTGATCAGCCGTCCGCGCGCCCCGTCCACGACGTGTCCGAGGACGGCGCCGCTGAGCGCGACGACCACCTGCCACGAGGCGGAGGCGGCGAAGACCGTGACGGCGAAGACGACCCGCTCGAGCGCGGGCAGCTGGCTGATAGCGGTGTTGCCGAGCACGACCGCGGCGAAGTAGACGACGGTCGCCGGGTTCACGGCCGTGAGCAAGATGAGCGACCCGTACGCCCGCAGCGGGGTGAGCCGGCTGCTCCGCGGCTGCACGGGCTGCGGGTTCCGGTGCTGCCGGAACTCGGTGATCCCGCGCCGAGCCCCGAGCCCCGCGACGACGAGGAGCAGCGCGGCGGCCACGACGTTGAGGACCGGCTGGACCGGCGCGATCACCCGGACGACCGCGGCACCTCCCAACGCCGCCAGAAGCGCGTAGAGGCCGTCGGTGGTGGCGACGCCGAAGGCGGCGGGGACTCCGATCCGCCAGGACGTGCGAGCCGTGAGCGAGACGAGATAGGCCGCGACGGCCCCGATGGGCAGGGCGATCGCGTATCCCGTGATCGCCCCGGCGACGATCGCTTGGTGCATGGCGCTGGCTCGGCCCGCTCAGTCGGACAGCGCGTCGCGCACGGGTACGAACTTGGCCTGCGACTCGGCGAGCTCCGCCTCCGGGTCGGAGCTGGCGACGATGCCACAGCCAGCGAAGAGCCTCACGGAGCTCGCCCTCGACGTGACCGGAGCGGAGCGCGATGCCCCACTCGCCGTCGCCGTTGGCCGCGATCCAGCCGACCGGGCCCGCGTACCGTCCCCGGTCCATCCCCTCGATCTGCGCGATCAGGTCCAGCGCGCTCTTGGTGGGGGTGCCTCCCACCGCCGCGGACGGGTGCAGCGCTGCGGCCAGCGCGAGCGAGCTGGTCTCGTCGTCGATGACGCCGGCCACGTCGGTGGCCAGGTGCATGACGTTGGGCAGGTGCAGCACGAACGGCGACTCGGGGACGTTCATCGAGGTGCAGTGCGGGCTGAGTGCCTCGGCGACCGACCGCACGGCGTAGACGTGCTCCTCGAGGTCCTTCGACGAGCGCGCGAGAGTAGCGGCCAGGGCGAGGTCGCCCTCGTCGTCCCCGGTCCGGCGGATGGTCCCGGCGAGCACGCGCGACGTGACCAGTCCGCGCTCGCGGCGCACCAGCATCTCCGGCGTGGCGCCGAAGAGCCCGTCCACATGGAAGGTCCAGCAGCTCTCGTAGCCCGCGGCCAGCTGCCGCAGCGGCCAGCGGACGTCGATCGGCCCGTGGGACGTGGCCACCAGGTCCCGCGCCAGGACGACCTTCTCCAGCTCTCCGTCGGTGATCCGGGTGATCGCGTCGGCGACGATCGCCTCCCACTCCGGGCCGCTCGACGGCGCCGTCGACGAAGGTGACGCCCTGCGGCGGTACGGCTCCTGCCGGCTGCCCAGATCGGGCGTGGCACGCAAGCCGTGGCCGATCGTGGTGACCCACGCCATGCCGTCACGACGCCCGACCACCACCTCGGGGATGGTCAGCACGCTGTCGCCGGGCTCGTCGGCGAATGCGAAAGAGCCGAAGGCGACGAGGCCGGAGCCGGGAAGGTCGACCTTGTCGCGGACGATCGACGTGCGGCCCTTGTGATCCACCAGCGCTCCGCCTCGCGGAAGCGCTCCGGTCCCCGGGTGCGGATCGCCGCTGCTGTACCCCAGCCGACGATGCCGTCACCGCGCCGGATCCACGCCGTCGCGTCCTCTTCCGGCAGCAGCGCCAGCAGGTCACCGGGGTCCGGAATGGGGACGGTGAGGACCACGAGTGGTTCGGTCGCGATCGTCAGATCCGCCGACTCGTCGAGATTCGAGGTCACAAGGACCCAGCCTACGTCGATCACGCCGCCTGCGCCTCACATCGAGCGGCAGGCAGCCGGCGGTGACCGCCGGGGACTCGATTCGCGCGTAGGCAATAGGCTGAGGGATGAGCCGCGCCGACTTGGACAAGAAGCCGCGCGATGTCGCGCAGATGTTCGACGACGTCGCCGCCCGCTACGACCTGGCCAACGACGTCCTCTCGCTCGGTCAGGACCGACGCTGGCGCCGGGCGGTCCTGGACGCCGTCGCGCCGCACGACGGCGAGCGGATCCTCGACCTGGCAGCCGGCACCGGCACCTCCAGCGTCCCCTTCCACGAGCTCGGCGCCGAGGTGGTGTCGTGCGACTTCTCGTTGGGCATGCTGCAGCAGGGCCGGGCGGTGCGGCCGGACCTCCGCTTCGTCGCCGGCGACGCCACCCGGCTGCCGTTCGCCGACGACTCCTTCGATGCCGTCACGATCTCGTTCGGCCTGCGCAACGTCGTCGATCCCGACCGGGGCCTGCACGAGATGCTGCGGGTCACCAAGCCGGGCGGCCGGCTCGTGGTGTGCGAGTTCAGCCACCCCGACCTTCGCGCCCTTCCGCACCGTCTACGTCGAGTACCTCATGCGCGCGCTCCCGGGCCTGGCCAAGGTCGTCTCCTCCAGCCCCGACGCCTACGTCTACCTCGCGGAGTCGATCCGGGCGTGGCCGGACCAGGCCGGGCTGGCCCACCGGATTCTCGACGCGGGCTGGCGCTCGGTGCGCTGGCGCAACCTCTCGGGAGGGATCGTGACGATCCACCACGCCCTCGCCTGAGGCCCCGGTCCGCGCGTCCGGGGAAGGCGGTACCCACCTGGGTATCGAGTGGTCGAAACCGCCCCTAGACTGTCGACTGGTGCGTCGTGAAAACTCTCACAAGCGCACGCGGACGATCCCCGAGCCGACGAGGACCCCCAGATGAGCCGGAGTACCGCTGACCAGCGGACGGCCGACGTCATCGTCGTCGGGGCCGGCCCGGGCGGATCGTCCACCGCCTTCCATCTCGCCACCGCCGGGCTCGACGTGGTGCTGCTGGAGAAGTCGTCGTTCCCCCGCGACAAGGTGTGCGGCGACGGGCTCACCCCGCGGGCGGTCAAGCAGCTGATCTCGATGGGCGTCGACCTCGACTCCCCCGGGTGGATCCGAAACAAGGGCCTGCGCATCGTCGGGGCCGGGCACCGGCTCGAGCTGGAGTGGCCCGAGCTGGCCTCGTTCCCGTCGTACGGCATGGTGCGCAGCCGGATGCAGCTCGACGAGGTCCTGGCCCGTCACGCCGAGAAGGCCGGTGCCCGCCTGACCGAGCGCACCGCCGTCACCGGGCCCGTGCTGGACGAGCGGCACCGGCAGCGTCGTGGGCGTGACCGCACGCCCGCTCGACGACAACGGCCGGCGGGCCGGAGACGACGTGACCTACTCCGCCCCGGTCGTCGTGGCGTCCGACGGGGTCTCCTCCCGGCTCGCCACCGCGCTGGGCTACGAGCGACGCGAGAACAGGCCCATGGCCGTCGCGGTCCGGGCGTACTACGAGACCCCGCGTCACGCCGACGAGTGGATGGAGTCCTGGCTGGAGCTGTGGGACGGCACGCCCCGGTCAGAGCAACCTGCTGCCCGGCTACGGCTGGATCTTCGCGCTGGGCGACGGCACGGCGAACGTCGGCATGGGGATCCTGAACAGCTCGCGCGCCTTCCAGAACGTCGACTACCGGGAGACCCTGCGCGCCTGGCTGGCCAACACCCCCGAGGAGTGGGGCTTCCGCGACGAGAACCTCGTCGGCCGGATCGGCTCGGCCGCCCTGCCGATGGGCTTCAACCGCAAGCCGCACTATGCGCGCGGCCTGCTGCTGGTGGGTGACTCCGGCGGGATGGTGAATCCCTTCAACGGCGAGGGCATCGACTACGCCCTCGAGTCCGGGCACCTTGCGGCGGACGTGATCGTGCAGGCGCTCTCCCGTCCGGAGGGCCCGGCTCGCGAGCGCGCGCTGGAGGGATACGCTGCGGCTTTGGAGGGTGCCTACGGGGGCTACTTCACTCTTGGGCAGGTGGTTCGCGAAGGCGATCGGCAATCCCACGGTGATGAAGCAGGCCACCAAGTACGGGCTCCCGCGTCACGCGCTGATGCGGTTCATGCTCAAGCTGATGGCGAACCTCACCGACCCGAGGGACGGCGACGCCTCGGACCGGATCATCAATGCTCTGAGTCGCCTGGCCCCCACGGCCTGATAGACCTGCATACGACAGACTGACGCACACAGGTAGAGAGAAGGAGGGAGCGCTGTGAATCTGTACATCCCCGTCGTGGTGATGGCGGCGATCGGCCTGGGGTTCGCGCTTCTCACGGTCGTGACGAACGCGGTGGTCGGACCTCGCCGGTACAACCGCGCCAAGCACGACTCCTACGAGTGCGGGATCGAGCCCACGCCCCAGGCCGTGGAGGGTGGACGGATCCCGATCCGCTACTACATCACCGCAATGCTCTTCATCGTCTTTGACATCGAGATCGTCTTCCTCTACCCGTGGGCAGTGAACTTCAACGTGATGAGGGTGTTCGGTCTGGTCGAGATGGTGCTGTTCATCGCGACCGTGTTCGTGGCCTACGCGTACGTCTGGCGGCGCGGCGGGCTGGACTGGGACTGAGAAGAGGCAGAAGAGACACATGGGTCTGGAAGAGAAGCTTCCCAGCGGCGTCCTGCTGACGACCGTCGAGGGCGTGGCGGGCTACCTGCGCAAGGCGTCGCTGTGGCCGGCGACCTTCGGCCTGGCCTGCTGTGCCATCGAGATGATGACCAGCGGCGGGCCGCGCTTCGACTTGTCCCGATTCGGCATGGAGGTGTTCCGTGCCTCCCCCCGGCAGGCCGACCTGATGATCGTCGCCGGCCGGGTCAGCCAGAAGATGGCACCGGTCCTGCGGCAGATCTACGACCAGATGCCCCATCCCAAGTGGGTCATCTCGATGGGCGTCTGCGCCAGCTCGGGCGGCATGTTCAACAACTACGCGATCGTCCAGGGCGTCGACCACGTGGTGCCGGTGGACATGTACCTCCCGGGCTGCCCGCCGCGGCCGGAGATGCTGATCGACGCGATCCTCAAGCTGCACGACAAGATTCAGCACTCCAAGCTCGGCGTGAACCGCGAGAACGAGATCGTGGAGCTGGAGACTGCCGCGCTCAACGCCCTGCCCACCTCGGAGATGAAGGGGCTGCTGCGGTGAGCGACGAGACCAACCTCCCGCTGGGAGCCGACGCGACCCAGCCGGAGCCGATCGAGCACCGCGAGGGCATGTTCGGCGTCCGGGGGAGCGGCGACACCTCCGGCTACGGAGGCCTGCGCCGGATCGTCTCGATGCCGGGCGGCAGCGAGCCGCCCTACGGCGGGTGGTTCGACGACGTCGCCACCGAGCTGGCCACCGGGCTCGAGGGCAACGGGGTGATCGGGGCGATCGAGAAGATCGTCGTCCATGCCGGGGAGATCACCTTCTTCATCAGGCGTGAGCACCTGGCGGAGACGGCCAAGATGCTGCGCGACGACGCCTCCCTGCGGTTCGAGCTCTGCTCGGGCGTGAGCGGCGTGCACTACCCGGAGGAGACCGGGCGCGAGCTGCATGCCGTCTACCACCTGCTCTCGCTGACCCACAACCGGCGGATCAGGCTCGAGGTCACCTGCCCCGACGACGACCCGCACATCCCGTCGGTCGTCGCGACGTACCCGACGGCGGACTGGCACGAGCGGGAGACCTACGACTTCTTCGGGATCATCTTCGACGGTCACCCGTCGTTGACCCGGATCGAGATGCCCGACGACTGGCCCGGGCATCCGCAGCGCAAGGACTACCCGCTCGGAGGCATCCCGGTCGAGTACAAGGGCGCCACCATCCCCTCGCCGGACAACCGGAGGTCCTACAACTGATGACCACCACCGATCCGTACGCACCCCGCGACGAGCAGAGCGCGGGTGGCGCCAGGCCACTGACGAAGGCAAGGTCTTCAACGTCACCGGCGGTGACTGGGACTCGATCGCCGCCGGACTCGAGGGTGCTCACAGCGAGGAGCGCGTCGTCGTCAACATGGGGCCCCAGCACCCCTCCACGCACGGCGTCCTCCGACTGATCCTCGAGCTCGAGGGCGAGGTCGTCACCGAGGCACGCTGTGGCATCGGCTACCTGCACACCGGCATCGAGAAGAACATGGAGTTCCGCACCTGGACCCAAGGTGTGACCTTCTGCACGCGGATGGACTACCTCTCGCCGTTCTTCAACGAAGTTGCCTACTGTCTGAGCGTCGAGCGGCTCCTCGGCATCGAGGACCAGATCCCGGAGAAGGCCCAGGTCATGCGGGTCCTGCTCATGGAGCTCAACCGGATCTCGTCGCACCTGGTGGCGATCGCCACCGGAGGCATGGAGATCGGCGCCCTGACCGTCATGACGATCGGCTTCCGTGAGCGCGAGCTGGTGCTCACCCTCTTCGAGAAGATCACCGGCCTGCGGATGAACCACGCGTTCATCCGTCCCGGTGGCGTCGCCCAGGACATGCCTCCCGGCACCCTCGAGGACCTGCGGGAGTTCGTGGCGCTGATGAAGAAGCGCCTCCCCGAGTACGCCGACTTCTGCAACGCGAACCCGGTCTTCCGGGGCCGCACCGTCGGCGTCGGGTACCTCGACCTGGCCGGCTGCCTCGCGCTGGGGATCACCGGCCCGGTGCTGCGCTCGACCGGCTACCCGTTCGACATCCGGAAGAGCGAGCCCTACTGCGGATACGAGACCTACGACTTCGACGTCATCACCTGGGACAGCTCGGACTCCTACGGCCGCTTCCGCATCCGGCTGGCTGAGATGTGGGAGTCACTGCGGATCGTCGAGCAGGCGATGGAGCGGCTGGCCGGCATGGAGGGTGAGCCGGTCATGGTGGCCGACAAGAAGATCGGCTGGCCGAGCCAGCTCTCGGTCGGTGCCGACGGGCAGGGCAACAGCCTCGAGCACATCAAGCACATCATGGGTGAGTCCATGGAGGCCCTGATCCACCACTTCAAGCTGGTGACCGAGGGCTTCCGGGTTCCGCCCGGCCAGGCATACGTGCCGATCGAGTCGCCGCGCGGTGAGCTGGGCGCCCACGTGGTCTCCGACGGAGGAACCCGTCCGTACCGCGTGCACTTCCGCGACCCGTCGTTCACCAACCTGCAAGGAACCTCGGTCATGAGCGAGGGCGGACAGGTCGCCGACGTCATCGTGGCCATCGCCTCGATCGACCCGGTGATGGGGGGAGTCGACCGATGAAGGAGCGAGCGCTGGACGAGAAGACCATCTCCGAGCTGAGGGAGATCGCCGCGCGGTACCCGCAGCCCCGCTCGGGACTGCTGCCGATGCTGCACCTGGTGCAGAGCGTCTCCGGGCACATCACTCCCGAGGGGATCGAGACCTGTGCCGAGATCCTGGGGATCAGCGCCGCGGAGGTCTCGGGGGTCGCCACCTTCTACACGATGTACAAGCGTCGTCCGGTCGGTGACTACCACGTCGGAGTGTGCACCAACACGCTGTGCGCGGTCATGGGAGGCGACGCGATCTTCGGGCGGCTCAAGGAGCACCTCGGCGTCGGCAACGACGAGACGACGCGAGGACGGCAAGATCACCCTCGAGCACGTCGAGTGCAACGCCGCCTGCGACTACGCGCCGGTGATGATGGTCAACTGGGAGTTCATGGACAACATGACCCCGGAGTCCGCCGTGGAGCTGGTCGACAAGCTGCGCGACGGAACCACGGTCAGCTCCACCCGCGGTGCCGAGATCGTCACCTGGCAGGAGGCCGAGCGAGTGCTCGCCGGCTTCTACGACGGGCGGGCCGACGAGGGCCCGGCGGCCGGGGACCCGACGCTGGCCGGACTCCGGCTGGCGCGTGACAAGGGCTGGACCGCACCCACGACCGGAGAGGGCGCCTGATGGTCGACTTGCTCACCCCCGTCCTGTCGGACGACTGGGACACCGAGCAACCCTGGAAGCTCAGCTCCTACACGTCGCGTGGCGGGTACTCCGCCCTCGACAAGGCGTTCGCCATGGCACCCGACGACGTCATCGCCGCGGTCAAGGACAGCGGGCTGCGAGGCCGTGGCGGTGCGGGCTTCCCCACCGGCATGAAGTGGAGCTTCATCCCGCAGGGCGCGGGGCCGGACGGCACCATCAAGCCGCATTACCTCGTCGTCAACGCCGATGAGTCCGAGCCGGGCACCTGCAAGGACATCCCGCTGCTGATGGCGACGCCGCACACCCTGATCGAGGGCATCGTGGTCACGTCCTACGCCATCCGCGCGAGTCATGCCTTCATCTACGTGCGTGGCGAGGTGCTGCACGTCATCCGGCGACTCCAGGCTGCGGTGGCGGAGGCCTACGAGGCGGGACACCTGGGCAAGGACATCCACGGGTCCGGCTTCGACCTCGACGTGGTCGTCCACGCCGGCGCGGGCGCCTACATCTGCGGCGAGGAGACCGCGCTGCTCGACTCCCTGGAGGGACGTCGGGGCCAGCCCCGGCTCCGCCCGCCGTTCCCGGCGGTGGCGGGCCTGTACTCCGCCCCGACCGTGATCAACAACGTCGAGTCGATCTCGTCGGTGCCGAGCATCATCAACCACGGTGTGGACTGGTTCTCGTCGATGGGCACCGAGAAGAGCAAGGGGTACACCCTCTACTCGCTGTCCGGCCACGTGAGGAACCCCGGCCAGTACGAGGCGCCGCTCGGCACCACGCTGCGCAGCCTGCTGGAGCTGGCCGGCGGGGTGCGCGAGGGCCACGAGCTGAAGTTCTGGACCCCGGGCGGCTCGTCGACGCCGCTGCTGACCGCCGAGCACCTCGACGTCCCGCTGGACTACGAGGGGGTGGGCGCCGCCGGTTCCATGCTCGGAACGAAGGCACTGCAGATCTTCGACGAGACCACGTGCGTGGTCCGCGCCGTGCTGCGCTGGACCGAGTTCTACAAGCACGAGTCCTGCGGCAAGTGCACCCCGTGCCGCGAGGGCACCTGGTGGCTGGTGCAGGCGCTGGAGGCGCTGGAGAAGGGGCAGGGCACCGAGGCCGACCTGGACCTGCTGCTCGACCAGTGCGACAACATCCTCGGCCGGGCCTTCTGCGCGCTGGGCGACGGAGCGACCAGCCCCATCACGTCGTCGATCCAGTACTTCCGGGACGAGTACCTCGCCCACCTCGAACACGGCGGATGCCCGTTCGACCCCGCAGCAGCAACGCTCTTCGCACCTGAGGGAGCCCACGCATGACCGTCGAGACCAACAAGCCGGGCGCCGAGGTGGAGGCCGTGCCGGCCGAGGACCTGGTGACGCTCACCATCGACGACGTCGAGGTGAGCGTTCCCAAGGGGAGCCTGGTGATCCGGGCCGCGGAACGCATCGGCGTGGAGATCCCCCGGTTCTGCGACCACCCGCTGCTGGCGCCGGCCGGCGCCTGCCGGCAGTGCCTGGTGGAGGTCGCCGACGCCGGCAACGGCCGCCCGATCCCGAAGCCGCAGGCGTCCTGCACGCTGGAGGTCGCCGACGGGATGGTGGTCCGCACCCAGGTCACCTCCGAGGTCGCCGACAAGGCGCAGCACGGGATCATGGAGTTCCTGCTGGTCAACCACCCGCTGGACTGCCCGATCTGCGACAAGGGCGGCGAGTGCCCACTCCAGAACCAGTCGATGACGCACGGATACGGCGAGACCCGCTACGAGTTCGAGAAGCGCACCTACCCCAAGCCGATCAACATCTCCGCCCAGGTGCTGCTCGACCGCGAGCGCTGCGTCCTGTGTGCCCGCTGTACCCGCTTCTCCGCCCAGATCGCGGGCGACCCGTTCATCGAGCTGCTCGAGCGTGGAGCCCTGCAGCAGGTCGGCATCTACGAGAGCGAGCCGTTCGAGTCCTACTTCTCGGGCAACACGATCCAGATCTGCCCGGTAGGGGCGCTGACGTCGGCGACGTACCGGTTCCGGGCCCGGCCGTTCGACCTGGTCTCCACGCCCTCCATCGCCGAGCACGACGCGTGCGGCGCGGCGATCCGCGTCGACCGGCGTCGCGGCACTGTGCTGCGCCGACTCGCCGGCAACGACCCCGAGGTCAACGAGGAGTGGATCACCGACAAGGACCGCTTCGCATTCGGCTACGCCACTGCCGAGGACCGGATCACGCATCCGCTCGTGCGCGACGACTCGACCGGCGAGCTGCGGACCGCCTCCTGGCCCGAGGCGTTCGTCGTAGCGGCGCGCGGGCTTGCCGCATCCGGCGTCGGTGGGCGTGCTCACCGGCGGTCGGCTGACCCTCGAGGACGCCTACGCCTACAGCAAGTTCGCCGCGTCGGTGCTCCGCACGAACGACATCGACTTCCGCTCCCGTCCGCACTCGGCGGAGGAGGAGGCATTCCTCGGGGCCCACGTCGCGGGCGCCGGTCTCGGCGTGACCTACCGCAGCCTGGAAGCCGCGGACTCGGTCCTGCTGGTCGCCCTCGAGCCGGAGGACGAGGCCGGGACGGTCTTCCTGCGGCTGCGCAAGGCGTCGCTGCACGGCACGAAGGTCTACTCCGTCGCCCCGTTCACCAGCCGTGGGCTGGCCAAGATGAACGGCACCCTCGATCCGCGTGCGCCCCCGGAGAGGAGGCGCACCGCGCTGGTCACGGCCGGCGAGACGGCCGGACTCGGTCCGTCGTCGGTGATCCTGGTCGGCGAGCGTGCGGCCGAGACGCCCGGCGCACTCACAGCGGCGGCCGAGCTCGCCGCAATCGACCGGGGCCACGGCTGGCATGGGTTCCCCGGCGTGCCGGCGACCGCGGTGCGCTCGACATGGGCTGCCTGCCGAGCCTGCTGCCCGGCGGCCGGCCGGTCGCCGACGCCGCGGCGCGGGTCGACATGGCTGCGGCGTGGGGGAGCGACTCGCTGCCGGAGACCCCGGGCCGCGACGCCCAGGGGATCCTGACGGCCGGCAGCGGGCTCGACGCCCTGGTCATCGCAGGCGTCGGCCTCGAGGACTTCGAGGATCCGGCCGGGGCGCTCGCCGCGGTCGACGAGGCCACCTTCGTGGTGAGCCTGGAGCAGCGCCACACCGAGGTCACCCGCCGGGCCGACGTCGTGTTCCCCGTGGCTCCGGTCACCGACCGCAGCGGGACCTTCGTGAACTGGGAGGGGCGGCTGCGCGAGTTCGGCCGCGTCTTCGACGACCGCCCGACCCTGCCCGACCTCCGCGTGCTGGCCGGGATCGCCCAGGAGATGGGCCGCCCGCTCGGCTTCTCCACCCCCGAGGGCGCCCGGCGCGAGCTGGACGAGGTCGGCGCATGGGACGGCACCCGGGTCGCGGGTCCCCGACACCGGCAAGCGCCTCGGTTCCCGGCACGTGCCCGCGGGCTCGCTCGCGCTCGCCACCTGGAAGCAGCTCATCGACGACGGTATCGATGCAGGACGGGGACGCCAACTACCGCGCCACTGCCCGGCGTCGGCTGGCCTGGTCTCGGCTGCGACCCTCGAGCTCGCTCGGCCTCACCGAGGGACAGACCGCTCGGCTGACCACGGCCACGGGAGCGGTCACGCTCCCCGTAGCGGTGGGCGACGTCGTGGACGGGGTGGTCTGGACTCCCACGAACTCCGCCGGGGTCAACCTACGACGTGACCTGGCGGTCGGGGCAGGAAGTGCCGTGACGCTCGAAGGGGAGAAGTGATGGCTGCCGAGTTCGTTATGCCGCGCCTGAGCACCGACCTCAGCGCGTTCGGGAGCGACCCGTGGTGGGTCATCGCGATCAAGGCGCTGGCGGTCTTCATCCTGCTGGTTCTGCTCACCCTCTTCAGCATCTGGGCAGAGCGTCGCGTGGTCGCCCGGATGCAGCACCGGGTCGGGCCCAACGTGCACGGTCCCTTCGGGCTGCTGCAGAGCCTGGCCGACGGCATGAAGCTGATGCTCAAGGAGGACCTCACACCGATCAACGCGGACAAGCTCGTCTTCCTCCTCGCCCCGGTGATCTCGGGCGCCACGGCGTTCATCGCGTTCGCGGTGATCCCCCTGGGCCCCGTCGTCCGGATCCCGTGGACAAGCATCCAGACGCCGCTGCAGCTGACCGACCTTCCGGTCGCCGTGCTCTTCGTCCTGGCGGTCTCGTCGATCGGCATCTACGGGATCGTGCTCGGAGGCTGGTCGTCCGGCTCGACCTACTCCCTGCTCGGCGGGCTTCGCAGCTCCGCCCAGATGATCTCCTACGAGGTCGCGATGGGGCTGGCGCTTCGTGGCGGTCATCCTCTACTCGGGCACCATGTCCACGTCGGGCATCGTGTCGGCGCAAGACAGCATGTGGTACGCGGTGATCCTTGCCCCGTCGTTCGTGATCTACGTCATCTCGATGGTCGGCGAGACCAACCGCACGCCGTTCGACCTCCCCGAGGCCGAGGGCGAACTGGTCGGTGGCTTCCACACCGAGTACTCCTCGATGAAGTTCGCACTGTTCTTCCTCGCCGAGTACATCAACATGATGACGGTCTCGGCGGTCGCGACCACGCTTGTTCCTGGGCGGCTGGCGGGCGCCGTGGCCGCTGTCGGCGATCAACGACGGGATGTTCAACACCGGCTACTGGCCGATCATCTGGTTCCTGGCCAAGCTGATGCTGTTCCTGTTCCTGTTCATCTGGCTGCGGGGCACGCTTCCGCGACTGCGGTACGACCAGTTCATGGCGTTCGGCTGGAAGCGGCTCATCCCCGTGTCGCTGGTGTGGATCATCGGCGTCGCCACGCTCAAGGTGATCATCCTGACCGGATGGGCCAGCCGCACCCACCTGCTGATCTCCTTCGGAGTCATCGCGGTGCTGCTCCTCGCCGTCGCGATGTTCGGCGGCACGGAGAAGCCGGCAGAGGAGCCGGAAGCCGAGCCGGAGCCCTTCGACGCCTTCGCCGGAGGCTTCCCGGTGCCGCCGATGCCCGACCAGCCCGTCGTGTCCGTGCCCGACATCGTCGCCGGAGACTCTGACCTCAGTGAGCTCTCGGAGAACGGAGCCAACAGCTGATGCCCACCTTGAAGGAACAGTTCTGGGATCCCATCGCGGGGTTCGGCGTCACCTTCCGGACCATGTTCAAGAAGGTCGTCACCGAGCAGTACCCCTTCGAGAAGGTCCCCACCGCCCCGCGGTTCCACGGTCGCCACCAGCTGAACCGCTGGCCGGACGGCCTGGAGAAGTGCATCGGCTGCGAGCTGTGTGCGTGGGCTTGCCCGGCTGACGCGATCTACGTCGAGGGCGCGCCCAACACCGAGGAGGCTCGCTTCTCGCCCGGGGAGCGCTACGGCCGCGTCTACCAGATCAACTACCTGCGCTGCATCCTCTGCGGCCTGTGCATCGAGGCCTGCCCCACCAGGGCACTCACGATGACCAATGAGTACGAGCTCGCCGACGACAGCAGGGAGAGCCTGATCTACGAGAAGGCCGACCTGATCGCTCCGCTCCTGGCCGGCATGGAGCAGCCGCCGCACGCGATGCGGCTGGGCGCCGACGCCGAGCAGTACTACCGCGGGGAGTTCACGTCACAGTCCCCGGCCGGTGAGAACGAGGTGCACTCGTGACCCTCTTCTGGATCCTCGCCCCGATCATGGTGCTCGCGGCTCTGGGCATCCTCGTCGTGCGCAAGGCCGTTCACGCGGCTCTGCTGCTGGCCGTCGTCATGGTCGGCCTTGCGTTCATGTACGCACTTCAGGACTCGCCCTTCCTGTTCGCCGTGCAGATCATCGTCTACACCGGCGCCATCTTGATGCTCTTCCTCTTCGTGATGATGCTCGTCGGCGTCGACGCATCGGACTCGATCGTGGAGACGATCAAGGGTCAGCGCCTGCTCGCCTTCCTCACCGGCATCGCCCTGGTCGTGCTGCTGCTTGTCCTCAACAGCCAGATCAGCATCTCCGTGGTCGGGCTGCAGCAGTACGACAGCGGCGGCGGGATGGCCGGCCTGGCGCAGATGATGTTCTCGCCGTACGTGTTCGCCTTCGAGGCCACCAGCGCCCTGCTCATCACGGCCGCCGTCGGAGCCATGGTCCTGGCTCACCGGGAGCGGCTTACCCCCAAGCCCGGCCAGCGCACCCTGATGCTGCAGCGGATGAAGGACTACGCCGAGACGGGGAAGCACCCCGGGCCGCTTGCCGCCCCCGGCGTCTATGCCCGGCACAACGCCGTCGACACCCCGGCCCTGTTGCCGGACGGCTCGCCTGCACCGGCATCGGTCTCGCGGGTGCTCGCCGCACGGGGTTCGATCCGGACCGCACCGGACGACGTGGAGGAGATCGAGCAGGAGCTGCTGTCACCCTCCGATGAAGGGAAGGACGACCAGTGAGCGCCACCCCATTCCTCATGCTCAGCGCCATCCTGTTCACGATCGGCACGGTCGGCGTTCTCGTCCGGCGCAACGCGATCGTCATGTTCATGTCCGTTGAGCTCATGCTGAACGCGGCGAACCTGTCGTTCGTGACGTTCTCGCGGGCGACCGGCACCCTGGACGGGACGGTCGCTGCCTTCTTCGTGATGGTCGTCGCCGCTGCCGAGGTCGTCGTCGGCCTCGCGATCATCATGACCATCTTCCGAACTCGTCGGTCCGCCTCGGTCGACGATGCCAGCCTGCTGAAGTACTGAGGTGACCGTGTTCAGCACTGCATCCGCATTCATGGCCGAGACCGTGCCGGTGATCGCGCCGTCCACCGGTAGCGGGATCCTGTCCATGCTCTGGCTGATCATTGCCCTGCCCGCTGCGGGCGCGGCCGTGATCCTGCTCCTGGGGAACAAGAACACCAAGGCGTTCGCCCACTACCTGGGCGTCGCGACGGTGCTCGCGTCGTTCGGCCTGAGCGTGGCGGCGTTCATCGCCCTGTGGGGGCGGGCGGCCGACAACCGCAGCGTCGGCGAGCACCTGTGGACCTGGTTCACCGCCGGGAGCTTCACCGTCGACTTCGGGATCCTGCTCGACCCGCTCTCGGCGGTCTTCCTGCTGCTGATCACCGGTGTGGGCGGCCTGATCCACATCTACTCGATCGGCTACATGGCCCACGACGAGCGGCGGCCGCGGTTCTTCGCCTTCTTGAACCTCTTCATCGCGGCGATGCTCATCCTGGTCATGGCCGACAACTACCTCGGCGTCTTCCTCGGCTGGGAGGGGGTGGGCCTCGCGTCCTACCTGCTCATCGGGTTCTGGCAGCACAAGAACTCCGCCGCGGTCGCCGCCAAGAAGGCCTTCGTGGTGAACCGCGTCGGCGACATCGGCATGGCCCTGGGCACGATGCTCCTGTTCGCGACGTTCGGCACCACCGCGTTCGTCGGGGTCTCCGAGCAGGCCGGCACCGCGTCGCAGACCACCTTGAACGTCCTCGGGCTGCTGTTCCTGCTGGCGGCCTGCGGCAAGTCGGCCCAGGTCCCGCTCCAGTCCTGGCTCCTGGACGCGATGGAGGGCCCGACCCCGGTGTCGGCGCTCATCCATGCCGCGACCATGGTGACCGCGGGCGTCTACCTGGTCACCAGGTCGAACTTCATCTACGAGCAGTCCAACGTGGCTCGCACGGCGGTGATCATCGTCGGATCGGTGACGCTGATCTGGGGTGCTCTGATCGGTACGTCGAAGGACGACATCAAGAAGGTCCTCGCCGGCTCCACGATGAGCCAGATCGGCTACATGATGCTCGGCGCCGGTCTCGGAGTGGTGGGCTACGCCTTCGCGATCTTCCACCTGCTCATGCACGGCGCCTTCAAGGCCAACATGTTCCTCGGCGCCGGGTCCGTCATGCACTCCATGGACGACGACGTCGACATGCGCCACTACGGCGCGCTGGCCCGAGCCATGCCGGTGACCTTCGGGACCTTCGCGATGGGCTTCCTGGCCATCATCGGATTCCCCGGCTTCTCCGGCTTCTTCTCCAAGGACAAGATCATCGAGGCGGCCTTCGGGGTGAACATCTGGGCCGGCATCGCCGCGGTCGTGGGAGCGGGCATCACCGCCTTCTACATGTCCCGCCTGATGCTGATGACCTTCTTCACCCAGAAGCGCTGGGCGGAGAAGGTGCACCCGCACGAGTCGCCCGCCGTGATGACGATCCCGCTGATCGTGCTCGCTGCGCTCTCGGTCGTCGGCGGGGCACTGATCTACAAGAACTGGATCGTCGACTGGCTCTCCCCGGTCGTGGGTACCGCCGGATCGGAGAACCTGCCGATACCCGCGCTCGCGCTCTCGGCGATCATCCTGGTCACCGTCGCCGCCGGCATCGCCATCGCCTGGTTCACCGTGGGCACCCAGCAGATCCCGCGGGAGGCGCCTGCCGATGTCTCCGTCTTCACCAAGGCTGCTCGTGCCGACCTGTACGGCGACGCCATCAACGAGGGACTGTTCATGCGGCCCGGGCAGCAGCTCGTCGCCGGGATGGACGTCTTCGACAACAGCGTGGTCGACGGCGTGGTCGAGGGCGTCGCGACCGGCACCATGACGATCTCGGGCGGGGTCGGCCGGCTCCAGAACGGCTTCGTCCGGACCTATGCGCTCACGGTGCTGATCGGGGCGGTCCTGGCCCTGGGCTCGCTGATGGTGGTGATGCTCGGATGACCCGCCTGGCAGCTTCGGTCCCCTCTCCTGGGGCCCACGCACACCGATGTTGAGGGGACCCGATGAACTTCCCTTGGTTGACCGTGACCCTGGTGCTGCCGCTTGTCGGCGCCGTGGTCGTCGCGTTGATGCCGCGCGGGCGCGAGCTGCCCAAGCACGTCGCGCTGCTGTTCTCGCTGGCGACGCTGGTGATCAGCCTGGTGGCGGCATCCCGGTTCGTCCCCTCGGACTCCGGGATGCAGCTGACCGAGATCCACCAGTGGATCCCGACCTTCGGCGCGCACTACGCCCTGGGCGTCGACGCCATCGGCGGGTCGCTGGTGCTGCTCACCGCGATCCTCACCCCGGTGGTGATCCTCGCCTCCTGGCACGACGGTGACGAGGGCCGCTGGTCGGCGAACGCCTTCTTCGCCTGGATGCTGGCCCTCGAGGGGCTCGCGGTCGGCGTCTTCTCCGCCATCGACGTCCTGCTCTTCTACGTTCTGTTCGAGGCGACGCTGATCCCGATCTACTTCCTTGTGGGCGGCTACGGCGGCCCGAAGCGGACCCGCGCCGCGGTGAAGTTCCTGGTGTACTCGCTGCTCGGCGGTCTGGTCATGCTGGTCTCGGTCGTGGGCCTGTATGTCGTCAGCACCCGGTCCGGGGGCACGCCGTCCTACCTGCTCTCGGACCTGGCGAAGATGAGCTTCGGCACCGACACGGGCCGCTGGCTCTTCCTCGGCTTCTTCATCGCCTTCGCGATCAAGGCTCCGATGTTCCCCGTGCACACGTGGCTTCCCGACACCGTCGACGAGGGAACCGCGGGCACCTCGGTCCTGCTGGTGAGCATCCTCGACAAGATCGGCACCTTCGGCATGATCCGCTACGCGCTGGGCCTCTTCCCGGAGGCCTCGCGCTGGGCGACGCCGGTGGTGCTGGTGCTGGCCGTGATCAGCATCCTGTACGGCGCGGTGCTGGCGATCGGCCAGAAGAGCATCCCGCGCCTGATCGGGTACACGTCGGTGTCCCACTTCGGGTTCATCGTCCTCGGGATCTTCGTGCTGAACTCCCAGGGCGGCGTGGGCTCGGTCTTCTACATGTTCAACCACGGCCTCTCCACCGCGGCGCTCTTCCTGATCGGCGGGTACCTCATCAAGCGCCGGGGCTCGAAGTACATCCCCGACTTCGGCGGTGTCGAGAAGGGCGCTCCGGTGCTGGCCGGCCTGTTCCTGGTCGCCGGACTGTCGGCGCTGGCGCTCCCCGGGCTGTCGCCGTTCATCTCCGAGTACCTCGTGATCACCGGAGCGTTCGTCTACAACTGGTGGTACGCCGTGTTCGCGGTGCTCGGGATCGTCCTGGCAGCGCTGTACGTGCTGCTGATGTACCAACGCACGATGACCGGGCCGCCTCGGCACGAGACAGCGGGGATCGCCGACCTCAACGCGCGCGAGATCCTCGCCATCGCGCCGGTGATCGCGCTGATCGTCGCGCTCGGCTTCTACCCCAAGCCGCTTCTCGACGCGTTCAACCCGGCCGTCGACTCCTATGTCTCACAGGCACAGGCCGTCGCTGCAGCCCCTGCGGGCACCAGTAAGGAGAACACCCAGTGAGCGCCTTCGCCGCCCCGCACATCGAGTACGCCCTGCTGTCGCCGTTGCTGATCGTCTTCGGCGGGGCGCTGCTGGGCATCCTGGTCGAGGCGTTCGTGCCTCGTTCCCGCAGGTACGTCGTTCAGGTGCTGCATCGCGGTGCTGACGCTCGGTGCCGGTTTCGTTGCCACCATCTGGGTCTCCACGGACGTGACGGCGACCAGGAGCGGGACGGCGATCGGCCAGGTGGTGGCCGAGGGAGCCATCGCCATCGACGGTCCGACGCTGTTCATCTGGGGCACACTGCTGCTGCTCAGCTTCGTCAGCCTGATGCTCTTCGCCGAGCGGGCGGTGCGCGGCGGGGTCAGCGCGTTCGTGGGCCAGGGTGCGACGATCCCCGGCTCGACAGCCGAGGCGGAGACAGAGTCGCTGGAGCAGACCGAGATCTACCCGCTGATGCTGTTCTCGCTTGCGGGCATGATGATGTTTCCCGCGGCCAACGACCTGCTGACGATGTTCGTGGGGCTGGAGATCCTCTCGCTGCCGCTCTACCTGATGACCGCCCTGGCCCGTCGCCGTCGGCTGCTCAGCCAGGAGGCGGCGCTGAAGTACTTCCTGCTGGGCGCGTTCAGCTCCGGCTTCTTCGTCTACGGGATGTCGCTCGTCTACGGCTACGCGGCCTCGCTGCACCTCAGCGACATCTCGCAGGCGATCTCGATGCGGATCGGCGACGAGGCCCTGCTGCTCGGTGGGATCGGCCTGATGGCCGTGGCGATGCTGTTCAAGATCGGCGCCGCGCCGTTCCACTCCTGGACCCCCGACGTCTACCAGGGCGCGCCGACCCCGGTGACCGCGTTCATGGCGGCCTGCACCAAGGTGGCCGCCTTCGGAGCGCTCACCCGGCTGTTCTACGTCGGCTTCGGCGCGGCCCGCTGGGACTGGACCCCGCTCATCTGGGGCGTGGCCATCCTGACCATGGCGGTGGGTGCGGTCCTCGCGCTGACCCAGAGCGACATCAAGCGGATGCTGGCCTACTCGTCGATCGCGCACGCCGGCTTCCTGCTGGTCGGCTTCGTGGGGCTCTACGCCTCGGCGACCAACCCGGACCAGCTCAGCTCGGTCCAGGCGGTGCTGTTCTACCTGGTGACCTACGGCTTCATGACCGTGGGCGCCTTCGGCGTGATCACCATGGTGCGTGACAGCAGCGGCGAGGCGAACCAGATCTCGCGATGGGCCGGACTCGGGAAGCGGTCGCCCTGGGTGGCCGGCGCCTTCGCCTTCTTCCTCCTCGGCATGGCCGGCATCCCGCTGACCAGTGGCTTCACGGGCAAGTGGGCGGTCTTCGCGTCCGCGGCGCAGGGTGGCGCGTGGCCGTTGGTCATCGTCGCGGTGCTGCTCTCGGCCGTGGCTGCCTTCTTCTACGTCCGGGTCATCGTGGTGATGTTCTTCTCTGCTCCCGTGGAGGACGGCCCGACCATCGAGCTGCCCAGCCCGCTGACCGTCGATCACGGTCGCGATCGGTGTCGCCGTGACCCTGGTCCTCGGGGTCTGGCCCGCGCCGGTTCTCGAACTCGCCGGGAATGTGGGACAGTTCATCCGGTGACGACGACTTCCCTCGCGCTCCCGGTCACCGACCCGGGTCTGGAGGCGCGGCTGCGTGACCGCATGGGCGAGGTCGAGGCACGCCTCGAGGAGGCGGTCCAGAGCGAGGCGCCGTTCGTCACCGAGGCGGCGCGCCACCTGCTGAAGGCCGGGGGCAAGCGCTTCCGGCCGCTCCTGGTGCTGCTCGCGGCCGAGGTGGCCGACAAGTCGGACAACGAGGACGTGCTCACCGCCGCTTGCGTGGTCGAGCTGACCCATCTCGCATCGCTGTACCACGACGACGTGATGGACGAGGCGGTCCTGCGACGCGGCACCCCGTCGGCCAACGCCCGCTGGGACAACCTCGTGGCGATCCTGGCGGGCGACTGGCTGTTCTCGAAGTCGTCGGAGCTCACCTCCCGGCTGGGCCCCGAGGCGGTCAGGATCCAGGCCGAGACGTTCAGCCGGCTGGTCGAGGGACAGATGCTGGAGACGCTCGGCCCGGGCGACGCCGACCCGCTGGCCCACTACCTGCGGGTGGTCCAGGGCAAGACCGGCTCCCTGATCGCGACGTCGGCGCGCTACGGCTCGATGTTCGCCGGAGCGCCCGCCGAGGTGGTCGAGGCTCTCACGGCGTACGGCGAGAAGGTCGGGATCGCCTTCCAGCTGGCCGACGACATCCTCGACATCGCCAGCGACAGCGACGAGTCCGGCAAGACCCCCGGCACCGACCTTCGCGAGGGGGTGCCGACACTTCCGGTGCTGATGGCACTGGCATCCGACGACCCCGCGGACGCCCGGCTCAAGGAGCTTCTGGTCAGCGACCTGAGCGACGACGGCCTGCACGCCGAGACCCTGGACCTGATGCGCAAGCACCCGGCGATGGACCAGGCGCGCGAGTACGTCCGCGGGCTCGCCGGGGAGGCACACGCGCTGCTGGGGCCGGTCCCCGAGGGCGACGTTCGCGACGCTCTCACGGCTTTCGCCGACGTCATCGCCTCGCGCACCTCCTAGCGCCGACCCGGCGCTCGCATCCTGCCGATCCGGGGCGATCACGGGGGAGATCTCACGGGGGAACCACCCTCCGTGACGGCCCGGAGCAGGGCGTAGGCTCCGCTCGTGGCCGAGTCCCGTAGGGGCTTCCTCCTGGGCATCGCGGCCTACGCCATGTGGGGGTTGTTCCCGCTCTACTGGCCCCTCCTCGAGCCCGCCGGGGCGATGGAGATCCTGGCCCACCGCATCTTCTGGTCGCTCGCCGTGGTCGCCGTGCTCATCTGGGCGACCGGCCGTGTGGCCAGGTTCCGCCGAGTGCTGACGAGCCGCCGGGAGCTGGGGATCCTCGGCGCTGGCGGCGGCGATCATCACCGTCAACTGGGGCACCTACATCTGGGGCGTCAACAACGGCCACGTGGTCGAGACGTCTCTCGGCTACTTCATCAACCCGCTGGTCACTCTGCTGATGGGGGTCGTCTTCCTGTCCGAGCGGCTGCGGCCGGTCCAGTGGGCGGCGATGGCCATCGCCGGGGTCGCGGTGATCATCCTGACGGTCGACTACGGACACCTGCCGTACATCTCGCTCACCCTCGCCTTCTCCTTCGGCACCTATGGCCTGCTGAAGAAGAAGGCGAACGTCGGGGCGATCGAGGGCCTGGGCATCGAGACCCTCGTCCTCGGGCCGATTGCGCTGGCCTTCCTGATCTGGCTCGGCGCGCAGGGCGACGCCTCCTACCTCCATGCGAGCTGGCCGCACGACACCCTGCTGGTGCTCAGCGGCGTGGTCACCGCCATCCCGCTGCTCTTCTTCGGAGCCGCTGCCACCCGGGTCCCGATGAGCACGCTCGGCCTGCAGCAGTACCTCGCTCCCACCCTGCAGATGCTCATCGGGCTGTTCGTCGTGGGGGAGTCGATGACCCCGGTGCGCTGGATCGGCTTCATCCTGGTGTGGGTCGCGTTGGCGATCTTCAGCGCGGACTCGCTGCGCAACCACCGGCGGCGACAGCTCGCCCTGGCCGTCGAGGCGACGGCCGTCGTGACACCGCGCCTCCCGGGGACGGGGTGCTAGACGACTTCCCAGGTGTCGGCGCTACGCAGCATCGCGTCCAGAGCGTCCATCTGGTCGAGCGTGCCGGCACCGGCGGTGGTGAGCTGGTCACGCACGCCGTCGTCGTACGTCGGGCGCTGCACGTCGCGGAAGATGCCGATCGGCGCGCGTGACAGGTGCCCGGGGTCGTGAGCCGGGAGAGCGCGAAGGCCATCGTCGGGTCGTCGGCGTAGGCGTCGTGGACGACGATCTCGGACTCGTTCTCGAGGGTGACGTCGTCGATGCGCACGCCTCCCGTCGGGTCACGGAACACGGCGTGCGAGCCGTTGTCGCCGAAGCGGATCGGCTCTCCGTGGACGAGCGGGATGGTCGCCTCGGACCGGGTGTCGGCGTTCTTGACCGCGTCGAACGCACCGTCGTTGAAGATCGGGCAGTTCTGGTAGATCTCCACGAACGCGCTGCCACGGTGCGAGGCCGCGGCCTTGAGCACCTCGGTGAGGTGGCCACGGTCGGAGTCGATGCTGCGGGCGACGAAGGACGCCTCGGCGCCGAGGGCGAGCGAGATCGGGTTGAAGGGGGTGTCCAGTGAGCCCATCGGGGTCGACTTGGTGACCTTGCCGGTCTCGGAGGTCGGCGAGTACTGGCCCTTGGTGAGCCCGTAGATGCGGTTGTTGAACAGCACGATCTTGAAGTTCACGTTGCGTCGCATCGCGTGGATGATGTGGTTGCCGCCGATGGAGAGCGCATCACCGTCTCCGGTGATGACCCAGACCGACAGATCGCCCCGCGAGGTCGCCAGCCCGGTCGCGATGGCCGGGGCGCGTCCGTGGATCGAGTGCATCCCGTAGGTCTCCAGGTAGTACGGGAAACGCGACGAGCAGCCGATCCCGGAGATGAAGACGATGTTCTCCCGCTTGATCCCCATGTCGGGCAGGAACCCCTGCATCGCGGCGAGGATCGCGTAGTCACCGCACCCCGGGCACCAGCGGACCTCCTGGTCCGAGACGTAGTCCTTGCGGGTCTGTGGCTCGTCGGCGAGCGGAAAGTCGCGCAGGCCGGGGAAGGGCAGGGCGGTGCTCATCGGGTCGCCTCCTTCTCGGTGGTCGTCAACGAGCTCGCCGATCGACCTCGGCGAGCTCCTGGGCGCGGAACGGCAGGCCGCGCACCTGGTTGTAGCTGATCGCGTCCACGAGGATACCGGGCGCGGAGCAGGGTGGACAGCTGGCCGAGGTTCATCTCGGGGACGATGACCGCGTCGTAGGCTGCGCAGGATCGCGCCGAGATCCTTGGGGAACGGGTTGAGGTGTCGCAGATGCACCTGGGCGATGTTCTTGCCCTCGCGGCGCACCCGCCGGCACGCCGCTCCGATCGGCCCGTACGTCGACCCCCACCCGACGACCAGCACGCGCGCCGCTCCGGATGGATCGTCGACCTCGAGCGGAGGCAGCGAGTCCGCGACCGCCTCGACCTTGCCGGCCCGGGTCCTGATCATCAGGTCGTGGTTGGCGGGGTCGTAGGAGATGTGGCCGTCCTCGTTCGACCTTCTCGAGGCCGCCGACTCGATGCTCCAGGTCGGGGGTGCCGGGAATCGCCCATGGACGGGCCAGGGTCTGCGGGTCCCGGACGTAGGGCCAGAACTCCGTGCTGCCGTCCTCGTTGGTGTGGTTCGGCTCGGTGGCGAAGTTCGGGTCGATCGTGGCCAGCCCGGTGACGTCGGGGATGTTCCACGGCTCGGAGCCGTTCGCGAGGTAGCCGTCCGACAGCAGGATCACCGGGGTGCGGTAGGTGACCGCGATCCGGGTCGCCTCCACCGCCGCATGGAAGCAGTCGGCCGGAGACTGTGGCGCGACGACGGGTACGGGCGACTCACCGTTGCGCCCGAACATCGCCTGCATCAGGTCCGCCTGCTCGGTCTTGGTGGGCAGCCCTGTCGAGGGACCGCCGCGTTGGACGTCGACGATGACCAGCGGCAGCTCGATCATCGTGGCCAGGCCGATGGTCTCGGACTTCAGGGCGAGGCCCGGGCCCGGAGGTCGTGGTGACGCCCAGGGCGCCACCGAAGCTTGCTCCGAGCGCCGACCCGATGCCGGCGATC
The DNA here is from genome assembly GCA_963805655.1 of uncultured Actinomycetota bacterium. Classification (GTDB taxonomy): domain Bacteria; phylum Actinomycetota; class Actinomycetes; order Propionibacteriales; family Nocardioidaceae; genus CAWDVB01. The sequence continues at coordinate 126,474 of CAWDVB010000005.1, read as the reverse complement.
TCGTCCTCGGCCTGGAAGGTGGTGACGCCGAACTCCTTGTGCTTGCTCAGCTCGTGGAGGATGTCCGAGGCCGGCGTGATCGGGTAGGAGCCGAGGAACAGCGGAAGCCCGGAACGCACGGAGCCGGCGATCAGGCCGTAGGACAGGGCGACGTTGCCGGTGATGTTCCGGTAGGTGCCGGCGGTCATCGGCGCGGGCTTGACCTCGTACTGCACGGCGAAGGTCTCGGTGGTCTCCCCGAAGTTCCAGCCCGCCTTGAACGCCGCGATGTTGGCGTCGCGGATCTCGGGGAACCGTGCGAAGCGCCGGTCGAGGAACTCGACCGTCGACTCCGGGGGGCGCCCGTACATCCAGCTCACCAGCCCGAGGGCGTACATGTTCTTGGCCCGGGTGGCGTCCTTGCGGGTCAGCCCGAACTCCTTGACCGCCTCGACGGTCATGTCGGTCAGGTCGAGGGAGTGGACGTCGAACTCGCGCAGGTTGTCGTCGTCCAGGGGGTTGTGGTCGTAGCCGGCCTTGCCCAGGTTGCGCGCAGTGAAGTCGTGGTTGTCCACGATGATGACGGCACCCGGTCGCAGGTCGGGGAGGTTCGCCCGGAGCGCGGCAGGGTTCATCGCGACCAGCACGTTCGGGGTGTCCCCCGGGGTCAGGATGTCGTGGTCGGCGAAGTGCACCTGGAACGACGAGACACCGGCCGTCGTCCCTGCTGGTGCGCGGATCTCCGCGGGGAAGTTGGGGAGGGTCGACAGGTCGTTGCCGAAGCTCGCCGTCTCATGGGTAAACCGGTCGCCAGTCAGCTGCATGCCGTCGCCGGAGTCGCCGGCGAAACGGATGATCACGCGGTCGACCTGCTTGACCTCTTTGGTCAAGGTGCCACCTACTCTCAACTCGGCTGGATGGCCGAGCAGGCGCGGCAAGGAATGTCGCGCCCCACGGACGCATCCACCGCTCATGCTACGTCGCACCGCCACGGTGCGGTGACTGCAGGCGTATCACCACCATCGGTGTGTCGTACCTCACGTCGCCACCGCGTCCTAGGCTCCTCCCATGTCCTCGTCCGAGACCTTCCTCGTGCGCAGCCCGGAGCGCCGCGGGCTGGGCTACGCCCTCAGCGTCGTCGACGTGGGACTGGCGTGCTGCGCCCTCGAGTTCGCCGCCGCCACCCAGCTGTACGACGACGTCTTCACCGTCGCTGGAGCCGCGGGGCACGCGCGAGGGACGGGGCAGGTGCACGTGCTGGTCGTATCCGGCACGGTCACGCCCAAGAACGCCGCCCGCGTCCGCGCGGCGTACGAGCAGCTTCCCGAGCCGCGCCGCGTCATGTCCTTCGGCTCGTGCTCCAACTCGGGAGGTCCCTACTGGGACTCCTACGCCGTCGTCCCGGGTGTTGCCGACGTGATCCCCGTGGACGTGTACGTGCCGGGCTGCCCGCCCCGGCCGGAGGCGGTGCTCGACGGACTCCGGGAGCTCGACCGCCTCCTCGGGGAGGGGGCGGCATGAGCTGGGCCGACGCGGTGGCCGGGCTCTTCGGCCCGGTGGTGACCGAGGGCGTGTCGCCGCGGGTGGACGTCGAACCCTCGGCGTGGGTCGCCTCCGCGGAGGCCGCTCGTGACCGGCTCGGCTGCGACTACTTCGACTTCCTGACCGTGGCCGAGGAGCCGGGCGGCTCCCTCCTCGTCGTGTGCCACCTGGTGCACACCGTGGCCGGCTCTGCCCGCGGCGTTCTCCTGCGGTGCCGGCTGGCGAGCGCCGAGGCCGGGGTGGCCTCTCTGGCGGGGGTCTTCGCCGGGGCGGCCTGGCACGAGAGGGAGATGCACGAGATGTACGGCGTCACGTTCACCGGCGGTGACGACCGGCCGTTGCTGCTCAGCGAGGAGATGCCGGAGCACCCCCTGCGCAAGCGCCAGCTGCTCTCCGCACGTGGGGCACGCCCTTGGCCGGGGGCCAAGGAGCCGGGCGAGTCCGGTGGCTCTCCCTCGCGCCGCCGGCTCCGCCCGCCCGGCGTACCGGAGGGTGGCCCCCATGGCTGAGATCCCCCCGCGCTCCCGTGGCGTGATCGCACTGATCGAGGAGAACTGCACGGTCTGCATGGTCTGTGCCCGCGAGTGCCCGGTCTGGTGCATCGAGATCGACTCCCACCAGGAGACCGAGCTGCCCGGCCCGGCCGATGGCCCGCCCACGCAAGCGCAACGTGCTGGACCGGTTCGAGATCGACTACGCGGTCTGCATGTACTGCAGCATCTGCATCGACACCTGCCCGTTCGACGCTCTGCACTGGAGCCCCCAGTACGAGTACTCGGCGCCTGCGAGGGAGGGCCTGATCCAGGGGCGTGACGAGCTGAGCCGCTGGCGCGACCAGGGGTGAGGCCGGGGCCTCGTCCTCCCTGGAGCGCGGTGCGAGGATGGAGGCATGAGGCGATCGATCTACAACGAGGACCACGAGGCGTTCCGCGCGTCGGTGCGCGAGTTCCTGGACCGCGAGGTCTGGCCGAACGTCGACCAGTACCTCGAGGATCACGCGCTGCCACGTGAGCTCTGGCTCGCGGCCGGCAAGGCGGGCCTGCTGGGCCTGGAGATCCCCGAGCAGTACGGCGGGGCGGAGGCCGGCGACTACCGCTTCAACGCCGTCATCGGCGAGGAGTTCTCCGCGGTCAACATGGCGCTGTCGTCCTGCCTGGGCATCCACTCCGACATCGTGGCTCCGTACCTCGTTCACCTGACCACCGAGGAGCAGCGCCAGCGCTGGCTCCCGCAGTTCTGCACCGGCGAGATGACCACCGCGATCGGGATGACCGAGCCGGGCGGTGGCTCCGACCTCGCCGGGCTCAAGACGACCGCCGTGCGCGACGGCGACGACTGGATCCTCAACGGCTCGAAGACCTTCATCACCAACGGCTACTCCGCCGACCTGGTGCTCGTCGCTGCGAGCACCACCCCGGAGAAGAAGGCCAAGGGGATCACCCTGTTCGCCGTCGAGACGGGGATGGACGGCTTCACCCGCGGCCGCAAGCTCGACAAGGCCGGCCAGCAGGAGTCCGACACCGCCGAGCTCTTCTTCACCGACGTGCGGGTGCCCGACGACAATGTCGTCGGCGAGCTCGACCAGGGCTTCATCCACATGATGACCTTCCTGGCTCAGGAGCGGCTCGGCGGTGCGGTCAGCAACATCGCGCACGCCGCGCAGATCCTCGACGAGACCATCGAGTACGTGAAGGAGCGCAAGGCGTTCGGCCAGGCGGTCGGCTCCTTCCAGTACAACAAGTTCCTTCTGGCCGAGCTGGTCACCAAGGTCGAGGTGACCCAGGCGTTCGTCGACAACTGCGTCATGCAGCACGTCGAGGGCAAGCTCACCTCCGTCGACGCGGCCAAGGCGAAGTACTGGTCGTCGGAGGTGCAGAACGACGTCCTCGATCACTGCGTCCAGCTCTACGGCGGCTACGGCTACATGAACGAGTACCGCGTGACCCGTGCCTGGCGGGACGCCCGCGTCACGCGCATCTGGGCCGGCTCCAACGAGATCATGAAGGAGCTGATCGGCCGCGACCTCGGGCTCTGACCGGGCGGACGCGCTCGATCAGGGGTAGCAACAGCTGATGTTGATCGGCATGGGGACGTGCACTCCGAGAGGGATGTAGAACCACTCGAGCCAGAAGTACTGGGTGATGAACCCGGCGACGAGCACTCCCGAGATGAGCGCCCGGCGTACGGCCGGGTGTGGCGTCCATCGTCGGATTGAGCACGAAGGGCCACCAGATCACCAGCAGCATCCCGTAGCGGATGATGCTCGACGTCGCCTGGGTCGCGGCGATGACGTACGCGCCGTACGCGAGGCCCCACGCCCGGATCTCGTTGCCCCAGGCCCGGGATGCGGGGTCGAGGATCACCACGGCGAGGGCGATGAAGAAGGCGAGCACCACCGGCGTGAGGTCGGTGGGCTTGATCGCGAGGAAGAGCCACGACGGCCAGGGGACCTCGCCCGCGCGCGGCCCGATCACCCAGTCCGCCTGGGTCAGTCGGTAGGCGTTCGGCACCCCGGTGACGATGCCGGCGATGGCCGGCCACAGCGCGAAGCTTGCCATCGTGCCGACGGTCAGCCCGCCGACCGTCCACCTCTCGCGGACCCGAACGGGTCCTCGGCGCGACGTCGCCACCGGGTCGACCAGTGCCAGGCGATCACCAGCGTCAGCGGCAGCGCGATCGGCCGGGCCAGCGAGAGCACCAGGACCGCCACCAGCAGCCAGCCGTACCGGCGGGATCGGAGCAGGACCAGGGACAGCAGCAGCAGGAACAGGGCGGTGGACTCGGTATAGGCGGTCTGCAGCAGGGGCGCTGCCGGGTAGGCGCACAGCGCGGCGACGGCGAGCAGGGTGTTGAGCTGCCCGGCCGTCGGACGCAGCAGTCGATAGAGCAGCAGCATCAGCGCCCGCTCCCAGCGTCATGCTGACGATGGTCGCGGCGAGTGGGAAGGAGAACCGGGTCACCTCCATCACCGCGCGGACCGTGAACGGGTAGACGGGGTAGAAGGCCCAGGAGTTCTGCACGACGTGGCCCTCGGAGTACCGGGCAGCTCGAGCGGATAGCCGTGCTCGGCGATCGTGTAGTACCACTGGCCGTCCCAGTTGGTCAGGGTCCGCAGGTACCCCGGCCCCGCCGGGCATCGGGATCTCCAGGTGGACGCCCGTCGGGCTGAAGCCGTACTGGTGCGGGGAGAGATAGACGATGAGGAGCGCGGCGACGACCCGGGAGATCGCGTAGATGACCAGCGGGATCAGCCACCAGCGGCGGGGCAGCGTGGCTCTCGGCCCGGGCTGGGGGCGACGCTTCGAGCGTCACGCCGGAAATCTCGCTCATGGGTCACTAGACTGACGGCCGATCACCGCAAGCGCACTCTCTGTCCCACGTGTCGCGCCCTGAAGAGCGGCGGAGAGCCGTGGAGGCCCGCGAGAGAGAGCAGCGGAAGAGCAGGGGATGGCCGGATCCATGCAGAAGACCGTCACGCTCGTGCTCCCGGTGTTCAACGAGAGCGAGTGCCTCCCCGAGCTGCTGACCCAGCTGGACGCAATGGCTGCTCAGCGCCCCGACATCGACTTCGAGTTCCTCTTCGTCGACGACGGGAGCCGCGACGGGTCTCTCGATCTCATCCTTGAGGCGCGCGACACGCGATCCCCGGGTCGCGGTGATCAAGCTGGCCCGCAACTCCGGTCACCAGATCGCGATCACCGCGGGCCTCGATGCGGCCGTGGGCAGCGACGCGGCGATCGTCATGGACGCCGATCTCCAGGACCCGCCGCGCGTCTGCCTGGAGATGATCGAGCGCTGGGAGGCGGCTGCGGACGTCGTCTACGCCCAGCGGCGCAGCCGCAAGGACCCGCTCCTCAAAGGCTCACCGCGCCCGCCTACTACTGGTTCCTGGCCAAGGCCGCCGACCTGGATCTGCCGCGCGACTCGGGCGACTTCCGGCTGATGGACCGCAAGGTCCTCGTCGAGCTGAGCAGGTACCGCGAGCACTCCCGCTACCTGCGCGGCCTGGTCGTGCACGTCGGCTTCCGCCAGGAGGCGGTGCTCTTCGACCGAGACCCGCGCTTCGCCGGCGTCACGGGCTACTCCTGGCGGCAGATGATCAAGCTGGCCACCGACGGGATCCTCGGCTTCTCGACAGCCCCGCTGAGCTTCATCTCCCGGGTCGGGCTCGTCGTGTCCGCGTTCAGCATCCTGCTCACGCTGTACGTGCTCTACGTGCGGCTGTTCCTGCCGGACCAGTCGGTGCCGGGCTGGGCCTTCCTGGGCGTCGGCATGTTCCTGCTGGGCGGGGTCCAGCTGCTCATGCTGGGCGTGCTCGGCAGCTATCTGGGCCGGGTCTACGTGGAGACCCAGGGGAGGCCGCTCTACTCGGTCGCGCTGGTCGCGCGCGAGCCGCGCGTCACGGAGTAGGCCCCCGGGCGACGGGGCCTACCACGCCCTACGGCGGGTCTCCAGACCGTCGAGCACCAGGTCCAGCCCGGTCTCGAACTCCTCCCCGTAGGCGTACCCCGGCCGGAGCGCGTGCTCGGTGATCATCTCGGCGAGGTGGGGGAGCCCGGCTCCGCCCAGCTGCTCCATGACCCCGGCCGCGACGGCGGCGAGCTCGTCGGCGGACTGCCCGCTGGTGTCGAAGGGCAAGGTCAGCTCCTGGAGCACGAAGCCGTAGAGGTAGCTGTCCAGCACCGAGATGGCGTGCGCGGCTCCGGGGACGGAGAAGCCGCCGGCGCGCAGGCAGCCCGAGCACGGCGTCGTTGTGCCGCAGCGACCCCATCACCGGCGTGGTCCGGGAGTTGAGCAGGGCCGTAGCCCAGGGGTGGCGTGACAGCACCTCGCGCATCGAGACCGAGCGGCGGCGCAGCTCCGCGCGCCAGTCCGACGTCGCGCCGGGGAGCTCGATCTCCGCGAAGACGAGGTCCACCATCCCGTCGAGCAGGGCGTCCTTGTTGCGCACGTGGTGGTAGAGCGACATGGCCTCGACACCGAGCCGCTCGGCGAGCTGCCGCATGGTCAGCCCGCCGACGCCGGACTCGTCGGCGAGCTCCACGCCGGCGCGCAGGATCGCCTCCCTGCTGAGCGGGTCACTTCTGCGGGTGCGGGCCATCTGTCCTCCTGGGGTTGCCATCGTTCATCTTACGACGTAAGGTTACCTTACAACGTAAGTCACCGAGTCACTGGAGTCCTCATGTCCCTCACCGTCACCGGCCCCACGCCGACCACCGTCCCGAGCGCCGCGCCGCGAGGTCTGGCCCGCGGCATCGGCGCCCTCTACCTCCTCCTGGCCGTCCTGGGCCCGGTCGGCCCGCTGACCATCACCTCGCTGCTCGCCGAGGGCGACTCCGGCGCCACCGCAGCGAACGTGGCCGCCGCCTCCGGCCGCTTCACGGTCGCCCTGGCCGCCTGGGTCGCCATCGTGGTCATCGACGTGGTCATCTCGGTGGGTCTCTACCGCCTGCTGCGGAACGCCGGGCGCGGGTTGGCGCTCGCGTCGGCCGGATTCCGCATCCTGTACTCGGTCGTCATGGCCGCGCTCATGCTGAATCTCTTCGAGGCCGGCGGACTGCTCCTCGGCGAAGCACCCACGGCGGCCGACATGGACCGCGCGCAGTCCGCGCTCGAGACCTTCGGCACCGGGTTCCTGGTCGCCCTCGTCCCCTTCGGGCATCCACCTGGTCCTGGCGGGCGTGCTCTTCTGGCGCTCGTCGTACCTGCCGCGGGTCCTCTCCGTCCTCGTCGCGGTCGCCGGAGCCGGCTACGTGATCGACAGCCTCGCCAAGCTGACCGTGGACTCCTACGGCGGCGCCCTCGCGATGGTCGTGCTCACCCCCGCGATGATCGGCGAGATCGGCCTCGCCCTCTGGCTCACGATCCGGGGCGTTCGCCGGGCGGGCTGACAGCCTCGCCCCGGGATGGAGTCGCGGTTCCCCCTCACCCGAGGTGAGGGGGAACCGCTCCCTTGGGCTGATCAGCGAAGTCCGCAGGCGTCGCTCGACAGCACGCCCTGCATTCGCGCTGAACGGGTCCGGCGAGGTCCAGTCGGGCTGGCGGTTGGGGGTCGCGCAGACGGCCCCGCCCGAGGCGGCATCGCCCTGCGCGGTCAGGGCATCGGCCTTCCCGTCAGTGAAGTGGTCGGGGGTCTCGAACCCCCAGGCCGCGAGCGGCACTCCCACCGAGGGCAGCCACACCCAGCGTCCCTGCACGATCGGGCCGGCGGTGCACGTCATCCCGCACTCCGGTGCCGCTCGCGACACGTTCGCGCAGTCGTCTGCCCAAGCACCGGCGCTGCCTGCCACCAGCATCACGCCGGCTGCCGCAGTGGTGACCAGCCCGCGGATCAGGGGTCGGTTCATCATCGTTCCTTCTTCCTGTCGTTCTTCGGTTGGTCGTCCGTCCCTGTGAACGGCACGTCGGTGCTTTGCTCCTCGGTCCGGCCTTGCGATCACCCCTCCACCGGCTCCCGCGTGGGCGCGGACGGCGCCACGCGCAGCAAGCGGGCAAGGGCACCGGGAGCCACCAGTTCCATCGGCCGATCAGTGCCACCAGGGCGGGAACCAGCAGTGTGCGGACCACGAAGGCGTCCACGAGAATCCCCGCACCCAGTCCGGTCGCGAGGATCTTCATGTCCGTCGCCGGTCCGGTCGACATCGCGAGGAACGCGAACGCCAGGATCAGGGCAGCGCTGGTGACCAGGCGCCCGGTGCGCGCCACGCCCTCCACCGTCGCCGTAGCCGTCGACCCTGACCGGTCGTAGCCCTCGCGGATGCGCGCCAGGATGAACACCTCGTAGTCCATCGACAAGCCGAAGAGGAAGGCGAACACGAAGAGCGGCACCCAGAACGTGATCGCGCCGGTGGAAGTGACCCCCCACACAGCGTGGCTCCCCCAGCCCCACTGCCAGACCGCCACGAGCACTCCGTAGGCCGCCGCAACGGAGAGCACGTTGAGCAGCACCGCCTTGAACGCCAGGGCGACAGACCGCAGGGCGCGCGCGAGCACGAGGAAGGTCACCAGGGCGATGAGCCCCAGCATCAGCGGGAAGTTCCCGTAGATCGAATGCACGGCGTCGATGGTGGAGGGACCGGCCCCGGCCACCCCGATCGCTGCGGGGTCCGAGGCGACTGAGTCACGTACCCGTATCACCGTCTGCTTGCCCGACGACTGGCCCGCTTCGGCCGTCGGCAGCACGTCGACGAGCGCGGTGCCGCTGGCGTCCTCGGGCGCTGCCACCACCGCCGTACGGACTCCCGGAAGCGTCGCGAGGTCGCCGGCGACTGCTGCAGGGTCGCCGTGGACGACGACCTCCATCGGGGTCAGCGCCCCGGAAGGTACGCCTCCCGTCGTGAGCGTATCCAGGGCCGCGCGTGCTGGGCCGTCGCTGCTGAGCGTCGATGTCAGGGGCTCGCCGAGCCTGAGGGATGACAGCGGTGCCGCAAGCAGTCCCAGCACGATCAACCCGGCGATCGCAGCCGGGATCCGGCGACGGTGGACGAAGGCGGCCCAGCGCATCCACAAGCGACCCGCCGCCTTCTCGCTGCGGCGGTGCGGCCACTCCAGCCGGTGCCCGACCCGGGCGAGCAGCACCGGGAGGAAGGTGACGGTGACCGCCATCGAGACGAGGGGGATCAGCATGCCTGCGTAGCCGATCGAACGGAGGAACGGAACGGGCAGGATGACCATGGCGAGGAGGCCGATCGCGACCACGAATCCGGAGAACACCACCGCACGACCCGCAGACTCCATCGCGGCGACGACCGCCTCTTCCCGGTCCCGACCTCGCGCGCGCTCCTCGCGCCAGCGGGTGAGCACGAGCAAGGTGTAGTCGATGGCGACGCCGAGCCCGATCAGGGCGATGAGGTACTCGACGATGAAGCTCACCTGCGTCGCTGCACTGATCGGGGCGAGCAGCAGGAACGTCGAGAGGATGGAGATCCCCGCGACGGCGAGCGGCAAGGCGACCAGGAGGCTCGCGAAGACGAAGAGCAGGACCACCAGTGCGCCGATCGCTCCGATCATGCTCTCCGCAATGACGCCCGCGCCCTGCGTGGAGGGCGCTCCGTTGATCAGCTCGCGGATCCCGGTGACCTGGACGGTCCAACCCGGCGGTGCGGCCTTCTTCACCGCCGACTCGATCTCTCCGTCCAGCGGCGACGCGACGTCGATGTTCGCGTTGCGAGGGGTGAACACGAGTGCGTAGGTGGAGCGTCCGTCGTTGGTCACGAAAGCGGAGTCCTGTGTCGAGGCGAAGTCCACCACCCGAACCGTGTCGTCGACCCGCGCGGCGTCGAGCACCCTCGTGATCGTCGACTGCACTCCTGCGTCGTGCACCGACTCCCCGGCGGGCAGCGTGATCACGGGGACGAGGGGCTCCTGCTCTCCGCCGTTTCCGTAGTGCTGGAGGATCTCTGCGTCGGCAACCGCTCCGGGCTGGCCCGGGATGGCGTAGCTCTGGCTGAGCCGGTGGACCGTGCCCGAGGCGGTTGCCCCGCCGGCGATCGCGATCAGGAGCCAGCCGACCACGACGAGCGCCTGGTGGCCCAGTACCCATCGGGTCATCCGCCCCATGAACGACCGTCCGTTCGACGACGGCGACCCGAAGGCTGTGGCAACCTCTCGTTGGTGTCTGCGTCGAGCTCGGGCGGCCCTGACCTGCAGCGGTGGCGGCAGGCCCCCCAGAAACCGCCTCTGCACGTCCTCGGGCGCCCCTTCGAGCACCCACGGAAGGAAGGACAGCGCTCCCCGGATCCCGCCCTCCCGACGCTGGACCTCGGCCATGTGGTCGAGGTCGGACTGGAGAAGGAAGCGCTCGGCCAACGGCACCGCGTCGCGCTCCTCGTGACGTAGGTGCGCCTCGAGCACACGCGTCACCTCCGCCAGGACGGCTGAGGCGTGGCCCCGGTTCAGCGGGTCGGGGTCCGCTGCGAGCTGGGAGAAGGCGTCGTCAGCGCGTTCGAGCAGAGGGTCGATGACCGAGTGCTCGGCGCGCATTCCGGCGAGCACCTCGTCCGCTTCTCCGTTGGCGCGCTTCTCGATGACTGGCCACACGAAGCGGTCCTCGGCCGTGTGATGGTCGTGCAGGTGAAGGGAGAACGCCTGCCACTGCCTGGCGACGAGCCGGGCGCGGCGGGGCTGCAGGTCCTCCTCCAGAGCGCCGGCCAGCCGGACCAGGTCGCGCCTCAGGGCTGCATGGATCAGCTCGAGCATGGTGAAGTCGGGAGCCTGCCGGGCGTTGTCGACAGCCGTCATCGCGCTGCCCTCCGCCGTCCCGGCCAGGCGGCCAGCGTCAGCCAGCAGGCGAGCAGCAGGATGATCGCGCCGTCGGCCGCATGGAGCGCACCCAGCCAGTGGTGGTGCACGCCGCCTTCTGCCAGTCCGTGCTGAGCTACCTCGGTCAGCAGAGCCAGCGCGAACGTCCCGGCGATCACTCGCTTGGAGATGCGGGCCACGAGTGCGATGAGCAGCAGGAGGACCGCGGTAATGCCCAGCAGGTTCCCCATCAGCCGGTGCAGATCGAAGCTTGTCGCCTGCGAGACGTCGGTGTTGTCGATGCCGAAGACGCCCGCACCTGCCAGGGAGACCTGGACGACGACGCCGAGGCTGAACAGCCCGATCAGGTAGGCGAACGCCAGACCGGTCGTTCGTCTCAAGCGCCCCGGGGGGGCCGAGGCATGGGGCGAGATGGTGTCCGTCACGGTAGAGCTCCTAGGTCGAGAAATTGAGTGGAGAGACGACTCTCCTGAATATCGGATAGAGTTATACTCTCTTCAAATGACTGAGGTCAAACGCCATTACGACTCGAGTCGCCGACGTGCCCGGGCAGCGGAGACGCGCCAGCGTCTGATCGACAGCGCCCGGCAGCTCTTTGCCGAGCGTGGGTACGTGGCCACGACCGTCGAGGCCATCGCCAAGAACGCCGGGTCGGCGCCGGCGACCTTCTACAAGGCCCTCGGCACCAAGCACGCGGCGCTCATCGCGCTGCTCGACGCCATGCCGACGTGGGTCGACCTGGAAGGCCTGGACCGTGCCGTTGCCGCCACGGAGGAGCCTCGCGAGCAGCTGGCTCTGATCGTCGACTTCCGGGTGCGTCTCTACACGTCTGCGTACGACATCCTCGAGACGGTGAGGGCCGCCGCACCCACCGACGAAGCGGTCGCAGAGGTCTGGCGGACCGGGGAGTCGCGGCGACGCCGCAGCCACGCGACGCTCGTCAAGGAGTGGCACAGCTCAGGAGCTCTGAAGGAGGGCCTCACCATCCGGGCCGCGGATGACATCCTCTGGGCGCTCAGCGGTCCGGACACCTACCGGCTGTTCATCAGCGAGGCCGGCTGGTCGGTCGACGAGTACCGGCGCTGGCTGATCGAGACCCTGAGCCGGCAGCTCCTGCGCAGCTGATCGCGTCCCGCTCCGGGGAAGGCCTCTCCGGGCGCGGCGTCTCGGGCGCGCGACCCTCGGGCCTCGGGCCGGGCGACATCAGAGCTTGTTGAGCTCGGAGTCCTTGCGCGCGATCAGATCGAACCGCTCCTCCGGCGTCAACGCGTCGACCGCCTCCCGGAGGTCGGCCGGATGGCCGGTCACCTCCGGTGCCGGACGGGATCGGGACCACGGTGTTGACCACCCGGTCCTCGTAGAGGTGGACCATCGTGAACGACTGGTTGCCGTCGACCCCGGAGACCAGCCGGTCGAGGGGAGCGGGGTCGAGGGTGTAGCAGCTGGCCGAGGCGACCGAGACCGGGATGCCGGCGAAGGTCGAGTACGACGAGTAGTGGAAGTGGCCGCCGATGATGAGCCGCACGTCGCTCCCTGCGATCACGTCGGCGAGGCGCTGCTGCTCCTTCAGCTCGATCACCGCGGCGATGGGCACGGTGGGCACCGGGATCGGCGGATGGTGAAGCGCCAGCACGGTTCCGCGAGCCGCAGGCTCGGAGAGGACGCCGGCGAGCCACTCGAGCTGGACGTCGGTGAGCTCGCCGTGGTGCCACCCGGGCACGGTGGTGTCGAGGGCGACGATGCGCAGCCCGTCGACGTCGTGCACCCGGTCCTGCGGCTCGCCCGACTCCGCCCCGAACAGCTCCCGTGAGTAGTCCTCGCGCACGTCGTGGTTGCCCATCACCCAGATCACCTCGGCGCCCAGCTCGGCGGCCGCCGGCTCGACCGTCTCGCGGAGACGCCGGTAGGCAACCGGCTCGCCGCGGTCGGCCAGGTCACCGGTGAACACGATGGCTCGCGGCGGCGTCACCACGCGGGCCAGCCGGTTCAGGGCGGCACGCAGGTGCTCGACGGTGTCGACGGCGCCGTACTGCAGGCTCTCGGCCAGCAGATGCGGGTCCGACAGGTGCGCGATCGTCAGGGCGGGTTCGGGGTACTGGCCGTAGTGCACGGGGGAAAGGGTATGCGGGCCGGTCACCAGGGAGCCCGGTGACCGGGCCCGCATGCGTGTCGGTCGCTCAGGACTGACCGTGCGTGGCCGCCGACCGGAACTCGGTGTACGTGTACGGGTTGTCCAGCACCTTGGTCTCGGGAACGTCGGGGTTCATGCCGGCCTGCCAGGCCTCCTCGCCCATCTCGGCGCGCAGGTGGTCGACGGTGTTCTCGACCGCGGTCCGGGCCGCGGCGAGGTCGATGCCGACGAGCTTTCCCTCGTGCTTGACCACCGCTCCGTTGACCAGCACGGTGTGCACGTCGCCGCGCTGGGCCTGCATCGCGACCTGACCGTAGGGGTTGACCAGCGGGAACATCACCGGCGAGCTGTCGTTCTTGATCAGCACCAGGTCGGCGCGCTTGCCGGCCTCCACCGAGCCGACGATGTCGTCGATGCCGAGGGCCTTCGCGCCGCCGATGGTGGCCCACTCCACGACCTGCGACGCGCGCAGGTGGCTGTGGGTGATGGTGTCGCCGTTCTTGTGCGCCTCGAGGTGCTCGCGGCTCCGGTCGGCGCCGAGCGTGGAGCGCATGGCCGAGAAGAGGTCGGCGCTCATCCAGACCGAGGTGTCCATCGACAGCGAGACCGGGATGTCGTGCGCGCGCAGTGCCCAGCTGGACGGGTAGCCCTGCCCGCAGGACTGCTCGCTCTCGGTCGCCACCGAGACCGACGCGCCGCTCGCGGCGATCCGCTGGTAGGAGTCGTCGGTGAGCGTCGAGGCGTGCACGTAGATGTGCCGGGGGTCCATGAACCCGTGCTCGTGGGCCAGGCGGATGCCCTCGTCGTTGGTGGCGCCCCAGACACCGGCGTGGGTCGTCACCGGGACGTCGAGCTCGCGGGCCACCTCGTAGGCTGCCTTCTCCGGGAACTCCGGGTCCCCGGTGACGTCGAACGCCATCTGGAAGCCCATCATCTCGTCGCGGCCGTTGAAGTGCTTGGTCACGAAGTCGCGGAACTCCTTCGACGTGGACCATTCCCAGGGACCGGCCTGGATGTTGCCGTAGGCCAGGACGAACCGGCCCGGGGTCGCCTTCATCGCTTCCAGGGCGGCCTCGCCGTGGTCGACGGTCTGCAGGCCGTGCGACCAGTCGACGGTCGTGGTGACGCCGGCGTCGAGACCCTTCGATCGCCGAGACCAGGTTGCCGGCATAGATGTCCTCAGGACGGAAGCGGCGGCCGTGCTCGAGGTAGTACCAGACGAAGTACTGGGTCAGGGTCCAGTCCGCGCCGTACGCGCGCATCGCGGTCTGCCACATGTGCCGGTGGGTGTCGATCATGCCCGGCATGACGATGCCGCCGCTCGCGTCCACCTCGACGGTGCCCTCGGGGACCTGCAGGCGCTCGCCGGACCGGCCCACGGCGGCGATGTCGGTGCCGACGACGAGCACGTCGCAGTCCGGCAGCACGCGCTTGTCGGCGTCCAGAGTCAGCACGAGACCGCCGCGCAGGACGACAGGCCGGCCTGTGGGGATCTCTGCACCGGTGGAGGACATCGCACACCTCGTCTTTCTCGGACGTTTGTCCGGCTAGCGGTCACCAGGGACCAGCCTGTGACGCTCGCCACCGTCCTGTCAAGACCCGGTTCAGGGATCGCTGATCGGGCGGTGGTGCGCGCGCGACCGCTCCTCGGACAGTAGGGTGCGTCCATGGCGCGCCGTGAGAGCGACCCGGACTTCATCGAGGCCATCGCCCGTGGCCTCGACGTGCTGCGCTGCTTCCCGCCGCGCTCGCGGATGAGTCTGAGCGAGGTGGCCGCCGCGACGGGCCTGGCCCGCCCCACCGCGCGCCGGATCCTCAAGACCCTCGAGGTGCTGGGCTACGTGCGGTCTCAGCGAGGCCGGCTACGTGCTGACCGCCCGGTGTCTCGAGCTCGGCACCGTGTACGTCGAGAACCTCGGTCTGTGGGACATCGTGCAGCCGCACCTCGAGGCCCTCGTCGCACAGACGCACGAGTCCAGCTCCCTCGCCCAGCTCGACGGGAGCGACATCGTCTACGTCGGCCGGGTCGCCGTGCCCAAGCTGATCGCGCTCGCCGTCACCATCGGCACGCGGTTCCCCGCCCCCTCGACCTCGCTGGGCAAGGTGCTGCTCGCCGACCTGTCGCCCGGAGCAGCTGGAGCGCACGCTGGCGGAGCCGAGTCGGTCCGGGGTGACGCCGCGGCACACCCCCACCGGCGAGGAGCTTGCTGTGGCGCTCAAGCAGGTTCGTGCGCAGGGCTGGGCCTCGACCGACGAGAACCTCGCCTCCGGCGTCCGGTCCGCGGCTGCGCCCGGTGCGAGACAGCCGTGGCAAGGTGGTCGCTGCGGTGAACGTCACCGTCCATGCGGCCGAGACCGCCATGGAGCAGCTGATCGAGGAGCATCTTCCTCGGCTGCTGGCGACGGCAGGGCGGATCAGCGCCGACCTCGCCCGGCTGGATCACCTGCCGATCTCGTCGGGCGCCTGAGCGACGCGACCCCGGCCGCGGGACCCCGTCCGCTTGACAGGAGACCCCGGGGTCTCCGAGACTCGAAACGGACGATCGTCCGTACAGCGGACAACGAAGGGATCAGGGATGGAGACCGAGGAGCGGACGGACGAGCCACGCGGCCCGCTGGACGGGCTGCTGGTCGCCGACTTCTCCCGGATCCTCGCCGGCCCTTATGCATCGATGCTGCTGGCCGACCTGGGGGCGGACGTGGTGAAGGTGGAGAGCCCGACCGGCGACGACACGCGGACGTGGGCGCCTCCGGAGCGTGACGGGGTCGCGACCTACTACCTCAGCGTGAACCGGAACAAGCGGTCGGTCGCCCTGGACCTGCGCGACGAGTACGACCGCGCCCTGGCTCGCAGGCTGGCGCTGCGCGCGGACGTGCTGCTGGAGAACTTCCGGCCGGGTGGCCTCGCCAAGTACGGCCTGGACTTCGCGTCGCTGCGCGAGGACAACCCCGGCCTGGTCTACGTCTCGATCTCCGGCTTCGGCTCCGGGGGTGGGCGCGAGCTTCCCGGCTACGACCTGATCGTCCAGGGCATGTCCGGGCTGATGAGCCTGACCGGCTCCCCGGACGGCCCCCCGTTCCGTGCCGGGATCTCGGTCTTCGACGTGATGACCGGCCTGCACGCCACGGTCGGGATGCTGGCGGCGCTGCACGACCGGTCCCGCACCGGCCTCGGTCAGCACGTCGAGGCCAACCTCTTCTCGTCGGCCCTCTCCGGCCTGGTCAACCACTCGGGCGCCTTCGCCGCCGGTGGGGAGGTGCCGTTCCGGATGGGCAACGCCCACCCCAGCCTCTTCCCGTACGAGCCGCTGCCGACGGCGGACGGCGACCTCATCGTCGCCGCCGGCAACGACGGCCAGTTCGCCAAGCTCTGTCAGGTGCTCGGCGTCCCCGAGCTGGCCGACGACCCGAGGTTCCGGCGCAACCCCGACCGCACCGCCAACCGCGGCGAGCTCAAGCCGCTGCTGGCCGCGGCCATGGCCACGAAGGGCCGCGCCGAGTGGTTCGAGGAGCTGCTCGCCGCCGGCGTGCCCGCCGGCCCGATCAACACCGTCGACGAGGGCTTCGCCTTCGCCGAGCAGATCGGTCTCGACCCGATCGTCGACGCGGGCGAGGGCGAGGATGCCATCCCGACGGTCCGCAACCCGCTGACGTTCTCGCGCACGCCGGCGCGCTACCACCTGCCACCCCCGCGGCTGGACAGCCACGGCGAGGAGCTGCGCGCGTGGCTGGAGGAGGATCTCCCGTGAACGACTACCCCACCTCGCTGGGCACCTCCGACGCCGACCACATCTGCCTGCTCGGCCAGGACCTCGCCGACGACCTGATGGGCAAGGTCGGCTTCGGCGAGCTGGCGTTCTGGATGGTCACCCGGCGCAGGCCCACGGCCGGCCAGGTACGCGTGTTCGAGTCGGTCCTGGTGGCTCTCGCCGATCACGGCTTCACCCCGACCGCGATCGCCGCGCGACTCACCTACCTGTCCGCGCCGGACTCGCTGCAGGGTGCGCTCGCCGCCGGGCTGCTCGGCGGCGGGTCCCGCTTCCTCGGGGTCACCGAGGACTGCGGCCAGTTCCTCCACCAGGTGCTGACCGAGCACGAGGGCGACCTTCCCGAGCTCGACGACGAGGCGGGCTGGGACGCGCTCGCCCTCGCCGCCGTGCGTGAGGCCAAGAACGCCGGCCGCTACGTCCCCGGCCTGGGCCACCCGGTCCACAAGGTCGCGGACCCGCGGACCGCCCGGTTGATCGCCATCGCCGACGAGGAGGGCCTCCGGGGCCCGCACCTGCGCCTGTTCGAGGCGATCGGCCGCACCCACGAGCAGGTGCTCGGACGCCGCCTCCCGCTCAACGGCGCGGGCGTGTGCGGTGCCGCCCTGGCCGACCTCGGCCTTCCCGTCCGGCTGCTGCGCGGGTTCGCCCTGCTGGCGCGCTGCGCCGGTCTGCTGGGCCAGCTGGCCGAGGAGGACCGCGACGGGCATCGCGATGGACATCTACATGCACGTCGACCGGAACGCGACGTACGTCGAGCCGGGAGCAGGGCTGACCGAGAGGAGCCGAGATGGCCGAGATCGTGGCGGTGATCGCCTCGACACACCACCCCTTCTACTACCGAGCGACGACCTCGGTCGGCGACGACCGGCCACCGTTCGCCGACATCTGGCAGGAGAAGATCGAGCGGTTCCGCGAGACGCTCACCAAGGCCAAGCCCGACGTCCTGGTGATGGTCGGCAGCGACCACTTCCACCAGTTCTGGCTGGACAACATGCCGCAGTTCAGCGTCGGCCTCGCGCCGGTGTACGACGCCAACTGGTACAACGAGGAGCGCGAGTTCGGGCTGCCGAAGTTCACCATGATGGGTGACCTGGACCTGTCCAACCACATCCTCCGCGGCGGCCTCGACGCCGGTTTCGACCTGGGGTTCAGCAACGAGCTGCGCATCGACCACTCGGTGACCTGCCCGATCATCACGCTGCGTCCCCAGGCCGACCTGCCGATCGTGCCGATCTACACCAACATCTTCGCGCCGCCGCTCCCGCAGCCCTCGCGCTTCGTCGCGCTCGGCGAGCAGATCCGCACGCTCGTGGAGTCGTGGCCGTCGGACCAGCGGGTCGCGATCATCGGCACCGGCCACCTGTCGCTCGAGCTCGGCGGCCCGCGCCAGTTCGGTCCCCACGGGCCCGACCCGGAGTTCGACCGCAAGGCGGTCGACTGGATCGCCGGCGGCGACATCGAGGGCTGTCTCAAGGAGGTCAGCCTGGAGAGCCTGCACGCCCCCGGCAACGCCACCCACGGTTTCATGGACTTCATGCTCATGATGGGGGTCGCAGGGGCAGGGACAGAAGGCCGACTACGTCGACTCCCTCGACCTCTTCCACACGATGGAGGCCTACTTCACCTGGTACCCGAACGGAGCGCCGGCATGAGCAAGTACCTCCTGGACAAGTTCCTCTACACCGTCGACCGTGACCCCGAGTACGTCGAGCGCTACCGCAGCGAGCCGGCGGAGTTCGTCTCCTGGTGGGAGGCGAACGAGGCCAACCGCATCCTCAACGTCCACGACGGCGAGAAGAGCACCTGGCTGACGTTCACCGACGAGGAGCGTCGCGCCCTCGCCGAGCACGACTACCCGACGTTGTTCTCGATGGGCGCACACCCGTTCCTGACCCTCACGCTGTTCATCGCGATGTTCGAGCGCGACTACGACGAGCCGCTTGGCTTCCAGCTCGAGTACGCCGAGAAGCTCAAGCACTTCTCACTGCCCTACCCGGACATCGCCACCTGAGAGGAGCACCCGGATGCGGGCCGCACTACTGCACGAGCACGGCGGCGCCCCGACCTGGGGGGAGATCCCCGAGCCGGAGCCCAAGCCCGGGCACACCCTGGTGCGTGTGATGGCGGTGCCGATCGCGCCGCTGGACCTGCTCTGCGCCTCGGGCACCTCCTACTTCGGACCCCCCGACCTTCCCTACGCGCCCGGCGTCCAGGGCGTGGGCCGCGTGGTGGAGTCCGGGACCCTTCCCGCGGGCACTCTGGTGTGGTTCCCGACCGTGGCCGGCATGACCGGGCCGGGCTGGCTCGCTCACGGAGCACTCGTGGAGCGCACCCTGGTGGAGGACTCCAACCTGGTCGTCGTGCCTGAGGCCGTCCCCGCCGCCGAGGCGGTGGCGATCGGCCTCAACGGCGTCGCTGCGCTTCGATCGCTCATTCACACCGCGCAGATGCAGCCCGGTGAGAAGGTGCTCGTCCTCGGAGGTGGCAGCGCCGTCGGCCAGGCTGTCCAGAGCCTTGCCAAGTACCGCGGCGCCGCCCGGGTGGTCGGCGTCTGCCGATCCGAGCGCGCCCACCGCCTCGCCAGGGAGTCGGGTGCAGACGCCGTCGTGACCGTCCCGAACGACGACCTGCCGAGGGCGATGCGCGAGGCCTGTCTGGGCGAGCCGGACGTCGTCATCGACCTGCTCTGCGGTGAGGTCGCCGAGGCGGCGCTCCACTCGATGAGCGCACGCGGACGGTTCGTGAACATCGGCAGCTCGAGCGGTCAGCCCATGCGGGTGGAGTCACCTCTGCTCCGCAGCCGGGAGCTGCGCATCATGGGCTACACCAACAACGGTGTGAGTGCCGCGGAGAAGGCGGCCGCGCTGCGAGAGGTCCTTGCCCTGGCCGCGGTCGGAGGGGTCCGGATCGATCACGAGGTCGTGCCCGCCGAGCACGTCGAATCCGCCTGGCGTTCGGTCGCCGACGGCTCCGCGCCGCACCGCGTCATCCTCGACCTCTCCTGACCGGAGTCCGACCCGCACCACGCCGGTCGGGCCGGGAAACGGCGGTGGGGGAGCCGCGCCGCGGCGTCTCGAAGCCACCGACACGCTCCACGGACACGCCCCGGCCGCAGCCTGTCGAGCGACCGCCTCACGCGTCCGGGGACTCGCCCCTGTCGCTGATCCTGAGGTCGGCCTTCACTCCGGCCCCCAGCGTCTCGTCCAGTCTCGCCCGCCAGTCCTCGCCCCCCAGCCCGGAGCCCTCGAGGGCGTCTCTCCAGTCCATCTGGGCGAGATCCACCCACTGCTGGAACGTGTACCAGTCACCCTCGGCTCGCAGCACCAACGAGGCTTGGATCCGCTCGGGGTCCTGGCCGCCGTAGAACGCCTCGGGCAGCTCGCCGATCTCTGCGAGCACCCGATCCGCGGCGCCCGCCGGGAACTGACGGGTGATCCACCGGGTGAGGCGCGCGCTGCATGTCACACGGACATGATGCCGTCATCGGCTCGTCCCCCGACCGAGCCCTCATGGCATCGGCCTCGGTGAGCGCCCTGCTCACTGCGTGGGTGAGGGGTCGTGACGCGGCCGACGCAGGCCGCGGAGGGTGCTCGGCCTGGCAGCTCCCGTGAGGGCCAAGCGATCTTGACGAGGCGGTGTCGGAGACGTAGGTTTGTAGTACAAACTACTTTGCGAGGTGAGATCCATGGCGAAGGACCCCCTCTCCGAGCTCGAGAGCTCCACGTACTTCGCTCGCTTCGACGACGGACTGCTCGACCTCTTCATCGGCCTGTCCCTCCTGTGGATCGGGTCCGCCTGGCTGTGGTTGGAGAGTCTCGCCGGCTTCGCCGGGCTCCTCCCGGCCGCCCTGGCCGGTGTCTTCGCCGCATGGCGCGGCCGGTTCCTCACGTCCCGCGGCGGCTACGTGCGGTTCTCCGAGGCACGCCGTGGGTGGGAGCGCCGCAACCTGGTCGTCTTCCTGGGCATCGGAACGACGGTCGGTGCGATCATCCTGCTCCTTCTCGCCCTGAACCGCGGGTCAGGCGGAGATGTCGCTCAGTGGCTGGCGCCCGGCCTGATCGCCCTGATCATCGCCGTCCTTGTCGGGCTCCTGGCAGCCGTGTCCCGGCTTCCCCGGCTGGCCTGGTACACCCTGCTCCTGGTGCTGGGCGCTCTCGGCGCCGCGGCGCTCGACTCGAACCCCGGGGCACCCCTCCTGCTGGCCGGGCTGGTCATGACGGGCTGGGCCGCGGTGCTGGTCGGCCGCTACCTGCGGGCCCACCCCGCCCAGGGCGTGTCCTGACGTGGCCGCCCCCGAGCTCGACCGCCTCATCCACGAGCCCGCCCGCCTGCGCCTGGTCACCCTGCTCTACGTCGTCGGCGAGGCCGACTTCGCCTACCTCGCCGAGAGGACCGGGATGACCGCAGGCAACATCTCGTCGCACATGGCCAAGCTCGAGCGGGGAGGCTACGTGGAGACCGACAAGTCGTTCGTGGACCGCCGCCCTCGCACCGTGTACCGGCTCACGCCGGGCGGGAGAGCGGCGGTCGAGACCTACCGGCGAGAGATCGGCGGCCTCCTGGCCGGGCTGGACGAAGCCGGTACGTCCTGAGGCACGTAGCGGGGGAGCCGGTCAGCGGTAGTTGGTGAACTGGACCGCGAAGTCGTAGTCCTGCTCCTTGACCAGCGCGATCACCGACTGCAGGTCGTCGCGGGACTTGCTGGTCACGCGCAGCTCGTCGCCCTGCACCTGGACCTTCACGCCCTTGGGGCCCTCGTCGCGGATCAGCTTGCCTACCTTCTTGGCCTGCTCCTGCGAGATGCCCTCCTTGAGCGCGACGTCGATCTTGCTGACCTGGCCGGACTGGCGGGGCTCGCCGGGGTCGAGGATCTTCATCGACTGGCCGCGCTTGACCAGCTTCTCCTTGAAGACGTCGAGGACGGCGCGTGCCCGGTCGTCGGCGCTCGCCTCGATCGCAACTGCCTGGTCGCCCGACCAGGAGATCTTGGCTCCGGTGCCGCGGAAGTCGAAGCGCTGGCTGATCTCCTTCTGTGTCTGGTTCAGCGCGTTGTCGACCTCCTGGTGGTCGATCTTGCTGACGATGTCGAACGATGAGTCGGCCATGCGGGGACCCTCCAGCGGATTCGATGTGGCTGTCTTGCTGCGCTATTGTTTCCTCTCGCTGCGGAGGGCTCAAACGCCCGGCAGCACGGCAGGTTGTCCGAGTGGCCAATGGAAGCGGACTGTAAATCCGTCGGCGTATGCCTACGCAGGTTCGAATCCTGCACCTGCCACCCATGAGCAAGGGCCTCTGAGCAGCACACGTGCTGCTCAGAGGCCCTTGTCGTGTCGTTCAGGCGACGGCGGCCGCCGTCGCCTCCGGAAGGCTGGCGGCCTCGGAGAGGGCGCGGATGATGTCCTCGACGCGTTCCTTGGCGTCGCCGAAGAGCATCTGGGTGTTGTCACGGAAGAAGAGCGGGTTCTGCACGCCGGCATAGCCGGTGGCCATCGACCGCTTGAACACGATCACGTCGTGGGCCTTCCACACCTCGATCACCGGCATGCCGGCGATGGGGGAGTTCGGCTCCTCCAGCGCTGCGGGGTTCACGGTGTCGTTCGCCCCGATGACCAGCACCACGTCGGTGTCCGGGAGGTCGTCGTTGATCTCGTCCATCTCGAGGACGATGTCGTAGGGAACCTTCGCCTCGGCCAGCAGAACGTTCATGTGACCGGGCAGACGCCCTGCCACCGGGTGGATGCCGAAGCGCACGTTGACGCCGCGTGCCCGCAGCTTCGCAGTGAGATCCGCCACCGCGTACTGCGCCTGAGCAGTGGCCATGCCGTAGCCGGGAGTGATGACCACCGACGACGCGTTGACGAGCAGCTCTGCGGCACCGTCTGCCTGGATCTCGCGATGCTCGCCGTAGTCCTTCGCTTCGCCGACCACGCCGCCGTCGGAGCCGAATCCGCCGAGGATGACGGAGATGAATGAGCGGTTCATCGCCCGGCACATGATGTAGGACAGGATCGCACCGGAGGAGCCGACGAGCGACCCGGTGATGATCAGCAGCGAGTTGCCCAGCATGAACCCGGCGGCCGCGGCGGCCCACCCGGAGTAGGAGTTCAGCATCGAGACCACCACGGGCATGTCACCGCCACCGATGGCGGCCACCATGTGGAAGCCGAGCAGGAACCCCAGGGCGGCCATGACGATCAGCAGGGTCAGACCCAGACCGCCGTTGTTGCCGAGGACGACCAGCCAGATCATCAGCGCGAAGAAGACCGCGAAGCCGACCATGTTGAGGATGTTGCGGCCCGGTAGCACCAGGGGTGCGGACTTCATCTTGGCCGACAGCTTCAGGTAGGCGATCACCGATCCGGTGAAGGTGAAGGCGCCGATGAGGACGCCGAGCGAGACCTCGACCAGGTGGACGGCCCCGCGCCTCGCCGTCCGGGGCTACGAAGGAGTTGAAGCCGACGAGAACCGCCGCCATTCCGACGAAGGAGTGGAAGGCCGCGATCAGCTCGGGCATCTGCGTCATCTCGACCTTGCGGGCGACCGGTGTGCCGATCGCGGCGCCGATGGCGAGGACCACGATGATCAGCAGCAGGGTGACCCACACCGAGCGACGGTTGGGCTCGTTGGCCGACAGGTAGAGCGAGTGGATGATCGTGGCGCTCAGGGCGAGCACCATCCCGGCCATGCCGGTGAGCGTGCCCATGCGGGCGGTCGTGGGCCGGGACAGTCCTGCCAGCGACAGGATGAACATGACGCCGGCCACGATGTACAGGCCGTCTACGAACTGGATCAGCATCGCTCACGCCTCCTTTCGGAACATGCCGAGCATCCGGTACGTGACCAGGAACCCGCCGAAGATGTTGATCGACGCGATCGACGCGGCGATGAAAGACATGATCGTGACCGGTAGGTCCGTCGAGCCCAGCTGCAACAGGGCGCCGACCAGGATGATCCCGGAGATCGCGTTGGTCTGGGACATCAGCGGGGTGTGCAGTGAGTGTGAGACACCACTGATGACGTAGAACCCGACAACCACAGCGAGGGCGAAGACGGTGAAGTAGCCCGCGAAGCTGGGTGGTGACCAGGTGACGGCCGCGACGACCAGGGCCGCGGCGATCGCCGACAGGACCATCCTCCGGAGGTTGGCGGCCTTGGCGGCGGCCGCCTGGCGGGCGGCGACCACGGCTGGGTCCTCGGGCGGCGGCGCCGGCTTGGCGGCGGGAGCAGCCGACACCTGGACTGGCGGGGGCGGCCACATGCTCTCGCCGTCGCGGGCGACGGTGATGCCGCGCTGCACGACGTCGTCCATGTCGAGGACGAGCTCTCCGTCCTTCTCAGGCGTGAGGAGCTTGAGCAGGTTGACGATGTTGGTGCCGTAGAGCTGGGAGGTCTGGGCCGCCAGCCGGCTCGAGAGATCGGTGTAGCCGAGGATCGTGACGCCGTTGTCGGTGACGACCTTCTCGTCGACCCGGGTCAGCGCCACGTTGCCGCCGTTCGCGGCGGCCATGTCGACGATGACCGAGCCGGTCCGCATCGCCTTGACGGTGTCCTCGGTCACCAGCAGCGGGGCTGGTCTCCCCGGGATGAGCGCGGTGGTGATCACGATGTCGGCGGCACGGGCCTCCGCGTCGTACATCGCCGCGGTGGCTTCCTTCTGGGCTTCGGTCATCTCCTTGGCGTAGCCGTCGGCGGAGACCTCCTGCTCCATGTCCACCGTGACGAACTCGGCCCCCATCGACTCGACCTGCTCGGCAACCTCAGGCCGCACGTCGAAGGCGCGGACTATCGCGCCCATCGCTCCGGCGGCACCGATCGCAGCCAGACCTGCGACGCCGGCGCCCACCACGAAGACCCGGGCGGGTGGGACCTTGCCCGCGGCGGTGACCTGCCCGGTGAACTGACGACCGAACGCGTGCGCGGCCTCGATCACTGCGCGGTAGCCCGCGACGTTCGCCATCGACGACAGGACATCCATCGACTGGGCGCGCGAGATGCGCGGTACCGCGTCCATCGCGAGCCCGGTCACGCCGGCGGCGACCAGCTGGTCGACCAGCTCCGGGCTGCGGGCCGGCGCCATCAGCGACACCACGACGGCGCCCTTGCGCAGCCGGCCGATCTCCTCGGGGGTGGGAGCGTTGACCTTGACGACGATGTCGCTGCCCCAGGCCTCCTCCGCGGACCCGATCGTGACGCCCTCGTCGGTGAACGCGGAGTCGAGCTGGTCGGCATGCTCGCCGGCCCCGGACTCGACGATGACGTCATAGCCGAGCTTCAGTAGTTGGGATGCGGTCTTGGCCGTCGCGGCGACGAGCGTCTCGCCGGTCTTGGACTCGCGGGGAATGCCGATCCTCAAGGGGTTCCTCCTGGTCACTCTGCGGGCACGGCCCGACCCGGCTACCGGGATGTCCCCGAGGGGGGCACTGTGGCGGTGCGCTTGGTGAGCGCGGGGTCGAACCGTCGCATCGGGTACGAACGTACCGTGACTCGGCGCATTACCTGGGAGGGCCCCCCGGATCATTCGGGCGGACGATCGTCCCTTGACAGACGGGACCTCTGCGCCGGTCGGAGATGCGTGTTTTCCGCCTCTCAGAGGGCGAGTGCGGCGACCGCGTCCGCCAGGTCCTCGACCGAACGGGCCAAGGTCGCCGGGTCGTCGACCGAGAGGTCCAGCTCGAACCCCATGAAGGCGGCGTCCATGACGTTGACGACCCGCTCGGCCACCGGCCGGGAGACCCCGGACCGCTCCACGTGGTCGACGAGGGACGTCGTCCAGCGGGCGTTGGCCTCACGGACCTCGCTGGCGTAGGGCTCGCGGCCCAGCAGGCCGAGCGCGGCCGCCTCGACGTACAGACGCGAGCAGCTCGCCGTCGGCTCGTCGCGCATGGCGCGCCAGAGGTCGAGGACCGCGGCCCGTACGGAGGCCGAGGGTGGCAGCAGGGTGATCTGCTCGGTGGAGCGGTCGGTCGAGGTGCGCAGCACGGACGCCACCAGGCCGGCCTTGCTGCCGAAGTGGTAGATGAGCATGCGGTCGCTGGTCCCCAGCGCGGTGGCCAGGGGGCGCAGGCTCAGGCCGATCAGCCCGTGCTCGAGGGCGTAGTCGGTCGCCTTCTCGGACCACTCGGCTCGACGATCACGGGCCATGGCTCAGTCCTCTCCTTGTCCGTACCGTAGCATCTGCTACACTTTCTGTAGTAACTGCTACATAGAAGGAACTGTCATGCTCGGAGCCTCGCTGCTCCTCCTCACGGCGATCGCGACCGAGGTCGCCTCCACCGCGGCGCTTCCCCGCGCCAACGGGTTCCGCGACCCCCTGTGGACCGTTCTGGTTCTCGGGGGCTACGCATTCTCCATCTGGCTGCTCGCCATCGTGGTGCGCGTCATGCCCGTGTCAACCGCGTACGCGGTGTGGTCCGGCGTGGGCACCGCGGCCATCGCCTTCATCGGCGCCCTCTGGCTCGGCGAGTCGTGGGACTGGGTCAAGGTGGCCGCGCTGGTGATGATCGTGGTCGGCGTCGTGGTGCTGAACCTGCGCCTGGCTCACTGAGCCTCCCTGACGGGGATGTCGCGCACGCCGGCCGAGGGCATTGCGTGGCTACGCTGCTGGCATGGCTGTGCGCTGGATCGACTATCAGGCCGTTCTTTTCGACCTCGACGGGGTGATCACTCCCACGGCCGAGGTGCACATGCGGGCGTGGGCGCGCATGTTCAACGACTTCCTGCGCGACCGGGGCATCGCCGAGCCGTACACGGACGACGACTACTTCAGCTACGTCGACGGCCGGCCCCGGTACGACGGGGTGCGGGCCTTCCTGGCGTCGCGCGACATCCACCTGCCGGAAGGGACGCCGGACGACGCCGAGACCGAGGAGACGGTCTGCGGTCTCGGCAACCGGAAGAACTCCGCCTTCGCACGACTCCTCGAGGAGGAGGGCGTCGCGCCCTATCCCGGCTCGCTGCGTCTGCTGGAACACCTCAGGGCCCTGGGAGTCGCAATGGCGGTGGTCTCCTCCTCGCGCAACGCCCCCGCCGTGATCGCGGCCGCGCACGTGGAGGGCTACTTCAGCGAGGTGATGCACGGGGGCATCGCCGCGGAGCGGGGGCTCGCAGGCAAGCCTGCCCCCGACACCTATCGGGCGGCCGCGGAGGACCTCGGCGCAAGCGTGGCGGGATCGGTCGTGGTCGAAGACGCGGTGAGCGGGGTCAGAGCCGGCGCAGCAGGTAACTTCGGACTGGTGGTCGGTGTCGACCGTGGTGCGGGGGCGGAAGAGCTGACCCAGGCCGGCGCGCACATCGTCGTTCGCGATCTCGAGGAGCTGCTGTGAGCATCGGTCCGTCCCACATCGCGCCCCCGCTGAGTGACCCGCTGGACCGCAGCAGGTTCCCCGCCGACGAGTGGCGGCTGGTCGAGTCGCGGTTCGAGGTCGGCGACATCGGGAAGACCGAGTCGCTCTTCGCGGTCGGCAACGGGTATCTCGGCATGCGGGGCAACTACGAGGAGAGCCGGGACGCGCACACCCAGGGCACCTACATCAACGGCTTCCACGAGACCTGGAAGATCCAGCACGCCGAGGAGGCGTACGGCTTCGCCAAGGTAGGGCAGACCATCGTCAACGCCCCCGACGCGAAGGTGATCCGCCTCTACATCGACGACGAGCCCCTCCAGATCTCGACGGCCGAGCTGCTGGAGTACGAGCGGGTCCTGGACCTGCGGACCGGGATCCTCACCCGGGACCTGCTCTGGCGCACGCCGAGCGGCAAGCGGGCCCGCGTGACGAGCACCCGGATGGTGTCGCTCACGCAGCGTCACCTGGCGCTGATGACATTCGAGGTCACCCTCCTCGACGACTCCGCTCCGGTCGTGATCTCCACCCAGCTGCTCAACCGGCAGGACAGCCAGGTCGAGCACCAGGTGCTGCGCACCCTGCAGCAGGAGGGGATGGATCCCCGCCGGGCCGAGCGGTTCAGCCACCGGGTGCTGCTGCCGGACAGCACCTTCGCCGATGCCGACACCGGGCGGCTGTCGTTGGGCTACCGCTGCTCGCAAAGCGGCATGACCCTCGGAGTGGCCGCCGACCACTACCTGCACACCGAGAACTCCGTGATCACCCAGTCGGTCGCCGACGACGACCTGGCCAAGGTGACCTACCTGGTGACCGCGCAGCCGGGCAGGAAGATCTCTCTCACCAAGGCCGTCGCCTACCACACCTCCCACCGCGTCCCCACCCGGGAGCTGCTCGATCGCTGTGACCGGACCCTGGAGCGGGTCGGGCCGGACTCTGTCGAGGAGCTTCGCGCCGAGCAGGCCCAGTGGCTGTCGGACTACTGGGCGAGGTGCGACGTCGAGATCCCGGGCCACCCGGAGGTGCAGCAGGCCGTTCGCTGGAACCTCTTCTCGCTGATGCAGGCCGCCGGCCGCGCCGAGGGCGCCGGCATCCCGGCCAAGGGCGTCACGGGCAGCGGCTACGGCGGGCACTACTTCTGGGACACCGAGATCTACGTCGTCCCGTTCCTCACCTACACGGCTCCCGACGCCGCCCGCAGCGCGCTGCGCTTCCGCCACTTCCTGCTCGACGCCGGGCGGCGGCGGGCGCGGGAGCTGGCCCAGCGCGGCGCGCTCTTCCCCTGGCGGACGATCAACGGCCAGGAGGCGTCGGCCTACTACGCGGCGGGGACCGCGCAGTACCACATCGACGCCGACATCTCGTATGCCCTGAGCCAGTACGTCGGGGCCACCGGTGACCTGGACTTCCTGCACCGGGAGGGGATCGACATCTTCGTCGAGACCGCCCGGCTCTGGGCCGACCTCGGCTTCTGGCTCGAGGAGGAGGACGGGGCGTTCCACATCCACGGCGTGACCGGCCCCGACGAGTACACCACCGTGGTGAACGACAACCTCTATACCAACGTCCTCGCCCGGTTCAATCTGCGCCGGGCCGCCGAGGCGGTGCACTACCTCGCAGAGACCGATCCGGAGAGATACGAGCTGATGCGGCAGCGGCTCGACCTCAGGCCCGAGGAGGTCGAGGAGTGGGAGCGTTGCGCCACAGGCATGGCCATCCCGTTCGACGAGACCCTCGGGGTCCACCCTCAGGACCTCCATTTCCTCGAGCGCGAGATGTGGGACCTGAGCAAGACTCCGATGACCAAGCGCCCGCTGCTGCTCCACTACCACCCGCTGGTGATCTACCGGTTCCAAGTGCTGAAGCAGGCGGACGTCGTCCTGGCCCTCTTCCTCCAGGGGGAGGACTTCACCTACGAGGAGAAGCGGGCCAACTTCGAGTACTACGACCCGATCACCACGGGCGACTCGACGCTGTCCGCGGTCGTCCAGTCGATCATCGCCTCCGAGGTCGGATACCACGAGCTGGCGCTGCGCTACTTCATGGCGGCTCTCTTCGTCGACCTCGCCGACCGGCACAGCAACACCTCGGACGGGGTGCACGTCGCCTCGGCCGGTGGCGTGTGGAGTGCCCTGGTCTCCGGCTTCGGCGGGTTCCGCGACCTCGGCGGCGGTGAGTGGACGTTCGACCCGCGACTCCCCGAGGAGTGGGCGACGCTGCTGTTCCGGGTCACGCTGCGCGGCAACCGGATGAAGGTCACGCTCACCCGCGAGGAGGTGTCCTTCGAGATCGAGGAGGGCCACGGCGACCTGACGTTCACGGTGCGGGGCGACTCGGTGACCGTCGGGCCCGGGGCCCCGGTGACCGTCGCGTTGAAGGGCCAGGGCCCTCGCCTCGAGGGCGGCCCCCCGAGCCCGATCGGGCGTCGTCGCGCCGACGGCACTGTCATGACGGCGATCGTGCCGAGCGGGGACGCCTGACGCCCGATCGCTCCGGGTGGTGAGAAGCCCGCCCGAAGGCTGGAACCATCCGCCGGGCCCTGGAATAGTGACCGATGTGAACGATCCAATTGATGCGGCGCCCGCCGAGGAGCTGCGCCGCGACATCCGGCTCGTCACCTCCATGCTCGGCGAGACCCTGCTGCGCGCCGAGGGCCCGGAGCTGATGGATCTGGTCGAGGAGGTTCGCGGCGCCTCCAAAGCCGGGGCTCTCATCTCGATGCCGACCCTCGACCCCCGCACGGCGGCCCGGGTCGCGCGCGCGTTCGCCGCCTACTTCCATCTGGCCAACGTCACTGAGCAGGTACACCGCAGCCGGGCGCTCCGCGATGCCCGGGAGGCCGAGGGCGGCTGGATCGAGCAGACCATCGCGCGGATCGTGGAGTCCGGGAAGCAGGACCTGGCCGACGTCGTCCGCACCCTGTCCGCCTCGCCGGTCCTGACCGCGCATCCCGACCGAGGTCACGCGCCGGTCGACGCTGGAGAAGATGCGCCAGATCGCCTCGGCACTCGACCTTCCCGACGGACCGGCACGGACCCGTCGCCTGCAGGAGCTGGTGGAGCTGCTGTGGCTGACCGACGAGCTGCGCCTCGAGCGCCCGCTGCCGGTGGACGAGGCGCGCAACGGCATCTACTTCCTCGAGGGCCTCGCCGTCGCGGCGGTCCCCGACGTGATCCGGGACCTGCGCGACGGGCTCCGGTCCGTGGGCGTCGAGCTGCCCATCGACGCCCGGCCGATCCGCTTCGGCACCTGGATCGGGGGTGACCGCGACGGCAACCCGAACGTCACGCCGGCCACGACCCGCGACGTCCTGCGGCTCCAGGCCGAGCACGGCCTGGCCACGCTGCGCGCGATGATCGTGCGGCAGCGCCTCGACCTGTCGGTGAGCGAGCGGCTGTCGCCGGTGCTCCCCGAGCTCGGTGACCGCATCGAGGAGCTCCTCCCGCACCTGCCGGAGGTCGACGAGCGGTTCAGGAGGATGAACGTCGAGGAGCCCTACCGGCTCCTGCTCACCTGCCTCGACACCCGGCTCGCCCTGACCGAGCAGAGGGTCCGGACCGGGGGCACGCACGAGCCCGGTCGCGACTACGCCGACGAGGCCGAGCTGGTGGCCGACCTGCGGCTGCTGCACCGCTCGGTGCGCCAGTGCCAGGGGGACGTGGTCGCCGACGGCGACGTGGAGCGACTTGTCCGCGCGGTCACCGCGTCCGGTCTCGCCCTGGCGACGCTCGACGTTCGCGAGCACGCCGAGCGTCACCATGCGGCGCTCGCCGAGCTCTTCGACCGATTCGGCGGTCTCGCCACTCCCTACCGCGAGATGGAACGGGACAGGCGCTTCGAGCTGCTGGGCGCCGAGCTGGCGAGCATGCGGCCCCTCACTCCGCAGCCATGGCCGCTCTCCGGCGACGCGCTCATGACGGCTGAGACCTTCGATGCCGTGCGCTGGGCGATCGACACGCTCGGGCCGCGCGCGATCGAGAGCTACATCATCTCGATGACCCGGGGCGCCGACGACGTGCTCGCCGCGGTGATCCTCGCCCGAGAGGCCCGGCTCGTCGACGTTCACTCCGGCATCGCCCGGATCGGCTTCGTGCCGCTGCTGGAGACGCCCGACGAGCTCGGGCTCGCCGCGGAGATCCTGGGCGCACTCTTCGGCAACCCGGAGTACCGCCGGCTCGTCGCGCTGCGTGGCGACGTGCAGGAGGTCATGCTCGGCTACTCCGACTCCAACAAGGCGGGCGGGATCGCGACCTCGCAGTGGCAGATCCAGAAGGCCCAGCGTGCGATCCGCGATCTCGCGCCGGACAGTTCGGCATCCGGGTCCGCTTCTTCCACGGCCGGGGCGGGTCGGTCGGCCGGGGAGGCGGGCCGACCCACGACGCGATCATGGGCCTGCCGACCGCCAGCGTGGACGGCGACGTCAAGATCACCGAGCAGGGCGAGGTGATCAGTGACAAGTACGCCCTGCCGGCCCTGGCTCGCGAGAACCTCGAGCTGCTGGTGGCCTCCACGCTCGAGGCCACCATGCTCCACCGGCACAACACCCGCACCCCGGAGGAGGTCGATCGCTGGGACGGTGTGATGGACCGTCTCTCCGAGTCCTCCCATGCCCGCTATCGCTCTCTGCTGGAGACCGACGGCATCGCCGAGTACTTCGCCGCCGCCACCCCGGTCGACCTGCTCGGGGCCCTGCACCTCGGCTCCCGGCCCGCACGCCGCCCGGGCACGAAGGCAGGCCTGGAGGACTTGCGGGCGATCCCCTGGGTCTTCGGGTGGACGCAGTCGCGACAGATCGTGCCCGGTTGGTACGGCGTCGGGACGGGGCTGGACGCGGTGGCCGGAGAGCTGGGCGACCTACGGGCCATGTACGCCCGGTGGCCGTTCTTCCGGACCTTCATCGACAACGTGTTGATGACCCTGGTCAAGACCGATCTGGAGATCGCACAGGCGTACGTCGAGAGCCTTGTCCCCGAGGAGCACGGGGGGATCCTCGGGGACATCGCCGACGAGTACGAGCGCACGGTCGCCCGTGTCCTGGATGTCACCGGCGACCGTGCGCTGCTCGACCGGAACCCGACCCTGCGCACCACCTTGGAGATTCGCGACGTCTACCTGCGTCCCTTGCACCGGCTGCAGATCCAGCTGCTCCGGCGGCACCGCGGCGGAGAGACCGACCCGGGTCTGGAGCGTGCCCTGCTGCTGACCATCAGCGGTATCGCCGCGGGGATGCGCAACACCGGCTGATCCCGCCTTCCCGGACCCGGCGGCGCGGAGATGATGGGCTGATCCGCCGCGCGGGAGCCATCGTCCGGACAGATGCCGGCCGTCGGGCAGATTGCCCGGGCTTGCTGACGGCACACGGTGCCGCGCCTGCCTCGGGACCTTCGACCTCTGTGATGGTGACCAGCGCCATGAACATTCCCTGAGAGTCAGGACGATGCTCGATTCACGGGGTTCTTCCCGACTGAGGACAGGAGCATGTCCATGGCAGGTAGCGCAACAGGAGCCAGCCGTCTGGCAGCGGTCGGACTGATGCTGGTCGGCATCGCGTTCATCGCGGTGACCTTCATGCAGAACCTCTTCGCCGTGGGACCGGCTTTCGATCGCCTCACCAACGACTTCCGTCCCTTCATGGACACGCAGGCGCTGGCGACGGCCCAGCAGGACATCGACGGCCTGGCCGCTGCGGGTGGGGAGATCCAGAACGGGATGCTGCCCGCTCTCGCCCAGCAGATGGGCGTCGGCACCGATCAGCTGTCCGGGATGATCGCCCAGCAGTACCCGGACGTGGCCAAGGGCTTGGCGGCCATTCCGCAGATCACACCCCAGTTCACCACCCTGGTGACGACCCTGAACGACCAGATTCCGTACTTCGACGCAGCGGACGCGATCCCGACGTCCTCGCTGCCCGCGGCCTCGGTGCCGTGGTCGCTGCTCGCGGTCGGCATCGTCACCTTCCTGATCGGGCTGTGGGCGTGGTTCAGCCCGCGGGCGGCATCGGCCGTCGCGATGGTGCTGGGCCTCGCCCTGATCGTGGTGCCGCTCGCCTTGAACCTGCCGCACAAGGCGTCGTACGCAGACACCCTGAACAGCAACCTCAAGCCGGTCTACAACCAGCAGCTGATCGACAGCGCGAGCGCGTCGCTGACGACACTGTCGGCGATGGGGAAGCAGATGCAGGGCGAGATGCTTCCCGGCCTGGCTAACCAGCTCGGCATGTCCGGTGATCAGCTGACCGGGTTCATGGCACAGAACTTCCCGAAGACGGCGGCGGCGTTGGGCGGGTTCCAGGACTCGATGACGCGCTTCCAGGGAATGGTCACGGCGTTCAGCGACCGTCTCGCCGACTACGAGACCTTGAAGCCGGTCTCGCTGGCTCCGATCGTCTGGATGATCATCGTGGGCGGCGCGCTGGTGCTGCTACTCGGGTTCGGCGGCTTCGTCGCGGCCCGGACGCGCACCTAGCGCGCCCGGAGCCCACACGCTCGGTCGCCCGGGGTCCCATTGCCCCGGGCGACCGGCCCGTTCAGGCCCCGTCGTGGAGGACTCCCGGCCCGCGCACCACCTCGAAGACCAGCTGGGTCTCGGTGTGCCGGGCGGCGGGGTTCACCGTGATGTGGTCGAGCACCAGGTCGCGCAGCGCCTGCGGGCGTGGGGACGGCGACGTGGAGCAGGTAGTCGTCCTCCCCGGCGACGTGGAACGCCGCGAGGACGCCGGGCATCCGGGCCAGTGACTCGTGGAAGCTCATCACGTTGTCCCGGTTGTGGCTGGACAGGCGCACCTTGACGATGGCCTCGATCGGGCGGCCCAGGGCGGCGAGGTTGAGGTGGGCGCGGAACCCCTCGATCACGCCCTGGTCGCGCAGGGCACGGATCCGGTTGGCGCAGGTGGACTCGGCGATCCCGACGCGGTGCGCGATGGCCGCGTTGGTGAGCCGGCCCTCGTCGACCAGCACCGTGAGGATCTCCAGATCGGTGTCGTCGAGAGGTGGCGGATTCTTCGCCGGTGCGGCCGATTTCATCGTCTGACTCCTCGGTTTCTTCGGCCAATGAGTCATTCTGATTG
Organism: uncultured Actinomycetota bacterium; assembly: GCA_963805655.1. Lineage (GTDB taxonomy): Bacteria > Actinomycetota > Actinomycetes > Propionibacteriales > Nocardioidaceae > CAWDVB01. Next base: position 92,385 of record CAWDVB010000005.1, on the reverse strand, counting down.
CAGATTCAGTCATGATTATTGCCTCTGCTGGGGAATCACCAAGCATGGCAGCCATGACGACCTACGCGCTGAACCCTGACTCCCTGGCCGTCCACGCCGGCCGCGAGGACCTTGCCGAGCTGGGCGTCCATGCGCCGCCGATCGACCTGTCGTCGACCAACCCGCTGCCCGACATCGAGAGCGGTGGCCTGTCGTACGAGTCCATGGCCGGGGGCGGTCATCCGCTGGCCGCGGGAGGGTTCGTCTACCAGCGGCTCTGGAATCCCACGGTCGCGCGCTACGAGAGCGCGCTCGCCCAGCTGGAGCACACCCCGGAGGCGGTCGCCTTCTCCTCGGGGATGGCGGCGATCACCGCGACGGTGCTGGCGGCCACCCAGCGCGGCGCGGGCCGGCACGTCGTCGCCGTCCGCCCGCTGTACGGCGGGACCGACCACCTGCTCGGCAGCGGCCTGCTCGACGTCGAGACGACGTTCTGCCACGCCGACGAGATCGCCGACTCGCTGCGCGACGACACCTGCCTGGTCATCCTCGAGACGCCCGGCAACCCGACGCTCGACCTGGTCGACATCCGGGCAGCCGTCGCCGCCGCCGGTGGCGTGCCGGTGGCCGTCGACAACACGTTCGCCACCCCGGTGCTGCAGAACCCGGCCGACCTCGGCGCCGATGCTGGTGATCCACAGCGCGACCAAGTACCTCGGGGGTCACGGCGACGTGATCGGCGGGGTGGTCGCGACCTCCACCGCCTGGGCCGAGGCGATCCGGCGCGTGCGCAGCGTGACCGGGGGCCTGATGCACCCGCTCGCGGCCTACCTGCTGCACCGGGGTCTCCCGACCCTTCCGGTGCGCGTGCGCGCGCAGCAGGCCCATGCGGAGAAGCTCGCCGGCTGGCTCAGTCGGCCACCCTGCGGTGGACCGGGTCTACTACCCGGGGCTCGCCGAGTGCGACCCGCTCCACCTCGTGGGCACGCAGATGCGCGGGCCCGGGCGCCATGATCGCGCTCGAGCTGGCCGGCGGCTTCGAGGCGGCCGTGCGGATCGACCGACCGGGTGCGAGCTGTTCACCCACGCGGTCTCACTGGGCGGGGTCGACTCCCTGATCCAGCACCCGGCCGCGCTGACCCACCGGCCGGTGCCCCCGGAGGCGCGCCCCGGAGCCGGGATCGTCCGGCTCTCCATCGGGTCTCGAGGACCCCGAGGACCTGCAGGCCGACCTGGAGCAGGCGCTCGCGGAGTCCTGATCCTGGCCGCTCTCCGGCGGGTCAGGCGGTCTCGGCGAGGTTCTGCAGACGCGAGCTGTCCGCGTGCCACCATCCGGCCCTCGGCGTCGTGGGTCTCGACGACCCAGACCTGCGAGGAACGGCCCTGGTGGAGCGGGTATGCCGTGGAGACCATGTCCCCGGACGTGACGGCCCGGAAGAAGTCCGTGCTGTTGCTCACGCCCACGACCTTGCCCCGGTCGCCGAACCAGGCGGCGCCGCCGTAGCTGCCGAGGGTCTCGACGATGCTGCAGTAGACGCCGCCGTGGACGATGCCGTACGGCTGGTGGTGCTCCGGTCCCGCGGTCCAGGTGGCGGTCACCTTCTCGCCGCTGATCTCGCTGAAGGTCAGGCCCAGGCAATCCACGAATATCTCGTCGTTCTGCATGGAGGCGATCCTAAGACGACGGTGAGGACGGGTGACTCCACGCCCCCGGGAGTGAGCCGGTTTGGGCGCTCGGTCAGAATTGGCCCGCTGTGGTCAGAGTTGTCGTGTGCCCCCATCCGCCGCTGCTGCTGCCTGGTGCCGGCGGCGCCGGCGACCCTCTCGGCGCCCTGCGCACCGAGGTCGTGCAGGCGATCCGGTCCCGGCTGGTCCCGGCGCCGTCCGAGGTCCACCTCGTCGGCACGGGCGGAGCGCCCTGGCCCGGCTCGATCGCTGCCGCTGTCCTTGGCCGTGGGAGACCATCTGCTGGATCTGGCCGGCTGGGGGGGCGAGCGCCGCTACCACCCGCTGCCCGGGGCGCCGACAGTCGAGGAGCTGCACGACGCGGTCGTGATCCTGCTGGCCGACGGCAGCGCTCGCCGCAGCGATACGTCCCCCGGGCCCTTCGACCCACGGGCCGAGGAGTTCGACAGCGTGATCGAGAAGGCCCTGGCCGGGGGTGACGCCGCAGCGCTGGCCTCCCTGGACACTGCCCTGGGGGCGGAGCTGATGGTCGCCGGAGTCGACGCACTGCGAGTGCTGGGCGACTGGGGTGGGCGTCTGGGGGTCGCCGCCTCGGAGCTGATCCGGGCCGAGGCGCCGTTCGGCGTGGCCTACTGGGTGGCCGTCTGGGAGTTAGGGGGCTGAGCGCCGGCTTACGCCGGATTCGGCCCCCGTCCGGACGATTTCGGGTTCCTCCTGGCCGCTGTGTATGCTTCCTCCTCGCTTGCCCCTTTAGCTCAGTCGGCAGAGCGACTCCATGGTAAGGAGTAGGTCTACGGTTCGATTCCGTAAAGGGGCTCTGGGCAGGGACTCGCTTCGCGAGCGTCCCGGCCCGGTGGCGGGGTAGCTCAGGTGGTTAGAGCACACGGCTCATAATCGTGGTGTCGCGGGTTCGAATCCCGCCCCCGCTACTCGGCACCACAGTCGCTCCGGCCCGCGGGGGGACTCCCAGCAAGAGAAGAAGAGGCGCACCGTGGCCAGCAAGACCTCCGATGTCCGGCCCAAGATCACCTTGGCCTGCGTGGAATGCAAAGAGCGCAACTACATCACCAAGAAGAACCGGCGCAACGACCCGGATCGTATGGAGATGAGCAAGTTCTGCCCGCGCTGCGGCAAGCACACGCCGCACCGCGAGACCCGCTGACCCCAGCGGATCCTCTTCGAGGGAGCAACCCCCTGTGGGGGCTGCTCCCTTCTGCCTTTCCCGGGTACACGGTGCGGCGGGCGTCTCCGCGGCGCGCACGGGGGCCACGGCTTTGCTAGCGTCGCGACCATGCCCGTCTCGCCAGACATCGTGGGGACCGCCTTCCCCGCCCAGCCGCCCTACCAGGTCACCGCGGAGCGGGTGAGCGCGTTCGCCGAGTCCACCGGGGCCGCTCCCGCCGACGGGGCGGTCCCCGCGACCTTCCCGATCGTGGTCGCCTTCGCGGCGATGAATGCGCTCGCTGGCCGACCCCCAGGTCGGTATCTCACTGCACCGGGTGGTCCACGGCGAGCAGCGCTTCGCCTACACCCGCCCGGTCCGGATCGGCGACGTGCTCGTCGGCCGGCTGGTCGGTGGAGACACTGCGGCAGATCGGAGGCGCCGACATCATCGGCACCCGTACCGACATCACCGAGCGAGTCGGGCGCACCGGTCGTCTCGGCGTACGCCACCCTGGTCCACCGCGGGGAGGACGCATGAGCACCGGCATCCGGCCGTCGCGCTGACCGCCGGGACCGAGCTCCCGGCGCAGACCTACACGGTCACCCGGGCCGACCTCGTCCGCTACGCCGGCGCGAGCGGCGACTTCAACCCGATCCACTGGTCCGAGCGGGTCGCCACCGTCGGTGGGCCTGCCCGGGGTGATCGCCCACGGCATGTTCACCATGGCGCTGGTGGCTCGCGCGGTCGACACCTGGGCGGGAGCAGGGCGCATCCGCGAGCTCGGCTGCAAGTTCACCAAGCCCGTGGTCGTCCCCGACGACGACATCGGGGCAGAGGTCACCGTCGCGGGGACCGTTCGCGAGGTCACCGACGACGGCATCGTGCTGGCGCTCGAGGTCACGTGCGAGGGCGAGAAGGTCCTCGGCATGCCGAAGGCGGTGCTCTCGCCGTGACCACCCTGGCTGAGCTGACCACCCTCCGGCTGGGCGGGCCGGCCCAGTCGCTGATCCGGGTCTCCAGCGAGGACGAGCTGATCGAGATCGAGGAGGCCGAGGACGACGCCGGCGAGGCGGTGCTGATCGTCGGCGGCGGCAGCAACCTGGTGGTCGCAGACGACGGCTTCCCGGGCGCGGTGGTCAAGATCGAGACGTCCGGGGTCCGGGCCGACGTCGACGACTGCTCCGGGGCGACGGTCACCGTCGCGGCGGGGGAGTCGTGGGACGACCTGGTGGCCCGTGCCGTCACTGAGGGCTGGTCCGGGATCGAGACGCTCTCCGGAATCCCCGGGTCCGTGGGCGCCGTGCCGATCCAGAACGTCGGCGCGTACGGCGAGGAGGTCTCCACCATCGATCGCCCGCGTCCGGGTCTGGGACCGCGGTGAGGAGCAGGCCCGGACCTTCACTGCCGCCGACTGCGGCTTCGGCTACCGCACCAGCAGGTTCAAGCAGGAGGTCGGGCGCTACGTCGTCCTCGACGTCACGTTCCAGCTGCCGCTCGGACGACCTGAGCCAGCCGATCGGGTACGCCGAGCTCGGCCCGCACCCTCGGAGTCGACGTCGGTGCCCGCGCGCCGCTGACGGATGTCCGCGAAGCGGTCCTCGCCCTGAGACGCGGCAAGGGCATGGTCCTCGACCCCGACGACCACGACACCTGGAGCGCGGGATCGTTCTTCACCAACCCGGTGGTCGCGGCGGACCGGGTCCCGGCGGACGCTCCGGCCTGGCCGCAGCCCGACGGGCCGGGTCAAGACCAGCGCGGCCTGGCTCATCGAGCGCGCCGGGTTCACCAAGGGGTACGCCGAGGGCGGCGTCGCCATCTCCGGCAAGCACGCGCTGGCTCTCACGAACCGCGGCGCGGGCACCACCGCCGAGCTCCTCGCCCTCGCCGAGCGGATCCAGCGCGGCGTCCAGGGCCGATTCGGCATCTGGCTCTCCCCGGAGCCGACGCTGGTCGGCTGCCACCTTCCCGATCGGCCCCTGAGCCGGTCCGGCTCAGGCCAGGGACAGGCCGATCGCGCCGAGCGCGGCGAACACCAGCGCCACCGCTGCGAGGCCCCAGGAGCAGCACCGAGCCGACCGCCCCCAGCACCGCTCCGGCGCGCGCCTTCCCCCGTCCCGCGAGGCCGGCCGTCGCTCGCGTCGATCTCGCGGACTGCTCGACGGCCCAGCCGCCAGGCGAGCGGGCTTGCCGCGAGCGGCAGCACGAGGAGCACCCCGCCGAGCAGGCCGGCGATCCCCAGCCCGAGGGCGGTGGACGCCTGCGGATGCTCCACGCGGAAGTCGTGCCCAGGCCCGCTCATCGCGCCCGCTCCGCCCACTCGGCGACCTCCCGGGCCAGGTCGAGCTTGACCGAGTCGGGTGCGCACGACGCCTCGATCGACGAGGCCGCCAGGCTCGCCAGATCCGTGTCCGACAGGCCGTGGGCGTTCTGCATGGCGGCGTACTGGCAGAGCAGCCGCGACCCGAACAGCAGGGGGTCGTCGGCCCCGAGTGCGATGGTCGCGCCGGCCGACATCAGGGTGGGCAACGGCACCGTCCGGGCGTGGGGGTAGACCCCGAGCCCCACGTTCGACAGGGGACAGACCTCCAGAGCGACGCCGCGCTCGACGATCTCGTCGAGAAGGCGCGGGTCTTCCGCCGACCGGACCCCGTGCCCGAGCCGGTCCGCGCCGAGCGCGTGCAGGCAGGTCCGGGCGCTCTCCGGCCCGAGCAGCTCGCCGCCGTGCGGCATCAGCCTCAGGCCGCCCCGCCGGGCGATGGCGAACGCGGGGGCGAACTCGGTGGTGGTGCCACGGCGCTCGTCGTTGGACAGGCCGAAGCCCACGACCCTGGTCGTGGGGTGGTCGGCGTACTGGACGGCGAGCCGGGCCAGCGTGCGTGCGTCCAACGGATGGCGGGTCCGGTTGGACGCCACGATCACGCCGATCCCGAGCCCGGTCAGTGCCGAGGCCTCCGCTGCGGCGTCGAGGACGAGCTCCAGGAACGCGGTGATCCCGCCGAACGAGGTGGCGTACCCGCTGGGATCGACCTGGATCTCCATCCAGCGGCTCCCTTCGGCCACGTCGTCCTCGGCAGCCTCGCGCAGGAGCCGTCGCACGTCGTCATGGGTGCGCAGCACGGAGCGGGCGACGTCGTAGAGGCGCTGGAACCGGAACCAGCCCTTCTCGTCGGCCGCCGACAGCTTCGGCGGCCAGTGGGAGACCAGCGCCTCGGGGAGGTGGACACCGTCCCGCTCGGCGAGCTCGAGCAGGGTCGTGTGCCGCATCGAGCCGGTGAAGTGCAGATGCAGGTGGGCCTTGGGGAGCTGCGCGAGGTCGGGCAACCCGGACGCCCGTCAGCCGAGCAGCTTCTGCATCCGGCCGATTCCCTCGGCCAGATCGGCGTCGCCCAGCGCGTAGGAGAACCGCAGGTAGCCGTGCATCCCGAACGCCTCGCCCGGGACGGCAGCGATCTCCGCCTTGTCGAGGAGGATCTCGGCGAGCTCCGCCGACGTCGTCGCGGTCGCTCCGTCGATGTCGCGACCGAGCAGCCCCTTCACCGAGGGGAAGACGTAGAACGCCCCGCGCGGGACGGGGCAGACGACCCCCTCGATCGCATTGAGCATGTCGACGATGATGCGGCGCCGCCGGTCGAAGGCGGCCCGCATCTGGTGGACCGCAGTGAGGTCCCCGGCGACCGCGGCCAGTGCCGCACGCTGCGACACGTTGGCGACATTGGACGTCAGGTGCGACTGCAGGTTGGTCGCCGCCTTGACCACGTCGGCCGGGCCGACGAGCCAGCCGACCCGCCACCCGGTCATCGCGTAGGTCTTGGCCACCCCGTTCAGCACGATGCAGCGGTCGGCCAGTTCGGGGACCACCACCGGCATCGAGTGGGACTCGACGCCGTCGTAGGTCAGGTGCTCGTAGATCTCGTCGGTGACCACCCACACCTCGTGCTCGGCGGCCCAGCGCCCGATCGCCTCGGTCTGCTCGCGCGAGTAGACCTCTCCGGTGGGGTTGGACGGAGAGCAGAACAGCAGCGCCTTGGTCCGCTCCGTCCGCGCCTCCTCCAGTTGCTCCACCGTGACCAGGTAGTTCTGGGTCTCGTCGGCCACGACCACGACCGGCTTGCCGCCGGCGAGCCGGATTGCCTCCGGGTAGGTCGTCCAGTACGGCGCAGGCAGGAGCACTTCGTCGCCCGGGTCCAGCAGGGTCGCGAAGGCCTCGTAGACGGCCTGCTTGCCGCCGTTGGTCACCAGGACCTGGTTCGCGGCGACCTGGTAGCCGCTGTCGCGCAGGGTCTTGGCGACGATGGCGTCCTTGAGCTCGGGAAGGCCGCCGGCCGGCGTGTACCGGTGGTTGCGGGGATCGCGGCACGCGGCCACGGCCGCCTCCACCACGGCATCGGGGGTGGGGAAGTCGGGTTCGCCCGCGCCGAAGCCGATCACCGGGTGGCCGGCGGCTTTGAGAGCCTTCGCCTTGGCGTCGACCGCCAAGGTGACAGACTCGGTGATCGATCCGATGCGTGCTGAGATGCGCGGGCGGGTCATGGGGTCATGTTCTCACCCCGGCCCCCGTGGCCCGCACGCCCGTCGCCGGTTCGACTTGGCCCCGGGGCAGCAACTACACTCGCTCCTTGGTGCTTGGCGCCATAGTTCGGCGTGCCCGCAATCGCTCCCGGAGGGTGATGGGGCGTGCCCGGGCGGCGGCACTGGAAGGGCACTAGCTCAACTGGCAGAGCATCGGTCTCCAAAACCGAAGGTTGGGGGTTCAAGTCCCTCGTGCCCTGCGAGGTCGCTCCACCGGGAGCGGCGGGTTCGGTAGTGACGGAAGGTGGCCCACGGTGACGGAGTCAGGCTCGAAGGCGTCGACGCGCAAGCGCACGAGTCCTGCCCTGTTCTACCGCCAGGTCGTGGCCGAGCTGCGCAAGGTCGTGTGGCCGACGCAGCAGCAGGTGGTGACGTACTTCGTCGCCGTGCTCGTCTTCGTGGCGGTCGTGATGGCCATGGTGTCGCTGCTCGACCTCGGGTTCGGCAAGTTGGTCTTCTGGGTCTTCGGCTGACCCGGCCGGTCCACCGGACCGGCATCATCAGTAGTAAGCAACGAGCGAAGGTGACGAGCAGGCGTGTCGTACGACGAGCAGGACCTCCCTGAGGAGAGCGCGGAGACCCCCGAGGGTGCTCCGCTGGACGAGCCTGTCGCATCCCCGATCGAGGAGTCCGGCGACCAGGGAGAGGCCGAGCAGGAGGTCGAGCTGGCCGACGTGGTCGGCGATGCCCTGACCGACCGGTCCGACGGAGACTCCATCGACGACGCCCCCGAGCCGGTGCCCGACGTGGCCGTGTCCGACGACGTGGTCTCCGACCGGGCCCTGGCCGAGGAGACCCTGTCCGACGAAGCCGCCGCCGACGTGGCGGTGTCGGAGATGCCCGAGGAGTCGGACGAGGCGGCGGACGCCGCAGAGGACGAGGTCGACCCGCTCGAGGAGTTCCGCGAGGCGCTGCGCTCCAAGCCGGGCGACTGGTACGTCGTACACACGTACTCCGGCATGGAGAACCGTGTGAAGGGCAACCTCGAGAACCGCATCACCTCGCTGAACATGGAGGACTACATCCACGAGGTGGTCGTCCCCACCGAGGAGGTCGCGGAGATCCGCAACGGGCAGCGCAAGCTGGTCAAGCGCACCGTGCTCCCGGGTTACGTCCTCGTCCGGATGGATCTGACCGACGAGTCCTGGTCCGCCGTCCGGCACACCCCGTCGGTCACCGGCTTCGTCGGTCACAGCCACCAGCCCGTCCCCCTCGGCCTCGATGAGGTCGAGAAGATGCTGGCGCCGGCGGTCGTGGCCACCGCGGATACCGCGGCGACGCCGTCGCAGCGCTCGACGGCCCCGTCCGGCCGCGCGGTCGAGTTCGTGGACTTCGGCGTCGGCGACTCCGTCATGGTGGTCGACGGTCCGTTCGCCACGCTCCACGCGACCATCACGGAGCTGAACGTCGAGTCGCAGAGGGTGAAGGCCCTCGTCGAGATTTTCGGCCGGGAGACCCCGGTCGAGCTGAGCTTCAGCCAGATCCAGAAGGTCTGAGGCTCTCCGCACCACCAACTGAACACCAGGCAAAAAGCAAGAGCAGAGCAGCCGCGAAGGCCGCTGCTCTCACACGTAAGGACCCAAACCAACCATGCCTCCCAAGAAGAAGATCGCAGCGCTCGTCAAGGTGCAGCTGCAGGCCGGGTCGGCGACTCCCGCGCCGCCGGTGGGTACCGCGCTCGGTCCCCACGGCGTCAACATCATGGAGTTCTGCAAGGCCTACAACGCCGCGACGGAGTCGCAGCGTGGCCAGGTGATCCCGGTCGAGATCACCATCTACGAGGACCGCTCGTTCACGTTCGTCACCAAGACCCCGCCTGCCGCCGAGCTGATCAAGAAGGCGGCCGGACTCGCCAAGGGCTCATCGGTGCCGCACAAGGACAAGGTCGGCACGCTGACGCGTGACCAGGTCCGCGAGATCGCTCAGAGCAAGCTCGTCGACCTCAACGCCAACGACCTGGACGCAGCCAGCAAGATCATCGAGGGCACTGCGCGCTCGATGGGCGTCACCGTCGAAGGCTGACGTCCGGCTCCGACGGGGCCACCCCACGGCAGCAGAGAACAACCAGCAGCAGAGAACAACAGTGGCAGGCCGGCACTGCGGCCGACGACCACGACTGGTAACGAGAGAAAGAAGACCAGACCATGCAGCGCAGCAAGAACTACCGCGCGACGGCCGAGACCATCGACGCCGCGAGCCTCTACAGCCCGCTCGCCGCGATCCGGCTCGCCAAGGCCGGCAGCAAGACGAAGTTCGACCAGACCGTCGATGTGGCCATGCGCCTGGGTGTTGACCCACGCAAGGCCGACCAGATGGTGCGCGGCACCGTCAACCTTCCGCACGGCACCGGCAAGACCGCCAGGGTCCTGGTCTTCGCCAACGCAGACAAGGCGGAGGCCGCCCGTGAGGCCGGCGCGGACGTCGTCGGCGGGGACGAGCTCATCGACAAGGTGTCCGGCGGCTGGATGGAGTTCGACGCCGTCGTCGCGACGCCGGACATGATGGGAAAGGTCGGCCGCCTCGGTCGTGTCCTCGGTCCCCGCGGCTTGATGCCGAACCCGAAGACCGGCACCGTCACCCCCGACGTGGCCAAGGCCGTCTCCGACATCAAGGGCGGCAAGATCGAGTTCCGCGTCGACCGGCACGCCAATCTGCACTTCATCATCGGCAAGGCCTCCTTCAGCGAGGCCCAGCTGGCCGAGAACTACGCGGCCGCGCTCGAGGAGGTGCTCCGGCTCAAGCCGTCCAGCTCCAAGGGCCGCTACATCAAGAAGGTCACCATCTCCACCACGATGGGCCCCGGGGTCCAGGTCGACCCGAACCGCACCCGCAACGTCGCCACCGACGAGGAGTGACGGGACGGTCGTCAGACCGAGGCACGTCAGTGACGAAGGGGCCGCACCCCACCGGGGTGCGGCCCCTTCGTCGTGGCCGGGACGACTCGGCGGCTACTCGACGAAGACGCGTTCGTCGACCAGCTGCTCGGCGACGAGCTGACCGTGCATGTCGAACCGACCCTGGTCGAAGCGCTTCTGGAACTCCATGTCGATGCCCTGACGGCCGTTGCGGTTCTTCTCGATGGTGAGCACCGCCCAGTGACGGAAGCGGTCGACGTTGCCCACGTCGTAGACCAGGTGGTGGCGGGCGACCACGTCGTACTTCTCGTTCAGGATCAGCACGATGTCCGCCTCGTAGGCCAGCGCCGACGAGCCGCGCATGTTGTTCACCCGCATTCTGCGGCCCGTCTCGATGCCCTGCTTGTCGGACGCGACGATGGCCATGATGGGCAGGTCGTAGTCGAGCGCCATGTCTTTGAGCCGCTCCACGACGTAGCTCGAGCGCTCCTCGTCGAGCATCTCGCGCTGGGGGACGGGGATCTTCTGGAGGTAGTCCAAGACGACGAGCGGGACGTGCCCGGTCCTCTCCTGGACCTCGGCGATGGTGTTCTCGATGATGGCAAGCCCTGTCTTGCTCCCGCTCGCCGCGGTAGACGTGCATCCGATCGGCGTACTCGCGCACGATGTCGACGGCCGCGGCGCCCCCGAGGCGGTGTCCCCCAGCCGCTCGGCGACGCCTTGCCCGAGTCCGTCGGTGGCCTCGAACGCCTGTCGGATGCGGTCGATGCGTCGGCGCCTCGACGCCGCCGAGGAGGCCGGCCTCGAACGAGACCAGGCGGATCAGCACCGCCTCCTGGTCGTGCTCGTAGGACACGTACACGACCGGGCGTCCGAGCCGGGCGACGTTGCGTGCCACCTGCAGGGCGAACGTCGTCTTGCCCAGGCCCTGGGGGCCGGCCAGCAGCACAAGGTCGCCGGACCGGAAGCCGCCGGTGAGCTTCTCGTCGAGGATGTCGAAGCCGGTCGGCCAGATCGTCGATTCCGGCGCGCTCCCGGACTTGACCCGGCGGTCGGCGGCCTCGAGGGTCTCGCCCAGCGATTGCAGTTGAAGGTCTACGTCCACGGCTCCATTGAACCGTTGGTTGGTGTGGAGCGACAGCGGTTCCCAGGATTTGGCTGCTTCCGGGGAGTCCCGTACTCTTTGCTCGATACCTAAGACCGCCGGTTGTCGGCGTCCCGCTCACCAGCGGGACTCGACCGAAGGGTCCGCTCCAGCGGACGGCCTGCGCAGGTGCCGAGTCTGATCGTCGAGCTCGTTCGACCGTGACGTCCCGCGCTTCCTGCGCCGGGGCGTCTTGTTGTTTCGGCTCTGCGGAGGTCTTCCGATGGGAAGGAGACCCATGGCGCGGCCAGACAAGGCAGCCGCCGTCGCGGACCTGGTGACGTCGTTCCAGGAGTCCGCGGGTGCTGTGCTGACCGAGTACCGCGGCCTCACCGTCAAGCAGCTGCAGGACTTGCGGCGCTCGCTCGGTGAGAACGCCACGTACGCCGTGGTGAAGAACACGCTGACTCAGCTCGCGGCCAAGCAGGCCGGCGTCGACATCGACGACGACCTGCTCACCGGACCGACCGCCGTCGCCTTCATCAACGGTGACGTGGTCGAAGCTGCCAAGGGGTTGCGTGACTTCGCCAAGGCGAACCCCACCCTCGTCATCAAGGGTGGGTATCTCGACGGCAAGATGCTCGACGCGCAGGAGGTCGCCAAGCTGGCCGACCTCGAGTCGCGCGAGGTCCTGCTGGCCAAGCTCGCGGGCGCCATGCTCGCTTCGCTCAGCCAGGCCGTCTACCTGTTCAACGCTCCGCTGTCCCAGATGGCGCGCGTTGCCGGTGCTCTGCAGGCCAAGGCCGAGCAGGACCCGTCGACCCTCGGTGCCGCAGCAGCAGCTCCGGCCGCCGAGGAAGCCCCGGCCGAGACGGAGGGGGCACCGGAAGAGGCAGCAGCCTCGCAGGCCGAGACCGACGCTGAGGCGCCGGCCGCGGCTGCAGAGGACGCAGCGGACACCGCTGCCGAGGAGACCCCCTCCGAGGCGTAGACCACACCCACCTTGACCCGGTCTCGCCCGAGGCCGGGTCGGCACAACGGAAGGAAGCGCCATCATGGCGAAGCTCAGCACTGACGAGCTCCTGGACGCGTTCAAGGAGATGACCCTTATCGAGCTCAGCGAGTTCGTGAAGCAGTTCGAGGAGACGTTCGGCGTCACCGCCGCCGCTCCTGTCGCCGTTGCGGCGCCGCCGCTCCGGCCGCGGGTGGTGCCGACGCCGGCGCCGCCGAGGCAGCCGAGCAGGACGAGTTCGACGTCGTCCTCGAGGCCGCCGGCGACAAGAAGATCAACGTCATCAAGGAGGTGCGCGCGCTCACCAGCCTCGGGCCTGAAGGAGGCCAAGGACCTGGTCGAGGCCGCCCCGAAGCCGATCCTGGAGAAGGTCAACAAGGAGACCGCGGAGAAGGCCAAGGAGACCCTCGAGGCCGCCGGCGCCACCGTGTCGCTCAAGTGACGACCGCCTGACGACTGTTCGGAGGCGGCTCCCCAGCTGGGGGGCCGCCTCCTTCGTCTCCCGGGTCGGTAGTGCTCCGGTGCGGTTCCCCCGCCGGTCCTTGACTCCGGCGAGACGACCCCTCATGCTTCTCTCGGGTCTCAGAGCCACTGAGTGAGGTCCTTTCTCCGGTCATATGGAGGGCCGAGGAGCGAGGGCGACGAAGGTGGGCTCTGTCGGGTTGTGCCCGTACGCGTTGTCGACTACAGTGGCTCTTTGCGCCCGCCCTCCGCCTTGCCCCGGCACCCTCGGCCCTGCCCTGCTTGTGCCACCAGTCCGCCAGGCTCACGGGGGGTTGAGCGCCCGATGATGAGTCCGAGCCTGTGGAAGGACGCCTCTTGGCCGCCGCTCGCCGCAACACCAGCACCACGAAGAACCCCCGCCGTATCTCCTTCGCCAAGATCGACGAACCCCTCGAGATCCCCCGTCTCCTCGACCTCCAGACCAGCAGCTTCGACTGGCTGATCGGCAACGAGGGCTGGGACGCGGAGGTCGCGGAGCGTCGGGCAAGGGCGAGGAGGTCAGCCCCAAGTCCGGCCTCCAGGAGATCTTCGAGGAGATCTCCCCGATCGAGGACTTCTCGGGCACCATGTCCCTCTCCTTCGAGAACCCGGTCTTCTACGAGCCGAAGAACACCGTGGACGAGTGCAAGGAGAAGGACTTCACCTACTCCGCCCCGCTCTACGTCTCGGCGGAGTTCACCAACAACGAGACCGGTGAGATCAAGGGCCAGACGGTCTTCATGGGCGACTTCCCGCTCATGACCGACAAGGGCACCTTCATCATCAACGGCACCGAGCGGGTCGTCGTCTCCCAGCTCGTCCGGTCGCCTGGCGTGTACTTCGAGCGCACGCCCGACAAGACCTCGGACAAGGACATCTACACCTGCAAGCTGATCCCGTCGCGGGGCGCTTGGCTGGAGTTCGAGATCGACAAGCGCGACATGGTCGGTGTCCGCCTCGACCGCAAGCGCAAGCAGAACGTCACCGTGCTGCTCAAGGCCCTCGGTTGGACCAACGAGCAGATCCGCGAGGAGTTCGGCGAGTTCGAGTCGATGATGCAGACCCTGGAGAAGGACCACACCCAGGGCCAGGACGACGCGCTCCTCGACATCTACCGCAAGCTCCGTCCGGGCGAGCCGCCGACGCGCGAGGCCGCCCAGACGCTGCTGGACAACTACTACTTCAACGGCAAGCGCTACGACCTGGCGAAGGTCGGTCGGTACAAGGTCAACAAGAAGCTCGGCCTCCACCTGCCGTTCGACCAGCAGACGCTGACCGTCGAGGACATCGTCGCCGCGATCCGTTTCATCGTGTCGCTGCACGCCGGCATCGAGGAGCTCGAGACGCCGTCGGGTCCGATGGAGATCCGGCCGGACGACATCGACCACTTCGGCAACCGTCGTCTGCGCACTGTCGGCGAGCTGATCCAGAACCAGCTCCGCACCGGCCTGGCCCGGATGGAGCGCGTGGTCCGCGAGCGGATGACGACCCAGGACGTCGAGGCGATCACGCCGCAGTCCCTGATCAACATCCGCCCGGTCGTGGCCGCGCTCAAGGAGTTCTTCGGAACCTCCCAGCTGTCGCAGTTCATGGACCAGACCAACCCGATCGCGGGTCTGACCCACAAGCGTCGGCTCTCGGCCCTCGGCCCCGGTGGTCTCTCCCGCGACCGGGCAGGCTTCGAGGTCCGCGACGTGCACCCGTCCCACTACGGCCGGATGTGCCCGATCGAGACTCCCGAGGGCCCGAACATCGGACTGATCGGCTCGCTGTCGACGTTCGGTCGGATCAACCCGTTCGGCTTCGTCGAGACGCCGTACCGCAAGGTCGAGAAGGGCCGGGTCACCGCCCGGGTCGACTACCTGACTGCCGACGAGGAGGACCACTTCGTCATCGCGCAGGCCAACGCGGCGCTGACCGAGGACGGCCACTTCGCCGACGAGCGCGTTCTCGTCCGGCAGCGGCTCGGCGAGGTCGACTACATCCCCGCCGGCGAGGTCGACTACATGGACGTCTCGCCGCGCCAGATGGTGTCGGTCGCGACCGCGCTGATCCCGTTCCTCGAGCACGACGACGCGAACCGGGCGCTGATGGGCTCCAACATGCAGCGGCAGGCAGTTCCGCTGATCCGCAGCGACGCTCCGCTGGTCGGTACGGGCATGGAGTACCGCGCAGCCGTCGATGCCGGCGATGTCGTGACTGCGACATCTGCGGGCGTGGTCACCGCGGTATCCGCCGATGCCATCGAGACGATGAACGACGACGGCACCCAGACGACGTACCGCCTGGCGAAGTTCCGCCGCTCCAACCAGGGCACCTGCATCAACCAGCGACCGCTGCTGGACGAGGGCGCCCGGCTCGAGGTCGGCACGCCCGATCGCCGACGGCCCCTGCACCGACGACGCCGAGATGGCCCTGGGCCGCAATCTGCTCGTCGCGTTCATGCCGTGGCAGGGCCACAACTACGAGGACGCGATCATCCTGTCGCAGCGCCTCGTCCAGGAGGACATGCTCACCTCGATCCACATCGAGGAGCACGAGGTCGACGCCCGTGACACCAAGCTGGGCCCCGAGGAGATCACCCGGGACATCCCGAACGTCTCCGAGGAGGCGCTGGCCGACCTCGACGAGCGCGGCATCATCCGGATCGGGGCCGAGGTCACCAACGGCGACATCCTGGTCGGCAAGGTCACCCCCAAGGGCGAGACCGAGCTGACCCCGGAGGAGCGGCTGCTCCGCGCGATCTTCGGCGAGAAGGCGCGCGAGGTGCGCGACACTTCGATGAAGGTGCCGCACGGTGAGTCCGGCACGGTCATCGGCGTCCGGGTCTTCGACCGCGAGGAGGGCGACGAGCTCCCTCCGGGCGTCAACCAGCTGGTGCGCGTGTACGTGGCCCAGAAGCGGAAGATCTCGGTGGGCGACAAGCTCGCCGGCCGCCACGGGAACAAGGGCGTCATTTCCAAGGTGCTGCCGATCGAGGACATGCCGTTCCTCGAGGACGGCACCCCGGTCGACGTGATCCTCAACCCGCTCGGCGTCCCCGGCCGGATGAACATCGGCCAGGTCCTCGAGATCCACCTCGGCTGGCTTGCCGCCAACGGGTGGAAGGTCGAGGGCGACGCCGAGGAGTGGCAGCGCCGGCTCACCGCCATCGGCGCGGCCGAGGCGGGACCGATGTCGAAGGTCGCCACCCCGGTCTTCGACGGTGCTCGCGAGGACGAGATCACCGGGCTGCTCGGCTCGACCCTCCCGAACCGCGACGGAGAACGGATGGTCGGCTCCGACGGCAAGGCGCGGCTCTTCGACGGCCGCACCGGCGAGCCGTTCCCGAAGCCGGTCTCGGTGGGCTACATGTACATCCTCAAGCTGCACCACCTGGTCGACGACAAGATCCACGCGCGGTCGACCGGCCCCTACTCGATGATCACGCAGCAGCCCCTGGGCGGTAAGGCCCAGTTCGGCGGCCAGCGGTTCGGCGAGATGGAGGTCTGGGCGATGGAGGCGTACGGCGCCGCCTACGCGCTCCAGGAGCTGCTGACGATCAAGTCCGACGACGTCCCCGGCCGCGTGAAGGTCTACGAGGCCATCGTCAAGGGCGAGAACATCCCCGACTCGGGCATCCCGGAGTCGTTCAAGGTTCTCGTCAAGGAGATGCAGTCCCTCTGCCTCAACGTCGAGGTCCTCTCCCAGGACGGCACGGCGATCGAGATGAAGGACTCCGAGGAGGACGTCTTCCGTGCGGCCGAGGAGCTCGGCATCGATCTGTCCCGGCGCGAGCCGAGCAGCGTCGAGGAAGTCTGAGCGGGGGGTCCCCCGCTCAGTCCCCAGACAGCAATCTGATTTCCCAACAGGACGAGGAAAGAAGCCCAGGTGCTCGACGTCAACTTCTTCGACAAGCTGAAGATCGGTCTCGCTACCGCTGACGACATCCGCCAGTGGAGCCACGGCGAGGTCAAGAAGCCCGAGACGATCAACTACCGCACGCTCAAGCCGGAGCGCGACGGCCTGTTCTGCGAGAAGATCTTCGGTCCCACCCGGGACTGGGAGTGCTACTGCGGCAAGTACAAGCGGGTGCGGTTCAAGGGCATCATCTGCGAGCGCTGCGGCGTCGAGGTGACCCGCTCGAAGGTCCGTCGCGAGCGGATGGGCCACATCGAGCTCGCCGCTCCGGTGACCCACATCTGGTACTTCAAGGGCGTTCCCAGCCGGCTGGGCTACCTGCTCGACCTGGCTCCGAAGGACCTCGAGAAGGTCATCTACTTCGCCGCGTACATGATCACCTCGGTCGACGAGGACGCCCGTCACCGCGATCTGTCCTCGCTCGAGGGCAAGGTCGACCTGGAGCGCAAGCGCCTCGAGGGTCGTCGTGACTCGCAGATCGAGGAGCGCGCCAAGAAGCTCGAGGAGGACCTCGCCGCGCTGGAGGCCGAAGGGGCCAAGTCCGACGCCAAGCGCAAGGTCAAGGACGCCGCCGAGCGCGAGATGAAGCAGATCCGCGACCGCTCCCAGCGGGAGCTGGACCGCCTCGAGGAGGTCTGGAACCGCTTCCGGAACCTCAAGGTCCAGGACCTCGAGGGCGACGAGCTGCTCTACCGCGAGATGAAGAACTGGTTCGGCAAGTACTTCGAGGGCCACATGGGGGCCACCGCCATCCAGAAGCGGCTGGAGACCTTCGACCTCGACGCCGAGGCCGACTCCCTGCGCGAGACCATCGCGACGGGCAAGGGCCAGCGCAAGGTCCGCGCCTTGAAGCGGCTCAAGGTCGTCGACGCGTTCCGCAAGACCGACAACAGCCCCCTCGGCATGGTGCTCGACGCCGTCCCGGTCATCCCGCCGGACCTGCGCCCGATGGTGCAGCTCGACGGTGGCCGCTTCGCCACCTCCGACCTGAACGACCTGTACCGCCGCGTGATCAACCGGAACAACCGGCTCAAGCGACTGCTGGACCTCGGTGCTCCGGAGATCATCGTCAACAACGAGAAGCGGATGCTCCAGGAGGCCGTCGACTCGCTGTTCGACAACGGCCGCCGTGGGCGCCCGGTGACCGGCCCGGGCAACCGCCCGCTGAAGTCGCTGTCCGACATGCTCAAGGGCAAGCAGGGCCGGTTCCGCCAGAACCTCCTCGGCAAGCGCGTCGACTACTCCGGCCGCTCGGTCATCGTGGTCGGCCCGCAGCTGAAGCTGCACCAGTGCGGTCTGCCCAAGCAGATGGCGCTGGAGCTGTTCAAGCCGTTCGTGATGAAGCGCCTGGTCGACCTGAACCACGCGCAGAACATCAAGAGCGCCAAGCGGATGGTGGAGCGGGCTCGGCCCGTGGTCTGGGACGTCCTCGAAGAGGTCATCTCCGAGCACCCGGTGCTGCTCAACCGTGCACCCACGCTGCACCGGCTGGGCATCCAGGCGTTCGAGCCACAGCTGATCGAGGGCAAGGCGATCCAGATCCACCCGCTGGTCTGCACGGCCTTCAACGCCGACTTCGACGGTGACCAGATGGCGGTCCACCTGCCGCTGTCGGCGGAGGCGCAGGCCGAGGCCCGGATCCTGATGCTGTCGACCAACAACATCCTCAAGCCGTCCGACGGCCGCCCGGTCACCATGCCCACCCAGGACATGATCATCGGCCTGTTCTTCCTGACCCGCGACGCGGACGGGGAGCAGCCCGGCGACGGCCGCGCGTTCTCCTCCGTCGGCGAGGCGCTGATGGCCTTCGACCGCGGCGAGATCTCGCTTCAGAGCCGGGTCCGCCTGCGGATCGACGAGGTCGTCCCGCCCATGGGCGTCGAGCCGCCCGAAGGCTGGGAGGTCGGACAGCCCCTGACCCTGGAGACGACGCTGGGCCGGGCGCTGTTCAACGAGACGCTTCCGGCGGACTTCGCCTACGTCAACCACGAGGTGGGCAAGCGGCAGCTCGGCGAGATCGTGAACCAGCTGGCCGAGCGCTACACCAAGGTCGAGGTGGCGCACGCCCTCGACGCCTTGAAGGACACCGGCTTCCACTGGGCGACACGCTCCGGGGTCACCGTGTCCATCGACGACGTGGTCACCCCGCCCGAGAAGGCCGAGATCCTCGCCAAGTACGAGGACCTGGCCGCCAAGGTCCAGAAGCAGTACGACCGCGGCCTGATCACCGACGACGAGCGTCGTCAGGAGCTGATCGAGGTGTGGACGCAGGCGTCCAACGAGGTGGCCAAGAAGCTCGAGGAGACCTTCGAGGCGACCAAGTCGAACCCGATCTACATGATGGTCAACTCCGGCGCCCGCGGAAACATGATGCAGGTCCGGCAGATCGCGGCCATGCGAGGCCTGGTGGCCAACCCGAAGGGTGAGATCATCCCGCGGCCCATCAAGTCGAACTTCCGCGAGGGCCTCTCCGTGCTCGAGTACTTCATCTCGACCCACGGTGCCCGCAAGGGTCTGGCCGACACGGCGCTGCGCACGGCCGACTCGGGCTACCTCACCCGGCGTCTCGTGGACGTCTCGCAGGACGTCATCATCCGCGAGGAGGACTGCGGGACCGAGCGCGGCCTGCCGAAGCTGATCGCCCAGGAGGTCGACGGCGTCCGGCACAAGGCCGACGATGTCGAGACCTCGATCTACGCCCGGAACGTCGCGACCGACGTGGTCCACCCCAAGACCGGCGAGGTGCTGGTCCCGGCGGGTGGGGACCTCGGTGACATCCGCATCGAGGAGCTCGTCGACGCGGGCGTCGACGAGGTGAAGGTCCGCTCGGTCCTGACCTGCGAGGCCAAGACCGGAACCTGCGCCAAGTGCTACGGGCGCTCGCTGGCGACCGGCAAGCTCGTCGACATCGGCGAGGCCGTCGGCATCATCGCGGCCCAGTCGATCGGTGAGCCCGGCACGCAGCTGACGATGCGTACCTTCCACACCGGCGGCGTCGCCTCGGCCGAGGACATCACGCTGGGTCTGCCCCGCGTGGTCGAGCTCTTCGAGGCGCGGACCCCCAAGGGCCGCGCTCCGATCTCGGAGTCGGCCGGCCGGGTCACCATCGAGGACTCCGACAAGGGCCTCAAGGTGCTGGTCACCCCCGACGACGGCTCGGAGGTCCAGGAGATCGCGGTGAGCCGGCGGCAGAAGATGCTGGTGGCCGACGGCGACCACATCGAGGTGGGCGAGCAGATCACGGTCGGTACGCCGGACCCGCAGGACGTGCTCGGCATCCTGGGTGTCCGCAAGGCCCAGGAGCACCTCGTCGACGAGGTCCAGACCGTGTACCGAAGCCAGGGCGTGCAGATCCACGACAAGCACATCGAGATCATCGTGCGGCAGATGCTGCGCCGGGTCCTGGTCCTCGAGCAGGGCGACAGCCACCTGCTGCCGTCGGACCTGGTCGACCGGGCGATCTTCGAGGCGGAGAACCGTCGGGTCGTGTCGGAGGGCGGCAAGCCGGCCGTCGGTCGGCCGCAGCTGATGGGGATCACCAAGGCGTCGCTGGCCACCGAGTCGTGGCTGTCGGCGGCCTCCTTCCAGGAGACCACCCGCGTGCTCACCGACGCGGCGATCAACGGCAAGTCCGACTCGCTGCTCGGGCTGAAGGAGAACGTCATCATCGGAAAGCTGATCCCGGCCGGCACCGGCCTGGAGCGCTACCGGAACATCCGGGTGGAGCCGACCGAGGAGGCGCGCCAGAACGCGCACGCACTCACCGGCTACAGCGACTACGACTACGACTTCGGCACCGGCACCGGCGCCTCGGTCGTGATGGACGACGCCTTCAGCTCGCTGGAGTCGATGGACAACTGACACCTCCGTCGACGAGGGCCGTCCCGCCGCAGGCGGGACGGCCCTCGCTGCGTTCCTGAGCACAATAGCTCTCCAGGCGTTGCCCCTAGACTCCCGAAGGTGGACAGCGGTCATCCCGAGGCGCCAGCGCGTCGCTGCCTACGGCGTGCTCACCAAGGGCTCCTCTCTGCTGCTGACCCGCCTCGCGCCCCATGTCGCCTTCCAGGGCTGGACGCTGCCCGGCGGAGGGGTGGAGCACGGTGAGGATCCCCGGGCGGCGCTGCGCCGGGAGGTCTACGAGGAGGCCGGTCTCCATGTCACGGTGGGCCGGGTGCTCGACGTCCACTCGACCCACTTCACCGGCGCCCGTCCGGACGGGCTGGTGGAGGACTACCACGGCCTGCACCTCATCTTCGCGGCCGCGCTGCTGGCCGAGTCGTTCCGACGTGGAGCCCTCCGTGGTCGAGGTGGACGGCTCCACCGACCTGGCCGCCTGGGTCGAGCTGGACGAGGTGGCCGATATGCCGGTCACCGACGTCGTCCACGAGGCGCTGGGCATCCTGGGACGGGGCACGCACCCTGGAGGTGGGGAGAAGTGAGCGAGACGGTCTTCACCTATGCCGCGCCGGGGCTGAAGTTCGGTCCCGGCGCCAGTGAGGAGCTGGGACACGACGTGGCCGCACTCGGTGCTCGCCGGGTGCTGGTGGTGACCGATCGCAGGGGTGGCGGCGACCGGAGCCCCGGACCGCATCGCCGAGACGATTCGCGCCGCCGGAGTCGAGGTCGCTGGTCTACGACGGGGTCCACGTCGAGCCGACCGACGCCAGCCTGGAGGAGGCGATCGCCTTCGCGCGTGACGCCGGCCCCTTCGACGCCTTCGTGGCGGTTGGCGGCGGGTCGTCGATCGACACCGCCAAGGCGGTCAACCTGCTGACCACCAACCCGGGCGCACTGATGGACTACGTCAACGTCCCGGTGGGACAGGGGAGGGCGCCCACCGAGGCGCTTCGGCCGCTGGTGGCCGTGCCGACCACGACCGGAACCGGCAGCGAGAGCACGACGATCTGCGTGCTCGACGTGTTGGCGCTGAAGGTGAAGACGGGGATCAGCCACCCGCGGCTGCGCCCCACCGCGGCCGTCGTCGACCCGCTCCTGACCTTCACCCAGCCCGCCGGAGTCACCGCAGCGTGCGGGATGGACATCCTGTGCCACGCCCTGGAGAGCTACACGGCCCGGCCGTACACCGGCATGGCCAGGAAGCGGCCGGAGGAGCGGGTCCCCTACTGCGGCGCCAACCCGATCGCCGACATGTTCTCGGAGCGGGCGATGACGCTTCTTGCGGGGTCGTTCCGGCGCGCCGTCGGACGACGGGAACGACGCGGAGGCACGCGAGCACATGGCCCTGGCCGCGACCTTCGCCGGGATGGGGTTCGGCAACGCCGGTGTGCACATCCCGCACGCCAACGCCTACCCGATCGCCGGTCGGGTGCGCGACTTCCATCCTGCCGGCTACCCGGACGCGGAGCCGATGGTGCCGCACGGCATGGCCGTCGCGCTGACCGCGCCCGAGGCATTCCGGTTCACCTACGACGCGTCCCCTGACCGCCACCTGGCGGCGGCCGCCCTCCTCGGTGGCGGTGGCGCGGCGAAAGGGCCCGATGCGCTGCCCCAGGCGCTCATCGAGCCTGATGCGCGACATCGGCATGCCCAACGGCATCGGGGCGATCGGCTACGGGGAGGCAGACGTGGACGCCCTCGTCGAGGGTGCGTTGCGTCAGCAGCGCTTGCTGGCGACCGCGCCCAAGGCGGTCGACGGCGAAGACCTGGCCGGGATCTTCCGACGTTCCGACGACCCTGTGGTAGCGGGACGGACCGGTCCCGGCTGATGGCGGCGATGAGCGACGACATTCTGGCGGCGTGTGCCAGGGCCGGCCTGGACGCCGACGGCTCGACGCTGACCCGGGCGATGTACGCCGGGGACGCGTCGCTCTACCGGGTGGTGCCCGAGGTGGTGGTGCGCGTCCGCGATGTCGACGAGATCGCCGCGGTGCTGGACGTTGCCCGCGGCACGGGTGCGCCGCTCACCATGCGCGGAGCGGGCACCTCGATCGCGGGCAACGCGGTCGGAGCGGGCATCGTGGTGGACACCCGGAGACTCGACCGATTCGAGATCGACCCCGAGACGTCCACGGCGATCGTCGAGCCCGGGGTCGTGCACGCCTCGCTGCAGCGGGCGGCACGGGCCCGGGGGCTGCGTCTCGGCCCCGATCCGTCGACCCACAGCCGCTGCACCGTCGGGGGCATGATCGGCAACAACGCGTGCGGGTCGCGGGCGCTCGGCTACGGCCGCACGGTGGACAATGTGCTGTCACTCACCGCGCTCCTCGCGGACGGATCCCCCGCTGCCGCCGCCGAGCAGCGCCTCGCCGGCGTGGTCGACGACAACCTGGCGACGATCCGGACCGAGTTCGGGCGGTTCGGCAGGCAGGTGTCGGGCTACTCGCTGGAGCACTTGCTGCCGGAGCGCGGACGACGCCTCGAGCGGTTCCTGGTCGGCACCGAGGGCACCCTGGCGGTGGTCACCGGCGCGACCCTCAGGCTCGTCCCGGACGAGCCCGTCCGGGTGCTCGCAGTGATCGGGTTCCCTGACCTGGCGACGGCTGCGGACCTGGTGCCCTCGCTCCTGGTGCTCCGTCCCACCGCCTGCGAGGGGCTCGACCGGAGGCTGGTCGATCTCGCGTACAGCCGCCCATCCCTCCCGCCCGGCGACGCCTGGCTGCTGGTGGAGTTCACCGGAGACTCGCTGGCCGAGGCCGAGAGCACGGCCCGCGCCTGCCTCACCGTCGCCGGCCGCGGGACCGTGCTGACCGACCCACGTCAGCAGGCCGCTGTGTGGCGGATCCGCGAGGACACCGCCGGCCTTGCCGCCGTCGCCGGGGAGCGGCGCGCGCTCGCAGGCTGGGAGGACGCGGCCGTCCCGCCGCAGAACCTCGGCGCCTACCTGCGTGCGTTCGAGGAGCTGATGGACGAGTACGGCTATCAGGGGGCTCCCTACGGCCACCTCGGCGAAGGCTGCGTACACGTGCGGATCGACTTCGACCCGGATCGACGGAATCGGGCCGTGCGCGGTACCGGGGGTTCGTGGAGTCCGCCGCCGATCTGGTGGCCGCCCACGAGGGGAGCCTGTCGGGGGAGCACGGCGACGGCCGCGCCCGGTCGGCGCTGCTCCCGCGCATGTACAGCGGGGAGGCGCTCGCCCTCTTCGGGGCCGTCAAGCACCTGCTCGACCCCGGAAACCTGCTGAACCCGGGCGTGCTCGTCGACCCGCAGCCGGTCGACTCCTCGCTCCGGGGGTCCACGACCAGGGCCGAGCTGCCCTCCCGCTTGTGGGGCAGCCCGCAGATGCTCGCCGCCGAGGTCGACCGGTGCACGGGGATCGGCAAGTGCGTCGCTCCGCGCCCGACGGGAGTGATGTGCCCCTCGTTCGCCGTGACCGGAGAGGAGAAGGACAGCACCCGCGGGCGCGCCCGGGTTCTCCAGGAGATGATCGACGGCAGACTGGTCGCCGGCGGGTGGGATGCACCGGAGGTGGAGGAGGCGCTCGAGCTCTGCCTCGGCTGCAAGGCATGTGCCTCGGAGTGCCCGACCGGGGTCGACATGGGCGCCCTGCGCAGTGAGGCCCTCTCCTGGAAGTACGAGGGAAGGCGCCGTCCGAGGATCCATCGCAGCCTCGGACGGCTGCCCTGGTGGACGCTGATGGTGCCCGCGCGCATCCTCAATCTGGGTCTGCGCGTCGCCCCGTCGCTCGCGAGACGGTTCGCCGGGGTTGATCCCCGCCGCGCGCTCCCAAGTCTGGCACCGCGTCCCTTCCACCGATCGGCACGAAGCTCTACGACAGGTGTCGACGTCATCGTCTGGGTGGACACCTTCACCAACCGGTTCGCTCCCTCGGTGGCCACCGCCGCGATTGCGGTCCTGCGGGACGCGGGTCTCGAGGTCGGCGTCGTCGCCGACGAGGGGTGTTGTGGCCTGACCTGGCTCTCGACCGGGCAGATCGACGACGCCCGCGAGTGGCTCGAGGAGCTGGTCGACGCGCTTGCCCGGCGAGCCGGCGACACCCCCGTCGTCGGACTGGAGCCGTCCTGCCTCGCCGTGCTGCGACACGACTCCCATCGCCTGCTGGACCGTGACAAGGCCGCGTTCGCCGGCCGGGTGAGCACGCTCGCGGAGTTCCTCGGCCGCCTGGACGGGTGGGCGCCGCCGGACCGCTCGGGAACGGACCTCGTCGTCCAGCCCCACTGCCACCACGTCGCGGTCGCTCGGGATGGCAGTCCGACCGGGCGATCCTGGCGGCCACCGGAGCCCGGTTCGTGGAGGCGGAGGGATGCTGCGGCATGGCAGGCGACTTCGGCATGGATCCGGGTCACTACGACCTCTCGGTGGCGATCGCGGAGCGCAGCCTGCTGCCGGCGCTGCGCTCGGGCGGCGACGCCGTGCGTCGCGGTCGCCGACGGGTTCTCCTGCCGTACCCAGATCCAGGATCTGGCGGGCCGCCGCTCGGTGCACCTCGCCGAGCTGCTGAGCGACAGCTTGGCCTGCCCAAACGTCCTCGTCCTCGTTTTGACCCTGTCATGCACCTTCGGTAGTCTTTTGGATCGTGTCCGGGCCAACCGGGCCATGAAGCGTGCTCCCGCAACGGACCGCTTGGCTGCGATCGCAGCGTTCATCGAAGGCTCACCCGCCGTGCTGCCCACGGCGAGACAGCGAGAGGGCGACACGCCCGACCTCGGGGTGGGCATCGCAGGAGCGTCGACCAGTCCAAGCGGGCGCGCGGACCGCCGGACAGACGAAGTGCCGAAGTACCCCGAGCGAACAGGAAAGAGACGCGGTGCCCACCATCCAGCAGTTGGTCCGTAAGGGCCGCCAGGACAAGGTGTCGAAGAACAAGACGCCCGCATTGAAGGGTTCGCCCCAGCGTCGGGGCGTGTGCACCCGCGTCTACACGACCACCCCCAAGAAGCCGAACTCCGCGCTGCGCAAGGTCGCCCGTGTGCGCCTGTCCAGCGGCGTCGAGGTCACCGCGTACATCCCGGGTGTGGGTCACAACCTGCAGGAGCACTCGATCGTGCTGGTCCGCGGCGGTCGTGTGAAGGACCTCCCGGGTGTCCGCTACAAGATCATCCGCGGCTCGCTCGACACCCAGGGCGTGAAGAACCGCAAGCAGGCTCGCAGCCGCTACGGCGCGAAGAAGGAGAAGAGCTGATGCCGCGCAACTCGGGCTCAGTCCGCCCCTCAGCGTCCGGACGCCACCCTCACCAAGGAGAACTCGTAATGCCGCGCAAGGGTCCCGCCCCGAAGCGTCCGGTCGACATCGACCCCGTCTACGGGAGCCCGGTCGTCACCCAGCTGATCAACAAGGTCCTGCAGGACGGCAAGAAGCAGGTCGCCCAGCGCATCGTCTACACCGCGCTCGAGGGCTGCCGCGACAAGACCGGCACCGACCCCGTCGTGACCCTCAAGCGCGCGCTCGACAACGTCAAGCCGGCTCTCGAGGTCCGCAGCCGCCGTGTCGGTGGCGCCACCTACCAGGTCCCGGTCGAGGTCCGTGGCCCGCGGTCGATGACCCTGGCGCTGCGCTGGCTGGTGAGCTACTCCCAGGCCCGTCGTGAGAAGACCATGGCCGAGCGCCTGATGAACGAGATCCTCGACGCCTCCAACGGCCTCGGTGCCGCGGTGAAGCGCCGTGAGGACACCCACAAGATGGCCGAGTCCAACAAGGCCTTCGCCCACTACCGCTGGTGACCGGCGGCGCCGCGCAGGCGCCATCACCCTTGACCGAAGCGCGGCGTGCCTCTGCCCGGAGCACACCCACACCATCCGAGTCAGCTCAGAGGACTCCCACCGTGGCCGTCGACATCACGACCGACCTGAACAAGGTCCGCAACATCGGCATCATGGCGCACATCGACGCCGGCAAGACCACCACCACCGAGCGCATCCTCTTCTACACCGGCATCAACTACAAGATCGGTGAGGTCCACGAGGGCGCGGCCACGATGGACTGGATGGAGCAGGAGCAGGAGCGCGGCATCACCATCACGTCCGCCGCGACGACCTGCTGGTGGAAGGACCACCAGATCAACATCATCGACACCCCCGGCCACGTCGACTTCACCGTCGAGGTCGAGCGCTCGCTGCGCGTCCTCGACGGTGCGATCGCGGTGTTCGACGGCGTCGCGGGCGTCGAGCCGCAGTCGATGACGGTCTGGCGCCAGGCCAACAAGTACAACGTTCCCCGGATGTGCTTCGTCAACAAGCTCGACCGCACCGGCGCCGACTTCTTCCGCTGCGTCGACATGATCGTCGACCGGCTCAACTCCACCCCGCTCGTCCTCCAGCTGCCCGATCGGCGCCGAGTCGGACTTCATCGGCGTCGTCGACCTCGTCGAGATGCGTGCCCTGGTGTGGCGCGGCGAGACCAAGCTCGGTGAGGACTACGAGATCGAGGAGATCCCGGCGCGACATGGCCGACCAGGTCGAGGAGTGGCGCGAGAAGCTGCTCGAGACCCTGGCCGAGCACGACGACGAGATCATGGAGAAGTACCTCGAGGGCGAGACGCCGACTCGCCGCAGGAGCTTCACGCCGCGATCCGTCGCGCGACCCTGGCCGACAAGCTGAACCCGGTGCTCACCGGCACCGCCTTCAAGAACAAGGGCGTCCAGCCGCTGCTCGACGCGGTGATCAAGTACCTGCCGTCGCCGCTCGACATCGACGCGATCGAGGGTCACAAGCCCAACGACGAGGAGGCGCTGATCGCGCGGAAGCCGTCCGACGACGAGCCGTTCGCCGGCCTGGCCTTCAAGATCGCCTCCGACCCGCACCTCGGCAAGCTGACCTACGTCCGGGTCTACTCGGGCAAGCTCGAGGCGGGCGCCACCGTGCTCAACGCGACCAAGGGCCGCAAGGAGCGGATCGGCAAGGTCTACCAGATGCACGCCAACAAGCGTGAGGAGATCGCCTCGGTCGGCGCGGGCCAGATCGTCGCCGTCATGGGCCTGAAGGACACCACGACCGGTGAGACCCTCTGCGCCCAGGACTCCCCGGTCGTGCTCGAGTCGATGAGCTTCCCGGCCCCGGTGATCGAGGTCGCCATCGAGCCCAAGACCAAGGGCGACCAGGAGAAGCTGGGCACCGCCATCCAGCGGCTGTCCGAGGAGGACCCGACCTTCACGGTGAAGACCGACGAGGAGACCGGGCAGACCATCATCGCCGGCATGGGCGAGCTCCACCTCGAGGTCCTCGTCGACCGGATGAAGCGCGAGTTCAAGGTCGAGGCGACGGTGGGCAAGCCGCAGGTCGCCTACCGCGAGACCATCCGCCAGAAGGTCGAGAACCACTCCTACACGCACAAGAAGCAGACCGGTGGGTCCGGCCAGTTCGCGAAGGTCGTCATCTCGATCGAGCCGAGCATCGACCCGGAGACCGGTGCCGGCGCGGGCTACGAGTTCGTCAACAACGTGACCGGTGGCCGCGTGCCGCGCGAGTACATCCCCTCGGTGGACCAGGGCGCCCAGGAGGCGATGGAGTTCGGCGTGCTCGCCGGCTACCCGATGGTCGACGTGAAGGTGACGCTGGAGGACGGCGGCTACCACGAGGTCGACTCCTCCGAGCTCGCCTTCAAGCTCGCCGGGATCCAGGCCTTCAAGGAGGCCGCTCGGATGGCCAAGCCGGTCCTGCTCGAGCCCATGTTCGCGGTGGAGGTGACCACGCCCGAGAGCTTCCTCGGTGACGTGATCGGAGACATCAACTCCCGCCGTGGTCAGGTCCAGACCGATGTTCGAGCGCTCGGGCGACCGGGTGGTCGAGGCTCTGGTACCACTGTCAGAGATGTTCGGGTACGTTGGCGATCTGAGGTCGAAGACCTCGGGACAGGCGTCGTACTCGATGGAGTTCCACTCGTACGCCGAGGTTCCCCAGAACGTCGCCGACGAGATCATCAAGAAGGTCCGCGGCGAGTAGTCGACAGCACCGCCCGGCGTTACAACAACGAGTTCAGAACAATCACAACGAGGAGGAGCCCCCGTGGCTAAGGCGAAGTTCGAGCGGACTAAGCCGCACGTCAACATCGGGACCATCGGTCACATCGACCACGGCAAGACGACGTTGACCGCAGCTATCACCAAGGTGCTGCACGACAAGTACCCGGACCTGAACCCCTTCACGCCGTTCGACGAGATCGACAACGCCCCGGAGGAGCGTCAGCGCGGTATCACCATCTCGATCGCGCACGTCGAGTACCAGACCGAGTCGCGTCACTACGCGCACGTCGACTGCCCTGGTCACGCCGACTACATCAAGAACATGATCACCGGTGCGGCGCAGATGGACGGCGCGATCCTGGTGGTCGCCGCCACCGACGGCCCGATGCCGCAGACCCGTGAGCACGTGCTGCTCGCGCGTCAGGTCGGCGTGCCGGCGATCGTGGTCGCGCTCAACAAGTGCGACATGGTCGACGACGAGGAGCTCATCGAGCTGGTCGAGCTCGAGGTCCGCGAGCTGCTCAACGAGTACGAGTTCCCCGGCGACGACATCCCGGTCGTCCGCGTTGCGGCCTTCCCGGCCCTCAACGGCGACGAGAAGTGGGGCGCCACCGTCCTCGAGCTCATGGACGCGGTGGACAGCTACATCCCGCAGCCGGAGCGCGAGATCGACAAGCCGTTCCTGATGCCCGTCGAGGACGTCTTCACGATCACCGGTCGTGGCACCGTCGTCACCGGCCGTATCGAGCGCGGCATCGTCAAGGTCAACGAGGAGGTCGAGATCGTCGGCATCCGCGAGGGCTCGATGAAGACCACCGTCACCGGCGTCGAGATGTTCCGCAAGCTCCTCGACGAGGGCCAGGCCGGCGAGAACGTCGGTCTGCTGCTTCGTGGCACCAAGCGCGAGGACGTCGAGCGCGGCATGGTCGTGATCAAGCCGGGCACGACCACCCCGCACACGAACTTCGACGCGTCGGTCTACATCCTGTCCAAGGAGGAGGGTGGCCGTCACACGCCGTTCTTCAACAACTACCGTCCGCAGTTCTACTTCCGGACCACGGACGTGACCGGCGTCGTGACCCTCCCCGAGGGCACCGAGATGGTCATGCCGGGCGACAACACCGACATGACGGTCGAGCTGATCCAGCCGATCGCCATGGAGGAGGGTCTCCGCTTCGCGATCCGCGAGGGTGGCCGTACCGTCGGCGCCGGCCGCGTCACCAAGATCACCAAGTGAGCACTGGGTGATCCTGTAGCACCCGAGCGTCAGCTCGGGCCAGGGCCCCGATCCGCAAGGGTCGGGGCCCTGGCAATTCCGCTCCCGCCCGACCCGACCCGGCAAGGAGGACCGCTCGTGGCCGCCGACCCCGTCCGCCGGGACGTCATCCCCGGCCCCACACCGGGCTGACCGAGGACGGACGACGCCTGGCGGTGCTCACGACCTACAAGCGCCGGGGAAGCCGGCTGACGCCGCGGCAGGAGGCGGCGTGGCAGCGCCACCGGGACGACCTGGTGGATCCCGGACGAGGCCGCGGACGAGCCGTCGTTCGACCTGGCGAGGTTCTTCGGCCGGCGAGCTCCGCTCATCGTCGAGATCGGATGCGGCATCGGCGAGGCCACCGCGAGTGCTGGCGGCGGCGCGCCCCGAGCACGACGTGCTCGCGTTCGAGGTCTGGCGGCCGGGCGTGGCCGAGACCTTCCGCAACCTGGAGCGGGCCGGGGTCGGGCAACGTCCGGGTCATGAGCGTCGACGCGGTGTGGTCGCTGGAGCACCTGCTGGGCCCGGCCAGCATCGCCGAGCTGTGGACGTTCTTCCCCGACCCGTGGCCGAAGAAGAGGCATCATCGCCGGCGTCTGGTCACCCCCGGATTCGCCGACCTGGCGGGCCGCAGGGTGGTTGCCGGCGGGCTCTGGCGGCTGGCCACCGACTGGCCGGACTACGCCGACCAGATCCAGCGGGTGCTCGCGGGGTCGCCGCTCTGGGCGCCCGTGGAGCCAGGCCCGAGCCCCCGCTGGGCGGAGCGGCCGCCGACCCGTTTCGAGCGGCGGGGCCTCCGGGCCGGCCGGCCGATCACCGACGTCGCGGTGCGGCGGGTCGGGCGGGCCCCGTCGGTCGAGCGCTGCCTCTAGGCTCGACCCATGACCGGAGAGCGCGTCCTCGTCGTCGACGACGATGCCGGGATCCGCTCCGTGCTGCGGGGCTACCTGGAGCAGGCGGGCTACCGGGTCGACGAGGCGGCGCGGGCGAGGAGGCGCTGGCGGCGCTCGACGCCGGGGCTCCGGACGTGATCCTCCTCGACGTGGGCTTCCCGACATCGACGGGCTCGAGGTGCTGCGGCGGATCCGGGCGCGCTCCGACGTGCTCGTGCTGATGGTGACCGCGCGCGTCGAGGAGGTCGACCGGATCGTGGGACTGGGGATGGGCGCCGACGACTACATCGCCAAGCCGTTCAGCCCCCGGGAGGTGGTCGCTCGGGTGGGCGCCTTCCTGCGCAGGTCGCCGCAGCGTGCCCGTCGAGGCCGCCGCCGAGGAGGCGGCGCTCGTCGGTCGACCCCCGGACCCGCGAGGTCCTGGTCGAGGGCGAGCACTGTGGAGCTGTCCGCGCTCGAGTTCGACCTGCTGGCCTTCCTGGCCTCGCGCCCGGGCCAGGTCTACACCCGCGAGCAGATCCTGCAGCACGTCTGGGGAGGGGAGTGGTACGGCGACGAGCGGGTCGTCGACGTCCACATCCGCAGCCTGCGGGCCCACCTCGGCGACGACGTGGCCCACCCGCGCTTCATCGGAACCGTGCGCGGCGTCGGGTACAAGTACCTGAGGCAGCCGACATGATGCGGCTGCGGACGCGGCTGCTGATCACCCACCTCCTCGTGGCCGCGGTCGGCGCCGGAGTGTCGGTCGGCGATCGTGGTCTGGCAGGCGCCGCAGATGTTCGACCGCGGCATCGGCTACGGCGGCATGGGGCCGAACCGGAACCAGGGGATGACCGCGGCCGGCCTGCACACCGCCTTCCTGGACGCGCTCCGCCAGGCGCTGGCTGGTGGGATCCGTCGCCGCGCTGGTCGTCGCTGCGGTCGGCGGCCTGGGTGATGGCGATCCGTCTGGCCCGCCCGCTGGAGGCGGTCCGCCGAGCCACCCGACGGATCAGCGAGGGCGACTACGACCAGCGCATCGACCCCGCCGCACGAGACCGAGCTGGCCGCGCTGGTCGACGACGTCAATGCGCTGGCCGAGCGTCTGGGCGAGGTGGAGACCGAGCGGGTGCGGCTCCTCGGCGAGGTCGCCCACGAGATGCGCACTCCGCTCACCGTCCTGACCGGCCGCGTGGAGGGGCTCCAGGACGGGGTCTTCACCGTGGACGACGACCTCCTCGTCGGCCTGCCGGTCCGAGCTGCGCCGGCTCCAGCGGCTCGCCGATGACCTGGCCACGCTCTCGCGGGTCGAGGAGCGCCGCTTGGAGCTGGAGCGCTCGCGGGTCGACCTGGCCGAGCTCGCGAGGCTGACGGTGGACAGGTTCCTCGGCGTCGGGCCACGGCGTCCGGGGTGGACCTGACGCGTCGACGCCCCCGCGCCGCAGGTCGTCGAGGGGGACCCCCAGCGCCTCGGCCAGGTGCTGGACAACCTGCTGTCGAACGCGCTGCGGGCGGTCCGCGGCTCGGGAACGGTCCGGGTCGCCGTCGGCGCCGAGCGCGACCGCGTGGTGGTCACCGTGGACGACGACGGGGTCGGGATCCCGGCGCAGGACCTGGACCGGATCTTCGAGCGCTTCTACCGCAGCGCCGACGCCCGCCCCGAGGACGGGACGGGCGTCGGGCTGACGGTCAGCCGGGGAATCGCGGAGGCTCACGGTGGGTCGCTGTCCGCCGAGTCAGGGGGACCGGGTCGTGGCGCCCGCTTCGTGGTGACGATCCCGCGTGCCGACCGGCACGGTCACCAGCCGTGACCAGGCATTCCGCCCCGCCCCTGCTGCGGAGC
The DNA here is from genome assembly GCA_963805655.1 of uncultured Actinomycetota bacterium. Taxonomy (GTDB): domain Bacteria; phylum Actinomycetota; class Actinomycetes; order Propionibacteriales; family Nocardioidaceae; genus CAWDVB01. The sequence goes on along the minus strand of CAWDVB010000005.1, from coordinate 59,799 downwards.
CCGGTCGACGGGGCATTCGCCGTCCTGGCGCTGCATCCCCTGCCCCGCGGGGCGGTCCTGCACGCTCATGCCACGGCCTGACGGGCCTCCGGGCGCCTGCGGGGTGCCGGGTGCTCCGCTGCCGTCCTCCCGCGGCCCTGGACGCCGCCCCCGGCCGTCATGTCGCCGCTGAAGGCGGCGAGGTGGTGGGTGGAGCCCGCGAGGAGGTCCTCGAGGACCTGGGTCTCCGCGGGGTCGTCGGTCTGGGCGAGCAGTGCGTTGAGGTCGACGATGTCGGCCTCCTCGATCGTGACCCCCACGCCGTAGGCATCCTCGATCGAGTCCGAGCCGGTGGCCACGAAGTCGCGGTACATCTCGTCGTACCCGTCGGTGACGTAGTCCCCCGGCCGGGTCGGCAGGCCGGCGACGTCGAAGCCGCGGTCCTCGAGCAGCCCCGCCACGGCGGACTGGTGGCGGTCCTCGGAGACCGCGATGCGGTCGAAGATGCTGGCGCCCGTCGCGTCACCGAGGGTGTCGTAGACGTCGCCGGCGAGGCGCTCCTCCTCATACAGGGCGACCAGCTGCTTCTCGCTGAGGGTGTCGGGGGCCGCGGCGGCGGAGCCGGCCGTCACGATGCCGATGCCGGTGGCCACCACGGCGGCGCCGGCGAGGGCTGCGACGGAGATCCTGTTCCTGGTGCTCATGGGGGTTCCTTCGTGTCGGCTGGGTGACTGTTGACACTCAGTGAAGGGCGCTCGCATGGTGGGTGTGGGTGGGCGGGCGTGAAGGTTCCGTGAAGCTCGGGCAGGGGTTGAGGAATATACCCTTGGGGGTATACGTTGGGATCAGCACAAACGTCCGTGCAATCGGATGTCCGAGTCGGATGTCCGTTCAGAGCAGGAGAAGCACATGTACTTCGCCCAGTACTACCTCGACTGCCTTTCCCAGGCGTCCTACCTGATCGGCGACGAGACCTCCAAGAAGGCAGTCGTCGTCGACCCCCGCCGTGACATCGAGGAGTACCTCTCCGAGGCCGAGGAGCACGGCTTCGAGATCGTCGGCGTCATCAACACCCACTTCCACGCGGACTTCGTCTCCGGCCACATCGAGCTGGCCGAGGCCACCGGGGCGTGGATCGGGTACGGCCAGGCGGCCACCACCGACTTCGAGAGCACGCTGTTCGCCGACGGCGACCGCATCGACCTCGGCGACGTCGACGCTGGAGATCATGGAGACTCCCGGCCACACTCCCGAGTCGATCACCGTCCTCGTCTACGAGCACGCGGACGACGAGGTCCCCTACGCCGCGCTCACCGGTGACGCCCTGTTCATCGGCGACGTGGGTCGCCCCGATCTGCTCGCCTCCATCGGCGTCACCGCCGAGGAGCTCGGCAAGATGCTCTACAACACCATCCAGGTCAAGCTGATGGGCCTGCCCGACGAGGTCCGGGTCTTCCCGGCACACGGCGCAGGCTCGTCCTGTGGCAAGAACCTCTCCACGGAGAAGCAGTCGACGATCGGCGAGCAGCGCAAGTTCAACTACGCCTGCCAGCCGATGACCGAGGCGCAGTTCCTGGACGTCGTGACCGCGGGCCAGCCCCCGGCGCCCGAGTACTTCGTCTACAACGCGACGATCAACCGGAAGAACCGGGCGATCCGGGAGCTGGGCGTGGACCTGGTGGCGCTGTCCCCGGAGCAGGTCGAGGCCGAGCTCGCCGCCGGCGCCACGCTGGTGGACGCGCGCGAGATCACCGAGTTCGCCGGCGGGCACATCCGCGGCTCGATCAACATCCCGGTCGACGGCCGGATGGCCGAGACGATCGGCATGGTGCTCAAGCCCACGGACCGGATCATCCTGGTCACCCCGGAGGGCGAGGAGGAGGAGGCGGCGATCCGCTTCGTGCGCATCGGCTACGACAACGTCGCCGGCTTCATCGCGCGGCCCGAGGCGTACATGATCGACCACCAGGACAAGGTTGCCCGCAGCCAGCCGGATCTCCCCGTCGAAGCTCGACGACCTGCTGTGCGACGACATCCAGCTCGTCGACGTGCGCAACATCGGGGAGATCGAGGCCACCGCCATGATCGACGGCGCGGTGCACATCCCGCTCGCGGAGCTGGCTCGGCGCAGCGGGGAGCTCGACCCCACCCGTCCGACGGTGACGTACTGCGCCGGCGGCTGGCGCTCGAGCGTCGAGCAGCTACCTCTGCCGCCGCGGGCTTCGAGGACGTCTCCGACGTCCTCGGCGGATACGCCGGCTGGGAGGCCACCCACTCCGCCGCCGTCTGACCGGAGGCGGGGCCGGGTCCTGCGTCCGCTCGGCCCGCCCGGCCGTCAGCCGATCAAGGCGTCGACCGCCGCAGCGAAGACCTCGGTGTGGCGGTCGACGTCGGCCTGCGTGTGGAGCGGCGAGAACAGCGCCATGTTGTGGAACGGGGTCAGCAGGATCCCGCGGTTGAGGGCCCACAGGTGGAAGAACGCCTCGAGCTCCGTCGTCGATCGGCCGCCGCCGCGCGGCGCCGTGCGCGGAGGGCGGGCAGAACCAGTACTCGGCCCGGCAGCCGAGCTGCTGGACCGTCCAGGGCAGACCGGCGGCGCTCGATGACGCCGGCGACGCCGCCGCCCAAGCGCGCCGCGAGCGGGATCGCCGCTCGAAGTCCTCCGGGCGCAGGGCGTCGACAACGTCGCCCGGATCGCGGACAGCGCCAGCGCGCTCCCGGCCAGCGTGCCGCCGACGCCGCGACGTCGATCTCGTGGCCGCGCAGCACCGGGGTCGAGCTGGTCGCCGACCTCCTCGCTCACACCGTAGGCAGCGACGGGGACCCCTCCGCCGATCGGCTTGCCGATCACCAGCATGTCCGGGTCGAGACCCCAGGCCGCGGTCGCCCCGCCCGGCCCGGCGCAGATGGTGTGGGTCTCGTCGATGATCAGCAGCGTTCCGGTGCGGCGGGTGATCTCACGGACCGCGTCGAGGTAGCCCGGCTCCGGCAGCACGATGCCGATGTTGGTCAGGGCCGGCTCCATGAGCAGGGCGGCGACGTCGCCGGGCGCGAGCGCCGCTTCGAGTGCCGTCGAGGTCGTTGAAGGGCACGACCTTCGTGGTAAGCGCCACGTCGACCGCCGGCCCGAGCTTCCCCGGCCGGGGGACCACGTTCCCCGCGTCGTCGAGCACGGCGAAGGTCTCGTCGACCGTGCCGTGGTAGCACCAGTCCATGACGCAGACCTTGCGGCCGCCCCGTCACGTGCCGGGCGAAGCGCAGGACGAAGCGGTTGGCGTCCGTCGCGGTCATCGCCATCTGCCAGCGGGGCAGGCCGAACCGCCGGCGCGAGCTCCTCGCCGACCCAGGCGGCGTCCGGGCTCGGCAGCATCGTGGTCAGGCCGAGCCGGGCCCGCTCGCGCGATCGCGTCGGCGACCTGCGGGGAGCGCGTGACCGGTCATCGCAGCCCGTGTCGCCGAGGCAGAGGTCGAGGTACTCGTTGCCGTCGACGTCGAGGAACCGCGCGCCTTCCGCCCGGTCGACGAAGACCGGGAAGGACCCGGCCCACCGGGTCATCCACGGCATCGGGACACCGCCCAGGAGGGAGTTCCCGGCTCGCGCCGCCAGCTTCCGGGACTCCGGGTGGCTGTCGGTGAAGGCCTGCTCCTCCTCGGCCAGCAGTCGGGTCAGGCGGTCGCGGTCGATCTCGGTGGTCATGCGACCGATTCTGCAGGTGAGCCCGCCTCTTGGCTACGGATTCAGTCTCAGATGGCGGAATCAGGTATCGGATTCGAGGATCTGGAGCTCCTCGTCGACGTAGGGGTCGTCGACTCCGGCGGCGCTCAGCTCGGCCTTGAGCGCCCGCTGGATGCGCAGCGCGTCGGCGGTGCGCCCCTGCAGGCGCAGCGCCCACGCGACCATCCACCGGGCGATCTGGGTCTCCCGCTTCTCACCGCGCAGCTCTCGTTCCCGCAGGGCCTCCTCGAACACGCCCAGAGCCTGGTCGACCTGCCCCGCGTCGACGAGGGCGCACCCCAGGTTGTTCAGCAGCGAGGCCCTCCACCGGAGCGCGGCGGGGTCCCCGGAGCGGGAAGCCGCCGCGAGCGCGGCACGGTTCGCCGCCGCCTGGGCCGCGGGGGTCGGCTCCAGCAGCGCCAGCATGTGCAGGGCGTCGATGTGCAGTCCCGCGAGCCCGGCTCCCTCGGCCGCCCGGGCGGCATCCTCGAAGTGGCTCCTGGACCGCTCGGGCTCCCCCGCGGACCGCAGCAGCCGCCCCCGCTCCAGGGCCACCCTCGCATGGGTCTCGCCCTGAAGCGGACCGGCCTCGACTGCATCGAGGACCGCGTGCCCCTCGTCGTAGCGCTCCTGGAGTGCGAGCGCCCGCGCGACCTGTGTCATCAGCACCTGGGAGGCGGTGCCGGAGGCCGCTGCAGCGGCCGCGCGCAAGCGCGCCTCGCTCCCGGTGGGATCCTCGAAGTCCCACAGCCCGGCGACATCGACGACCTCGTCCATGTGCGCCTCCTGGATGCCGCGGCCCGCGGGTGTGCTCGATTTGCGATCACCTATCCGCTCTGCCAAGATAGTCAGGTTGCTCCGGCGGGGTCGCCGGGGCGCGAGCACTCTTGACTGCTGAATCGGGTTTCCGGGATTTCGCCAGGCATGCGTGCGTGCGCCGACCAGGAGACTCCGTTCAGCCCGACTCCCCGTCGGGTGCCACCAACTATCGACAACTCCACGTCCGCACGGGCTGGGAGAGGTGCGACACGCCCGACCTCGGGGGTCGGTGGAAGAGGGGGCGGAGTGTTCCTCCCGGAGCACGACGAGACCAGGCGAACGAACGAGTAAAGGACGGACTGATGGCGGGACAGAAGATCCGCATCAGGCTCAAGGCCTATGACCACGAGGTGATCGACACCTCGGCGCGCAAGATCGTGGACACCGTCACGCGTACGGGCGCGAAGGTCGCCGGCCCGGTGCCGCTGCCGACAGAGAAGAACGTCTTCTGCGTGATTCGTTCCCCTCACAAGTACAAGGACAGCCGCGAGCACTTCGAGATGCGCACCCACAAGCGGCTCATCGACATCATCGACCCGACGCCGAAGACCGTCGACTCGCTCATGCGCCTCGACCTGCCCGCCGGCGTCGACATCGAGATCAAGCTCTGAGGACCGGCATCTGATGAGTAGCTACGAACGCACTGTGAAGGGCCTGCTGGGCACCAAGCTCGGCATGACCCAGACCTGGGACGAGAACAACCGAGTCGTCCCGGTGACCGTCGTACGCGCGGACACCAACGTGGTCACCCAGGTTCGCCAGCCCGCGACCGACGGCTACAACGCCGTCCAGCTGGGGTTCGGCGAGATCGACGGCCGCTCGGTGAACAAGCCGACCGCGGGCCACTTCGCCAAGGCCGGCGCCACTCCGCGACGTCACCTGGCTGAGATCCGGACCGCCGACGCCGCGTCCTACACCGTGGGGCAGGAGATCAGCCCGGACATCTTCGCGGCCGGCGAGGTCGTCGACGTGACCGGGACCAGCAAGGGCAAGGGCTTCGCCGGTGTGATGAAGCGCCACGGGTTCGCCGGTGTGTCGGCGTCCCACGGCGCCCACAGGAACCACCGCAAGCCGGGCTCGATCGGTGGCTGCGCCACTCCCGGCCGCGTGTTCAAGGGACTGCGGATGGCCGGCCGCATGGGCAACGACGTCGTCACGACGCAGAACCTGTCGGTTCACGCCGTGGATGCCGAGAAGGGCCTGGTCCTGATCAAGGGCGCGATCCCCGGCCCCAAGGGCGGCCTGGTGATGATCCGCTCGGCCGCGAAGAAGAGCGAGGTCGCGAAGTGAGCCCCACCGAAGAGCCCGCTGCCAAGAAGACGGCGGCGGAGAAGACCGCTGCGAAGAAGGCTGCTGCGGAGAAGACCGCTGCCAAGAAGGCTGCTGCGAAGAAGCCGGCCGCCGAGAAGCCGGCTGCCAAGAAGGCTGCTGCGAAGAAGCCGGCGGCCGAGAAGACCGCTGCCGAGAAGACCGCTGCGAAGAAGGCTGCTGCGAAGAAGCCGGCGGCCGAGAAGACCGCTGCCGAGAAGCCGGCGGCCGAGAAGCCGGCTGGCGAGAAGCCGGCTGCCGAGAAGACCGCCGCGAAGAAGGCTCCTGCGAAGAAGGCGGCCGCGAAGAAGGCGGCCGAGCCGGCGAGCGTCCAGGAGCTCAAGGTCGCGCTTCCGCAGGAGATCTTCGACGTCCAGGTCAACATTCCGCTGATCCACCAGGTCGTGGTCGCCCAGCAGGCCGCCGCCCGCCAGGGGACACACGCCACCAAGACGCGCGGCGAGGTCCGCGGCGGCGGGCGCAAGCCCTACCGCCAGAAGGGCACCGGCCGCGCCCGGCAGGGCTCCACCCGAGCCCCGCAGTTCGCCGGCGGTGGTGTCGTCCACGGGCCGCAGCCGCGGTCGTACGACCAGCGCACGCCCAAGAAGATGAAGGCCGCCGCGTTGCGCGGCGCCCTCTCCGACCGGGCCCGTGCGGATCGCATCCACGTGGTCGACTCGCTCGTCCCCGGGGACGCCCCGTCGACCAAGGCCGCGGTCTCCGCGCTGCACGGGGTCACCGAGTCGGGGAAGGTCCTGGTGGTGCTGGACCGCACCGACACCGTGACCTGGCTGTCCCTGCGCAACGTGGCCGTCGGTGCACCTGATCGCGGTGGACCAGCTCAACACCTACGACGTGCTGGTGTCCGACGACGTGGTCTTCACCAAGAGCGCCTTCGACGCGTTCGTCGCCGGCCCGCAGACGGGCAAGTCGGTCAAGGCGGTCGCGACCTCGACGGAGACCGTCGCCGCGGCCGACTCCACGGACACTGGGGAGGACGCGAAGTGAGCAACTTCCACAAGGATCATCGTGACGTCCTGATCGCACCGGTCGTCAGCGAGAAGAGCTACGGCCTGCTCGACGGGAACAAGTACACGTTCCTGGTCCGTCCGGACGCCAACAAGACCGAGATCAAGATCGCGGTCGAGAAGGTCTTCAACGTGAAGGTCACCTCGGTCAACACCCTCAACCGGAAGGGCAAGACCCGCCGGACCGTGCGCGGGTCTGGGCAAGCGGTCCGACAGCAAGCGAGCGATCGTGAGCCTGGTCGAGGGCGATCGCATCGACATCTTCGGAGGCCCGGTCTCCTGACCGGGGAGTAGAGGACGAGAGAACCATGGGTATCCGCAAGTACAAGCCGACCACGCCGGGTCGTCGCGGCGCTTCGGTCGCCGACTTCGTCGAGGTGACGCGGTCGACGCCGGAGAAGTCGCTGCTGCGCCCGCTCCCGAAGAAGGGCGGCCGGAACAACCAGGGTCGGATCACGACCCGTCACCAGGGCGGTGGTCACAAGCGCGCCTACCGTGTGGTCGACTTCCGGCGCTACGACAAGGACGGCGTCCCCGCCACCGTCGCGCACATCGAGTACGACCCGAACCGCACGGCCCGGATCGCGCTGCTGCACTACGCCGACGGCGAGAAGCGCTACATCGTGGCTCCGAAGGACCTGGCGCAGGGCGCCCGCGTCGAGTCCGGTCCGTCGGCCGACATCAAGCCGGGCAACAACCTTCCGCTGCGCAACATCCCCGTCGGCACGACGATCCACTGTGTCGAGCTCCGTCCGGGCGGCGGCGCGAAGATGGCCCGCTCCGCCGGCAACTCGGCGCAGCTGGTCGCCCGCGAGGGGAGCCGGGCCACGCTGCGGCTTCCGTCCGGCGAGATGCGCTTCGTCGACGTCCGCTGCCGCGCCACCGTGGGTGAGGTCGGCAACGCCGAGCAGTCCAACATCAACTGGGGCAAGGCCGGCCGGATGCGCTGGAAGGGCAAGCGCCCGACCGTCCGCGGTGTCGTCATGAACCCCGTCGACCACCCGCACGGTGGTGGCGAGGGCAAGACGTCCGGTGGGCGCCACCCCGTGTCCCCCTGGGGCAAGCCCGAGGGCCGCACGCGCAAGCGCAAGGCCAGTGACGCCCAGATCATCCGTCGCCGCAAGAGCGGCAAGCGGTAAGGCCGCAAGGGAAAGGTACGAGACATGCCCCGCAGCCTGAAGAAGGGTCCTTTCGTGGACGGCCACCTGATGAAGAAGGTGGACGTGCAGAACGACAAGGGCACCACGAACGTGATCAAGACCTGGTCGCGCCGGTCGATGATCGTGCCGGCCATGATCGGCCACACGATCGCCGTGCACGACGGCCGCAAGCACGTACCCGTGTTCGTGACCGACTCGATGGTCGGGCACAAGCTCGGAGAGTTCGCGCCGACCCGTACCTATCGCGGCCACGTCAAGGACGACCGCAAGAGCCGCCGGCGTTGACGGACGGAGAGTAGAGAGCAATGAGCGTTATGGAGCGTAAGCGCGTGAGCGCCCGTCGCGAGAGCCTGCTGGGCGACGAGCCCGGTGCCTTCGCGGTGGCCCGCTTCGTCCGGATCACCCCGCATGAAGGCCCGCCGGGTCGTCGACATGGTGCGTGGCCTGGACGTCGACGAGGCCCTGGCCCTCCTCAAGTTCGCCCCCCAGGCGGCCAGCGAGACGGTCTTCAAGGTGCTGGAGAGCGCCGTGGCCAACGCCGAGCTGGGCGAGGACCTCGACCGGCAGTCGCTGGTCGTCTCCAAGGCGATGGTCGACGAGGGCCCGACGATGAAGCGGTTCCGGCCGCGTGCCCAGGGACGGGCGGCGCGGATCAACAAGCGGACCAGCCACATCACTCTCGTCGTCCAGCCGAAGGACGTCGTGCACGGGAAGGCGGAGAGCAAGTAATGGGTCAGAAGATCAACCCGAACGGCTTCCGTCTCGGCATCTCCACCGACCACAAGAGCCGCTGGTACGCCGACAAGCTGTACAAGGCCTACGTCGGCGAGGACGTCGCGATTCGCAGGCTTCTCTCGAAGGGCATGGAGCGCGCCGGCATCTCCCGCGTGGAGATCGAGCGCACGCGCGACCGCGTGCGCGTCGACATCCACACCGCACGTCCGGGCATCGTGATCGGCCGCCGCGGCGCCGAGGCCGACCGGATCCGCGGAGAGCTCGAGAAGCTCACCGGCAAGCAGGTCCAGCTGAACATCCTCGAGGTCAAGAACCCCGAGATCGACGCCCAGCTGGTTGCCCAGGGTGTCGCCGAGCAGCTCTCCGGCCGGGTCGCGTTCCGCCGGGCCATGCGCAAGGCGATCCAGACCTCGATGCGCTCGGGCGCCAAGGGCGTCCGCATCCAGTGCTCCGGACGTCTCGGGCGGCGCGGAGATGTCCCGCTCCGAGTTCTACCGCGAGGGCCGGGTCCCGCTGCACACGCTGCGCGCCGACATCGACTACGGCTTCTACGAGGCCCGCACGACCTTCGGCCGGATCGGCGTGAAGGTCTGGATCTACAAGGGCGAGGTGCCCAGCTCCCGCGCCGAGCGCGAGGCGCTCGCGGCGTCGCGTGCCGGCGCTCCGGGCCGGGGCCGTCCCACGCGGGCCGGTCGCGGCCGACCGCCCGACCCGCGGTGACCGCCCGACCCGTTCGGACCGTGGCGCCGAGGCGCCCGCCGAAGCGGCGGCCTGCCCCCGAGGCCAAGGCGGACGCGACGCCCGGACAGGAGGCCTGACCGCCATGTTGATGCCCCGAAGGGTCAAGCACCGCAAGCAGCACAGCCCCAAGCGCGGAGGTATGGCGAAGGGCGGCACCTCGCTGGCGTTCGGCGAGTACGGCATCCAGGCCGTCGAGGGCCACTACGTCACGAACCGCCAGATCGAGGCGGCTCGTATCGCGATGACCCGACACATCAAGCGTGGCGGAAAGGTGTGGATCAACATCTACCCCGACCGTCCGCTCACCAAGAAGCCGGCCGAGACCCGCATGGGTTCCGGCAAGGGATCCCCCGAGTGGTGGGTCGCCAACGTCAAGGCCGGCCGTGTCATGTTCGAGCTGTCCGGCGTCACCGAGGAGATCGCTCGTGAGGCCATGCGCCTGTGCGATCCACAAGCTCCCGATGAAGTGCCGGTTCGTCACCCGCGAGGCAGGTGAGTTCTGATGGCGTCGGCACACGAGCTCGACGGGATGACCAACGTCGACCTGGAGAGCAGGCTCCGCGAGGCCAAGGAGGAGCTGTTCAACCTCCGCTTCCAGTCGGCCACCGGCCAGCTGGAGAGCCACGGCCGGCTGCGGCTGGTCAAGCGAGACATCGCACGCATCTACACCGTGGTGCGTGAGCGCGAGCTCGGGATCCGTGTGGCCCCGGGCGTTCAGGAGAGTGACGCATGAGCGAGGGAGACACCAAGTGACGGGCAGCTGAGCTCGCCCCGAACGAAGGGCGCGGCAGCCGGAAGGTCCGCGAGGGCCTGGTCGTCAGCGACAAGATGGACAAGACCGTCGTGGTCGCCGTCGAGGACCGTGTCAAGCACGCCCTGTACGGCAAGGTGCTGCGTCGCAACAGCAAGCTGAAGGCGCACGACGAGCAGAACGACTGCGGCGTCGGCGACCGGGTCCTGATCATGGAGACCCGGCCGCTGTCGGCGACGAAGCGTTGGCGCATCGTCGAGATCCTCGAGAAGGCCAAGTAACAACCATCCGTTCCGCCAGGCTCGCCCAGCGAGAACCGGCGCGACAACCAGGAGACAACCGATGATCCAGCAGGAGTCGCGGCTCAAGGTCGCCGACAACACCGGTGCGAAGGAGATCCTCTGCATCCGGGTGCTCGGCGGCTCGGGCCGACGCTACGCCGGGATCGGCGACGTCATCGTCGCCACCGTCAAGGACGCCATCCCGGGCGGCAACGTCAAGAAGGGCGATGTCGTGAAGGCCGTGGTGGTGCGCACCGTCAAGGAGCGACGCCGTCCCGACGGTTCCTACATCCGCTTCGACGAGAACGCGGCCGTGATCCTCAAGAACGACGGGGAGCCTCGCGGCACCCGAATCTTCGGTCCCGTGGGTCGCGAGCTGCGGGAGAAGAAGTTCATGAAGATCATCTCGCTCGCTCCGGAGGTGCTCTGAGCTATGGCGAACATCAAGAAGGGCGACCAGGTCCGGGTCATCGCAGGCAAGGACAAGGGCGCAGAGGGCAAGGTCCTCCAGGTCCTCACCGAGCAGGACCGGGTGATCGTCGAGGGCGTCAACCGCGTCAAGCGGCACACCAAGGTGGTCAACACCGGTGGCCGTGACGGCAACACCGGCGGCATCGTCACCCAGGAGGCCGCGATCCACGTCTCGAACGTCATGCTCGTTGACGGCAAGGGCGCCACCCGCGTCGGCTTCAAGCGCGTCGAGGTCGAGCAGAGCCGCGCAGACGGCTCGACGCACACCAAGACCCGCAGCGTGCGCATCTCGCGCAAGTCGGGCGAGGAGATCTGATGAGCACCACGCAGGTTCGTGAGCTGCCGCGCCTCAAGCAGCGGTACCGCGAGGAGATCGTCCCGGCGCTGAACGAGCGGTTCGCCTATGCGAACGCCATGCAGGTTCCGGGTGTCGTCAAGGTGGTCGTGAACATGGGCGTCGGCGAGGCGGCCCGCGACTCGAAGCTGATCGAGGGCGCCATCAAGGACCTCACGGCGATCACCGGCCAGAAGCCCCAGGTCACCCGGGCTCGCAAGTCGATCGCACAGTTCAAGCTGCGCGAGGGCATGCCGATCGGCGCGCACGTGACGCTGCGCGGCGACCGGATGTGGGAGTTCCTGGACCGGCTGCTGACGCTGGCACTGCCCCGGATCCGCGACTTCCGTGGCCTCAGCGCCGCCCAGTTCGACGGCCGCGGCAACTACACGTTCGGTCTCACCGAGCAGGTCATGTTCCACGAGATCAATCAGGACAGGATCGACCGCTCTCGCGGTATGGACATCACGGTCGTCACCTCCGCGACGACCGACGACGAGGGTCGCGAGCTGCTCCGCCAGCTCGGCTTCCCGTTCAAGGAGCAGTGACCGATGGCCAAGACAGCACTCAAGGTCAAGCAGGCTCGCAAGCCGAAGTTCGAGGTACGCGCCTACACCCGGTGCCAGAAGTGCGGCCGGCCCAAGGCCGTCTACCGCAAGTTCGGGCTCTGCCGGGTGTGCCTCCGGGAGATGGCTCACGCAGGTGAGCTTCCCGGTGTCACCAAGAGCAGCTGGTGACCCGATCAGCTCCACAGCACGACCACAAGAAGAAGTCCACCGAACAGACACGAGATCGCTGAAGGTCGGCCGCTCCGGCGGTACGAAACCACGGCGGGAAGGGGCCTCACGGCCATGACGATGACCGACCCGATCGCAGACATGTTGACGCGTCTGCGCAACGCCAACCAGGCGTACCACGATGCGGTGACCATGCCCTACAGCAAGTTGAAGGCAGGCGTCGCCGAGATCCTCCAGCAGGAGGGCTACATCACCACCTGGTCGTTCGAGGAGCCCACCGACGGCGGTGTCGGCAAGACCCTCACGGTGACCCTCAAGTACGGCCAGAACCGTGAGCGCTCGATCGCCGGCCTCCGGCGGATCAGCAAGCCGGGTCTGCGCGTCTATGCCAAGGCCAACAGCCTGCCCAAGGTGCTCGGCGGCCTGGGTGTCGCGATCATCTCGACGAGCCAGGGGCTGCTGACCGACCGACAGGCCAACCAGAAGGGCGTGGGTGGGGAAGTCCTCGCCTACGTCTGGTAGCCACGGACCGAGAGAGGAAGAAGAAGCATGTCCCGCATCGGCAGGCTCCCGATCCCGGTCCCGTCCGGGGTCGATGTGAGCATCGACGACAGCGTGGTGACGGTCAAGGGACCCAAGGGCGCTCTGACCCACACCGTGGCGGCGCCGATCGAAGTCGCCCGCGCCGAGGACGGCACCCTCCAGGTGTCCCGCCCCGACGACGAGCGTCAGAACCGTGCGCTGCACGGCCTGACCCGGTCGCTGATCGCCAACATGGTCACCGGCGTGACCCAGGGCTACGAGAAGAAGCTCGAGATCGTCGGGGTCGGCTACCGCGTGCTGTCCAAGGGGCCGGCCCAGCTGGAGTTCCAGCTCGGCTACTCGCACCCGATCACCTTCAACGCTCCCGACGGCATCACCTTCACGGTGGAGACCGCCACGAAGTTCGGGGTCCAGGGGATCGACAAGCAGCTCGTCGGCGAGGTCGCCGCGAACATCCGCAAGCTCCGCAAGCCCGAGCCGTACAAGGGCAAGGGCATCCGCTACGAGGGCGAGCACATCCGGCGCAAGGTCGGAAAGGCTGGTAAGTGACGATGGCGATCACCCTGAAGAACCGCAAGCACCTCGCGTCGCGCGCGTCCTCGCGCCTGCGTCGCCAGGTCCGTGGACGCAAGCGCCTTGCCGGCACCGGCGACCGCCCGCGCCTGGTCGTGACTCGCTCCGCGAAGCACATCAGCGCTCAGGTCGTCGACGACACCATGGGCAGGACCCTCGCGTCGGCCACCACGATGGAGGCGGACGTCCGCACCCTCGAGGGCGACAAGACGGCCAAGGCGCGAAAGGTCGGCGAGCTGGTCGCCGAGCGCGCCAAGACCGCCGGTATCGAGGGCGTGGTCTTCGACCGCGCCGGCAACAAGTACCACGGGCGGGTCGCCGCCCTGGCCGACGGAGCCCGCGAGGGCGGGCTCGCGTTCTGATCGCGAACAGAGAGAGAAGGTAAGTCGAATGAGCGGACCCCAGCGCCGTACGGGTGCCGGTGGCGAGCGGTCAGACCGCCGTGGCCGCGACAGCCGTGGCCGTGACGCGGCTGCGGAGAAGAGCGCTTACGTCGAGCGTGTCGTCGCGATCAACCGTGTTGCCAAGGTCGTCAAGGGCGGCCGCCGGTTCAGCTTCACAGCCCTCGTCGTGGTCGGCGACGGTGACGGTCTGGTCGGGGTCGGATACGGCAAGGCCAAGGAGGTGCCGGCCGCGATCGCCAAGGGCGTGGAGGAGGCCAAGAAGCACTTCTTCAAGGTCCCCCGCATCCAGGGCACCATCCCCCACCCCGTCCAGGGCGAGAAGGCTGCCGGAGTCGTGCTGCTCCGCCCGGCCGCTCCCGGTACCGGTGTGATCGCCGGTGGCCCGGTTCGCGCGGTGCTGGAGTGCGCAGGCATCCACGACGTGCTGAGCAAGTCACTCGGCTCGTCGAACCAGATCAACATCGTGCACGCGACCGTCGAGGCACTGAAGTCACTCGAGGAGCCTGAGTCGGTCGCCGCCCGTCGTGGCAAGTCCGTCGAGGACGTCGCTCCGTCGGCGCTGCTCAAGGCCCGTGCGGAGGTGACCAGCTGATGGCACGTTTGAAGGTTCAGCAGACCCGCTCCGGCATCGGCCGCAAGCAGAACCAGCGCGAGACCCTGCGCACGCTCGGTCTCAAGCGGGTCGGCGACGTGGTCGTCAAGGAGGACCGCCCGGAGATCCGCGGGATGGTTCAGTCGGTGCGACACCTCGTAGTCGTTCAGGAGGTCGACTGACATGACGTTGAAGATTCACCACCTCCGGCCGGCGCCGGGGGCCAAGAGCGCCAAGGTCCGCGTGGGCCGGGGCGAGGGCTCGAAGGGCAAGACCGCAGGTCGTGGGACGAAGGGCTCCAAGGCCCGCAACCAGATTCCCGCGAACTTCGAGGGCGGCCAGATGCCGATCCACATGCGGCTTCCGAAGCTCAAGGGCTTCAAGAACCCGTTCAAGGTGGAGTACCAGGTCGTCAACCTCGACCGCATCTCGGCCCTGTACCCCGACGGCGGCACCGTCGACGTGGCCGGGCTCGCCGAGCGAGGGGCCGTTCGTGCCGGACACCCCGTCAAGGTGCTCGGCTCCGGCGAGATCTCGTCGGCCGTGCAGGTGACCGCTCACGCGTTCTCCGCATCGGCCAAGGAGAAGATCGCCGCTGCCGGCGGAACCACTTCCGAGATCTGAGTTCGTGGCAGGGGCCTGGTCCCGAGCCGACGTGGGAACCGCCGCGTCGGCCCGTGGATCGGGCCCCTGTTACGCTTCGCGCGTCCCTGTGTGGGCCGACCGTTCATGAAATGAGGACTAGGTGCTAGGCGCATTCGCCAACGCATTCCGCACGCCGGACCTGCGACGCAAGCTGCTCTTCGTGGGCGGGGTCATCATCCTGTTCCGCCTGGGCTCGCAGTTGCCTGCTCCCGGGGTCAACGTGACCAACGTGCAGTTCTGCTTCAACGATGTGACCTCGAGCGGGGGCATCTACAGCCTCATCAACCTGTTCTCCGGTGGTGCGCTGCTGAAGCTCACGGTCTTCGCGCTGGGCATCATGCCCTACATCACCGCCAGCATCATCTTGCAGCTGCTCACTGTGGTGATCCCCCGGCTCGACGCCCTCCAGAAGGAGGGCCAGGCCGGCACCGCGAAGATCACGCAGTACACGCGCTACGTCACCTTGGCCCTCGCCGTCCTGCAGGCGACCGGCATCGTGGCCCTCGCGCGCAGTGGAAACCTGCTTCAGGGCTGCAACCGTCCGCTGCTGTACAACAACAACAGCATCTGGACGATGGTGATCCTGGTCATCACGATGCTGGCCGGCACCGCGATCATCATGTGGATGGGTGAGCTCATCACCGACCGAGGCATCGGCAACGGCATGTCGATCCTGATCTTCACCCAGGTCATCGCCACCTTCCCCGGATCACTGTGGCAGGTCAAGACAGCCGGCGGCAGCAGCGGATGGTGGACCTTCACCGTCGTCATCGCGATCGGGTTGGCGCTGATCGCCGCCGTGATCTTCATGGAGCAGGGCCAGCGCCGGGTCCCGGTCCAGTACGCACGCCGGATGGTCGGCCGCAAGGTGTTCGGCGGCTCGTCGACCTACATCCCTCTCAAGGTCAACCAGGCCGGCGTCATCCCGGTCATCTTCGCGTCCAGCCTGCTCTACCTGCCGGCGCTGGTAGCCCAGTTCGACCCGACCGGCGCCAACCCGCTCACGAAGATCGTCCTGCAGTTCACCAACCAGGGCAGCCCCTGGTACATGGCCTCGTACTTCCTCATGATCATCTTCTTCACCTACTTCTACGTCGCCATCACGTTCAACCCCGAGCAGGTCGCCGACGACATGAAGAAGTACGGGGGCTTCATCCCCGGAATCCGCGCGGGGCGGCCGACGGAGGAGTACCTCAACTACGTGCTGTCGCGCATCACCTTCCCCGGTTCGCTGTACCTGGGGCTGATCGCGCTGATCCCGCTGATCGCCTTCGTCATGCTGGGCACCAGCCAGCGGTTCCCCTTCGGCGGAACCTCGATCCTGATCATGGTGGGTGTTGCCCTGGACACGGTGAAGCAGATCGAGAGCCAGTTGCAGCAGCGCAACTACGAAGGCTTCCTGCGCTGATGTGCGCCGACCGAGTGGGGGACTGACATGCGGTTGATCCTGATGGGCCCGCCCGGAGCGGGCAAGGGGACCCAGGCGAAGGTGATCGGTCAGCGCTTCGAGATCCCCGCGATCTCCACCGGCGACATCTTCCGGGCCAACGTCTCCCAGTCCACCGCGCTCGGTCTGGAAGCCAAGCGCTACATGGACGCAGGCGAGTACGTGCCGGACGAGGTCACCAACGCCATGGTGCGGGACCGGCTCGCTGCCGACGACGCCACCCGGGGGTTCCTCCTGGACGGCTATCCGCGGACTGTCGCACAGGTCGCCGAGCTCGACGGCATGCTGGAGGCCGCGGGGCAGTCCATCGACGCGGTCGTGGTGCTCACGGTGGACGAGGAGGAGCTGATCCAGCGCCTGCTCAAGCGTGCCCAGACCGAGGGTCGCAGCGACGACACCGAGGACGTCATCCGGCGCCGCCAGGAGGTGTACGTCGAGCAGACCGCCCCGCTCATCGAGGTCTACTCCGGCCGCGGCCTCGTGCGCCGGGTCGACGGCCTCGGCGAGGTGGCTGAGGTGACCGACCGGATCGCCGAGGCGCTGCGGCCGTTTACCGGCTGACCCACTCGTCATGGTCTTCGGGGATCGTGGCGTCGAGATCAAGACGCCTGAGCAGATCGAGCGGATGCGCGCCGCCGGTCTCGTGGTGGGCAGGACCCTGGAGCTGCTCCGCTCCGCCGTACGGCCGGGGGTGACGCCGGCCGAGCTCGACGCCCTGGCGGAGGAGAGCATCCGGTCGTCGGGGGCCGTTCCCTCCTTCCTGGGCTACGGCCACCCGCCGTTCCCCGCGACGATCTGCGCCTCGGTGAACGACGCGGTCGTGCACGGGATCCCCGGTGCTCGTCGCCTCGAGGAGGGGGACGTCATCTCCATCGACTGCGGGGCCATCGTCGACGGCTGGCACGGTGACGCTGCCCTCACCGTCGCGGTCGGGGACGCCGACCCGCAGGCGCTCGAGCTGATGCGGGTGACCGAGGAGGCGATGTGGCGGGGCATCGGCGCCGCCCGGCTGGGAGGCCGGGTGACCGACATCTCGCACGCGATCGAGCAGTACGTCAGGTCCCAGGGGGAGTACGGCATCCTCGAGGACTACGTCGGGCATGGGATCGGCTCGGCCATGCACCAGCCGCCCAACGTGCCCAACTTCGGTCGGCCCGGTCGTGGCCCGAAGCTGGTCAAGGGGCTCGCCCTCGCCGTCGAGCCGATGGTGGTGCTCGGCGACCAGGCGACCCAGATCGGCGCCGACGACTGGACCATCTCGACCGTGGACGGCTCCTGGGCCGCGCACTACGAGCACACGTTCACCCTCACCGACCGCGGGATCTGGGTCCTCACCGCACTCGACGGTGGCCGGGCCAAGCTGGCCGGGCTCGGCCTGCCGTACGGCGGCGACTGAGCGATGGCCTCCCTGGGGGAGCTCGGCAGGGCGCGAGGCACCGTCCGCTTCTTCGACGTCGAAGAGGGCTGGGGGGTCGTCGACTCCGAAGCCACGCCCGGCGGGGCCTGGGTGCACTTCTCTGCGGTGATGATCGATGGGCTCAGGTCCCTGGGCGCGGGCCAGGCCGTCGAGTTCCGCTACCACGAGGTGGACCAGGACGGGTACCGCTTCCGCGCTGAGGAGGTGTGGCCTGCCGGGGGCGAGGCGGTGCCGCCCCGCCCACTCTCCGCCTCAGGCGGGTACCTCTCCGTGTTCCGGTTCGACGAGGACGCTCCGCAGAAGGAGGAGGGCTGAGCCTCACGGGCCGATCGACTCCGGCTCCGTCGGCGGCCCCTCGAGGAGCAGTCGACGCAGCCGCACCGCGAGGTCGAGCGGAACGGTCCTCGGCCGCTCCGACACGAGCTCGGGGATCGAGAACCACCGCCATCCGGTGATGTCGACGGTCTCCTCGGCCGTCTGGTGGTCGGCGATCGGCTCGAACCGCTCGACGGGCTCGGCGAGGAACCATGTCTCGATGCTTCGGTAGGTCACCCCACGCCACTCCCAGACGTGCGTGCGGTCCCAGACATGGGGGCCGAGGACCAGATCCGGGAGGCCCGTCTCCTCGAATACCTCCCGGATCGCACCGGCGCGGGAGGACTCGCCGGGATGCAGCCCGCCCCCGGGCGGGACCCAGAAGGGCAGGCCGTCGTACTCCCCGACGAAGCGTTGCAGCAGGATGTGCCCCGACCGGTCCAGGAGCAGCACCCGGGCGGTGGGGCGGTCGATCGGCTCGGCTGATGGCACGGTTCCTCGATTGGCAATCCGTTGCTCGGTGCGCGTATGATCGTATGTCGGCCCAACGTGGGTCCCTTTCGTGGCGCCCAGCGGCTGCCCGTCCCAGTGCGAGCTCTCCGGCTCGCTCTGTGCGCGGGTTGGGTGCACGGGGCGACCGCACGAGGTCCACTCGGTCACACCGAGAGGTTCCCGGGCCACCCGGACCCACCGGTCCGGTGCAGCACACGGTAGACCAGACGGCCGAACAGATTGCGGAGGCATGGCGAAAAAAGAAGGCGTCATCGAGATCGAAGGCAGCGTCGTTGAGGCACTCCCGAACGCCATGTTCCGGGTCGAGCTCACCAACGGGCACAAGGTTCTCGCCCACATCAGCGGGAAGATGCGCCAGCACTACATCCGGATCCTCCCCGAGGACCGCGTTGTGGTGGAGCTCTCGCCGTACGACCTCACCCGCGGCCGCATCGTCTACCGGTACAAGTAGCCGACCCAGCAGAAAGGCCCTCAGCGATGAAGGTCAACCCGAGCGTCAAGCCGATCTGTGACAAGTGCAAGGTGATCCGTCGCCACGGACGCGTCATGGTGATCTGCGAGAACCCTCGCCACAAGCAGCGTCAGGGCTGAGCCCCGGCGTCGGTCGCCTTCGGGCTGCCGAGAGACAACTGAATAACTCCAAGACAACGTGAACGCTCATCGGGCACTTCTGCAGCACCGTCCGATGTCACCCCCGGTCCGGAGGCCGGGGCCCCGCGTTTCGACCGGCACACGAGCTGCTCGAGGGGATGCGTCACGACCGGACACCTCTGGACATACGAAGGGACAACGCCTTCATGGCACGCCTCGTTGGTGTGGACCTCCCGCGCGACAAGCGCATCGAGGTCGCACTTACCTACATCTACGGCATCGGCCGTACCCGCGCCCAGCAGGTCCTCGCAGTGACCGGCGTGAACCCCGACATGCGGGTGCACGAGCTGGGCGACGAGGAACTGGTGAAGCTCCGCGACGCGATCGAAGGAAACTTCAAGATTGAGGGTGACCTCCGTCGTGAAGTCCAGGCCGACATCCGTCGCAAGATCGAGATCGGCAGCTACCAGGGACGTCGGCACCGTCAGAACCTCCCCGTCCGTGGCCAGCGCACCAAGACCAACGCACGCACCCGCAAGGGTCCCAAGCGCACCGTCGCCGGCAAGAAGAAGGCCAAGTGATCCGGGCCGCACGGGCCTGATCACCTGCTGACTTCGACACGCAGCTTCCCAACCAGTTCCAGGAGAGAACCAGATGCCTCCCAAGAGCCGTCAGGCCGCAGGCGCCAAGAAGGTGCGCCGCAAGGAGAAGAAGAACATCGCCACGGGCGAAGCCCATATCAAGAGCACGTTCAACAACACGATCGTCACGATCACCGACCCGACGGGTGCGGTGATCTCGTGGGCCTCAGCCGGCACTGTCGGCTTCAAGGGCTCGCGCAAGTCCACGCCGTACGCCGCGCAGATGGCTGCCGAGGCCGCAGGTCGCCGGGCGATGGAGCACGGGATGAAGAAGATCGACGTCTTCGTGAAGGGCCCGGGCTCGGGCCGCGAGACGGCGATCCGCTCGCTGGGTGCGATCGGCCTCGAGGTCGGAACCATCCAGGACGTCACCCCGACCCCGCACAACGGATGCCGGCCGCCCAAGCGCCGTCGCGTCTGACCCGAGAGACTGGAGACCTCACCATGGCCCGCTACACCGGACCTATGACGAAGAAGTCGCGTCGCCTGGGTGTCGACCTGGTCGGCGACGACAAGGCGTTCGAGAAGCGCCCCTACGCTCCCGGCCAGCACGGCCGTGGGCGGATCAAGGAGTCGGAGTACCTGCTCCAGCTCCGCGAGAAGCAGAAGGCCCGCTTCACCTACGGCGTGCTCGAGAAGCAGTTCCGCCGCTACTACCAGGAGGCCTCGCGCCGCTCCGGCAAGACCGGTGACAACCTGCTGCAGTTGCTGGAGTGCCGCCTCGACAACGTCGTCTACCGCGCCGGCTTCGCCCGCACCCGCCGTCACGCCCGTCAGCTGGTCTCGCACGGCCACTTCCTGGTCAACGGCAAGAAGGTCAACATCCCGTCGTTCCAGGTCACCCAGTACGACGTGATCGACGTGCGGGAGAAGTCGCTGGAGATGACTCCGTTCATCGTCGCCCGCGAGACCCACGGTGAGCGCCCTGTGCCCGCGTGGATGGAGGTGCTGCCGAACCGGATGAGGGTCCTGGTGCACCAGCTGCCCGTCCGTGCGCAGATCGACCTCACCATCCAGGAGCAGCTCATCGTCGAGTACTACTCGAAGAAGTGACCGGTGGGACCCGACACGGGTCCCACCCGCCTCCCCACCCCTCAAGATCGAAGTCGTCAAATAGCGGTCGGCTTCGGGAAGGAAACACACAGTGCTCATCGCTCAGCGTCCGACCCTGTCGGAAGAGGTCGTCGAGGAGGGTGTTCGCTCGCGGTTCGTGATCGAGCCCCTCGAGCCCGGCTTCGGCTACACGCTCGGCAACTCCCTTCGCCGTACCCTGCTCTCCTCGATCCCCGGTGCCGCCGTCACGAGCATCAAGGTCGACGGAGTGCTCCACGAGTTCTCGACCATCGAGGGCGTCAAGGAGGACGTCACCGAGGTGATCTTGAACCTCAAGGGCCTCGTCGTCTCCTCCGAGCACGACGAGCCGGTCACCATGTACCTCAAGAAGCAGGGTCCGGGTGACGTGACCGCTGCCGACATCGCGCCCCCGGCCGGCGTCGAGGTGCACACCCCGGATCTGAAGATCGCCACCCTGAACGGCAAGGGCAAGCTCGAGATGGAGCTCGTCGTCGAGCGGGGCCGCGGCTACGTCAGCTCGGTCCAGAACAAGGGCGCGGACAACGAGATCGGCCGGATGCCGGTCGACTCGATCTACAGCCCGGTACTCAAGGTCACCTACAAGGTCGAGGCCACCCGTGTCGAGCAGCGCACCGACTTCGACAAGCTGATCATCGACGTCGAGACCAAGACCTCGATCCAGCCCCGCGACGCGCTCGCCTCGGCGGGCAAGACCCTGGTCGAGCTGTTCGGCCTGGCCCGCGAGCTGAACGTCGAGGCTGAGGGCATCGACATCGGCCCGTCGCCGGTCGACGAGCAGCTGGCTGCCGACCTCGCCCTCCCGGTGGAGGACCTGCAGCTGACCGTCCGGTCCTACAACTGCCTCAAGCGCGAGGGCATCCACACCGTGGGCGAGCTCATCTCGCGCTCGGAGCAGGACCTGCTCGACATCCGCAACTTCGGCGCCAAGTCGATCGACGAGGTCAAGCTGAAGCTCTACGAGATGGGCCTCTCGCTCAAGGACAGCGCGCCGGGCTTCGACCCGTCGATGGTCCTGGCCAGCGGCTTCGACGACGACGACGACTCGTACATGGAAGACGAGAGTCTCTGAACCACCCACTATCCGGGTACCTGACACGGCCCGGAAGGAATCAGGAGTAGACCGATGCCTACCCCCAGGAAGGGCCCCCGTCTCGGAGGCAGCCCCTCGCACCAGAAGATGATCCTGTCCAATCTGGCGACGAGCCTGTTCGAGCACGGCCGGATCACCACGACCGAGGCCAAGGCCCGGGCGCTGCGTCCGGTCGCGGAGCGGCTCATCACGAAGGCGAAGCGGGGCGACCTGCACAACCGCCGCATCGTGATGCGCACGATCCGGGACAAGGGTGTGGTCCACGCTCTCTTCACCGAGATCGCACCGCAGTTCTCCGAGCGTCCGGGCGGCTACACCCGGATCACCAAGCTCGGTCCGCGCAAGGGCGACAACGCCCCCATGGCGGTCATCGAGCTGGTGACGGAGGCGTACGAGCCGAAGCCGGCCAAGTCCTCGAAGGCACACAAGGCCACCGCGAGCGTCGCTGAGG
The DNA here is from genome assembly GCA_963805655.1 of uncultured Actinomycetota bacterium. GTDB lineage: Bacteria > Actinomycetota > Actinomycetes > Propionibacteriales > Nocardioidaceae > CAWDVB01. Next base: position 37,423 of record CAWDVB010000005.1, on the reverse strand, counting down.
CCGGCACCGTGGTCGAGCCGGAGGCCGTCGCGGAGCCCGAGACCGAGGCGGGCGACAGCGCGGAGGTCGTCGACGCCCCGGAGGCTGAGGCTGCAGAGGCCCCTGAGGCTGCTGCAGAGGAGCCCACCGAGGAGCCCGCCGAGGACGAGCAGAAGGACGCGGAGTAGACCGCCGCACGCACGTCGAGGGGCCCGTCACCGGTCGGTGGCGGGCCCCTCGACGTCTGGGAGGATGACCGGGTGCGACTGCGGATCGACCTCGCCTACGACGGCTCGGGGTTCCACGGCTGGGCAGTCCAGCCGGGGCTGAGGACCGTCCAGGGGGAGCTGGAGGCCGCGCTCGCCCAGGTGCTGCGCACCGAGGTGGCGCTGACGGTGGCCGGGCGCACCGATACCGGCGTCCACGCCCGCGGCCAGGTGGCCCACCTGGACGTCGACGAGACGGTCCTGGTCGCCGCGGCGGGCCGCAGCACCCTCCCGCCCGGCGACGCGCTGCTGCGCCGGCTTAACGGCGTTCTCTCGCCGGACCTCCGGGTCCGCGCGGTCCTCACGGCGCCCCCGGGGTTCGACGCCCGGTTCTCGGCGGTCTGGCGTCGCTACGCCTACCGGATCGCCGACACCGAGGGCACCGCCGATCCCCTCACCCGCGGCTTCGTCGTCGCCTGGCCGCGCGCCCTCGACACCGACGCGATGAACGCGGCGTCGGCCGGGCTGTGCGGGCTGCACGACTTCGCGGCGTTCTGCAAGAGACGCGAGGGAGCCACGACCATCCGCTCTCTGGAGGAGCTCCGGTGGGCGCGCAGCCCCGACGGGACCGTCGAGGCCACCGTGCGAGCCGACGCCTTCTGCCACCACATGGTGCGCTCCCTCGTCGGCTGCGCTCGTCGCCGTAGGAGAGGGCAGACGTCCCGCCGCGTGGCCGGCACAGGTGCTGGCTACGGCCAGGTCGCGATCCTGCCGTCCGGGTGATGCAGCCGCACGGGCTGACGCTGGAGGAAGTGGGCTACCCGCCCGGCGGCCGAGCTGGGTCGCCGCGCCGACGAGGCGCGGGCCACACGGGGAGAGCCGCATGCCTGACCACTACTTCTCCGCCGACCCCGCCGCGCCGTTCAAGCGCACGCCGGTCACCGCGACGGTCTGGGGCCGGCGCCTCGACCTCGTGTCCGGCTCGGGTGTCTTCTCCCAGGGCAAGCTCGACCCGGGCACGAGTGTCCTGTTCCGCGAGACCGAGCCTCCGAAGTCCGGGACGATCCTCGACCTCGGCTGCGGGTACGGCGTGATCGGGCTGGCCATCGCGGTGTCCGTCCCCGGCAGCACGGGTCTACGGCGTCGACGTCAATGCGCGGGCGGTGCTCCTCGCTAGCGAGAACGCGCGAGCGCTGGGCGTCGACGACCGGTTCACCGCCCTCTGCCCGACGAGGCTGCCCGCGGATCTCCGAGTTCGACGAGATCTGGTCCAACCCGCCGATCCGGATCGGGAAGGCCGAGCTGCACGCCCTGCTCACTCCGCTGGTTCCCGCGGCTCCGCCCCGGCGGCCGCGCCGTGATGGTGGTCGGCAAGAACCTCGGAGCCGACTCGCTCCAGACCTGGCTCACCTACCAGGGGTTATCCCACCGAGAGGCTGGCCAGCGCCAAGGGCTTCCGGGTGCTGGAGTCGCGCCGGCCCTGAGCGCCCTGACGCGACGCCCGGGCGAGGGGCAGTATGGGGAGGGACCATGAGAGGGCGAAGGTGTGCCCTTCCGCCCTCCACCTGTCCCCGAGCATGCGCGAGGATCGTGCCATGAGCGCTCAGACCGGCCAGAAGTACGTCTACGACTTTGCCGAGGGCGGCAAGGACCAGAAGGACCTGTTGGGAGGCAAGGGAGCCAATCTCGCCGAGATGACCAACCTCGGGCTCCCGGTCCCGCCCGGCTTCATCATCTCCACCGACGCCTGCAAGGCGTACCTCGCCGCCGGCGAGCCGCCCGCCGGCGCTGCACGAGGAGGTCACCGAGCACCTGCGCTCACTCGAGGCGGCGATGGGCAAGACCCTGGGGGACGCCGACGACCCGCTCCTGGTCTCGGTCCGCTCGGGCGCCAAGTTCTCGATGCCCGGGATGATGGACACGGTCCTCAACATCGGCCTCAACGACGTCTCGGTGTCCGGGCTGGCCAAGCAGGCCGACAACGAGCGGTTCGCCTGGGACTCCTACCGGCGGCTGATCGCGATGTTCGGCAAGACCGTCCTCGGGATCGACGGCGAGCTCTTCGAGCACGCGCTCGACGAGCTCAAGGACGGCGTCGGCACGGCGAGCGACCTGGACCTCGACGCCGACCACTTCCAGATGCTGGTCGCCACGTTCAAGCAGATCGTCCGAGACCAGACCGGCCGCGACTTCCCGCAGGACCCGCGCGAGCAGCTCGACCTCGCGGTCAACGCGGTCTTCGACTCCTGGAACACCGACCGCGCGGCCCTCTACCGCCGCCAGGAGCGGATCCCCGGCGACCTCGGCACCGCCGTCAACGTCGTCACCATGGTCTTCGGCAACCTGGGCATGGACTCCGGCACCGGCGTGGCGTTCACCCGTGACCCGGCCACCGGCGACCAGGGCGTGTACGGCGACTACCTGCAGAACGCCCAGGGTGAGGACGTCGTCGCGGGCATCCGCAACACGATGCACCTGTCCGAGCTGGAGACGCTCGACAAGAAGAGCTACGACGAGCTCATGCAGATCATGGAGACCCTGGAGACCCACTACCGGGACCTGTGCGACATCGAGTTCACCATCGAGCGCGGCAAGCTCTGGATGCTGCAGACCCGGGTCGGCAAGCGCACTGCGGCGGCTGCCTTCCGGATCGCCATCCAGCTGGTCGAGCAGGGGCTCATCGACATGGACGAGGCGCTGAACCGGGTCACCGGCGCTCAGCTCGCCCAGCTGATGTTCCCCCAGTTCGACACCACGGAGCCGCACAACCTGCTGACCACGGGCATGAACGCCTCGCCCGGCGCCGCCGTCGGCCGCGCGGTCTTCGACTCGGCGACCGCGGTCAAGTGGGCGGAGCGCGGGGAGCAGGTCATCCTGGTCCGCCGGGAGACCAACCCGGACGACCTGCACGGCATGGTCGCCTCGGCCGGCATCCTCACCAGCCGCGGCGGCAAGACCTCGCACGCGGCCGTCGTGGCCCGCGGCATGGGCCGCACCTGCGTGTGCGGTGCCGACGAGCTCGATGTCGACGTGCGCAAGGGCCGCTTCACCACGACCAGGGCATCGTCGTCAAGGAGGGCGACGTCATCTCGATCGACGGCACCACCGGCGACGTCTACCTCGGCGAGGTGCCGGTGATGGACTCGCTGGTCGTGCGCCACTTCGAGGGCGACGACCAGACCCACGACGACGTCGTGGCGGCTGTCGACCGGATCATGCGGCACGCCGACGACAAGCGCCGCCTCGGCGTACGGGCGAACGCGGACACCCCCGACGACGCCGGGCGCTCGCGCCGGTTCGGCGGCGAGGGCATCGGCCTGTGCCGCACCGAGCACATGTTCCTCGGCGAGCGCCGCGAGCTGGTCGAGCACCTGATCCTCGCCGAGACCCCCGAGGAGCAGGAGAAGGCGCTGGGAGACCTGCTGCCACTGCAGCGCGCGGACTTCGTCGGGATCCTCGAGGCGATGGACGGCCTGCCGGTCACGATCCGGCTGATCGACCCGCCGCTGCACGAGTTCCTGCCCGACTACACCGAGCTGGCGATGAAGGTCGCCCTGCAGGAGTCCCGGCACAAGATCAACCGTCGCGACGCCAGGCTGCTCGAGGCCGTCAAGCGGATGCACGAGTCGAACCCGATGCTCGGTCTGCGCGGTGTCCGGCTGGGCATCGTGATTCCCGGGCTCTTCCGGATGCAGGCGCGGGCGATCCTCGAGGCTGCCGCCGAGCGGATCAAGGCCGGCGGCGACCCGCAGCCGGAGATCATGGTCCCGCTGGTCGGCGCTGTGCAGGAGCTCGAGCTGGTGAAGGCCGACATCATGTCCGTCGCCGCCGAGGTCCAGGAGGCGGCCGGCATCGACATCCCCTTCAAGGTGGGCACGATGATCGAGCTGCCGCGTGCGGCGGTGACAGCGGGCGCGATCGCCGAGGCCGCGGAGTTCTTCTCCTTCGGCACCAACGACCTGACCCAGATGACGTGGGGCTTCTCGCGCGACGACGTCGAGGCCGCCTTCTTCTCCGCCTACCTGGAGAAGGGCGTGTTCGGGGTCAACCCGTTCGAGACCCTCGATACCGAGGGTGTCGGCTCATCTGGTCCGGGTGGCCTGCGAGCAGGGACGTGAGACCCGGCCGGACCTCCACCTCGGAGTGTGCGGCGAGCACGGCGGTGACCCGGCGTCGATCCACTTCTTCGACGAGGTGGGCCTGGACTACGTCTCCTGCTCGCCGTTCCGGGTCCCCGTGGCCCGGCTGGAGGCGGGTCGCGCCGCGATCGCGACGACGGAGTCGGCCAGCGCCTGAGGCGATCAGATCCCGAACGGGGTCGCGTAGGAGACGACGCCGCTCGGGATCGGCGACCCGTCGAGGCTCAGCACCATCAGCACCTCGTCGGACACGTCGATGCTGAGCCGGATGCCGTGCGCCGACGCCCGCTCGAAGCCGAACCGCGGGTAGTACGTCGGATGGCCCAGGACGACGACCCAGCGCTCGCCGAGCTCGCGGGCGACTGCGAGGACGGTGGTGATCCCGGCCGTGCCCGCTCCGGCCCGCTGGGAATCGGGGACCACGGCGCAGGGGCCGAGGCACAGCGCCGGGGTCTCCCCGACATGGCATCGGGTCATCAGCGTGTACCCGACGGGTCGTCCGTCGGGGGAGAGCGTCAGGATCGCCAGCTCGGGGATCCACGCCGGGTCGGTGCGCAGCGCGTCCACGAGGTCGCTCTCGTCGTCCCGGCCGAAGGCGGCAGCGTTGACCGCGCGCACCGCCGCCTCGTCCCCGGCCCTCTCGGCGCGGGTGGTCCACCCCGTCATGGGCGCGGGGTCAGGCGCATGACCGGGATGGTCCGCCCGATCGCGTCGGTCCGCCGCCGGTAGTCGGCGTACCCGGGATACAGCCGGACGGCGAGGGAGAACAGCCTCTCGCGCTCGGCTCCCGCCTCCTCGACCGCCGAGTACGGCTCGCCGTTGAGGCGCGCCTCGTCCGGGTGGGCCAGCAGGTTGTAGTACCAGGCCGGGTTCCGGTCCTGCCCGAAGTTCGACGCGATCAGGATGACGTCCTCGCCGTCGTGGAAGTAGACCAGGGCGTTCTCCCGCTCCTTGCCCGACTTCGCTCCCGTCGTCGTGAGCAGAGCGGTCGGAAGCGGCCCGGCCATCCGGACCCGGCCCCCGGTGCGCTTGAGGAGGAAGGGGTCGACGCGCACCGCGGCCTTGATGCCCATCCAGCGGGCGAGGGGCGTGTTGGCCACGGACTGGAAGGCACGCCACAGGAGCGAGTGGGGCGCGGTCGGGTCGGAGTAGCGCAGGGGCATTGGCTCAGGCGCCCGGGCGGGAGACCACGCGGACCTGGTCCCCGGCACGCACGGTTCCGCCGGTCACGATGCTGGCGTTGAGGCCGCGGAGGCGCAGCTCGCGCCCGGCCTCGCTGTTCACGAAGGCCCGGGCGTCGTCCCCGAACCGGGCGTTGAACTTCGAGCAGCCCGTGTGCGGCTTCTTCGACACCTCGATGACGGCCTCACCGATGGCGATCCGCGACCCCGGCGGCAGGTTCCCCACCGAGAGGTCGAGGTCCAGGTAGAGCTGGTCCCCGGCCTGCGCCTGGCCCTCCGGAGTGTCGGCGAGGAAGGAGACCATGCGGTACGGCATCACGTTCAGCTGGTCCCGCCGGTCGGTGGAGCCGTCGGCGAGGACCTTGGCGGAGTCCGCCCACCGGTCTCCCACGAGGCCCTTCTCGGGGTCCAGGGTCGCCTCGGCGAGCACCTCCCGGGCGTCCTCGACCGGTCGGCGCACCAGAAGGGCCAGCGTCCCCTCCTCATGGGGAGCGGCGCGCAGCACGTCCAGATGGGCCTCGAGCTCGTCGTAGGTTCGTTAGGACATGCCGCGATTCTGGCATGGCGGGCAGCGCGAGGCATCCGGGTTTGGCCCGCGTGAAATATGAAGAATGATGAAGAGTCTGCGAGAGTATGAAGAATGATGAAGACCACGGTCCCGAGCCCGTTCCACCCGACCTTCGGGTCGAGCCCTCCCGAGCTGGCCGGACGCGATCAGGTCGTCAGCCGGATCTCCGAGGCCTTGCAGGAGGGACCGGGATCGGCTGCCCGAGTCTCTCTCATTCTCGGCCTCCGGGGGATCGGCAAGACGGTCGTGCTCAACGCGATCGAGGACGAGGCTGCCCGTCTGGGATGGGTCGTGCTCAGCGAGACGGCGACCCCAGGGCTGCTGGCGCGGCTGCTGGAGGAGCGACTGCCGGGGGCGATCGAGAACCTGGCGTCGCCTCCCGGGCGCCGGGTCTCGGGAGTGACCTTGCCGGGGAACCTGGGTGGGGTGGCTTTCGCGCCCCCGTCCGACGATCCGCACCCCGGGCTCCGGGACTCCCTGGCCGGGGCGATCGATCTGGTCCAGCAGCATGGAGGCAGCGGAGTTCTCGTCAGCCTCGACGAGGTGCATGGACGGAAAGCCCGAGCGGAGATCGTCGAGCTCGCCGCTCAGGCGCAGCATCTGATCCGCCGGGATCGCGACATCGCCCTCGTGGCCGCCGGCCTCCCGTCAGCGGTGCAGGACCTGCTCAACAACGACGTGTCCACGTTCCTCCGGCGAGCCAAGCGCTTCTCCCTGGGGCCGCTGACGGTCCCGGACTCCGAGGACGCGCTCGGCCTGCCGATCCGGGCATGCGGGCGCGCGATCGACGCGGGTGCTCTGGACGAGGCGGTCCGGGCCTCGGCCGGCTACCCCTACCTGATCCAGGCGATCGGGGACTACGCGTGGCGTCGGGGCAGCGGAGCGATCACCCTGGAAGACGTCACCTGGGCGACGCGACGGGCCGTGGCCGACCTCGGCGAGCAGGTGCTGGAGCCCGCCCTGCGTGACCTGTCCCCCACGGATAGAGAGTTCCTCGGCGTCATGGCGGAGGACGACGGGCCCAGCCGGACGGGCGACATCGCAGAGCGGATGGGACGGAACCACTCCTACGTCTCCCGCTACCGAGCCAGGCTCATCGCCGCCGAGCTGATTCGCCCCGCAGGACACGGCCTGGTCGAGTTCACCCTTCCCTACCTCCGCGAGCCCCTGTGTGGCCGCCGGTGAAGCGTGACGCCAGGAGGCACGGCTCGCTCGCAACGGAATCGGCCCGGCGAGCGTTTGTGGGGTGTGCAGGAGCCACTGGTCGTGAGCCGGAGCGAGGGGGAGCGGGTGGACTTCGACTCCTACGTCGAACGACACGGACGTGACCTCGTGCGCCTCGCCTTCGTACTGACCGGCGACGACGCGGACGCCCAGGACGTCGTCCAGGAGGCGCTCTCGCGGGCGTACCCGCGGTGGGACCGGATCGGGTCGCTGGAGGACGAGCACGCCTACGTCCGCCGCATGGTCGTCAACGCACGTACGTCGTGGTGGCGCCGTACCCGGCGTCGCGAGGTGCCGGTGGCCGAGGTTCTCCCGGACCAGGACTCGGCCCCGGTCGACACGACGCTCGAGGACGAGGCGCTCTGGCGGGCGTGCCTGGCCCTGCCGCAGGACCAGCGCAACGCCGTGGTGCTGCGCTACTACGAGGGACTTTCCTACGCCGAGATCGGCGACCTGACCGACTGTGCCGAGGCGACCGCCCGCTCCCGGGTCTTCCGGGGGCTGGAGACCCTGCGAGCGACGTTCGGGGAGGAGGAGCGATGACCGACTTCGAGGAGAGGCTGTCGCGGGCCCTGCGGGGCGCGGCCGACCGGGCGCCGGAGCCCGGGGACCTGTCCCCGCGCCGGCGCCACCGCACCGCGGTGCTGCTCGCCGTCGCGGCCGTGCTCGTCGCGGTGGCCGTCCCGGTCGGGATCGTCAGGTACCTGTCCGGGCCCGGTTCCGGGGGATCCTCGGTCGCCACCCAGTCGCCGTCCAGCGCCACCCCCACCACCTCGGTCATCCCGGCCGGCTGGCGGGCGGAGTCCTTCCACGACGTGACGCTCCTGGTGCCGGACACCTGGGGCCACGGCGACATCGAAGGCTGCTGGGAGGACGGGGGCCCTCGGGTGGAGCGCCCTGAGGGAGTCAAGCGCGCCTGCCTTCGCACAGGCTGGGGATACGGCGTTGCCTTCTTCCCTCCGGGGACGGATCTCACTGTGGATCCGGTCGATCGCCAGGCCTACTCCCAGGTCGTCTCCGTCGGCCAGGCCGAGGTGGCGATCGTGACCCCCGACAAGGCAACCGGCCAGCAGATTGCAGCGTCGATCAGGGTCTACCAGGGGCAGGACCCCAACGGGTGCCCGGCACGAGTGAACGCGCCGAGCCTCGGGGCCGCCAGCCCGGGAGCCTTCGCGGACTTCGAGGTCGGCTCGGCCTCGGTGTGCTGGTACGGGGTCACGAACACGACCAGCGGACAGCTCCAGGGCGAGCTGCTGGACTCGGAGCGTCTCTCCGAGGGGCAGACGGGCCGCGCCATCGCCGCCCTGACATCGGCGCCGGCCGGCACGACAGACCCGTTGACGGGAAGCTGCCTGTCCAGCGGCTCGAAGGAGCAGTACTTCGGGCTGATCCTGTACTACGGGCAGCACGTCTGGGTCCACTACGACGGATGCACGGCGCACGGCATCGACGGTGCGGGCCCGACCAAGCAGCTGACCGAGCAGGTCATGTACTGGGCCTTGCTGCCGGGGTGGACGGGTGCGGTCGGCGCTGAGGTACCGCTGCCGGCCAGGCTCCGCGGACCGTAATCGGGTCGCCTCCCCTGCCAGGGGTTGAGAGACTGTCCTCTCGTGGGCCACGTAGACATCGCCGGAGTCCGGTACGAGCTTCCCGATGGACGGGTGCTCCTCGACGACGTCTCATTCCGGGTCGGCGAGGGCGCGAAGGTAGCCCTGGTCGGGGCGAACGGTGCCGGCAAGACAACCCTGCTGCGGATCGTCACCGGTGACCTCGACCCGCACGCCGGCGTAGTGACCCGCTCCGGCGGGCTCGGGGTGATGCGACAGTTCGTCGGTCAGGGTGTGGTCGAGGGAGGCTCCGGGACCTCTGGGGCGCGTGCTCCTCAACCACCGGGGGTTCCCACGGTGCACGACCTTCTGCTGTCGGTCTCACCCGCCCGGGCGAGGGGCGCTGCCGCAGAGGTGGAGCGTTACGAAGTCGCGCTGATGGACCACGACGACGAGCCGACCCAGATGGGCTACGCCGCCGCCCTGGCCGAGTGGGCCGATGCGGGGGGATACGACCTCGAGGTCGTCTGGGACAAGGTCTGCACCGCTGCCCTCGGTGTCCCCTACGACCGGGCGAAGTACCGCGAGCTCTCGACCCTGTCGGGAGGGGAGCAGAAGCGGCTGGTGCTGGAGTTCCTGCTGGACGGACCGGACGAGGTGCTTCTGCTCGACGAGCCGGACAACTACCTCGACGTCCCCGGGAAGATCTGGCTGGAGACCCGGATCAAGGAGTCGGCCAAGACGATCCTGTTCATCAGCCACGACCGTGAGCTGCTCGACAACTGCGCCACCCGGATCGTCACCATCGAGCTCGGCGCCGCCGGCAACACTGCCTGGACGCATCCGGGCGGCTTCGCGACCTACCACGAGGCACGACGGGCGCGATTCGAGCGGTTCGAGGAGCTGCGCCGCCGGTGGGACGAGGAACACGAGAAGCTGCGCACCCAGATGCTGATGTACAAGCAGAAGGCGGCGTACAACGACGCGATGGCGTCGCGGTACCAGGCAGCGATGACGCGACTGCGCAAGTTCGAGGAGGCCGGGCCGCCGCAGGCGATCCCGCGCGAGCAGCAGGTCACGATGCGGCTCACGGGCGGTCGCACCGGCAAGCGCGCGGTCATCTGCGAGGACCTGGAGCTGACCGGGCTGATGCGCCCGTTCGACCTCGAGGTCTGGTACGGCGAGCGGGTCGCCGTGCTCGGCTCGAACGGCTCGGGCAAGTCGCACTTCCTGCGGCTCCTCGCCAGGGGCGGGAGCGACCCGGACGTGGAGCACCGGCCGGTCGGCGAGACCCCGGTCGCGCCCGTGAGCCACACCGGTCGCGCCCGCCTGGGCGCGCGCGTGCGCCCAGGCTGGTTCGTGCAGACCAACGAGCATCCCGAGCTGGCGGGCCGCACGCTGCTGGAGGTCCTGCACCGCGGTGACGAGTTCCGCGCCGGCATGCCGCGGGAGCAGGCATCCCGGGTGCTCGACCGCTACGAGCTGGCCTACGCCGCCGAGCAGAGGTTCGAGTCGCTGTCGGGGGGCCAGCAGGCGCGCTTCCAGATCCTGCTGCTGGAGCTCTCCGGAGCCACCCTGCTGCTGCTGGACGAGCCGACCGACAACCTGGACGTGGAGTCGGCCGAGGCGTTGGAGGAGGGCCTGCGGGCCTTCGAAGGGACCGTCCTCGCGGTCACCCACGACCGGTGGTTCGCCCGCGGTTTCGACCGGTTCCTGGTGTTCGGTGCCGACGGCTCGGTCTACGAGTCCGACGAGCCGGTGTGGGACGAGGGCCGGGTCCAGCGCGCCCGCTGACCGGAGGGCGGCGATACCGTCGCCGGGTGGCCTTGATCCCGCCCCCGACCTACCCACCTCGCAAGAAGGTGATGTTCGGCGTCGCCCTGACGCTCACGGTCCTGTGCGTCATCCCGACGCTGGTAGCGGGGGTCCTGGTCCTCGTGGCGATGGCGCCGTCCGATCCTTGCTCCCCACATGCAACGGAGTGCGCCCCGGGGCTTCTCTGGCACCTCGGTTGGGGCGCGGCCATCGGCGCCCCGTGCGCGGTGGGCTGGATCGCGGCCGGGATCCTGTACGCGAAGTCGGCGCCGCGGTTCACGGTCCCGCCGGGCTGGGCGCCCCCGCCGGCCGGCTGGCGTCCGGGGCCGGGGTGGGCGCCGCCACCGGACTGGCCCGAGCCGCCGGAAGGCTGGCGGTTCTGGACCTGACGGCGGGGCTGTTGTCGTACCCGGGCTCTACGGTCGGGGCATGACCTTCGCCAACGTGGGAACCCTCGGGACTCTGCCCGGCGTGCGCGACGAGCTCGTCGCGCACCTGACCCGCAGGAACGACCTGCTCGCCGACCTCGGCTGCCGGCTGTACGAGGTGGGTGTCTCCGACGAGCACCCCGACACCGTCTTCGTGATGGAGCTGTGGTCGAGTGCCGAGGCACACCGGGCCTCGCTGGAGGTGCCTGAGGTCCGGGAGTCGATCGGGCAGGCCCGGCCTCTGCTCTCCGGGGAGTTCGGGGGCTACCGGTTCCGCGTGGTCGGGTCACCGCTGCGGGAGTGATGAGCGGTGTCGAGACGGGCCTTCGCGCTCGGTTCCTGAGGAGGACGCGAAGCGTCCGTCTCGAAGGGCCTCAACCACCGAGGGAGGCGGCGAGGGGGCCGGCGAGCCAGCGGTCGGCCTCGGCGGGGGAGCGCAGGGCGACGACGGTCAGGTCGTCGCGGGCGGCCAGCCCCGGGAGTCGCTCGCGGTTCTCCCGGTGGGTCTTCCACGCCCAGCGGATGATGTGCTCGTCGTCGACGAGGATCTTCCAGAGCGGGCCCTCCTCGTTGCCGTTCCACAGCTGCTCGCGGTGGTGACGGCGGGTGACCGTGCGGCGGATCACGCGCCACATCACCAGCCAGCGTGGGTAGTCCAGGAAGACGAGGGTGTCGGCACGGTCGGCCAGCATGTCGCGGACGTCGACGTACTGGAACTCGCTGACCCAGGTCGGCTGGTCGGTGAAGGCCGTGACCTTCTCCACGAAGCCGGGGAGCCGGGTCCACCCCGGGCCGTGGAAGAGCGCGTCGAGCTCCTGGTACGGCGCGCTGAGGCGGTCGGCGATCCGGCGGGCGAGCGTGGACTTGCCCGACCCCGAGGTCCCTGCGACGACGACCCGCCGGGGGCGGATGGCCAGCGGGTCGTCGCACGAGAGGAGCGTCAACCTCCCCGCCGAGGGACTACTTCCAGCGCTCGGAGGCCGGGACGAAGTCCAGCTTCCGCTCGCCGGTGTAGATCTGCTTGGGCCGGGCGATCTTCTGCTCCGGGTCCTGCACCAGCTCGAGCCACTGCGCCAGCCAGCCCGAGGTGCGCGGGATCGCGAACAGCACGGTGAACATCTCCGGCGGGAACTGCAGGGCCTCGTAGATCAGGCCGCTGTAGAAGTCGACGTTCGGGTAGAGCTTGCGGCTGACGAAGTACTCGTCCTCCAGCGCGATCTTCTCCAGCTCCAGCGCGATCGTCAGCAGCGGGTTGAACCCGGTGACCTCGAAGACGTCGTCGGCGGCCTTCTTGATGATCTTGGCGCGCGGGTCGTAGTTCTTGTAGACCCGGTGGCCGAAGCCCATCAGCCGCTCCTTGCCGTTCTTCACCCCTTCGATGAAGGCCGGCACGTTGTCGATCGAGCCGATCCGGCGCAGCATCCGCAGCACGGCCTCGTTGGCGCCGCCGTGCAGCGGGCCGTAGAGGGCGGCGATGCCGGCCGCGACCGAGGAGTACGGATCGACCTGCGAGGAGCCCACCGAGCGGACCGCGTTGGCCGAGCAGTTCTGCTCGTGGTCGGCGTGCAGGATGAACAGGATCTCCAGCGCACGGACCAGCCGCTCGTCGGCGGCGAACTTGGACTCGCTCATCCGGAAGAGCATGTTCAGGAAGTTGGCGGCGTAGCCGAGGTCGTTGTCGGGGTAGATGTACGGCTTGCCCTGCGCGTGCCGGAAGGCCCACGCGCCGAGGGTCGGCATCTTGGCGATCATCCGGACGATCTGGATGTGCCGGAGGTCCGGGTCCTGGATCCGGCTCGACTCGGGGTAGAAGGTCGAGAGCGCTCCGACGGAGGCCAGCAGCATGCCCATCGGGTGCGCGTCGTAGCGGAAGCCCTCCATGAAGCGACGCAGGTTCTCGTGGACGAACGTGTGGTACGTGATCTGGTGCACCCACGACTCGTACTCCGCCTTGGTGGGGAGCTCGCCGTGGACGAGCAGGTAGGCGACCTCGAGGTACGTCGACTTCTCGGCGAGCTGCTCGATGGGGTAGCCGCGGTACTCGAGGATGCCCTCGTCGCCGTCGATGAAGGTGACCGAGCTGCGGCAGGACGCCGTGTTGGTGAACCCCGGGTCGTAGACCGCGATACCGGGGCCGGTATCGCCGACCTTGATCTTGTTGAACTCCGCGGCGCGAACGGCGCCGTCGAGGATCGGGACCTCGTAGCTGCGGCCGGTCCTGTTGTCGGTGACCGTCAAGGTCTCGTTGCTGGAAGCGGTGCCCGCAGTGTCGGTCACGTCGGCTCCTCACGGCTGGTTTCCGGGGCAGGTGGCCCGATGACTACCCCCCAACTTATTCCGGTGTCCGTACCAAAGGGCCAACCGGGCCCGTTTTGACCACGAGGTCGGCCCCCCGGTAGTCTTGACGGTCGCGGCTTCTCCGTGTTCTCCGCTGGGTCTTTGAGCTGGGCAACGGGGGCGCCCGCGGGCCCGGACTCGCCGGTTGAGAAGCCCCTGGAGATCAGGTGCAGCGAGTCGGCCACCCCGAGCAGTAGCGAGTAGTACCCACATTCGACCAGAAGGCAACAGACGTGCGCACGTACAGCCCGAAGCCCGCTGACATCCAGCACGAGTGGTATGTCATCGACGCCACCGACGTGGTGCTCGGACGCCTCGCCGTCCAGGCCGCGACGCTGCTTCGCGGCAAGCACAAGCCCACCTACGCCCCGCACATGGACACCGGCGACTTCGTCATCATCGTCAACGCGGGCAAGGTTGCCCTCTCGGGCAACAAGCGGACCGACAAGATGGCCTACCGGCACTCGGGCTACCCGGGCGGCCTGAGCGCCACACCGTACGGCGAGCTGCTGGACAAGGACCCGCGCAAGGCGATCGAGAAGGCGGTCTGGGGCATGCTCCCCGAAGAACCGAATCGGTCGTCAGATGCTGAAGAAGCTCAAGGTCTACGCCGGTCCGGAGCACCCGCACCGCGCGCAGAAGGCCACCCCGTTCGAGATCACCCAGGTCTCCCAGTAATCCGAGAAGTCTGAGGAACATGTCTGACACCGCTGACCAGGAGCTCGAGGCGACCTACGAGGCCGACGAGCAGGGAGTTGCCTACACCTCGGAGTCCGCTCCGGCTGCCGACGGCGCCCCCCGTCCCGCGACGATCGCCCCGGCCGGGGCCACCGGACGCCGCAAGGAGGCCGTCGCCCGCGTCCGTCTCGTCCCCGGCACCGGCCAGTGGACCGTCAACGGCCGCACCCTGGAGAGCTACTTCCCGAACAAGCTGCACCAGCAGGTCGTCAACGAGCCGTTCGTGACCACCGACCTGGTGGGCCGTTTCGACGTCATCGCCCGCGTCCACGGCGGCGGCGTCACCGGCCAGGCCGGCGCGCTGCGCCTGGGCGTGGCCCGTGCGCTGAACGCGGTCGACGTCGAGGCCAACCGCCCGTCGCTGAAGAAGGCCGGTCTGCTGACCCGTGACGCCCGCGTCATCGAGCGCAAGAAGGCCGGTCTGAAGAAGGCCCGCAAGGCGCCCCAGTACAGCAAGCGCTGATCCTCGCTGCCGTGTCGGGCACGCGCATCTTCGGCACCGACGGTGTTCGCGGTCTCGCGAACGAGTCCCTCACCGCCGAGCTGGCGCTGGACCTGTCCGTCGCGGCCGCGCACATCCTGGCCGAGGCCGGCGTCTTCGAAGGGCACCGGCCCGTTCGCCGTGGTCGGACGCGACACCCGCGCCTCCGGCGAGTTCCTCGAGGCCGCCGTGGTGGCCGGCCTCGCCTCCGCCGGCGTCGACGTCATCCGTCTCGGCATCCTGCCCACGCCCGGCGTCGCGTACCTCACCGGGAGCCTGGGCGCCGACCTCGGCGTCGTCATCTCCGCCAGCCACAACCCGATGCCCGACAACGGGATCAAGTTCCTTGCGCGTGGCGGCGTGAAGCTCGACGACGCGCTCGAGTTCGCGATCGAGGCGCGAATGCGCGAGCCCTGGAGGCGTCCCACCGGTGCCGGCGTCGGCCGGGTGAGGGAGGTCTCGAGCTCAGCCAGGCAGTACGTCGACCACCTGGTCTCCACGATGGAGCGGAGCCTCTCGGGGCTCAAGGTCGTCGTCGACTGTGCGAACGGGGCCGCCTTCGCGGTCGCCCCGGCGGCGCTCAGGGCGGCCGGCGCCGAGGTCGTCGCCATCTGCGCGGAGCCGGACGGGCTCAACATCAACGCCGGCTGTGGCTCCACCCACCTCGACCCGCTGCGGGCCGCGGTGCGTTGCGCACGGCGCCGACGTCGGCTTCGCGCTCGACGGCGACGCCGACCGGTGCCTCGCGGTCGACGCCACAGGCGCTCCCGTCGACGGCGACCAGATCCTCGCGCTCCTGGCGCTCGGGATCCGGGAACGCGGGTCGCTCGTCGCGGACACGGTCGTGACCACGGTGATGACCAACCTCGGGTTCGTCCACGCCATGAAGGAGGCCGGGATCGAGGTCCGGCAGACCAAGGTGGGCGACCGCTACGTGCTGGAGGAGATGAAGGCCGGCGCGTACTCCCTGGGCGGCGAGCAGTCCGGTCACGTCATCATGAGCGACCACGCCACGACCGGTGACGGGATCCTGACCGCCCTGCACGTGCTCGAGCGGATGAAGGCGACCGGCAGGCCGCTGGCCGAGCTCGCCGGCGTGGTGACCCGTCTCCCGCAGGTCCTGCTCAACGTCGGCAACGTCGACAAGGACCGAGCGCTCTCCGACGAGGCCCTCACCACGGCCGTCGTCGCCGCCGAGGCCCGGCTGGGCGACTCCGGTCGCGTGCTGCTGCGGCCGTCGGGCACCGAGCCGGTCGTCCGGGTGATGGTGGAGGCGGGCAGCCTCGACGAGGCGCACGTCATCGCCGAGGAGCTCGCCGCGGCGGTCCGGCTGCGCCTCTCGCTCGGCTGAAACCCGGTGGAGCCTCCCTCGGGCTGCCCCTAGAGTCGTCGCGTGCGCATCGACCGGTTCGACGCCCGCGACGACGAGGCATGGGCGGCCTGGTACGCGACGTACCGCTCCTCGGACCTGTTCGAGCGACCGCACGCCAATCCCTACGCCAGTGGTGAGATGCGCGAGCGAGTCCTTCACCGCACCAGCGGCGAACAGGAGATCGCCTTCGCCGGCGTCGACGAGAGTGGCGTCGTCGCCACGGCCACGCTCGGACTCACCTTCAAGGACAACGTCGGTCTGGCCTTCGTCGAGCTGCACGTGCGGCCCGACGCCCGCCGGCGGGGACTCGGGTCGGCGATGCTCGCCCGCCTCGAGCGCGAGGCGCTGGAGCTCGGCCGGGAGGTGGTGCTCGTGGAGGCGCACTATCCCTACGAGCTCGACGAGGCGGGGACGGGAAGCGCGGGCGCCGAGTTCCTTCTCTCTCACGGCTACCGCTTCGCCCTGGGCAGCATCACGCGCACCCTCCCGCTCCCGGTCGACCCCGGGTTCCTGATCCGGATCAGGGACGAATGCGAGCCGTACCATCGCGGCTACTCGTTCCGGCAGTACGCGGGCCGCGCGCCCGACGATCTCGTCGAGGGGGTCGGCCGGATGATCGGGCTGGTCGGGGTCGAGGCTCCGCTCGGCGACCTGGAGCTCGAGGAGGAGGTCTTCGATGTCGACCGTATGCATGACGACGAGCGGCAGCTGGCGGCGATGGGCCGTCGCCGCTACGTCACGGTCGCGGTCGACGGCAGCGGCGCCCCCGTGGCCTTCACCGACCTGATCGTGGCCTCCCAGGACGACGGAAAGGTCTACCAGTGGGGGACCCTGGTGCTCGCCGAACACCGCGGTCACCGGCTGGGGATGGCCCTGAAGGTGCGCAACCTGGAGTTCCTGCAGGCCCAGGAGAGTGGCGCCCGGGTACTGGTCACCGACAACGCCGGCGCGAACGATCACATGGTCGGCATCAACGAGCGCCTCGGCTTCCGTCCGGTGGAGCGCACCGGGGAGTTCCAGAAGCGGCTGTGAACCCGCGTCATGAGTGGAAGTGACCTTCGTCTCATAGATGAGTCGCCGGGTCCTCCGAGCTCCCGTTGGGGGGGAGCTCGGCGGATGCGGCGGCTCGACCCTTGTCGGTCCCGCGCCCGGGTCAGCGTCCCGGAATGGCGGAGCGGACCAGCCGGCCGGCCCGTGAGCGCACCCGCTGGGGCAGGGTCGGCTTGACCTTGGCGGCGCGCTGCTGCTTGCGGGCTGCGCGCTTGCGCTTGCGCTGAGCTCGCAGCTTGCGTCGGCGCTTGCGATCGACGTCGATCTCCGCCCTCATGAACCTCTCGAGGTACTCCGTCGCGATCGCCAGGTCCTTCTCGGGGTCCCGGTGCTCGACGAAGAACGGGGTGTCCGGGGAGGGGCGGAGATCCTCCAGGTCGCCGATGACGTGCCAGTCGGCGGCACGGATCTGGCTGATCTGCCGATCGGCCTGGGCCTGGCACCACGCGAGGGTCGACTCGGTGATGCCGATGCGGTCGCCGGCTCCGGCCTTGGTCGGCGTCAGCCAGCGCCCGACGAACCGCAGGATCTCGTGGGTATGCAGGTCGTCCTTCTCGCGCATGCCTTCGATCAGGCGACGCACCAGCTCGGCCTCCGCGTAGCCCATGGAGACGTTGCGATGGGGTTCGGTGAGGTCGAGGGAGTCGACGTCGACGCCGATCAGTCCGAAGAAGGCGTCAGGCAGCCACGAGTCGTCCCCTCCCTTCCGGGGGAGGATCACGAGGTGGATCTTGTCCGGCCCGACCACCTCGCCCCACCGGGTTGCGATGTCGACCGGGTCGTACCGCGCGGTGAACGTGCGCGAGGTCTCGGTCCCGGGATCGGTGATCTCGTCGCAGTACTCGGCGTACGACGGGAGATTCGCGACCTTGCTGGCCTGCTGCCAGTGCGACGGCACCTGCCGGGCCGGGCCACGCGCGGTGATGATGATCTGAAGATCGGTCTCGCGGGCGGCCTCTGCCAGCCCGGCGATCGCCTCGGAGGGCAGCTCGGCGAGCCGCTCGGCGGAGAAGAGGGCACGCTCCTGAGGGGTGCGGGCGATGGCCTTGCTGAAGTACTGGATGTTCTTGGCGCGCTTGGTCGGGTTCGCCATCATCCTGCGGATCCGGAGCATGAAGCGTCGGCGATTGACATCGTGGGGGATCCCGAAGGGGAAGCCGACTCCGGCGGCGAGCAGCTGCTCCTCCGACGCCTCGGCGATGGCCTGCAGCGTAGTCGTTCCCGACTTCATCGTCCCCACGTGCAGAAAGAAGGTCTCCGGCATGCGACGACCCTACCGATCAGCGAGCGCGTCCGGGTGGGCTGCAGGCCCCGGTGAGCGAGTCAGATCTTGCGCAGGCGGACGAAGCGCACTGAGTGGTCGCTCGCCTTGCGCAGCACGAGGTCGGCGCGACCCCGGCTGGGAAGGATGTTCTCCTCCAGGTTCGGGCCGTTGATGGTGTCCCAGATCGACTGAGCCTCCGCCACCGCCTCCTCGTCGGTCAGCTTGCTGTAGCGGTGGAAGTAGGACGACGGGTCGCGGAAGGCGGTCTCGCGCAGGCTCAGGAAGCGTTGCGTGTACCAGTTGCGGATGTCGGTGGTGGACGCGTCCACGTAGAGCGAGAAGTCGAAGAAGTCGCTCACTGCCAGGCCGGGGCGACCGTGCTCGTCGAGGCGGCCGGGCTGCAGCACGTTGAGGCCCTCGACGAGAACGATGTCGGGCTGCTCGATCTGGACGCACTGATCGGGGACCACGTCATAGGTCGTGTGGGAGTAGATGGGGGCGCACACCCCGTCCTTGCCCGACTTGATGTCCGACACGAAGCGCAGCAGGGCGCGACGGTCGTAGGACTCGGGGAAGCCCTTGCGTTGCAGCAGTCCACGGCGCTGCAGCTCGGCGTTCGGCAGGAGAAACCCGTCGGTCGTGACCAGCTGCACGCTCGGGTGGGCCGGCCAGTGCGCCAGAAGCTGTCGGAGCACCCGCGCGGTGGTCGACTTGCCCACGGCGACCGACCCGGCGACCCCGATGACGAAGGGGGTACGCGGGGGCTGCGGCTGGTTGAGGAAGGCCTCCTGTGCGCGGTAGAGCGCGCCCGCGCTCTCGACGTGGAGGCTCAGCAGCTTCGAGATGGGCAGGTAGATCTGTTGCACCTCGTTGAGGTCGATCCGGTCACCCAGGCCCCGGATCCGGTCCAGCTCCTCGGCGGTGAGCGGCTGCGGAATGCTGTCGCCCAAGGCTGCCCAGGCGTCCCGGTCGAGCTCGACGTACGGCGAGCGGACGTGCCCGTTGCCGTTGCTCGGGGGACTCATGGGCGTCATTCTGGCCCACTGCCGGGACGGACGGTGGGTGCGGGGTCGCGATCGCCCGCTCGACTACAGTGAGCCGCATGTGCGGAATCGTCGGTTACGCCGGTCAACGCTCGGCGGTCGACGTGGTCGTGGAGGGGCTGAGGAGGCTCGAATACCGCGGCTACGACTCTGCCGGCGTCGCGGTGATCGCCGACGGGACAACCCATGTGCGCAAGCGCGCCGGCAAGCTCGCCAACCTCGACAAGCTGCTCGGGGAGAGCCCCCTGCCGGCGGGCACGCTCGCCATCGCGCACACGCGGTGGGCCACCCATGGCGCGCCGACCGACGAGAACGCCCACCCGCATCTCGGCCCCAGCGGTCGGGTGGCGCTGATCCACAACGGGATCATCGAGAACTTCGCCGAGCTGCGCCGGGAGCTGGAGGCGCGCGGCCACGATCTGGTCTCGGAGACCGACACCGAGGTGGTCGCCCATCTGCTGGAGCTGGCCGTGGAGGGCGGGGCCGGGCTCAGCGAGGCGATGCGGCAGGTGTGCCGCCGGCTCGAGGGGGCCTTCACCCTGGTGGCGACCGACGCGCTCGACCCCGACCGGGTCGTGGCCGCCCGACGCAACTCGCCGTTGGTGGTGGGTCTCGGCAACGGTGAGAACTTCGTGGCATCGGACGTGGCGGCCTTCATCGAGTTCACCCGCGATGCGCTCGAGCTCGGGCAGGACCAGGTCGTCACCATCACCCGGGACTCCGTCGAGGTCACCGACTTCGCGGGGAACGCGGTCGAGGGCCGGCGTTACCACGTCGACTGGGACCTCACCGCTGCCGAGAAGGGCGGCTTCGACTGGTTCATGCGCAAGGAGATCTTCGAGCAGCCGAAGGCGGTCGCCGACACCCTCCTCGGCCGCCACGACGCCGCAGGCCAGCTGCAGCTGGACGAGATCCGGATCAGTGAGGACGAGCTCCGCGACGTCGACAAGGTCATCATCGTGGCGTGCGGCACGGCCTTCTACGCCGGGCTGGTCGCCAAGTACGCGATCGAGCACTGGACGCGGATCCCCTGCGAGGTCGAGCTCTCTCACGAGTTCCGCTACCGCGACCCCATCCTGACCCGGGACACCCTGGTGGTGGCGATCAGCCAGTCGGGGGAGACCGCCGACACGCTGATGGCGATCCGGCACGCCCGGGCTCAGCGGGCCAAGGTGCTCGCGATCTGCAACACCAACGGATCGACGATCCCCCGCGAGTCCGATGCCGTCCTGTACACCCACGCGGGTCCGGAGATCGGTGTCGCCTCGACCAAGGGCTTCTTGACCCAGCTCGTCGCCTGCTACCTGCTCGGCCTCTATCTGGCGCAGGTGCGCGGCACGCGGTTCGGCGACGAGATCGGCTCGGTCGTACACGAGCTCGGGCGCATGCCGGGGCTGATCCAGGAGGTGCTCGACGGGGCCCAGCAGGTCTACGACCTGGCCCGGGAGCTTGCATCGAGCCGGTCGGTCCTGTTCCTGGGCCGCCACGCCGGCTACCCGGTGGCGCTGGAGGGGGCTCTGAAGCTGAAGGAGCTGGCCTACCTGCACGCGGAGGGGTTCGCGGCCGGCGAGCTCAAGCACGGCCCGATCGCCTTGATCGAGCCCGGCATGCCGGTCTTCTGTGTCGTCCCACCGCCGGGTCGAGATTTCATCCACGACAAGATGCTCAGCGGCATCCAGGAGGTCAAGGCGCGCGGGGCGCGTGCCGTCGTCCTGGCCGAGCACGACGACGATGCCGCCGCCCAGTGGGCGGACGTGGTGATCAGGCTCCCCCACGTGTCGACCCTGCTCCAGCCGCTGGTGGCCGTGGTCCCGCTGCAGCTGTTCGCCTGCGAGCTCGCGACGGTCCTGGGTCACGACGTCGACCAGCCGCGCAACCTGGCCAAGTCGGTCACGGTCGAATGATGCGGCCGACGGCGGGTCCGGGTAGATGATCCTCGGGATCGGGGTCGACGTGGTCGACGTCGAGCGGTTCGAAGAGGCCGTGGTGCGCACCCCGGGGCTGCTCGACCGGGTGCTCACCTCGTCCGAGAGGGAGCGCTCGTCAGTGTCCCGGGCGGCCCGCTTCGCCGCGAAGGAGGCGCTTGCCAAGGCGCTGGGCGCCCCTGGCGGCCTCGGGTGGCACGACGTGGAGGTGGTCAGCGAGCCGTCGGGCGCACCGTCGTTCCGGTTGTCCGGCTCCGTGCTGGAAGCCGTTGAGGCCCGCGGGGTTGCGCACAGCCATCTGTCCCTCACTCACGACGGCGGAGTCGCAGTGGCGTTCGTCGTCCTCGAGTCCTGACCGTCAGGGCCCCGCCCACCAGCCGGTGGCGCCGCCGAGCTGGCGATCGAGCTCAGGCGCGACGGTCAGCGCGAACGTCGACGTCACGTGATCGGTGTTCCGGTAGACCAGGACGTTGCCGACCACGGGCAGGCACTGGTCGGCAGGGCAGATGACCGGGGTCAGGTCGATCCAACGCGCCGACCCCGGGATCGCGCCGCGGAAGCTCTTCACCGGGTCGGGCGAGAGAGCCGTCGACCGCGGGACGCCGCACTCCAGGTCCACCTGCGCCAAGGGCTCGGCGAGGCGCGTGCTCACGCAGTCGGGCACGTCGCGGGGCAGCCAGGGGACGTCGCGCAGAAGCACCATCGGGATCCCGGCCCGGTCCAGGTCCCACCACCGCCGGGGGTAGTGGGGAGGCACCCGGTCCCCCGGGCCGTGCAGCCGAGGTCGGGTGCCCGTGGTGAAAGCCAGCTCGGGGTGGATCGCGAGGATCTCGGCGGTCGCCTGGTCCCCCCAGTCGAGGCAGCTGGCCCGGGCGTCCTTGTCCATCCCGACCATGACCGTACCCAGGCTCCAGGGGCAGCCCAGCTTGATCATGCTGACGATCTTGATCCCGTGCTGCCGGCCGATCTCGTCGAGCGCGGGCATGAACATCCGGACGTGCGATCCGCCGACGGCGACGATGGTCCGTGACCCGGCAGGGTCCCCGAACGTGCAGGTCCGTAGTTCCCTGCCGAACTTCGAGGTGGCGCAGCGTGAGGGCGTCCCCTTGCCGTCGTCAGGGGCGACCTCCGGCGCGGGCACCACCGACCACGGCGAGTTCCCGACGTCGTCGGGGGTGGCGGTGGCCGCGGTGAGATCGGCGCGAAGCGAGTTGTGGGCGAGGTTCGAGG
The DNA here is from genome assembly GCA_963805655.1 of uncultured Actinomycetota bacterium. Lineage (GTDB taxonomy): Bacteria > Actinomycetota > Actinomycetes > Propionibacteriales > Nocardioidaceae > CAWDVB01. Next base: position 14,896 of record CAWDVB010000005.1, on the reverse strand, counting down.
TGTGCAGGAGCCACGCCATCGGCAGCAGCGCGGCAGTGAATGTGAGCGCCCCGGCCAGAGCGCGACGCGGGAGCCGCGGGGCCCGCGGCCGGTCGCTCTCCTTCAGCGGGAGCTCGACCGCGACGTGCGTGAGCCAGGCGACGAGCAGCGATGCCATCACGACTGCACCGCCGAGTCGCCACCCGGCGTGTGCCCGCCCGGTCAGCTGCAGGCCGAGGATCAGGATGGGCCAATGCCAGAGGTACAGCGGGTAGGAGATCGCTCCGAGCTCCCGCAGCGGGCGCAGCGAGAGGAATCGGTTCGACAGCACTGCGGGGCCGCCCCCGCCCACGACGAGCAGGACCATCGCGGGAACCACGGGGAGCAGCGTCTGGGCCCCGGGGAACTCGTGCAGCCCGTCGGCCAGGAAGGCGGTGGAGCTCAGTGCGGCGAGCGACGCCAGGCCGAGGGCGGATCGAAGGGCAGTCCGGCCCCGGGAGACCTTCGTCGCGGTCATGGGGACAACGAGCCCGAGAGTGATCCCGAGCAGGAACTCCCAGGCCCGCGCAGCCGTGTCGTAGTAGGCGGATCCCTGGTCGGAGGAGACGGCGTGCAGCGCGTAGGCGAACGACGCGGCCGCGCCGAGCGCGCTTGCGACGGCGACCATCGTGAACGGGTGGCGAGCCCGCCGAACGGCCCAGGTGAGCAGGACCAGCAGGGCGACCGCCGCGGCGTAGAGCTGGAACTGGACCGCGAGGGACCAGAACTGCTGCAAGGGGCTGACCGACCCCGACGCACGCGCGTAGACGAGGTCGGCCGAGGCGAGATGCCAGTTCTGGTAGCCGAGCAGCGAGGCGAGGGCCTGTCGGGAGAGCTCCGCCCAGCGGCTGGGTGGCTCGATGCGCGTCGACGCCAGCAGCGTCACCAGCACGACCATCGCGGCGGTCGGGACCAGCCGGCGCACGAAGCGCCACACCTGGCCCACGACGAGCGCGCCGGTTTCGCCGATCCGGGTCACCGTGACCCGCCGCAGGAGGGACCTGGCGAGGAAGAACCCGGAGACGACGAGGAAGGCGTCGACGCCGCCGGACACCTGCCCCCACCAGATGTGGGAGATCACGACGAGCGCGACCGCGACGCCGCGCAACCCGTCGATGTCGAAGCGGTAGGTCGCTTCCACCTTCGCTTGCCCCACTGCGAGCCCCCTCGCCCTGAACGGGGAGATGCTACTCGGGTCCACTCTGTGGACGGATAGCCTGAAACCATGCGGAGCGCGCACGCGGTCACCACGGTCCGGAAGGCGGAGAGCGCCCTGATGGCGACGCTCCCCGCGGGGACGTTGATGGAACGCGCCGCGACGGGCCTGGCCACGGCGGTCGCCGAGTTCCTCGGCGGGGTGTACGCGCGCCGGGTCCTGCTGCTCGTCGGCTCGGGCGACAACGGCGGTGACGCCTTGTACGCGGGCGCTCACCTGGCCCGCCGTGGGGCTGCGGTGTCCGCGCTGCTGCTCAGCCCCGATCGCGTCCACCCGGACGGGCTTGCGGCCCTGCTCGCCGCGGGCGGGCGGGTCGTGAGCGGCTTGGACGACCTGACCGGGCGTCTCGACGTGGTCGTGGACGGGATCGTCGGGATCGGCGCGTCGGGGCCGCTCCGCCCGGCCGCGGCCGAGGTCGTGTCCGCACTGGACGGCGTTCCGGTGGTCGCGGTGGACGTCCCCTCCGGCATCGGGGTGGACTCCGGGGAGGTCGAGGGGCCCCACGTGCGAGCCACCCTCACGGTCACCTTCGGCACTCACAAGCCCGGCCACCTGGTCGATCCGTCGGCCGCCGCGTGCGGGGCGGTCCATCTCGTCGACATCGGGCTCGACCTGCCTCCGGCGCCGGTCGAGGCCCTCCAGGCCGCGGATGTGGCCGCGCTCCTCCCTGTACCCGTTCCGACCGCGCACAAGTACACGCGCGGGGTAGTCGGAGTGCGCGCCGGCTCGGCGGAGTACCCGGGTGCGGCCATCCTCGCCACGGCCGGGGCAGCCGGCGGTTTCACCGGCATGGTCCGCTACGACGGGGAGGCGCTCGCCCCGGTGACGGCCGCCCACCCGGAGGTCGTCGGCGCGGCCGGACGGGTCCAGGCCTGGGTGGTCGGTCCGGGCCTGGGGTCGGACGCCTCCGGCGCGCTGCGGGCGTGTCTCGCCGATCCGGTTCCCGCCGTGGTCGACGCCGATGCGCTGGCCGTGGTGCGCCCCGGCGAGCGCAGCGACCTGGTGCTGACCCCCCACGCGGGTGAGCTGGCCGAGATGCTCGGGCTCGAGCGCGCCGAGGTGGAGGCCCGGCAGCTGCACGCGGTGCGGCTTGCCGCCGACTCCTACGGGGCCGTCGTGCTGCTCAAGGGCCGCCACACGCTGATCGCCGAGCCCGAGGGCCGGGTCCGTGCCACGACGCTCTCCATCCCCTGGTTGGCCACCGCCGGCGCCGGGGACGTCCTGGCCGGGCTGATCGGGGCGCTGCTCGCCGCCGGTCTGAGCCCCTTCGACGCCGCCTCCGTCGGGGCCTGGGTGCACGCGGCCGCTGCCGTGCGCGCCTCCGCCGGGGGACCACTGCGTGCCTCGGACGTGGCCCTCGCCATCCCCGCCGTCTCCCAGGAGCTGCTGGTTCTGTCAGGATCCTCCGGTGAGCGATGAGCCCCGCGCGGTGATCGAGGTCGACCTCGACGCGATACGCGCCAACATTGCCCGGCTGTCCGAGATCGCCGGTGGCACCCCTCTGCTCGTCGTGGTCAAGGCCGACGGCTACGGCCACGGCATGCTGCAGGTCGCACGGACCGCCCGCGCGGCGGGGGTGCCATGGCTCGGCGTGGCGACCCTGGACGAGGCCGCTGCCCTGCGAGCCGACGGAGACATGGGCCGCCTCCTGGCATGGCTGGCCGTCCCGGGCGAGGACTATCGCCCGGCCATCGAGGCCGACGTGGACGTCTCGGTGTCCACTGCCCAGGCACTCGCCGAGGTCGAGGGTGCCGCCCGCGAGGTCGGCGCGGCCGCGCGCGTCCATCTCAAGGTCGACACCGGTCTCAACCGGGGCGGGTGTGCGATGGCCGACTGGCCGGACCTGGTCGCGGAGGCGCGCGCGGCCGAGAAGCGCGGCCACATCGGGATCGCGGGTGTCTGGTCGCACTACGCCTGCGCAGACACTCCGGACCATCCGGCGAACGACGAGCAGGATGCGGCCTTCGCGTGGGCGCTCGAGACCGCCGCTTCGGCCGGTCTGCGACCGGAGGTCCGGCATCTGTCCGCCTCCGCAGCGGTGATCTCCCGGCCGGGGGCCCGCTACGACCTTGTCCGCGTCGGCCTGGCGGTCTACGGGTTGTCCCCGATCCCGGACCGCTATCCCGCGAAGGACCTGGGCCTGACCCAGGCGATGACGGTGTCGGCCCGCCTGGCCCTGGTGAAGGGCGTCGACACCGGCGCCTCGGTGTCGTACGGGCACACGTGGACCGCCCAGCAGCCGACGTGGCTCGGACTCGTGCCGGTCGGCTATGCCGAGGGCATCCCGCGGGCTGCGTCGTCGGTGGCCGAGGTGTCCGTGCGGGGCAGGCGACGTCCGATCGCCGGCCGGGTCTGCATGGACCAGTTCCTCGTCGACCTCGGGGACGAGGACGTCTCGGCCGGCGACGAGATCGTGCTCGTCGGGCCTGACGGCCCCACCGCGCAGGACTGGGCCGATGCCTGCGGCACGATCTCCTATGAGATCGTCACCAGGATCGGTGGCCGCTTCGCGCGGCGTTACACGGGGACTGGCGTGGAGGAGGCGGCCCGATGAGCCGGGCATGGAGGTGGGCGGCCGCCGGAGTCGGTGCGGCGACCGCCGGTGCCCTGGGCGCCGGACTGGTCGCCGAGCGGGCGATCTCGCGGACCCGGCTGGCCGCGGCGCACGACGCGGACGCGCTGGGCGCCTTGCGTGGTGACACCCGGTCGGTGGTGGCTGACGACGGCATCTTCCTGCACGTCGAGGTGGACGAGACCGCGCCGTACGCCGCCAAGCCGCGCCGGTCCCGGCGCCAGGACCCGACGATCATCTTCGTCCACGGATATGCGCTGAACCTGGACTGTTGGCACTTCCAGCGCGCCTACTTCCGTGGCAAGCGCCGGCTGGTGTTCTACGACCAGCGGTCCCACGGCCGCTCCGAGCGGTCGACGGCCGGAGCGGCGACGATCGACCAGCTCGGGCGGGACCTGCGGGCGGTGATCGAGCAGCTTGCCCCCGACGGGCCGGTGGTGCTGATCGGCCACTCCATGGGCGGCATGTCGGTGATGGCGCTCGCCGAGCAGTACCCGGATCTCTTCGGCGAGAAGGTCGTCGGGGTCGGCCTGGTCTCCACGGCGGCCGGGGAGATGTCGACGGCCCGGCTCGCACCGCTCGGGCTGCCGAACCCGCTGGTCGGCGTGGCCCGCGAGCGTGTGGTGGCGCTGCTCAGCCGGGCACCGCAGCTGGTGGACACGGCGCGACGGCGCGGGTCGAACCTCGGCTTCCTGATGACCGACCTGTTCGCCTTCGGGGGCAACGTCCCCGCGTCGTACGTCGAGTTCATCGACAACATGCTGGCCGGCACCCCGTTCGAGGTGGTCGCGGAGTTCTACCCGGAGTTCGAGGCGCTCGACAAGCTGCACGTCACCGACACGCTCGGCACGGTGCCCGTGGTGATTGCATGTGGCACCAAGGACCGGCTCACCCCGATCGAGCACAGCCGCAGGCTGGCGAGCGCGATCGAGGGCTCGCGGTTGGTCGAGTTCCCGGGATCGGGCCACATGGCGCAGATGGAGAACAGCACCGAGCTCAACGCGGAGCTGGAGACCCTGGTCGCCCACAGTCTGGGGGAGCGAAGCGCGTGACGACGGAGCCGACCCGGGTCTCGGAGGTGGGCCCGGAGGCGGCCGAGGCCGTGTGGGGGCTGATCCACGAGAGCTTCGGTGCGCGTCCGGCGCTCGACCCGCCCGCCCCTGCTCTCGCCGAGACCGTCGAGTCCGTCTCGGACTCGCTCGCGGAGTACGGCGGGCTGCTCGCGACGGTGGACGACGAGCCCGCCGGCTCGCTGATCCTGCGACCCGAGGGGAACCTGCTGCGTCTCACCCGCGTCGCGGTCTCCCCGGAGTACCAGCGGATCGGGGTGGCCGGGATGCTCGCCGCCGAGGCGGAGCGGGTGGCGCGGCGGGACGGCTTCGCGGGCACCGAGCTGGTTGCCCGCGCCGAGCTCCCGCAGACCGTCGGCCTGTGGCTCCACCTCGGCTATCGCGAGGTCTCCCGGGAGCACACCTCGATCACGCTGGCCAAGTCGCTCCCCGTGGATCTCGTCGCCGACACCGCCGACGACCTGCGGGCGCAGGGGGAGGCGCTCGCCGCCGTCCTCCGAGCCGGTGACGTGGTCGTGCTCTCCGGCGAGCTCGGCTCCGGGAAGACGACCTTCACCCAGGGGATCGGCAGAGGGCTGTCGGTGCGCGGCGAGATCACGTCACCGACGTTCGTCATCGCCCGTGTCCACCCGTCGACGATCGGGGGTCCGGCGCTGGTCCACGTGGACGCCTACCGGCTCGGTGCCGCTCCCGAGATCGACGACCTCGATCTCGACGCTTCGGTGGAGTCGTCGGTCACCGTCGTCGAGTGGGGTGAGGGCAAGGTCGAGGGCCTGGCGGACTCGCGGCTGGAGGTCCACATCAGCCGGCGCAGCGGTGCCGACCCCGGGGTGGACGCCGACGGAGCGGTGGAGGACGTCGACCCCCGCCACGTCCGGATCACCCCGGTGGGCTCCCGGTGGCTCGGCGTACGGCTTCTGAGCGCCCCTCCTGGACTGACGTAGCCTCGTCCCGTGCTCCTCGCCTTCGACACCTCCTCGGCCGCTGTGACCGTGGCTCTCCACGACGGAACCTCGGTCGTCGCCGAACGGACCCAGGTCGACGCGCTCGCCCACGCCGAGCTGTTGGCGCCCGCGATCGCGGACGCTCTCGTCGGGACGGGCGCAACCCCGACCGACCTCACCGAGATCGCGGTGGGAGTCGGCCCTGGGCCGTTCACCGGTCTGCGGGTCGGCGTCACCACGGCCCGCGTGATGGGCGCCGCCCTCGGCATCCCGGTCCACGGGGTCTGCTCTCTCGACGTGATCGCTCGCGAGGCCGTGACGACCGGATCCATGGCCGGGCCGTTCGTGGTCGCCACGGATGCGCGGCGCCGGGAGGTCTACTGGGCCCGGTACGACGGGCACGGCACCCGGCTCGAGGGCCCTCATGTCGGCCGGCCGGGCGACCTCGGCGCCGAGCTGCGCGGGGAGCCGGTCCTGGGCCGCGGCGCCGAGCTCTACCCGGATCTCCTCGACCGGGCCGACGGTCCCCTCTACCCGAGTGCCGCCGTCCTCGCCGCGGCCGTCGCCGGCCGGTCGATCGTGCTGCTGGAGCCGATGCCCCTCTACCTGCGACGTCCCGACGTGCAGGAGCCCGGCCGGCCGAAGAAGGTGTCGTGATCGTCAGGGCAGCGACCGCGGCCGACGTCCCGGCCATCGCCCGGCTCGAAGCGGCTCTCTTCGGGCCGGACGCGTGGAGCGAGCCCCAGGTGCGCGACGAGATCGGCTCCGAGCGCCGTGGGGCCCTCGTGGCCGTCGAGGGCGATCACCTGGTCGGCTACGCCACGACCGTGACCGCCGACGGCACCGCCGACCTCAACCGGATCGCGGTCACGGCCGACCGTCAGCGTCAGGGCGTGGCCCGGCTGCTGCTCGAGGAGGTGCTGGCCGCAGCGCGCGGACGAGGGGACGGGCGGATGCTGCTGGAGGTCTCTGCCGCCAACGAGGCGGCACTCGCCTTCTACCGCGGGGCCGGCTTCGCGGAGATCGACCGGCGCCGCCGCTACTACCGCGACGGCAGCGACGCGGTCGTGATGCAGCTGCTCCTCACCACCCGACAGGAGGACACCGTCCATGGCTGACGAGCCGCTCGTGCTCGGGATCGAGACCTCGTGCGACGAGACCGGTATCGGGATCGTCCGGGGCCACACCCTCCTCGCCGACGCCGTCGCCTCCTCGGTCGAGGAGCACGTGCGCTTCGGGGGCGTCGTGCCCGAGGTCGCCTCGCGCGCCCACCTCGAGGCGATGGTCCCGATGCTGGACCGCGCCTGCGAGACCGCCGGGGTCACGCTCTCCGACGTGGACGCGGTCGCCGTCACGAGCGGCCCCGGCCTGGTCGGCGCGCTGATGGTGGGGGTGTCCGCCGCCAAGGCGCTCGCGATCGCCCTGGACAAGCCCCTGTACGGCGTGAACCACCTTGCCGCCCATGTGGCCGTCGACCAGCTCGAGCACGGTGCCCTCCCCGAGCCCTGCCTGGCCCTGCTCGTCAGCGGCGGTCACTCCTCGCTGCTGCGGGTCGACGACGTCACCGGCTCGATCACCCCACTCGGCTCGACCATCGACGACGCCGCGGGGGAGGCCTTCGACAAGGTGGCCCGGCTGCTCGGCCTCGGCTTCCCCGGCGGCCCGTACGTCGACAAGGCAGCGGCCTCGGGCTCGTCGGTCGCGATCGACTTCCCCCGCGGCCTGACCGGCCCCCGTGACCTGCAGCGGCACCGCTTCGACTTCTCCTTCTCCGGGCTCAAGACCGCGGTCGCCCGCTGGGTCGAGGCCAAGGAGGCCTCGGGCGAGCCCGTCCCGGTGAACGACGTGGCCGCCTCGTTCCAGGAGGCGGTGTGCGACGTCCTCGTGCGCAAGACCCTGGATGCGGCCTCGGACCTCGGGGTCGAGGACATCCTGATCGGTGGAGGCGTCGCGGCGAACTCGCGGCTGCGAGTCCTGGCCGAGGAACGCGCCTCGAAGCTCGGCATCCGGGTGCGCGTCCCACGCCCCAAGCTGTGCACCGACAACGGCGCGATGGTGGCGGCTCTCGGCTCGGAGCTGGTGGCCCGCAATCGCACGCCTTCAACGCTCGGCATCCCCGCCGACTCCAGTCTGCCGGTCACCGAGGTTGTTGCCTGATCCTCCTCTGCGGGGATGGAACCAATCCCTAGGGCGCGATCGCCACCTGCGACGCGCTCCCGGCGACGGCGATAGCCCTGAAGGAGTCCGACACGGGATCGATGACCGAGACCGTACCGATGTCGGAGTTGCTGCTGCTGCCGCGGCCGGCCACGTAGACGGTGCCGGCGTTTGGTGCGCTGGACGGTGCGATAGCCATGGTCGTGACCATGCTGTTGGGGCTGATTCCTTGGATGACGGAGGTAGTGCCGTCAGGGCGGACGACCGTCACGATGTGGGGGGCCCCGACATAGACGGTGCCCGCGTTCGGGGCGCCGGCCGGTGCGACCTCCATCCCGGCTAGGGCTGTGCTCTCGACACTGAACGTGGCAGCCACGATGTTGGTGTTCGGGTCGATCGCCGACAGGGTGCCGGCGTTGTAGTCGTTGACGTAGACGGTGCCGGCCTTGGGTGTGCCAGCCGGCGCGATCACCAGCTTGTCGGCGGTTCCGACGTCGATCGTGGTCGCGAGACTGGTTGTTCCCGGGGCGATGACCGAGACGCTGCTGCCGGCGGCCACGTAGACGGTGCCGGCCTTGGGCGTGCCGGCCGGTGCGATCGCCAGGTTCTCGGCGCCGCTTCCGACGTCGATGGTGCCAGTGACAGTGTTGGTGTTCGGGTCGATGACCGACAGGGTGCCGTCCCGGCTGAGAAGGTACACGGTGCCTGCGTTGGGTGTGCCGTCCGGCGCGATCGCCAGATTGCCGGCCAAGCCGTCCACGGGGATGGTGGTCGCGACGCCGGTGGCTCCTGGGTCGATGACCGAGACGGCATGGCCGCCCGACACGTAGAGGGTGCCTGCGTTGGGTGTGCCGGCCGGTGCGATCGCCAGCTCGGCAGCTCCGTCTGCGACGTCGATGGCGGCCGTGACAGTGGTGGCTCCTGGGTCGATCACCGACACGGTGTGGCCTTGCCTGAAGGCGCGCTGTTCGTCGGGGCCGTCGAGGCTGGTGACATAGACGGTGCCGGCGTCGGGTGTGCCGGCCGGTGCGACCACCACCGTGTAGGGGACGTTGCCGAGGTCGACGGTGGCAGCGACGTTCAGGCTGCCGGGGTCGATGATCGACACCTCGCCGCTGTGACTCGTGTAGGGATGACGTGCGCCGATCACGTAGGCGGTGCCGGCGCCCGTGGATCCCGGGGGCCCCGGGGGCGAACTCTCGGTGTCGGTGGCGCTACTGCCGGTGGGCGAACCCGTGGTGACGGGTGGGGTTTGGGACTGCTGGTGGTTGATCACCACGACGCTGATGACGGGGATGGTGACGGCCGCGATGGTTGCAGCGGCCGCGATCGAGACGGTGCGCCAGCCGTGGTGGCTGCCACGCTTGATGGCCGCGAGGTCCACGTGCTCGGTCCGCATCTCGGTGGCGAGGTCGTGGAGGCCCTCGGTGAGGTGGCGTTCGGCGTCGGTCATGCCCAGTCCTCCAAGTCTGCGAGGTGTGGGTGCGCTCGGAGGGCCGCGATGGCGCGGTTGGCCTGGGACCTGACCGTGCCGGGTGAGACCCCCAGCAGGTCGGCGATGTCGGTGGCCGGGAGATCCTCGTAGTAGCGCAGCACGATCACAGTGCGCTGCTTGGGAGGCAGCGTCTTGATCAGCGCGCCCAGCGCCCTCCTGGTGTCGGGATCAGGGGACAAGGGATCGATGGTCTCGGCGACCAGATCGACCGAGCTGACCTCGCGGCGTCGCCAGGGCTTGCGCCAGGCGGAGTTGTTCGCGTTGACCATGATCCGGCGGACGTACCCGTCCAGTGAGTCAGGGTCGCGCACCTTGTCCCACGACCGGTAGAGCTGGGTCAGCGCGGTCTGGACGAGATCCTCGGCCTCGTGACTGTTGCCGGTGAGCAGGTAGGCGGTGCGCAGCAGGCTGCCCTCTCGCCGGCGGACGTAGGCGTCGAACTCGCCCTCCGCTGAGTCCGACACCGACGCTCCCCCCGCTGACTGCAGCTGCGCTGACTTGGCCATCTGATCCCCGATTCTGCCCATCGTGGTCCGGACCAAGACGCACCCGACCCGCAGAACGTTGCATCGCCGCGTGAAGCGGCTCGGGTCTCGGCCGGTCGGGGACGCCGCCCGAGCGTCAGGGCTGCGCTTCGAAGGCCATCGGGGGGACTCCGGCGACCTGGCGATTGATGGGGTGCGGGAGGGTCCCCACGTCCGCCAGCTCGACCGAACCGTCCACTCCGAGCCGTACGACCTTCCAGCCGTCGGGCTTGTGGATGTGGATGAAAGCGAGGAGGTGGGTGTTGTCCTCCCACACGGCGCCGAGGATCGCGGACGAGTAGTCCTTGGAGGCGACGAATTCGACGAGGACCTTTCCGGTTCTGGCGTCCAGGATGCTCACGGTCGGATCCCCGAGTCCTTCGGGGTTCTGAGGCCGACCGATAAGCCGATTCCCGTTCGGGCTGAATGGGCCCGGGGTGTTGGTGCACTTCTTCCAAAGCTGGCGTCCGTCGATGGAGGAGTGCATGGTGGTGCATCCGGTCAGCATGCTGGCTGACGGGATTTCCGCGATCTCGCCGTTCGGGCCGACCGAGACCGCGGCGCGGAGACTCGTGACCGGCGTGACCTTGCCCTGCGGTGTGGCGAGCATGGTCTGCCATCCCTGGTTGTAGCCAAGGAGCACCACGGAGCCGTCCGGAAGAATGCCCACGGGAGAGCCCGCCCCATCCGGAAGGTTCCACGTCCTGGTCACCTGGCCGTCGGCGCTACGGAATGCGAGCTCGTTCATGCCGGCGAAGTAGGCGATTGCGCCGTCAGAGCGACGCACCAAGGACGCGTTCGGGACCTGCCAGCTGCTCCTGTTCAGATCCGCGGTCGGGGGAGCATTGACGATGCGCGCCTCCATGCCCGGATTCCTCGATCCGATCGATGTCCGCACCATGAGGAGAAGGGTGCTGTGGTCGCCGGGCATGAGGGGATAGGGCGCGAAGGCCGCCACTTGCTCGTCTGCCGCTAGCCCGAGGTCGACGCCTTTGAAGCTGTCCCCGATGATGTAGGGAATACCCGGTGCCGGCCCCATGGGCGCCGTCGTGGTATCGATCTTGACCTTCTCGATCGGCGACGGAGGCGTTGTCGGGCTCGGGGTCGCCGACGTGGTCGTCTCCGTCGGCTCCGAGGAGGTGACCGAGGTCGTCGGGCTGGTTGTCAGCGATCCGGTGGTGGCCGGTGGGATGTGGGAGCGTGTCTGGTTGACGGCCACGATGCTGATGACGGGGATGGCGACGGCGGCGACGGTGGCGGTGGCGGCGATCGCGACCGCGCGCCAGGTGTTTCGGCGGTGGCTGCGGTGTCGGGTGATCTGAGTGAGGTCGAGGTGGGCCGGTGGCATCCGATCGGCGATGCGACCGAGTCCTTCGGTGAGGCGGCGGTCGGGGTTGGTCATGCCCAGTCCTCCAGATCCGCGAAGTCGGGGTGGGCGCGGAGGGTGGCAATGGCGCGGTTGGCCTGGGACTTGACCGTGCCCGGGGCGATCCCCATCAGGTCGGCGATGGTGTCGATGGTCAGGTCTTCGTAGTAGCGGAGCACGATCACCGTGCACTGCTTGGGCGGCAGCGTCTTGACCAGCTCCCACAGCGCATCGATCGTGTCGGGGTCGTCGGCGGGGGACGGCAGCGACTCGGCTCGGTCGGCGACCAGCTCGGTCATCGCAACCTCGCGTCGACGCCAGCCCTTGCGCCAGAACGAGTTGTGTCCGTTGACCAGGATCCTGCGCACGTACCCGTCGAGCGCGGCGCGGTCCTTGATGTCGTCCCAGTGCGTGTAGAGCTGCGTCAAGCCGGTCTGGACGAGGTCCTCGGCGAGGTGCACGTCGCCGGTCAACAGGTAGGCGGTCCGCAGCAGGCTCTGCTCGCGGCGACGGAAGTAGTCGGCGAACTCCTCGTCGTGTGAGGCCGACATCGTTCCCCCCATCCCCCGTGTGCTGGCTTCCGTCACCGTTGGCCCTCCGAGTCTTGCGTACCCGCTCGAAAGCAGGACGCAAGATCGGCGCGGAAGGTTGCATCGCCCGGGAGCCGATCCTCACCGGTGTCCGCCCAGGCCCGAGAAGGGGCCGGGCCTATCCCTCCAGCTTCACGTACCCGTATGCCGGGATCGAGGCTGCGGCCTTCTCGACGCTGCCGTCCACCCCCAGGCGGAACACGGCGCAGCCGTGCCTGCTGCAGGCATAGACCAGCACATGGGTGTTGTCCTCCCAGGCCACGTGCAGAATTATTCTGCCGTCCCATGCGGCGCTCGGAACCTGGAAGCTCACCAGGAGGTCGCCGGTCGCGGCGTCCATGATCCCGAGCAGATGTGTCGCGGAGTAGGGGATCCCGTTGGCGGGTTCTGCGACGAGTGTGCCGTCGGGACTGAAGAAGCCCGCCTCGTAGCCGCAGTCGATCCACCGGACCTGCCCGGTCTTGGCGTCGATGACGCCCCCGTTGTCCCCCGGGTAGCCGTAGCAGCCCTCGCTCATTGACACGTCGCCGTTGGCCGGGCTGATGTCGGTCGCGCGGCCGGTGAGCCCGCGCGCCCGGGTGATGCTCCCGCCCGGAGCCAGCCGGAGCCGCTTGGTGAACCGGACGGAGTCGATGCGGACGATGACACGGTGGTTGGGAAGAACGCGCGTCGGATCCGTGAACGCGTCGCGCGGCACCGCCCAGGTCTGCTCCGCGGTCCCCGAGGCGTCGAACAGGGTGACCTGGCGGGGGGACATCGATGCGGCGACCGACCCGTCGGCCCCCCGGGCGAATTCGTCCGTCCAGGCGGGCTGCGCCGGCACGAGCACCGTCATCTGTTCCGGGGAGGAGTAGTACCTGATCTCGTCGGACACGGTGGCGTGGGAGCGGTTCTCCACCAGCACCAGGAAGCCATCCTTGAAACGGGTGAAGCTGCGGACGATCTCTCCGGCGCCGAGCTGGATCGGGATCGCGGGCCCACCGTCGGCCGGATGGATCTTGCCGGACGGTGGGCTCTGGGACCCCACGACGTAGGCGATGCCGGGGGCAGAGCCGGTGGACAGTGTCTTCGGGACGACGAGGACGGTCTTCTCCGGAACGGCGTAGTTCGACCCGCCCCGCGCGACCGCGGGGGTGCCCGGGAAGAAGCTTGGGATCGGCGAGGTCGACGTCGAGGGGGTCGACGGCGAGGCTGACGTCGTGGGGCCCCCGGCCGCGTGGGCGGTTCCCAGCCGTGGGTTGTGGATCAGGAGGAGAGCGACGACAGCGACCGCCACGAGGGCACCTGCCACGGGCAGCAGCGCTACCGCCGTCGACCGGCGAGCGCGTGAGCGCTCGGACACTGGCACCTCCCCCGTGCTCGGGCGCAGGCGGCCCGTCCCTCGACGTTAGCGGGCGCTGGGCTGCTGTTCGAGCACCACGTACCCGAAGAAGGGGACCTTGACCGCCGCCCTCTCCACGCTTCCGTCCACTCCGAGGCGATACACCGTCGACTTGGATGCGTCCGAGAAGGCGAGGACGTGGGTGCTGTCCTCCCAGGTCAGGGCCCTGATGGACTGAGCATTCCCCGTGCGCTCGTTTCCCCCTTCGAAGCGGACCAGGACGTCACCGGTCTGTTCGTCGAGCAGGCCGACCATCCCGGTGCCGGGGGGCTTCGGGAGCCGCGTCGTGTCGGCGAGGGAGGCCATGACGCGTCCGTCAGGGCTGAACGAGCCGGCGAAGTAGCCGCAGTCGACCCACAGGAGGCCGAAGGTCGATCCATCGAGGACCGCGGCGCTCCTGGTGACGGCATTGCTCGTGTCCGCGCAGGAGGAGTAGGCCGACAGGTCCTTGCCGACCCGGGTGGTGCGCGCGAACATCGACATGTCGCCGGTGAAGGCAGAGACGTCGAGCGCGTGGTTCTGCGGAGGCAGCCACTTCACCGCGCTGTTGTCGGGGGTAAGGCGGTAGAACTTGGTGCGGTGTGGTGTCTCGGCCCGTGCGAGCACGGTCTGGTCCGACAGCAGGCGCTCGGGCTCCAGCTTCTGCACGGGCAGCGAGAAGTGCTGGACCGCCTTCCCGGACGCGTCGAACTCGGTGACCGACCCAGGACTCAGTGACACGGCCACCGACCCGTCAGCGCCTCGGGCCAAGCCTTCGCTCCAGGCGGGCTGGAGGGGGGCCATCTGCACCATCGCTTCGGTCCTGGCCTTGTAGTAGCGGACCTCCTCCTTCCCGTCCGCGGTCGTGAGCAGGACGAGGTAGCCGCGCCGGAACGGGGTGAATGCCGAGACGGACTCCAGCGCGCTCATGGAGACCGGGATCGGGGGCCGAGCCTCGTCGGCGGGGTGCAGGTAGCCGGTCAGCGGGTGCGGGTGCGTCGGCCACTCCGGACCGGCGAAGTAGGCGATGGCCGGCGGAGGGCCGAGAGGAACCTTCTTCCGCACGATCCGGACCGTGGTCCGCGTCACCGGGTTCGCCGGCGTTCCTGCCATGGGTGGGATGTCGCCGGGGTGGTGGGCGCAGTGGTCGTAGGCGTCACCGGTGTCGTCGACGTGGTGGCGACCGTCGGCGTCTGCGTACTGGTCCCCGTCGCCTGGGAGGTGCCGAGGGTCGGGTTGCGGATCAGCAGGACGGCGACGACGGCGACGGCCAGGACGGCACCGGCGACGGGCAGCAACGCGATCACGGTCGAGCGCCGTGTCCGCGACGACTGCGCCACTGTGGCCCCCCGCGTGTCGGATCTCTTCCGGACAGTACCCCGAAGGCCTGTGCTTGCCCTTGCGTCCGGGCAGCCGGTGGGGGTCACGCTCCCACGCCCGCACACCCCGACACGGGTGTGAGGGATGAGAGGTTCCCTCGGTGTCCCGTCAGAAGGCGGGGGTCTGGGACTCGAAGAGGGCTTGATCCGGGTAGACGCCGTGGAGCTGTCTGTAGTCGTTGTGCAGGGACACCGTGACTGCCGC
>CAWDVB010000004.1:0-108437 GCA_963805655.1 uncultured Actinomycetota bacterium | reverse complement strand
GGCTTCGCCGCCACCAGCATGCTGGCCGGGCTCGCCCCCGGCCCGGGGTGGCTGATCGCCGCGCGGGTGCTGCAAGGACTCTCCAGCGGACTGATCAACCCCCAGGTGTCCGGCCTGGTCCGGCGCGTGTTTCCGGGGGGCCGAGCGAGGACGCGCGTTCGGCGTGATCGGCACGACCGTCGGGCTCGGGACGGCGCTCGGCCCGCTCGTCGGTGGCGCGCTCATCGCCCTCGGCGGGCTGGAATACGGATGGCGGCTTGTCTTCTTCATCAACGTCCCGATCGGCGTGGTCGTACTGCTGCTCTCCCGCAAGTTCCTGCCGGAGCAGGAGCTCCGGGCGCATCACCGGCTGGACATCGTGGGAGCCCTCCTGCTCGGCATCGCGACGCTCTCGGTGCTCACCGCGGCGGTGGAGTACGACCGGCTGAAGGATCTGCGGCTGGCCTGGCTCGCGGTCCCCGCCGCCGTGTTCCTCTACTTCTTCCTGCGCCGCGAGCGGAGACTGACCGAGCTCCGCCGAGGGCCGCTCATCGACTTCCGGCTGTTTCGCAACCGCTCGTACACCGCCGGGGTCGTGTTCGCGCTGGCCTTCTTCCCCGTGATGGCCGGCGTCCCTCTGGTGATGGCCCTGTACTACCAGCAGGGCCTGGGCTACTCCGCCCTCCAGTCCGGGCTCGGGGTGACGCCGTTCGCCATCGGCAGCGCCATCGCCGCGCCGATAGCGGGCCGCTATGTCGTGCAGGTCGGCAGGGCACTGGTCGTCGGCGCCGCGTTCGCCTACGGCACCGGAGCGCTGCTGCTGGTGTTCGCCGCGACCCACGCGCCCTCGACCTCCACCGCCCTCTACCTCGCCCCGCCGCTGTTCCTCATGGGGCTGTCCGCCGGGTCGATCGTCACGCCCAACCAGACGCTCACTCTCCACGAGGTCGACCCGGTGATGGGCAGCACCGCAGGGGGAGGACTGCAGACCGCGCAGCGCATCGGTCTCGCGCTGGGGCAGGCCTTCGTGGGGGCCGTGTTCTTCGCCTCCCTCCTGGGCGCCGACACCCTCGCCCGGTACACCCACGGGCTCGGCGCCGCCATGGCCACGGTCGCCGGCTTCGCCTCCGTGGCACTCGTCGTGGGCCTGTACGACCTGATGAGCTCGAGGCGCCGCACGAGACGCTCCGGTCCCGTGGAACGATGAGCGGACAGGAGGAGGAGCCGATGCCCGACCACCCGTCAACCGCCGAGTACGTCCCCGCCCCGGACCGCTACGACGCGCGTGGACTACCGCCACACCGGACGCAGCGGGCTCCAGCTGCCGCCGTCTGTCGCTGGGTCTGTGGCACAACTTCGGCGACGACCGCCCCGAGGAGACCCAGCGCGCCATCCTGCGCCGCGCCTTCGACCGGGGCGTCACCCACTTCGACCTGGCCAACAACTACGGGCCGCCGTACGGCATGCGCGGAGACGAACTTCGGCCGCTACCTGCGCGACGACTTCGCGCCCTACCGCGACGAGCTGGTCATCTCCACCAAGGCCGGCTGCGACATGTGGCCCGGCCCGTACGGGCAGGGCGGCGGCTCCCGGAAGTACGTGCTCGCGAGGCTCGACCAGTCGCTGCGGCGGATGGGCCTGGAGTACGTCGACATCTTCTACAGCCACCGGTTCGACCCGGACACGCCGCTCGAGGAGACGATGATGGCCCTCGACCACGCGGTGCGCTCGGGCAAGGCGCTCTACGTCGGCATCTCGTCCTACTCGGCGTCGAAGACCCGGCAGGCCGCGGCGATCGCGCGCGACCTCGGCACTCCCCTGCTGATCCACCAGCCGTCGTACAGCATGCTCAACCGCTGGATCGAGACCGAGGCTGCTCGACGAGCTCGAGGCACAGGGCATGGGCTGCATCGTCTTCACCGCGCTGGCCCAGGGTCTGCTGACCGACCGCTACCTGGGCGGCATCCCCGCCGACTCGCGGGCGGCGAGGACCGGGTCGACCGTCCCGCCGGAGCTCCTCGACGACCGCGGATGGCGCACGTGCGCGGCTGGACGAGATCGCCGCGGCAGCGCGGCCAGAAGCTGGCCCAGCTCGCGCTGCAGTGGGCGCTGCGCGACCGGCGGGTCACCTCCGCCGTGATCGGCGCCTCGTCGGTGGAGCAGCTCGACATGAACCTCGATGCGCTCGACGGCCCGCCCGTCACCGATGCCGAGCTGGCGGCCATCGACGATTACGCGGTCGAGTCGGGTATCAACCTGTGGGCCAAGCAGACCGACAACGACGCGTCCTGACCGCAGCGACTCCTATACGCCCGAGGGGACACCGACTACAGTCGCCGTACCACCCGGTTGAAGGAGAAGCCCCATGAGCGACACCTGCGATCACCTCGGCCTGGTCAAGGTGGTGACCCCGTCTGCGGACGGCTGCGAGGACTGCCTGCGCGAGGGCGGGTGGTGGAACCACCTGCGGCTGTGCATGATCTGCGGACACGTGGGGTGCTGCGACCAGTCGCCCAGCCGGCACGCCACGGCGCACTACCACGCCAACCCCGAGCACCCGATCATCCGGTCCTTCGAGCCGGGCGAGGACTGGTGGTACTGCTACGCCGACGACTTCGCCTTCGAGCTCGAGGGCCAGGACCCCGCCCCGTCGCACTCGTGATCGCGACGACGGGGAACGTCAGCTGGTCGATCCCTGGCTGAACGCGCAGGTCGTCATCACCGGCAGGAGTGCGTTCTGCAGCTTGGTCTGGTCGCTCTCGAACACCGCCACGAGGACATCGTGAATGCCCTGGTCGCCGAGCGCGCTGGTCACGCAGTCGATCACGCTCTGGTCCATCCCGCTGCCGCTCATCAGCCCACTGACGAAGTCCGGGCCCTGCACGCAGGCAAGCATCGCGTCCGCGGCAGAGGAACGCCTGGTCGGGGGTCAGCGTCGGCGACGTGCTGCTGCTGGCGGGAGCCAGGCTCGAGTCGAGGACGCCCATGTCGATCAGCCCCTGCACGCCGAAGGTGCTGACGAAGCCCTGGGCGACGCACTTCGCCTGGTCCTGAGTCAGGCCGAACGAGCCTGTCGAGTCCGCCACGAACGTGCCGGCCAGGGAGTCGATCGCCTTCTGCTCGTCCCCGGTCGGCGTGAAGCTCGACGAGGCGGCAGACGACGCGGAGTCGAGGAGCCCGCCGTCGAGCCGCTGCCCCCACAGCCGGCGAGAAGCAGAGCCACCGCAACGACGAGGACGGTGCGCAAGGTCGAGATCATGCCGGGCCTCCCAGCCACTAGGCGTCAGCGCATCCTATCTCCGGCGGACGGCGCTTCAAGCCATCCCCTCGAGCCGCTTGAGCGCGGCGATCCGGTCGCTCAACGGCGGGTGGGTGGCGAAGAGCTTGCTCATCGAGCTCTCGTCGAGCGGCGACTCGATCCACACGTGGGCCACCGACGAGGCGCGCGCCTTGACGACCGTGTTGTCCTGCGCGAGCTTCTCCAGTGCCGAGCGCAGTCCGCTGGGGTTGCGGGTGAACTCCACCGAGGTCGCGTCCGCCGAGCGCCTCGCGCTTGCGGGAGATGGCCGCCTGCAGCAGCACGGCGGCGATCGGCGCGAGGATCGCGCCCGACCAGGACGGCGACCAGCCCGAAGGCTGCCCGCGGCGTTGTTGTTGCTCCGCCGGCCCGCGTCCGCCGCCGAAGATCATCATCCGGAACATCATGTCGGAGATGATCGCGAGCGCGCCGGCGGTCGCCGCAGCGATCGCGGAGACGAGGGTGTCGCGGTTGCGGATGTGGGCGAGCTCGTGCGCGGTGACGCCTTCGATCTCGGCGCGGTTCATCTCCTGCAGGATCCCGGTGGTGAAGGCGACCACGCCGTGCTCCGGGTCGCGCCCGGTCGCGAACGCGTTGGGCGCCGGGTCGTCGACGATGTAGACCTTGGGCTTGGGCAGTCCGGCCGCGATCGCGATCTCCTCGACCACGTTGTGCAGCTGCGCGTACTGGACCGGGTCGGCCGGGTGGGCGCGGGTCATCGCGATCACGAGCCGGTCCGACTGGTACCACGACATGAACGTCGAGAAGACGACCACGATCGCGGCGATCACCGCGATCACCGGGCCGCTCAGCCCGAAGTAGAGCCCGCCGGCGAACACCAGGGCGACGAGCAGGAACATCATCGCGGTGAGCAGCAGGATCGACCGCATGACGTTGCGGGACTCGAGCTGGTGGTACGACGTCGCGGGACGCTGAGGATCGGACACCGGCAGGACTTCCTAGAACTCGACCTTGGGCGCCTGGCGCTGCGCGTCATCGGGGATCTCGTAGAACTCGCGCGTCGTGACCCCGGCAAGCCCGGAGAAGATCATCCACGGGATCGTCTGCACGGCGGTGTTCAGCTGCTGCACGACGGCGTTGTAGTTCTGCCGCGAGAAGGCGATCCGGTTCTCGGTCGAGGTGAGCTCCTCCTGGAGCTGGGCGAAGTTCGATGCCGCCTGGAGCTGCGGGTAGGCCTCGGCGACGGCCCGGAGGTTCACCAGCGCCTGGGTCAGCTGGGCGTCGGCGGCGGCCTTCTCGCCGATGGTGTGCGCGGCCTGTCCGGCGGACCGGGCCTCGGTGACGGCCTGGAAGACCGACTTCTCGTGGGCGGCGTACCCCTTGACGGTCTCCACGAGATTCGGGATGAGGTCGAACCGGCGCTTGAGCGCGACGTCGATGCCGGACTCGGCCTCGTCGACGCGGATGTTCATCGTGCGGAGGCGGTTGAACCCGACGACGAAGAAGATGGCCAGGACGACGAGGACGGCAAGCACGATCAGCGTGATCTCCATGCTGAAACCCTACTGCCGAACGCACCGCCGGCACTGGGCACAAGGGCACGGGGCGCAACGCGCCCTGATCAGCCGGGAAGCAGGCGGTCGTCCAACAGGGTGCGGAGCTCGCTGGAAGTGCCGTTCGGCCGCTTCCTCGTGGTACATGGCCGTGTCGGCCATCGAGTAGCCGTGCGGCGCGCCCGGGTAGATGGAGCTGGAGTAGGCGAGTCCGGCCGACGTGAGCGCCTGCTCCAGCTCGGCGATGGCCTCGGGTGTGTTCGAGCCGTCGTTGTCGGCGTGGCCGAAGACGAACGCGGCGCGCGCGTTGGCCAGTCCGAGGTGCGGGCTGTCATCGGCCTCGGTGACGAGCCCACCACCGTGGAAGCCGCCGGCCGCGGCCACCACGTCCGGATGGAGCGAGGCGGCGCGCACCGCGACGCGCGCCCCCATGCAGTAGCCGGTGACCCCGATCGGGCCCGGTGTCACGCCGTCGAGTCCCTGCAGGGTCGCGACGTACGACTCGAGGTCCGCCGCCACGCTGGTCGGACGTCAGCCTCCGGACCCGAGGCATCGCGACCTTCATGAGCTCCTCACGGCCCTCCGGCGTCCGCAGGTCGCCGACGGGTGCCAGCTCGGCGGCGGTTCCCTCGCGGTAGAAGAGGTTCGGCGCGAGCACGACATAGCCCCACGAGGCGATCCGGTCGGTCATCGTGCGGATCTGCGGGCGCAGCCCGATCGCGTCCATGCAGAAGAGGACGCCGGGGCCGTCCCCCTGGGGAGGCCGGCTGAGGAAGGCCTCCGCGGTGCCGTCCGGGGTGATGATCTCGACATCGCTCATGCCGCACAGGCTAGAGCAGGCGGCAAGCGACGGAGCGCCCGCAGATCGGGGACAGCCTCACTCCGGGGACTGCGCCGACAGCCGCTCGATACCGCTCAGGATCAGGTCGAGTCCGATATCGAAGGACGCCGCATAGCTGTAGCCGGGCTGCAGCACGTGGCCAACCGTGAAGTCGACGAGGTGCGGATAGGCACCCGACGGGAACGCGCCCATGATCTGGTCGGCGAGCGCGGGCAGGTCGGCATCCGCAGTGACGGGGAGGGCGGACTCCTCCAGGGCGAACCCGTACACGAAGCTGTCGAGGATCGCGTAGGCATGAGCAGTCGTCGCCCATGACAGGCCTCCCCGGCGCAGGCACGCAAGCACGGCATCGTGGTGCCTCAGGCAGCGCCGGGCCCGGAGACGTACGGGTCTCCATGAGCGGGGTGGCCCACGGGTGCCGGTGGAGCACCGCCCGCAGCGAGCGGCACCGCGTCCGCATCGCCGACACCCAGGACTCGTCCTCAGGCGGCAGGTCGATCTCGGCGAAGACCAGGTCGATGAGGCCGTCGATGATCTGCTCCTTGCCGGGGACGTGGTGGTAGATCGTCATCGGCTTCACGTCGAGCGCCGCTGCCAGGCGCCGCATGGTGAAGGCCTCGATGCCGATCTCGTCGGCCAGGCGCAGCGCCCCCTCCAGGATCCGCTCCCGAGACAGCGTGCCGCGCCGTGTGCCGGACCCCGCCGGTGACTGGTCCATTCCCTGTCCTCCTCCTGCCTTGACCATCGTACTAAGTACGGGTAGATTGACGAAACCACTAATCGTACTAAGTACGAACCAATCGTCCAGGAGGAGCCATGACCGTCCGGAGCCCGATCGCTGCCGCGATCGCCGACCAGGAGACCGTCCCGCCCGCGACCGGGATGCGCGCGGTCGTCCAGGACGAGTACGGACCGGGAGAGGTGCTCCGGGTGGACCGGGTCGCCTTCCCCACCCCCGGGCCGGACCAGGTCCTGATCGAGGTTCACGCCGCCGGCGTGGATCGGGGCGTGTGGCACCTGGTCACCGGCAGGCCCTATCTCATCCGGCTGATCGGCTTCGGGCTGCGCCGGCCGAAGAACCGGGTCCCGGGCATGGATCTGGCGGGGCGCGTGGTCGCCGTCGGCGACAGCGTGACCCGGTTCGCGGTCGGCGACGAGGTGTTCGGGATCGGCACGGGGACCTACGCGGAGTATGCGCTGGCGCCGGAGGCCAAGCTGGCCCGACGGCCGGCCGGTGTCGGGTCCGACCAGGCCGCTGCGGCAGCCATCTCGGGGATCACCGCCCTGCAGGCCCTCACGAGCGTCGGCGGCCTCCGGCCGGGCCAGCGGGTGCTGGTGATCGGGGCCTCGGGGGGAGTCGGCAGCTACGCCGTCCAGATCGCTGCCGCACTCGGCGGAGTGGTCGACGGGGTGGCCAGCCCCGCCAAGGCCGAGCTGGTGCGCTCCCTCGGTGCGGAGCACGTCTTCGACTACACCCGCGACGACTACCTGAACGGGTCGGCCCGCTACGACCTGGTGATCGACGTCGGCGGTCGCAACCCGGTCCGGCGGCTCCGACGGGCCCTCACCCCTGAGGGCACGCTGGTGATCGTCGGCGGGGAGGGCGGCGACCGCCTGTTCGGCGGCACTGGACGCCAGGTGTGGGCCACGATGCTGTCGCCGTTCGTGCGCCAGCACCTCGCCTTCTTCGTCAGCGGCGAGCGCACCGAGGACATCGAACAGCTCGCCGCGCTGATGGCCGACGGCAGTGTCGTACCGGCGGTGGACCGGCGCTACGCCCTCGATGAGGCATCCCTGGCCGTCGCCGACCTCGAAGCCGGTCGGATCGCCGGCAAGGCCGTCGTCGTCGTGCGGGCGGCGGGGATCACGGAGTCATGACGCGTACCGCTCGATGAAGCGGCGCACGACGATCTCGGGATGCTCCACCTTGCTGGCGCGGACCATCTCCATGAGCTGCTCGGCCCGCTGGGGCTCGAAGTAGCCGTAGTGGCGGTAGGTGTCGATGCGCGTGACGAGGCCGGGCACGTCGAGCTCCGGATGGAACTGGGTGACGTAGACGTTGTCGCCGACCCGGAATGCCTGGACCGGGCAGCCGTCGGACCCGGCGAGGGTGACCAGTCCGTCCGGGCAGCGCCGCGATCGAGTCCTTGTGGCCGACGAAGGCGTCGAACTCCTCCGGCAGGACTCCGAGGAGCGGGTCGTCCCGGCCCGCGTCGGTCAGCCGGACGGTGGTGGCGCCGACGGGCTCGGCGTACGTCCCGTCGACCACGGCGCCCTGGTGCCGCCCCACGACGCCGATGCCGTAGCAGGCGCCGAGGAACGGGAAGTCCTCCGCCACCACGCGATCGAGCAGTCGGGCCAGCTCGGCCTCGACGCGCACCTGGACCGGCGTCTTCTTCTCCGGCGGGTCGGTGACGGTGAACGGGCTGCCGCCCAGGATGATCCCGCTGTAGCGCTCCAGCTCGACCTGGCCCAGCGGCCGCTGCTCCAGCCGGAACCGCTCGAGCTGCGACTCGGTGAGCCGCGCACATCGGAGGAAGGCGGCGTACTCGTCGTCGGCGGCCTCGATCTCCGCACGAGTGGCGAGCAGCAGGAACGGCTTCACGAGCACGCAGCGTACGGCGGGCGCGTGGCCCGCGGGACCGCCCGTCCTACGGGCGGGACTCCGGTCGATCAGGAGCGAGCACCTCGGCGTTGCCGTCGGCCCACACGATCACCGCGGTCCGACCGCGCTGGCGCAGCCACCCGGGACCGTCGGCGCCGAGCGCGAAGGCAGCGGTCGCGTCGATGTCGGCCCAGGTCAGGCTCTCGTCGACGACGGTCACCGACGCGAGCGCGTCGGGGGTCGCGCCGGTGCGAGCGTCGGTAAGGTGCGCGCCCCGATGCGCGAGCCCGGAGGTCGCCACCGCGCCGTTGCGAACCGGGACCTTCGCGACCACCGCCTGCGGGTCGTGCGGGTCCTCGATCCCGATCAGCCACTCGGGCTCCTCGGGGTTGCGGGTCCGGCAGACCATGTCTCCCCCCGCCGACAGGCAGTAGGCGGGCACCCCGGCACTCCTCCAGGTAGAGGGCTGCCCGCTCGACCGCCCAGCCCTTCACCACACCGGCGGGGTCGAGCCAGGCGGCGCCGTCGGGTCCCGGACGGTGCACGTCGAAGGCGCCGCGGGACACGATACGCGCGTGTTCGCCGAGATCCAGGACCTCCTTGACCTCCGGGGGGCAGTCCTCGACCGAGACCTCGCCCCTGCCCAGCTTGGAGATGGCGGAGTCGGACCGGTAGGTGCTGAAGGTGCGGTCGACCCACGTCAGCTCGTCGATGACCCTGCCCCATGCCGCCTCGACGGCCTCCACGGAGAGCTCCCCCGGCCGGACGGCCAGGCTCACGGGCATCCCCATCAGATGCACCACACGCCGAAGAAGCGGAGGCGCCGAGGTGGTCATGGGTTCAGATTCCTGCCTTGTCCAGTGCGCTCTGCAGGGACTGGACGTATCCGGTGCTGGTGTAGGTGGCGCCGCTGATCATCTGGATGTTGCCGACTGGGTGCTGATCGTCTCCTTCATGAGGATCGGCAGCACGTAGTTGTCGATCTGGATGTCGCGGGAGTTCCCGTTCGGGTACTGCAACATCTTGACGTCGGTGACCTTGCCGCTGTTGACGACGATCTCGACCTGGACCGGTCCCCACATGGTGCGCGCGACAGCGCCGTCGATGGTTCCGCTGGCTCTTCGAGCTGGTGCCTCCCGCAGCTCGCGCTGCTCCCGGAGCCCTTCCCGCTGCCCCCGCCGTTGCCCGAGGTGTTGCCCGAGGTGTTGCCCGACGTGTTGCCCGCGCTGCTGCCGGCGGAGCTGCCGGAGCTGCCGGCCGGGGGTCCCCCGGCCGCATGGGTGGCCGAGCTGTTGAAGGACAGGGAGCCGATGATCGAGCTGCCCGCCGAGAGCGTCCCGGCCGTGGAGGTGTGGTAGCCGAAGAGGAGCACGACCACCGCCACGGTGCTGAGGAGCCAGAGGCTGATTCTCTTCATCGGATCACCACGCGAAGCTCTCGGTGTGGATGTTGTCGTCGGGGACGCCCAGGCGGGCCAGCGTGTTGGTCACCGCGGTCGTCCAGCCTTCGGGGCCGCACACGTAGACGTCGCGCTCGGCGATGTCGGGCACCCAGTACTTGAGCGTGTAGGCGTCACCCGCAGTTCCGGCGGAGGCGGGCAGCCACGAGTTCGCGGCCCGGCGGGGACCCTTGAGCCGCAGCACGGTCAGTCCCCGGTCCCGCGCGAGCTTGTCGATCTCCTTGGCGAACAGCGGCGCATCGGAGTAGCGCTCCAGGTAGACCGCCTCGCCCCGGCGGTACGGCATCGCCTCCGCGAGGGCACGCAGGGGCGTGATCCCGACACCGGCGCCGATGAAGGCGAGCTTGTTCCGGCTGCGCGCCCGCGGGCTGAGCCGGCCGAAGGGGCCTTCGACGAGGACAGGGGTCCCGCGATGGAGGCCGCGCAGGGAGTGCGACCCGTCGCCCACGCCCTGGACGGTGATCCGCAGGCTGCGGCCGTCGGGGGCGGCGGAGATGGAGTACGGGTTGGCCCGGGTCCAGCCGGGCCCGCCGAGGAAGCGCCAGGTGAAGAACTGGCCGGCCTCGACCCCGAGCTCGTCCATGTGCTTGCCGGTGACGTAGACCGACCAGATGCCGGGAGCCTCGTCGACGACCGACGTGACGTGCATCCGGTGGCGCAGGTTCAGCCGCAGCGGTCCGCCGATCCTCCAGATGATCAGCACGCCGATGGACACACCCCAGGCGGTCCACCAGAACAGCGTGCGTCCCGGCGAGGAGATGAAGTCGATGCCGGTCCAGAGCTGGTGCGGCAGCGCAAGGCCCACCCCGAGGTAGGCGTACAGGTGCAGCAGGTGCCAGGACTCGTAGCGCAGGCTGCGCCGGGCCACCTTGACGCTGGTCACCGCGACCATCAGCAGCGCGATCGTGCCCGCGAGGGCAAGAAGCATCCCCGGGTAGGAGACGAGCAGGTGCCACAGCATCGGGAGGGACCCGCTGAGGGAGCCCCCTGCGTAGCCGAGGGTGATCAGCACGATGTGCGCCAGCATCAGGTTGATCGAGGTGAAGCCGACCAGCCGGTGCAGGTGAGCCAGCCGGTGCTGACCGTAGGCCTTCTCCAGCACGGGGAGCCGCGACATGAGGATGACCTGGGCCAGCAGGAGCACCGAGGCGACCAGTCCGGAGATGCGGCCCAGCGAGTAGGTGCCGGTGGCGAAGCTGGTCAGCTGCGAGATGCCGCCGCCGGAGGCCCACCAGTAGGTGACCAGGAGCATCGAGAGCCAGAGAACGGTCGCCGCTGCGGTGCGGACTCCCGCGTCCCATCGGGCGCGGGTCCCATGAGCCGTCGCGGCGCTCCGGGACGTCGATGCGTACGTCGTCATGTGGTGGTCCCCTGGGGTGCGCTGCTGAACGGGTTGCTGAACGGGTTGCCGAACGGATCGGTCGGCCGAAGGATCTCCGACCGTCGTCGTCACCGCGGACGGCGCCCTCGAGCCGGAAGCCGGACGGCACCAGGTGGGCCGCAGAGGAGCGCGCGACGGCGAAGGTGTAGCCGCCGGCCCCACCTGCGAGGAACATCACCAGCCCGGCGGCGACGAGCAGGAGGGTGGTGCGGGAGTGTCGGCCGGGGCGGGGGGCGGTGGTTTCGAGACGGAGGGCTGCGGCCTCCTCAACCACCGGGAGACGCGCTCCGCCGGCCTCCTCAACCACCGGACGAGGGGCTGCGCCGGGCTGCCCGGCTGACGGGGGCACCTCGCCGCTCCCGGGGCGCCCGGCTCCCAGCGGTTGCCGCTCTCGCTCATCTGCTCACCTCCCTCGCGACAGGTCTGAGGTTGACCTCTCAACTTGGGGAGAACCTGCCACCACCCTGTGCGCCACCTGTGCGGACGCGGCGGGCCGTTCCCTCGATTCGTTATTGCACATCATGTGCAATAAGGTGGACGCGCGCGGACCGGCGCCAGGAGGTTGCATGCACATCCCCGACGGGTACCTGAGCCCGGCGACCTGCGCCGCGGCGTACGCCGCGGCGGCGCCGTTCTGGGTGACCGCCAGTCGCCGGGTGAAGCGGACCGTGACCTCGCGCCACGTCCCCATGCTGGCCATGTTCGCGGCGCTGAGCTTCCTGGTGATGATGTTCAACATCCCGATCCCCGACGGCACGACGGCCCACGCGGTGGGCGCCGTCCTCATCGCGATCGTCCTCGGCCCGTGGGCGGCGGTCATCGCGATCTCGGTCGCGCTGCTCATCCAGGCCCTGCTCTTCGGGGACGGCGGAGTCCTGGCCTTCGGGGCCAACGCGCTGAACATGGCCGTGATCCTCACCTTCGTCGGGTACGGCGTGTACCGGCTCGTCGCCGGACGCTCGCCGCTGACCTCCCGGCGCCGCGTCGTCGCGGCCGCTCTCGGCGGCTACGCCGGCATCAACGCCTCGGCGCTGGCCACCGCGATCGAGCTGGGCATCCAGCCGGACCTGTTCCACACCGCCGCCGGGGTGCCGCTCTACTCGCCGTACCACCTCGCCCAGACCATTCCGGCGCTGCTCTTCGCGCATCTGACCGTGGCGGGGCTGGCCGAGGCGATCCTCACCGCCGGGGTGCTGGTCTACCTGCAACGCACCGACGTCACCCGGCTCGTCGCGAGCCACCGGGGCGTCCCGGTCACCCCCGGGGACGCCGCGCTGTCGCCGCCCCGCCGGCTCAGCCCGGTCAGGACGGCGATCGGGTTCATGGCGGTGCTGGTGGTGCTGACGCCGCTGGGGCTGCTCGCCCCCGGGGGGGCGTTCGGCGAAGCAGCACCGGCGGACCTCGACCTCGGCTCGCTCGGGCTCTCCGCCGTTCCTGCCGGGCTGGCGCACTACAACTCCTTCTGGAGCCACACCCTGCTGGGCGGATACGGCTTCTCCGACGGCGACCATCGCACCCTCGGCTACCTGCTGTCCGCGCTCGTGGGCATCGCCGTGGTAGGCCTGGTGGTCTTCGGGCTCGCCAGCCTGGCCGCCCGGTTCCGCCGTGATCCGGGCGGGCCACGACCCGACCGGCGGAACGACCCGGTGGAGACGCCATGAGCACGACCGGCACCCCCGCCTGGCTGACCTCCAGGCCCGCCACCTTGTGCAGCTGCGAGAGCGGCGGTCACGCGCGCCGCACCCCGTTCGTCGAGAAGACGCTGACCGGCTTCACCGGACTCCTGCGACAGGCCCTGTTCAGCGAGGACGTGGCTCGGGCACCGGGGCTGCTCCAGGGCCTCGACGCGCGGGTGAAGCTCGCCGGGCTCGTGGTCGTGCTCGTCGGTGCCGGACTGGTCCACCACATCGCGGCACTGGCGGTCGCCTACCTGCTGGTCCTCGGACTCGCCTGGCTGTCCGACGTTCCCCTCGGCTTCTTCGTGAAGCGGGTGTGGACGTTCATCCCGCTGTTCACCCTGGTGGTCGTCCTCCCGGCGACGCTGTCGGTCGTCACCCGGGGCGACGTCGTGGTCCCGTTGTGGTCCTGGCACGGGGCGACCGAGGGCATCACCGCCCAGGGCCTGCAGGCAGCGGCGCTCGTGGTCGCCGCGTGGCCGTGTCGGTTTCACTCGCGGTGCTCGTCGCGCCGACCACCGTGGGGGCGGCTGCTCGGCGGCCTGCGCGGCGTCGGGGTGCCGCGCGTGTTCGTCCTCGTGGTCAACATGGCCTACCGCTACGTCTTCCTGCTCCTCGACACCGTGACCGACATGTACCAGTCGCGGCGGGCCCGCACCCTCGGGAGGGTCCGCCACGACCGCACCGCGCGCGCGATGGTGGGTGCCTCGGCGGGAGCCCTGCTCGGCAAGGCCTCCCACCTCGCCGACGAGGTCCACCAGGCGATGGTGGCCCGCGGCTACCGCGGGGACGTCCACGGGTACGCCTCGGCGCGGCTGCGGCTGATGGACGGGGTCGCCCTGGCCTCGGCTCTGGCCGCGGCGGTCCTGCTGGTCGGAGGGGACCGGGTGCTCGGTGGCTGAGACCGGGGAGGACGGCGCGCGCACGCCGCAGCAGGACGCAGCGGTCTTCACCTGCTCCGGCGTGAGCTACTCCTACCTGGACCGCTTCCCGGCACTCGAGGACGTGTCGTTCACGATCGGCTCCGGGGAGATGGTCGCACTCCTCGGCGCGAACGGCTGTGGCAAGTCACCCTGCTGAAGGTGCTCGACGGGCTGGTCTTCCCGTCGCGCGGCACCTTCACGGCGTCGGCTCGCCGGTCACCGAGGAGGCGCTCGAGGACGAGGAGTTCAACCGGTCGTTCCGGTCCCACGTCGGATTCGTCTTCCAGAACTCCGATGCGCAGGTGTTCTCCGCCACGGTCGAGGAGGAGGTGGCGTTCGGCTGCCTGCAGCTCGGCCTCCCGGAGGAGGAGACCCGGGGGCGGGTCGCCGACGTGCTCGACATGCTCGACATCGTCGACCTCGCCCCGCGAGCGCCGTACCAGGCTCCGGAGGCCAGAAGAAGAAGGTGGCCATCGCCTCGGTGCTGGTGATGAGTCCCGAGGTCCTGCTCTTCGACGAGCCCACGGCCGGGCTCGACCCGCGGACGCAGTCCTGGCTCGAGGACCTGATCGTCGAGCTCAACGCGAGCGGCACGACCATCGTCCACGCCACCCACGACCTCGCCGCCCTCCCGCGGATCGCCACGCGATGCCTGGTGTTCTCCGAGGACCACCGGATCGTGACGTCGGGGACCCCCGGGGAGGTGCTCGCCGACCACGACCTGCTCACGGCCACGAACCTCGTGCACACCCACGCCCACCGCCATGTCGAGTCCGGGCGAGCCCTCGTGCACCGGCACGAGCACGCCACGGAGGGGCACCACCACGCTTGAACGGCCGGGGAGTATGGTCCTCCGGGGCCGCCCCCGACCAGGAAGCTCGAGATTTCGGGTTCTCCTGATCGGGACGGAGGTCCCGATCACACTGGAAGCGTCCGGAACACGGATCCGGAGACCGCACGAACCCCCCGGAGGCCACAACGATGTGCTCTCATCACCCGCAGTGCCCGCCCGCCGACGACGCACACTGCTGCTCGGCCCACGTCGTCTCGGACCACTCCGAGCAGGGCTGGGCCCGGCTGTGCAACGGCGTCATCCTCTTCGACGACGGCGCCTTCATCGCTCCTGACGGCCACAGCGAGCGGGTCCCTCTCCGCGTCGCCTGACCCGGCCGGGGGACGCCGGGCCCCGTGCACCACGACGGACCACTGCCGGGACCCCCTCCCCTGGATCCCGGCAGCGCCTGCGCCCCTCAGCGCGTGGTGAGCCGGTGCTTCGCGGTGTGCTTCGCGACGTTCCCGACGTTGTCCGCCGACACCACGCGGACCACCACGTAGCCCTTGCGCAGACCGCGCGCCTTCACGCTCCAGCGGTGCAGGTCGTCGAGCGTGAGCACCTTGACCGTCGCCTTGCCGAGGGCGGCCCGCTTCGACGTGCCGGCCTTCGTCCACGCGTGCCCCTGGAACGTGTAGAAGAACCAGGCTCCGTGACGCTTCTCGACGACCTTCAGTTCGCGTACGCCACCCCGACTCCCGTGTCCGAGTCGAGTCCGTGGACGTGCTTCCAGGCGCGGACGGAAGTGGGCTTGCCCGGCTTGGCGATCGTCAGGGCCGGCGCGGTGGTGTCCGCGGCCACCGTCACCTCGGACGCGTCGACCACCGCGCTGTTGCCGGCCTCGTCGGTGATCGTCACCGTCGGCGTGTAGGTCCCCGCCACCGCGTAGACGTGGTCGATCGTGGTCCCGGTGGTCCACGCCTCGAGGGCGCTGCCGTCACCCCAGTCGACGGACCGGGCGATGTGGTCCGCCGAGCGCAGGTCGTCGGCCAGGGCCGCCTGCACGACGGAGATCGTCGTCCAGCCGGCGTACCCGCTCGGCGGGCCGGCGCTGAAGGTACCGGTCGGCGCCTGGGTGTCGGCGACCGAGACGACCAGCCGGTAGGTCGCGTGTGTTGCCCGCCAGGTCCGCGACGGTCACGACCGGGTAGTAGACGTGCTGGGTCCCCGGATAGGCGTGGGTGATCTGCGTGTCGAGCGGGCTCCAGGACTCCGCGGGTGTCCCGTCGCCCCAGTCGACGGTCTGGGTCAGGTCGGCGAGCGGGTCCACGTCGTCGGACAGCGCGTCCTGCTGGATGGTGACGTTGCCGCTGGTCGGGTTCCCGGCCTCGCGGATGATGCTGTAGGCGCCGATGGTGCGGTGACGTCCGGCAGCACGGCGGAGACGCTCGCCGTCTTGCCGCGGACCTTGCCGACGTAGGCGGTGACGCTGACGGTGACCCCCGTCCCGGCCGCGGCGTACGACGTGTGCGACCACGACGTCAGCGTGATGCTCGCCTGAGGGATGCTGAGCCCCGACGCGTCGGTCATCTTCACCAGGTACGTCGTAGCCCCCGCGGACGCGTCCCAGTTCGCGGTGACCAGATAGTGGTCGGCCTCCTGCGTGATGGTCAGCCCGAGCCCCGTCACCGGTCCCGGCTTGACCTTGCGCGCCGCCGTCGCCGGACCCACCGTCAGTGCCCCGACCACCAGGCCGACGACACCAAGAGCAATGCCGGCCCGCATCGCCATGCGTTCCATGAGAAACACCCGCCCCGATAGTTGACAGTTCTACCTACCCCACCGGGCAGGCTATGCGGGGTTCTGAAGTGTCACGGCCGACCGACACGCTGCAGGAATCTGCAAAATCTTCGGCGAAACCGGGGCTATTCGGACATTTTGCCAGATATCAGCGGGCTCAGCCATTGATTGTTCGGATCCACATCCACCAGGAGCGCCTTGACCAGCAGGGTCATCGGGATCGCCAGCAGGGCGCCGAGGGCACCCAGGACCCAGGCCCAGAAGAGCAGCGAGATGAAGGCGAGCGACGCGGTGATCCCGATGCTGTCGCCGACGATCTTCGGCTGGATCAGGGTCTGGATCACGGTGTTGATCACCGTGTAGGCCACCACGACCGCGATCAGCCCGCCCCAGCCCTGGTCGAGCAGGCCCAGGATCGCCGGAGGCACCAGGCCGATGATGAAGCCGACGTTCGGGATGAAGTTGGTGACGAAGGAGAGGATCCCCCAGACCACCGCGCCGGCGATGCCGATCCACTGCAGCGCGATCGTGTCGAACACCGCGACGATCAGCCCGAAGGCCGCGGAGACCACGAAGTAGCGCCGCGTCCCCGAGGTGAACGAGCGCAGTGCCACCACCACCTCCGGGCGCTGGTCGGCGACCCGGTCCAGGAGGCGCGGGAACCCGGCGGCGTCGAACGCGAGGAACAGCGCCAGCATGGCGACGAGGAACAGCCCGGAGAGCACCGAGACCAGCCCCGACAGGATGCTGGTGACGATCGAGACGACCTTGTTCACGTCGAGCGAGGAGGTGATCCTCGCGATCTGCTCGTTGTCGACGCCGAGGTCGGCGAGCCTCTGGGCGCCCTGGGTGATCAGGTCGTTCATCTGTGGCACGTACGCCGGGACCAGATCCGCCAGCCTCGCCGCCGACACCACCAGCGCGACGATCATCCCGATCAGGATGAGGTAGACGGTCACGATCGAGACGATCGCGGCCAGCCAGCTCGGCACTCCCCTGCGCTGCAGCCAGCCCGTGATGGGCGACACGATGATGACCAGGATGAGGGCCAGGATGATCGGGCCGAGGAAGCCCGACGCGGTCCGCAGGCCGAGGACGACGACCGTGGCGGCGGCCAGCCCGAGAAGGATGGTCAGTCCGCGCGGGACCACGCTCGACGGGGTTGCACTCTGCGGCACCGGGCTCTCCTCTCCGCGGCTCCGGGCAGTCTTCCACAGCGCAGGGCCGGAATTGCCGAGGCGCCCGCCGCATCGGCGAGCGCCTCGTCCCCCGGCACGATCAGGCGTCGTCGAGTGCCGCGGCCACCCGCTTGTGAGCCGACCAGATCTCCTCCGGCAGCGTCTCGAACTGCTCGAGGTGGGCCTGCCGGTGCTCCATCTCCTGCCGCCAGCGCGCCACGTCGATGGTGAGCAGGTGGTCGAGCTCCTCGTCGGGCATGTCGAGACCGTCGAGGTTGAGCTCCTCGCGGGTCGGGACGATCCCGACCGGCGTCTCGCGTCCGGTCACCTCGCCGTTCTTCAGCTGCATCAGCCACAGCAGGGCGCGGAGGTTCTCCCGGTATCCCGGCCACAGGAAGTGGCCGTCCTGCGGGTCGCGCTGGAACCAGTTCACGTGCGCGAAGATCGGCTGGTCCGTCGCGGCGCCGACGATCTCCAGCCAGTGCTGGGCGTAGTCGCCCACCGCGTACGACATGAACGGCCGCATCGACATCGGGTCGTAGCGCAGCTGACCCTCGACGCCCTCGGCGGCGAAGGTCGCCTCGGCGCCCAGGGTCAGGCCGTCGTAGACGCCCTCGGCCAGATCGGTGATCGCGCGGACCAGCGGCTCCCGGTCGCGGGTGCGGCCGCCGAAGATGATCGCGTCGATCGGCACGCCCTGCGGCTCCTCGAAGTCCTCGGCGACGTTCGGCACGTTGGCCAGCGTCGTGGTGAAGCGGCTGTTCGGGTGCGACCACGGAGCGTCGGCCTCGTCCGCGGACGCGCTCCGAGATGAGGTTGCCCTTCCAGTCGCGCCACCCGGTGACGTCGGCCGGCGGCTCCTTGGTGCGGCCCTCCCACCAGACCTCGTGCGTCTGCTCGTTGTAGGCGACGTTGGTGAACAGCGCCTTGGTGCCCGGCTGGATCGAGTCGAGCGCGGTCGGGTTCGTCTTCTCGTTGGTGTCCTTGGCGACGCCGAAGACGCCGAACTCCGGGTTCATCCCGTAGAGCCGGCCGTCCTCCGCCGACCCACATCCAGGCGATGTCGTCACCGTAGAAGGAGACGTGGTACCGGTCGCCGAGGGCGTCCGGCGCCAGCGTCATGGCGAGGTTGGTCTTGCCGGAGGCGCTCGGGAAGCCGCCGCAGATGTGGTACTTCTTCCCGGTCTGCTTGTCGGTGATGCCCAGCAGCATGAACTGCTCGCCGAGGAACTTGCCCGACACCCACCCGTCGTAGGACGCCTGGCGCAGGCCGTGGGCGATCTTGCCGAGCAGCGCGTTGCCGCCGTAGGACGAGCCGAAGTGCAGGATGGTCCGCTCGTCGGCCACCGTCACGAAGTAGCGCTTGTCGTCCGGCGTGCCCTGACCGAGGTTCTCCAGGTCACCGGTGACGTGCACGGCGCGGACGAACATCTCCGGGTCGGCGAGGTTCTCGATGAAGTCGACCCCGACCCGCGACATCCGGATCATGTGCATGACCACGGTGCGGTGGTCGGTCAGCTGGACGCCCGCGGCGTACGCCTCGAGCGGCGACCCCGGAGGAGCCATGAGGTACGGGATGACGTACATCGTCTTGCCCGCCATGGCGCCCTTCATGTGGCCCTCGACGACCGGGCGGATCTCCGAGGTCAGGCGCCAGTTGTTGTAGACGCCCTTGTCGCTCGGGCGACTGGTGGCCACGATCGTGCGCTCCTCGGAGCGCGCGGTGTCCTTGTAGTAGCTGCGGGAGTAGTAGAGCCCCTCGCCCGCGGGGAGGATCTCGCCCGCGGCGAGCCCCTCCTCGATCAGCCGGGCATCGTCGGCCGCGCTGACGACCTCGATGCGGGCGGGCTCGGTATGGGCTGCCCAGTGGCGCACGTACTCGTGCACGTGGGGGTTGGTCAGGCCGGCTTCATTCAGGATCTTGTCGACGTCGAGCACAACTCACTCACCTTCGTCCGCCGCTCGCCCCGATCCACGCCGACCGGCCGTCCGGCTCACGGCCTTGGCACATTCCACCGCATTCGGCCGAGAACTTCCTCTTGACCGTTCCAATCGGCCGACGGAGTGATCTGGCGCACACGTCTCCGCGTCCGGGCAGGCTCGTCGCGAGGGCTTCCGGG
This sequence comes from uncultured Actinomycetota bacterium, assembly GCA_963805655.1. Classification (GTDB taxonomy): domain Bacteria; phylum Actinomycetota; class Actinomycetes; order Propionibacteriales; family Nocardioidaceae; genus CAWDVB01. The sequence goes on along the minus strand of CAWDVB010000004.1, from coordinate 88,891 downwards.
GAGGCCCCGTCGGTCGTAGCCTGCCAGCACGAGGGGTCGGCGAGAGGAGTCCACGATGAGCAGCAAGGTTGTCCACTTCGAGATCCCGTTCGACGACGAGGAGCGGGCGTCGCGCTTCTACGCCGGTGTGTTCGGCTGGCAGCTCGCGCCGATGCCCGGGATGGGCTACACCCTGGTGACCACCGGCCCGACCGGGGACCAGGGCCCCGAGCGCGCAGGCTTCATCAACGGCGGCATGCGGCGACGCAGCGAGGGCTTCGGCACTCCCAACATCGTCATCGACGTCGAGAACCTCGAGCAGACCATCGAGGCGGTCGTCGCCGCCGGCGGCGCGGAGGTCATGGGCCGCCAGGCCGTGGGCGACATGGGCTTCACCGCCTACGTCCTCGACACCGAGGGCTCCCTCGTCGGCCTCTGGGAGACCGCCCCCACCGGTGGCTGAGGAGGGCGCAGCCCGTCTCGAAGCCCCGTCAGGCACCCGCCCCGCTCAGGCTCGGGCCTCCAGCCGGACCACGATCGACTTGCTGGTCGGGGTCCGGCTGCCGTCGGCCGTGCTGTCCAACGGGACGAGCACGTTCGTCTCCGGGAAGTACGCCGCGGCGCACCCTCGCGCCGTCGGGTAGGAGACGATCCGGAACGACTCGGCCCGGCGCTCGCCGTCGACCCACTCACTGACGATGTCGACGATCTCGCCGTCGCGCCGGCCGAGCGCGCTGATGTCGTCGGGGTGGACGAAGATCACCCGCCGGCCGTTCTTGATGCCGCGGTACTTGTCGTCGAGGCCGTAGATGGTGGTGTTGTACTGGTCGTGCGACCGAAGGGTCTGCAGCAGCAGCCGCCCTTCGGGCACCTCCACCATGTCGAGCTCGTTGACCGTGAAGTGGGCCTTGCTGTCCGGCGTCGCGAAGGTGCGGGTGTCGCGCGGCGGGTGCGGCAGGGTGAAGCCGAACGGCTGCTCGACCTTCTCCGCGTAGGCGGAGCAGCCGGGGACGACCCGGCCGATCGCCTCGCGGATCGTGCGGTAGTCGCCCTCATACGTCGACCACGGGATGTCCGGCGCGAGCCGCCGGCCGAGCCCGCAGACGATCGCCACCTCGCTGCGCAGGTGCGGCGACGCGGGCTCCAGGCGACCGTGCGACAGGTGCACCTTGCTCATCGAGTCCTCGACGGTGACCTGCTGCTCACCGGTCGCCTGGACGTCGCGCTCGGTCCGGCCCAGGGTCGGGAAGATCAGCGAGGTCTCCCCCACGACCGCGTGCGAGCGGTTCAGCTTGGTCGACACCGACACGGTCAGCTTGGTCCGCGCGACCGCCTGCTCGGTCAGCGAGCTGTCCGGAGTGGCGGACACGAAGTTGCCGCCCATCGCCATCAGCACGTCGACCTTGCCGTCGCGCATCGCCCGGATCGAGTCGACGGTGGCATAGCCGTCCTCACTCGGAGGGGTGAAGCCGTACTCGCGCTCGATCCCCTGGCGGAGAGCCTCCGGCGCCTTCTCCCAGATGCCCATCGTGCGGTCGCCCTGCACGTTGCTGTGACCGCGGACCGGGCACACCCCGGCGCCGGGCCGCCCGATGTTGCCCTGCAGGAGCAGCACGTTGACGATCTCGCGGATGGTGGGCACCGAGTTCTTGTGCTGGGTCAGCCCCATCGCCCAGCAGACGATGGTCGACTTGCTGGCCAGCATCCGCTCGGCGAGCTCGTCGATCTCGCTCGACGGGAGCCCGGTGGCCCGCGCGACCAAGTCGTCGTCGAGCTTGTCCAGCGCCGCGACGTACTCGTCGAAGCCCGAGCACGAGGTGTCGATGAAGGACTGGTCGAGGACGGTCCCCGGGTTCTTGGCCTCGGCATCGAGCAGGCGCCTGCCGAGCGCCTGGAACAGCGCCAGGTCCCCGTTGACCCGGATCTGCAGGTGCTGGTCGGAGAGCACGTCGCCCTTGCCGACGACGCCGCGCACGGTCTGGGGGTCCTTGAAGCGGACCAGCCCGGGCTCCGGCAGCGGGTTGACCATGACGATGCTGGCGCCCGACCGCTTGGCGTTGGCCAGGGCGGTCAGCATCCGCGGGTGGTTGGTCCCCGGGTTCTGCCCGACGACCAGGATCAGGTCCGCCTGCGGCAGGTCGGCGAGCTGGACGCTGCCCTTGCCGATGCCGATCGTCTGCGACAGCGCGGTCCCCGAGGACTCGTGGCACATGTTGGAGCAGTCGGGCAGGTTGTTGGTGCCCAGCGCGCGGGCCATCAGCTGGTAGAGGAAGGCGGCCTCGTTGCTGGTCCGTCCGCTGGTGTAGAAGACCGCGCGGTCCGGGTCCGACATCCCCTTCAGCGTGTCGGCGACCAGATCGAGGGCGACCTCCCAGTCGACCGGCTCGTAGTGGTCGCTCCCCTCACGCTTGATCACCGGCTCGGTCAGCCGGCCCTGCTGGCCGAGCCAGTAGCCGTCGCGCTCACGCAGGTCCGACACCGGGTGCTCACGCCAGAAGCCGCGCTCGATGCGCCGCTCGGTCGCCTCCTCGGCGACCGCCTTCACCCCGTTCTCGCAGAACTCCAGATGCCGTCGGTGCTCGCTCTCCGGCCACGCGCACCCCGGGCAGTCGAACCCGTCCACCTGGTTGATCCGCGTGAGCAGACGGCTCCCCCGGACCAGCCCCATCTGGGCCCGGAGCATCTGGCCCGATCGCCACGCGGCGCGTGCACCCGCGGCGTGGTCGGCTGGAGTGGTGACGGTCAGCTCGGTCTTCTGGTCGGTCATGAGATCACCCGGTGCGGGGACGTGTAGACGTTCATCGAGTCGCCCCGCAGGAACCCGATGAGGGTCATCCCCGCCCTGCCGGCGAGGTCGACCGCGAGCGATGACGGTGCGGAGACGGCGGCGAGCAGCGGGATGCCCGCCAGCCAGGCCTTCTGGACCAGCTCGAACGACGCCCGCCCGCTCACCATCAGCATGAAGTCGGACAGCGGCAGCAGCCCCTTGCGCAGCGCCGACCCGATCACCTTGTCGACGGCGTTGTGCCGGCCCACGTCCTCGCGGATGCACACCAGCTCACCCGCGGGGTTGAACAGCCCGGCGGCGTGCAGCCCGCCGGTCAGCTGGAAGATCTCCTGGGATGCCCGCAGCGTCAGCGACAGCCCCGCGATCACTGACGCGTCAACGCTCAGAGGGGCTTCGGACACGTCGTACGGCGAGGTGCGCTCGACGTCCGTTATCGACATCGCCCCGCACATCCCGCACGCCGACGTGGTCCCGAAGGCCCGCGCCGACGGAGCCGGAACAGACAGGGACACGTCGAGCACGTTGGACTCCGGGAGGTCGGCCAGATGCTGCATCGAGACGATGTCCGCCGGAGACGTCACGGCCCCCTCCGAGACCAGGAACCCGGCAGCCAGGTCGAGGTCGTGCCCCGGAGTGCGCATGGTGATGGTCAGCGGCTCGCCACCGACCCGCAACTCCAGGGGCTCCTCGATGGCGAGCGGCTCGGGCCGCGGGGCGCCTTCTCCCGCCACCACGCGGACCGTGGAACGTTCTGCGACGAGCTCGTGCACGCCGATCACCTCCGTGCTTTCGAAACTAGTCGCTTCAATATTTGTAGTCGAGGAACAACCACGCGCTCACAGGCAACGTTTCATCGTCAGTGCGGGCAAGCGGCTGATCACCCGGGGTGTCAGTACCCCGCACACACCCTCCCAAACGAACGCGAGCCCCGGTCAGACGTCGACCCGCTCGCGCATCACCCAGCGCCATGTGGCGATCCGGCCTCACGACGCGTAGCGGGGCGGCAGCGCGCTGGTGCTCTTGAGGCCAGCTCGGCTGGCGGCGACGAGGATGGGCACTCCAGCCACGAGGATCGCGATCATGACCCCCAGACTCACCAGGTTGACGCTGACCGGTGCGTCCAGGACGCGCAGGAGCGTGACATTGAGCAGAGCCTCGAGGGTCAAAGCGACAACTCCGACAGTCATGTAGGGAATCAGGATGAAGATCGCGTTGGCGCTGCTCAGATGCCGAGTTTCGGCGCCGACGATGCGCAGCGCATGACCGGAAGCAGCGCGCCTGCGGGCAAGCTCCGCCCACCCCAGGGCCGCCAGCGCCATTAACATCGGCAGACAGGCAATGGCGCCCCCGAACATGGCGATATTGATCTCCGAGAATCCCACAGTGACTTGGGGGATCTCCCCGGCAACCGTCGACCATGTCGCCGCAGGGTATTTCGACGCCATAGCCGCGATGGCCGGCTGGATGTCGCTCGAGTTTGCGACATGCACCAAGAACGCTCGAGTCGTCGAAGCCTCCGTCGGGCACTGGCCAGCCGGTAGCAACAGGTTCGGCAAGTTGTAGAGAGGCGTCTTCAACGGCGGCACGTGCAAGACCTGAACGGGCGAGATGATCTGCCCTCCACCACCGCAGCCCGCGATCCTGACGGGGACGCCAGCGGGAAAGTCTGGACCGCCCATGCTCGACTCGAGACGGTAGACACGATTGCTGTCGCACCCGCTAACGGGCGCATGAACCAGGCTCGCAAGATCTGAGCAGGACCCCACCATGACGGTGAGTACGGCGGGCAGTCTGGAACTGATGTCGCGCACGTCCACCACGCTCACGGACGCCGTGACCCCCTCAGACTTCACGGCCCGGCCGATGTCTTCCGGCGTTGCTCCGCTGACCCCCACCAGCACGTCCCTCCCGGCGGGCTGCTGCAGCTCGGCGAAGAGGTCGCGGGCGTATGCGTGGTCAAGTGACGCCGTGTAGGTGAGAGAGAAGCCAAGAAGCACGAGGGCAACGCCCAAAGAGACCGAGGCTCGGGCCGGCTGCCAGGGAGTGCGCGAAAGCTGCTTGAGGGCAACCGCCGGTCCGGGGGCTTCCACGCGTGAAGACAGCTTGGCACTCACTACCGAAACCGCGAGCGACAGGAACCCCGGAAACCCAACCATCAGCATCAGAGCCCCGAAATAGGCGATGAGCGTGGACAGGTTGTCCGGGCCATCCTCATGGGAGCCACGCACAGCCGCCGCCCCCGTAACGGCGACGCCCGCCAGGAGGACCGCCCCACCCCATCGGCTCTTGCGGCGCGGGATTCGCACTGCCGAGTAGGGGTTCTCCAGGGCTGCCCTCACACTCCTGCCCGAGACTGTCCAACTCAAGGCAAGGAGGGCGATATCGGCCAGGACGCCTCCGAGACCCGGACTGTCATACCGAGCCCACCACCCCGAGCCTCCCTGACTGCTCAATGAGGAGCGCAGGATCAAGAAGAGAACCCAGCCCGACACAAGGCCCGCGGACGTGAGCACAACTCCCTCGAGTCGCAGGACCCGACGCACCTGTCCTGCGCTCGCACCGGCCAGCATCAATAGGCCCGCCCGTCGATCGGTGGCGTCGAGGTCGTGTCGGATCGCCGCGGTGCCCAGTAGGCCCACGATCAGGACGACCACGCCGCCGACGACGATCCACAGCTTGTATGAGGAGGCGCGGCTTAGCCCGAACTGGCCCGAGTCTTCTCCGAACGCGATGCCCGGGACAGTCTGGGGGTCGTTGGCCAGTTCGCTCTCGGAGACTCCCACGATCGCGACCAGCTCCTTGGGACCGGTCAGTGCCCGATCCTGAAGTGTCGTCGTGCTGCCCTCGCAGTAGCGGGCCGCGAGAACGGCATTGCCTTCGATAAGCTGAGCAAGCGCTGGCGACACCAGACACGTGCCTGGATCAGGGAAGCCCTCCGCCCCCGGCACCGCGGGAGCAGCCCCCCGACCGGTGGCAGCGACGCTCGTACGCTCGATGAGCATGCCGTTCCACTCGTCCAGCCCCGACCTCGAGAGGAAGGTCGCGTCGCTCGCCTTCTCGGGCCGGACCGGCTGACGCCCGCTCAGCGTCGAGTAGTGGGCATCGATCATGGACGGCACGCCCACCAGCGCCAGCAGGAAGAATCCGCAAAGCATCAGGGCCCCCACCTTGGCAGTGGCGTGTCGCCAATCCGCCAACCTCAAGGAAAGTGGCAACAGGGCCGGCCTCACGTCACTGCCGAGGCGACGGGCACCAGCCGGCCGTCGACGAGATGCAGGATCCGACCCGCCTCCGAAGCCACGTGCTCGTCGTGAGTGCCGATGAGGAACGCCACCCCCTCGGTGGCCGCCAGTAGCTTGATGAGGGCCACGATCTCCGCACCCGAGCGAGTGTCCAGCGCGCCGGTGGGCTCGTCGGCCAGGACGACCGCAGGGCCCGCGACGATGGCTCGCGCCAAAGCCGCGCGGAGCATCTGGCCGCCGGACACCTCACCCGGAAGCCGGTTCGAAAGCTCCTCGATCCCAACCCGTTTCAACGCGGTCCGACTTGCATCGAGCGCCTTCCCCCTCCTCCAGCCCGCGAACCGTAAGGGCAGGCTCACGTTGTCGACCAGCGTCAACTCGGGTATCAGGTCGCCGAACTGGAAGACGGTCCCCACGTCATCCCTACGGACCTGCGCCAACTCATCTGCGGACAGGCTGCCCAACTGACGCCCTCGGACTGTGACCGTCCCTCCATCGACTGGCATGACTCCGCCCAGGCACAGCAGGAGTGTTGTCTTCCCGGACCCGCTGGGTCCCTGGAGCGCCACCACCTCGCCGGCCATCAAGTGGAGGTCCACGCCGGACAAGACTCGCCGGCCGCCAAGGCTCTTCTCGATCCCCTTCGCGACCAGCGAACCCGGACCAGGCGTCAGTGGACGGTCCAACTCTTGGTGGACGAACAGTTGTCAGGCCACAGGCTGATGTCGCGACAGACCTTGAAGTAGATCGTCTGGAAGGACCCGTCACCGTTGAACCGCGCATCCTGGACCGTGATGGTCGTCCCGGCTCCGTCGTAGTTGTGCAACTGAATGTGTCCGAAGCCGTCCTGCCACCACTCGACGTACACCTCATCGCCGTCGTCGGAGGTGTCCGAGAGGCTGCAGGTCAACTGCGCCGTGTCATCGTGGATAACGGTCTTGTAGGTGATGAGGTCGCACGTCGCTGCTGCACCCGTGGTGGACGCAGATTTCGAGTAGTAGTTGGACACGGCTCACGCGGGCGCGGCCACGAGCAGACTCACCAGCGACACCGAAGCGATCTTCAAAGCACTGCGCATTCGAACCCCCGTTCGTCGGCCCTCGCCGACCCTCGCGGTCGACGGAGGACTGTCTTGCTGCGCGCCAGCGTGGCCCGAGCAGCCGAGAGCTGTCAACCGTCGTCGAACCGCATTCCGCGTGACGCACACGAGTCCACGAGTATCTGATTCCCCCACTGGTGAGCTCGCCCTGGTGGCAACCGCTGTCCCAGCCATGCACCCTTCACGTCCGCGATCCGCAGGCTGTCCACCCGGATGCGCTGCAGTGCGCTCTTCCATGTGGCCAGCCCGCCACCACCTCGAGCCCAAGGCCGTGCTGCTTGCAAGGTCATCGACGACGGAGGTTGACTCCCGCCGCAGCACCGCCGCCCGCGCCCGGACCAGCGGGCCGCCATCACCCGGTCGAGGCACGAAACTCGACCCGCTTGCGCATCACCCAGCGCCACTTGGCGATCCGACGGTCGCGCTCGAAACCGAAATCGGTGAAGAGGTCCTCCGGACCGGTGTGGAAGTAGGGGCCCTGCTGGGGCTCGCGCCCCTCCACCTGCTCGGGATACGCCTCCACCAGCCCGCCCCCGGCATCGGCGATCGCCTCCAGGACAGCCGCGACGGCGGCCCGGGCCACCCCCTGGCGCCGGTGGCCCTTCCCGGTGAAGGTGCAGCCGATCCGCCAGTCCGGAAGCTCACCGAGCTCCTTCGCGTAGGCCGCCGGGTTCTTGATGTTCGGCAGCTCGGCGGGAGACCCGTACTGGCACCAGCCCACGCACTCGCCGTCCGCGAATACCAGCATCTGGTGGACCGTGCCGGCTCGCACGTGGGCCTGCTTCGCCTCCCGGTTGCGGGCCGGCGTGGTGTCCCGGGGAAGGCCCTCGGGATGGAAGCCCATGCACCAGCAGCCACCCCAGACCCCGTTGTTCGCCTCGACGAGCCGGGCGAAGTCCGGCCACGTCTCGGGGGACAGGGGCCCGGTGGTGTACGTCGGGGCGTCGGTCATGGCGAGGTCAGAGCCCGTCGACCGTGCGGGTCATCACGCAGTTCTTCTGGCCCTTGGTCCGCTCGAAGGTGAAGCCTGCCTCCTCGAACAGCGAGCGGGTGCCGCTGTAGAGGAAGGACGACGACACCTTCTTCCCTGTCGGCTGATGCGACAGGTCGTGTGGATACCCCTCCACCACGCCTCCACCGGCCGCGGCGATCAGGTCCACCGCGCCGCGCAGGGCCACCAGCGCGACCCCGTGACGCCGGTAGCGCCGGTCGACGAAGATACAGGTCACCCGGTAGTCGGGTGGAGATGTCAGCCCCGCCTCGTACTCCTTGCGGTGGTAGATGTTCGGCAGCTCCTCCGGAGCGCCGAACTGCGCCCAGCCGACCGCCTCGTCCCCGTCGAAGACCAGCGCCGCATGCGCCCGCCCCTCGTCGACCAGGCGGCACTTGAGGTCGCGGTTCGCGTCGTAGCTGCGCTCCTTCTCGGAGGCCATCGTGTGGAACCACGTGCACCAGCAACCGCCGAAGATGCCGTGGTGCCGTTCCACCAGGGCGGCGAACGCGGGCCACGTGTCCGGGCTCAGCGACCGCACGACCAGATCGGTCGGGTCGGCGGAGGTCCGGGCGGCCATGCCGTCAGGCTAGACCCGGTGACCATCGCACGGACGAAGCGCCGACCGAGTCCCCGGTCAGGTCGGAGCCGACTCGCGTGACGCCCGGACCGGCTTCCAGCCCGGGCCGGGGACACTGGCTCTCAGAAGGCGCGTGTAGGGGTGCTGCGGAGAGTCGAGGACCTCCCCGGTCGCGCCTCGTTCCACGACGACACCCCGCTGCATCACGACGGTCTCCTCGGTGAGCTGGCGCACCACGGCGAGGTCGTGGGAGATGAGGACGTAGCTGATCCCCCGCTCGTCGCGCACGTCGGCGAGCACGTTGAGCACCTGGGCCTGGATCGACACGTCGAGAGCAGCCACCGACTCGTCCAGGATGAGCACCCGTGGCTCCGCGGCCAGGGCCCGGGCGATCGCGACGCGCTGACGCTGGCCGCCCGAGAGGGACTTCGGGAGCGCGTTCATCTGCCGCTGGTCCAGCCCGACGAGGTCGGCCAGCTCGCTGATGATCCGGCGACGGGCCGACCCGTCCTGGTGGCGGTGCAGGCGGAGCACCTCGTCGACCAGAGAGTGCCCGGACTGACGCGGGTCCAGGCTCGAGTAGGGGTCCTGGAAGACGATCTGCACCTCACCGCCGCGCAGCTTGCGCTCACGTCCGGTGCGGGCCGGCTGCGACCGGTCGCGGCCGCACGCCGTGATCCTCCCGGCGGTCGGGCGCTCCAGGCCGACGATCATCCGCGCCACCGTGGTCTTGCCGCTGCCGGACTCGCCGACGATGGCCAAGGACCGGCCCGGCATGAGGTCGAAGGTCATGTCGGCCACGGCCACATGGGCCCCGAACTCCTTGCGGAGACCCTGGACCGACAGGACGGGCTCGTGCGGCGTCGAGGGCTCAGCCATCGGTGCCTCCCCGCAGCAGGGTGCCGCGCAGCCGGGCGGCCAGCTCACAGCGCACTCGACCCGAGTCCAGCTCGGTCGTCTCCTGCTCGTGCCGGCGGCAGGAGTCCGTCGCGTGCGGGCACCGCGGAGCGAACCGGCAGCCATCAGGAGCCTCGAACGCCGAGACGGGCCGGCCAGGGATCGCCACGAGCCGGCGCGCAGCGGAGGTGATGTCCGGCCGCGCCTGGACGAGGGCGGCGCTGTAGGGGTGCAGCGGGTCGGAGTGCAGTCGGTCTGCCGCACGGGTCTCGACCACCTGACCCGCGTACATCACGCAGGTCCGGTCACAGACGGCACCGGCGAGCTCGAGGTCGTGGGTGATGAAGAGCATCGACAGCCCCCGGTCCTGGCGCAGGCCGTCGAGGATGGCCATGACCTCGGACTGCGTGGTGACGTCGAGGGCGGTGGTGCACTCGTCGGCCAGCAGCAGCTGGGGATCCGACAGCAAGGCCGTGGCGATCATGACCCGCTGAAGCATGCCGCCGGACAGCTCGTGGGGGAACTGACGCAACCGCCTCGCGGGCTGGTCGATGCCGACCTCCTCGAGTGACCGGGCAGCGCGTCGGCGTGCCTCGGCCCGGGGCACATGATCGAGAGTCCGCAGGGACTCGGTCATGAAGTCCTCGATCCTGCGCACCGGATTGATGTGCGCGCGGGGATCCTGGAAGACCACGGCGACCTGTGAGCGGTGCCGTCGGAGGTGGGAGTCGGAGAGCGCGAGCACGTCGGCTCCGGCGAACGTGACACTGCCGGAGACCTCGGCCCCGGCCGGAAGCAGCCGGGCGATCGCCTTGGCGGTCATCGACTTGCCCGACCCGGACTCGCCGACCAGGCCGACGGACTCGCCGGCGTCGATCTCCAGGTCCGTCCCGGTGATCACCTCGCGCAGCTCGCTGCCCAGGCGCAGTCGCACGGCCAGATCGCGGACCTCCAGCAGAGCGCTCATCGGCGGGCCTCCTGGGAGCGTTCCTGCAGCCGCTCGCCGAGGAAGCTCACCGCGGAGACGACGACGACGATGCATGCCACCGCCGACAGCGACTCCAGCGGATAGCCCTGCAGCAACGAGGTCTTGCCCTCCGACACCATGACACCCCAGTCGGCCCGCGGTGGCTGGATGCCCAGGCCGAGGAAGGAGATCGCGGCCAGGTCCACCATCGCGAACCCGAAGAAGATCGTTCCCTGGGCCACGATGAGCCCGGAGATGTTCGGCAGCAGGTGGCGCACGCACAACGTCCAGGCGCCGAAGCCCTGCACCTCGCCCGCGGCGATGTAGGCCATCGCCCGCTCCTTCAGCGCCGCTCCGCGCAGCACCCGCGCCAGATACGGGGAGTAGGCCACCGCCAGGGCCAGCCCGGCCGACATCAGCCCGGGACCGAACACGGCCGCGGACAGGACGGCCAGGAGGATGCCCGGGAAGGCGAAGAGCACGTCGAGGACCGCAGAGACCAGGGTGTCGAACTTCCCGCCGAACCAGGCGGTCGCCACCGCGAGCGTGGAGCCGACACCGACCGCGAGGACCGAGACGAACGCCGCCCCCAGCACCGTGGTGCGCGCGCCCACCATGAGCCTGCTGAGCAGGTCGCGACCGGCGAGGTCGAAGCCCAGCAGGTGGGCGCCGTACGGCCCCACATTGGAGTAGCTCAGGTTCGCCGTGTCCGGGTCGAACGGCCGCACCAGCGGACCGATGATCGCCAGCACCAGAGCGAGTCCCAGGATCGCGAGACTGGCCCAGCCGCCCACGCCCAGCCGGGGAAGATGCCAGGACCGGGACCGCGGGGCGACGACAGCCGCGTTGCTCTGCGCGCTCACTGTGCCTTGCTCCCCAGACTGACGCGCGGGTCCAGCACCGCGTAGGCGATGTCGACGAGCGTGTTGGTGACGACGAACGCCACGACGAGGACCAGGCTGATCCCCTGAACGACGGCGAAGTCCTTGTTCTGGGCCGCCTGCACCAGGTACGAGCCCAGCCCGTTGAGGCCGAAGGCCGTCTCGACCACCGCGGACAGCGCGATGAGGCTGGCGATGGTCAGCCCTACGACGGTCGCGATGGGGATCGACGCGTTGCGGAGGACGTGACGGCGCAGGATCGTCGCCCAGGGCAGCCCCCGACTCACCGCGGTCTGGACGTGCTCACGCTCCAGCTCCTCGCGTACCGCCGTGCGGGTCACGCGGGTCACCAGCGCCACCGACGATGCTGCCAGCGCGAGGGAGGGCAGGATGAGGTGCCGAAGCGAGTCGAGCAGCCCCGAGCCGTCGCCCAGCGCCGGGAACCAGGGCAGCTCCACGGCGAAGAGGAACTGGAGCACCACCGCCGCGGCGAAGCTGGGCACCGCCGCCGAGATGGTGGAGGAGAGCAGCACCCCGCCGTCGATCCAGCCGCGGGTCAGGGCTCCCAGGAGCCCCAACCCGACCCCGACCAGAACGATGATGATCGAGGTGAGCAGGACGAGGCTTGCCGTCACCTGGATCCGTTGCGCCACGAGCGTCGAGACGTCCTCGTGGAGCGGGATCGACTGCCCCAGGTCTCCGTGCAGCGCCGCCAGCAGCCAGTGCCAGTAGCGCACGAGGAACGGGTCGTCGAGGTGATAGGTCGCGTTCAGCTGTGCGAGGACCTCGGGCGAGGGAGCCCGATTGCCGGTCAACGTGGCGATCGGGCTCCCCGGGGCCAGGTACAGCGCCCCGTACACCGCGAAGCTCGCGACGAGCAGCGTGGCAACGAGCATTGCGAGGCGTCTGGCCAGGTATGCGAGCATTGCGAGCTCCTCGGTCGAGGTTCTGATCGGTGCTAGCTGCCGCTTGCGCCCAGGTAAACCCCCCACGGGCCGAACATGTACGAGAACGTCGCGGGCGGACCGGTCACGGACTTGTTCATCACCAGGACGTTGTTGGGCGCCACCAGCGGGATCCAGGGCAGCTGGTCGGTGATGATCTTCTGCGCAGCGATGACGTCGGCAGCGCGCTTGGCCGGGTCGCTCTCACTGCGCGCGGCGTCCATGTCCTTGGTCACGTCCGCGTTGGTCCAGCCGGAGAAGTTCTGCGAGCCGTCGGGCAGCGCCAGACTGCTGTACAGCGCGGCCGGGTCGGCGAAGTCGCCGTAGTTGACCGTGATGAACCCGTCGACCGACCCCCACGCCTTCGGGTCGATGAAGAAGTTGATGTAGTTCGACGGGCTGACGTTGTCCAGCTTCACCTTGAGTCCGATCGCCTGGGCGGCCTGGCTGATCGCCAGTGTCTCGGTGTTGAGGGTCGGAATTCCAGAGGCGGTCCCGATGGTGATGGTCTGCCCGACGATGCCGGCCTGCTCAGCAAGGCTCTTGGCCTTGGCGAGGTCCTGCGTCAGCGCAGGGAGGGCGTCGTAGGCGGCGCTGAACTGGCCCTGCTCGTAGCCCCAGGTGCCGTTGGCTGCCAGCGCGTGCGGGATGCTGCCGGCACCCTGGAAGACGGTGTCGATGATTCCCTGGCGGTCGAGGGCGTAGGAGAGCGCCTGCCGCCCCTCCACGGTGGCCAGCGGACCCTTCGTCGCACTGACGACCAGCGCCACCGTCGCGTAGGGCGCGCCCTGGTAGACGTTCACGGACGGGTCCTGCTCGAGCTGGCCGAGCGTGCTGAGCCCGACGCCGTAGTTACCGTCGATGGCGCCCGACTCCAGGCCTGCGGTCAGGGTGGCGTCGTCGGGCACGCCGATGACGGTCAGGCTGGCGACCTGGGGTGTGGGCAGGCTCTTGTCCCAGTAGTTCGGGTTGGGGACCATCTTGACCCCCTGGCCGGTCTTCCACGAGTCCAGCGTGAAGGGACCCGAGCACATCGTGCCCCCGGAGACGGTGCCGAAGTCCGAGCCCTTGCTTTCGACGTACTTCTGCTGGAGGACCTCGCCGGGCGTGGCGGACAGCTCGCCGAGCAGCCAGTAGTCCGGCTCGTTCAGCGTGATCGTGAAGGTCTTGGCACCGGTCGCGGTGATGGACTTGACCCGGGAGAAGACCGCGGCGTAGTAGCCCAGGCCCTTGGGGTCGGCGGCCCGCTGGAGGCTGAACACCGCGTCCTGGGCAGTGACGGGAGAGCCGTCCCAGAACGTGGCATCGGGGTTGATCGTGAAGTCGAACTCGGTCGGGGAGGGGTTGGTGTACGAGGCCAGGCCGGGGGTGATCGACATGTCGGGCCCCTGCCGCAGCAGCGAGTCGCACAACAGCGGGTCGACCGTGTTCTCGGGGTAGTCGAAGGCCTGGATCGGGTCCAGGGTCTGGACCTCGCGGTACACCGCCCACACGACGTCGCCCGCCGCCGCGGCGGGCTTCGGGGTGAGCACGGTGTAGTCGGAGGTGGCGGAGCTGGCGGAGCCCGCGGAGCTGGAGCCGGTCGACTCCGAGCTGGGCGGAGGTGCTCCGCACGCGGAGACTGCCACCGCGCAGAGGACGGCGCCGGCGCCCAGGATCGCCCGGCGACGGGACGGGGTACGGGACATCATGGAATTCCTTCCGGTTGGGCGGTGCATCTCAGAGGGGCGGGTCACAGTGCGGGGCGCCAGGCCGCGTCGTGCCAGAGGCCGAGCTCGCGCTCCGCCGCAGCGCCGACGTGGAAGGCGGTGACGTCGTCGTAGGGGCGCGCCACCACCTGGACTCCCGTGGGCACCCCGTTGGATGCGACTCCTGACGGGACGGCCAGCACCGGGTGGCGGCTTGCGATGTTGAACACCGGGGTCAGCGCAGCGAAGATGTACAGGTCCAGATGACGCCCGGCGACCTCGATACCGTCGTGATACTCCTCGCCGGCACGGAACCCGAGCCCGCCGACGGTCGGGCAGACCAGTGCCTCGTGGTCGGCGAAGACCCGGGCCACCGCCGCGTGGACCTCGGACTCGATGGTCATGCCGGCGTACACGCTGGTGCGGCTGAACGCCTCGCTGGACAGCGACATGAACTGCCGGGTGTACGGCATGAACCGGGAGTCCTGCGGGTCGGCCTCCTCGTGCATCGACGGCCCCATGATGGAGCCGTAGTGCACCAGGGCCGCCTCGGTGAGCCGGTCGAGGGACAGGTCCACCGTGACCTCCTCGACCACCGCTCCTGCCTGGCGCAGGGCCTGCCCGAACGCCCGGGTGTTGGCCTCCACCTCCGGCTCGACCGGGAAGTCGCCGAGGGTCACAGCCAGGGCGATGCGCATCCCGCGGACGTCCCCGAGGTCGGAGGGGATCGGAAGGGCCGGCAACGAGACGTGGTCGGCGGGGTGCTGCCCCTGAAGCACGTTGTGCAACAGCGCAGTGTCCGCGACGGTGCGGCCCATCGCGCCGTCGTGGCAGTAGACGTCGAGGTTGAAGGGAGGCAGGGCCGGGACCCGCCCGTAGGGGGCCTTGAACCCGACGACGCCGCAGAAGGACGCGGGGATGCGGATCGATCCCCCGATGTCGGAGCCACTGGCCAGGTACGCCGTCCCGGAGGCGAGAGCGGCCCCGGAGCCGCCCGGAGGAGCCGCCGGGGGTGTAGTCGGGGTTCCACGGGTTGCGCGTGACGCCCCACAGGGTGCTGTGGGTGAACCCGGCGCAGGAGAACTCCGGGGTCGTCGTCCGCGCATGCACGAGGGCGCCGGACGCGAGGACCCGCTCCGCGACCGGGTGGGTCTCGTCGGAGACCAGGCCCTCGGTGAGCAGCGAGCCGAACCGCAGGCTCCGTCCGGCAATCGGCTGCTCCTCCTTCAGGGCCACCGGAAGACCCTCCAGCGGCCGCGGCGGCTCGCCGGCGCCGGCGTAGCGTCGCTCGGCGGCCTGCGCCGCGGCCCGGAAGTCCTCGTGATCGCGTTCGAGAAGGCAGTTGATCGTGGGCTCGACCGCGTCGGCGCGGGCGGCGACGGCGTCGAAGACCTCCACGGGTGAGAGCTCGCGAGCCCGGAAGGCTCGCAGGACCTCGGTCGCGCTGAGGTAGTGCAGATCGGTCACGAGGGTTCCTCCCGCTCGACGATTAGGAGCGAACCTAGACTTGGTGACCACGCAGTTGTCAATGGTGTTGACATTACTGTTGTCCAACGACTTCGGGCCGCGCTGCCCTGCGGGCGCCGGACCTCGCAGGCAGGCGACGGGGCGGCGTGGGCAGGCCGTGCACGCTCCGGGCCGATACCCGAGGAGGCTCGCGTCAGGCGGTGGGTGCGGCGTACACCCGCTGCCCGCCGACGAACGTCTGCTCCACCCGGGTGTGGCGGATGTCCTCGGGGGGCCCGTCGAACGGATCCCGGTCGAGGACGACGAGATCGGCCAGGTTGCCCACGCCGATCGTTCCGGTGTCGTCGAGGTGGTTCACGTACGCCGAGCCGGCCGTGTACGCGGTCAGTGCGCTGCCCAGGTCGAGACGCTGTTCGGGGTAGAACGCCGGAGCAGGGTGCTCGACGCTGACCCGGTTGACCGCCACGTGGATGCCGAGGAGGGGATCGGGGCTGCTCACCGGCCAGTCGCTTCCTCCGGCCAGCGTTGCTCCTGCCCGGAGCAGGTCACCGAAGGGGTACTGCCAGGCCGAGCGCTCAGGTCCGAGGAACGGGATCGTCAGCTCGTCCATCTGGGGCTCGTGTGCGGCCCACAGCGGCTGGATGTTGGCGGTGACGCCCAGCGTCCGGAAGCGGCCGATGTCGTCGGGGTGGACCACCTGCAGGTGCGCCAGGTGCGGACGCGTGTCGTTCCTGCCATGGGCGACGCGGGCAGCCTCGATCGCGTCGAGCGCCTCCCGGACCGCGCGGTCGCCGAGGGCGTGGAAGTGCACCTGGAAGCCGTGGCCGTCGAGCACGGTGACGTACTCCTTCAACAGCTCCGGGTCGATGAAGGAGAGTCCGTCGTGGCTGCCACCAGCGGCGCACCCACACCCTCGGAGGTACGGGCTGAGCATGGCGGCGGTGTGGTTCTCGGCAACGCCGTCCTGCATGATCTTCACGCTGGTCGCGGCAAGGCGTCCGCCGGTGAGCTCCTCGCGGAGGGCCAGCAGGCGGTCGACCTGCTCGAGGCCCTGGTCCCGCTCCCACCACAGGGCGCCGACCACACGGCCGGTGAGCCGGCCCTGGCTCTGCACCGCCCGGTAGGCCATGACCACGTCACCGAGCGGACCCCGCGAGCCGAGCATGGCGTCTTGCCAGGCGGTGATCCCCAGGGAGTGCAGCAGCTCCTGCGCGCGCAACAGCCCCGCGATGAGCTCCGCCTCCGTGGTCGGCGGGACGAGGGCGCCGACCAGCCCCATGGCCCCCTCCTGGAGCATTCCGGTCGGGTGGCCATCGGCGTCGCGCTCGATCCGGCCATCGGACGGGTCCGGGGTCGAGGCGTCGATCCCGGCGATCTCCAGGGCTCGGGTGTTCACCCAGGCGCCGTGATGGTCGCGGTTGGGCAGGAACACCGGGCGGTCTGGCACGACCCGGTCGAGGAGGGTGCGGTCGGGGGTGCCTCCGGGGAAGCTGTCCATCGACCAGCCGCCGCCGGTGATCCAGGCGGCGTCGAGGGTGCTCGGCGGCATAGCTCGCGACCCGGTCCAGGCAGTCCTGCTGCGAGACCGCGGCGGTGAGGTCGCACGTCCCCATCTCCACCCCACCGCCGACCGGGTGGACATGGGCGTCCTGGAACCCCGGGACGAGGAGCCGGCCGCCGAGGTCGACCACCTCGGTGCCCGGGCCGACGAGGTCCGCGACCTCTGCGTGCCCGACCGCGACGATGCGCTCACCGGTGACGGCGACGGCCGTGGCGCGGCTGCGGGCGGGGTTCCCCAGGTACACCGGTCCGCCGGAGAACACCAGGTCTGCGAGCATGATGTGTCCCGTCAGGTCGTAGGAGATCGTGGGAGAGCGGCGCGCAGCCGCGCGGCCCCCGACCAGGCTCCCGGAGACGCTATGACCTGACTAACGTTGTTGTCAACGATGTTGATTGCTGACTAGGATCCCTCTAGTCGCGGGAGGAGCGAACCATGCCAGAGCCGGAGGTCCGAGCCGCATGAGCGGTGCGCAGGCCAAGAACAGCCGCCGGCGACCCCCCTTGGATCGCGAGATCATCATCACCGCCGCGATCGACCTGGCTGCCACGGGGGCGGCGATCACCTTCCGAAGTCTGGGCAAGGCGCTGGGCACCGACCCGACGGCGGTCTACCGGCATTTCCGAGACAGGGAAGAGCTGATGCAGGGGGTGCTGGACCGACTCATCACCGTCGCCCAGGCCCAGATCGACCATGAGGCCCCGTGGCGGGACCAGCTGCGTGACGGCGCGAACTCGATCATCGAGGTGCTCGCCGCCCACCCCTGGGCCGGTGTGGAGGCCACGTCCATCACCACCGGGGGCCCCGGTGAGCTGGACGCCATCAACTGGATCCTCACCCAGCTGGAACGGGCCGGGCTGGACAAGCGGCAGGCAGTGCGCTTCTACGCGGCCTACTCCAGCTTCGTGCTGGGCGCAGCCGCCGCGCGGTCCCGGCATCGGCTGAGCGGCGAGGGGGGGGCCAGTGCCACCTGGATCGGTGAGGTCCGCGCCGTCGACGTGGCCCGGCTCCCAGCCTTGGCAGCGGTGCTCCCGGAGTTGCTGGCCCTGTCCGACCGCGACGTGTTCCTGACCGGCGTCGACATCCTCCTCGACTCCGTGGTGGCCGGTGTCTCGGGGGCGTCGGCGGAGGGCGAACACGCGCGCTGACAGCTCAAGCGTCGTAGTCGAGAGTGACCTCGGCGGTGACCGGGTAGGACTGGCAGGTCAGCACGAAGCCGTTGTCGACCTCGGACGGGTCGAGCGCGTAGTTGCGGGTCATCTCCACCGTGCCGTCGACGACCTTCGCACGGCAGGTGCCGCAGACGCCGCCCTTGCAGGCGAACGGCAGGTCGGCGCGCTGGTGCTGCAGGGCGTCGAGCAGCGGCTCGTCGTACGGGACCTGGAGCGTGGCCGACCTTCCGTCGAGAGTGAGGGTGACGGTGCAGGTCTCGCCGGTCTCGGGGACCTTGCGCTCGAGGAGCGGGGGAGGCTCGTCGACGTAGAAGAGCTCGAAGTGGATCCGGTCCTCGGGGTAGTCGTGCTCGTCGAGGACGGCGCGGGCGCCCTGGATCAGGTCGAACGGCCCGCAGAGCCAGACGTGGTCGGTGGAGCCGAGGTCGACCAGCTCGTCGAACATCGTGCTGAGCCGGTCCGGGTCGAGTCGGCCGGAGAAGAGCTCGACGTCTCGCGGCTCCCGCGACAGCACGTGGAAGACCTCGAGCCTCGGACCGTGGAGGTCCTTCAGGTCGGCCAGCTCGTCGACGAACATCACCGTGTTGTGGGTGCGGTTGCCGTAGAGGAGCGTGAACGAGCTCCCCGGCACGGCGAGGGCGGCCTGCATGATCGACAGCACCGGGGTGATCCCCGACCCGGCGACGACGGCCAGGTGGCGTTCGGGGGTGAAGTCCTGCATGCCGAACTTCCCGGTGGGCACCTGGACCTCGACCTTGTCGCCGGGCACGACCTCGTCGACCAGCCAGTCGGAGACGACGCCGTCGGGGATCGCGCGCACGCCGATGCGGATCGGGTCCCCGGGGGCGGCGCAGATCGAGTAGTGACGCCGGTGCTCGACGCCGTCCACGACCCGCCGGACGAGGACTGCCTGCCCGGCGTGGAAGGCGTAGTGGTCGGCGAGGGAGTCCGGGATCTCGAAGGTGACCGCGACGGCGTCGTCGCACAGCCGGTCGACCCGCGCCACGGTCAGCGGGTGGAACTCCGTCGTCATCACAGCTCCTTGACGTGCTCGAACGGCTCGAGGCACGACGGGCAACGATAGAGGGCCTTGCAGGACGTGGAGCCGAACTCCGAGACCAGCTGAGCCGGGCCCTCCCCGCAACGCGGGCACGTCAGCACCCGGGGCTTCCTGATCAGGGTCACGGGCACGGGGCCACCGGCCGGGCCCGGCGGGGAGAAGCCGTGCTC
Source organism: uncultured Actinomycetota bacterium (assembly GCA_963805655.1). Taxonomy (GTDB): domain Bacteria; phylum Actinomycetota; class Actinomycetes; order Propionibacteriales; family Nocardioidaceae; genus CAWDVB01. The sequence continues at coordinate 69,408 of CAWDVB010000004.1, read as the reverse complement.
GCGCAGGGCCTCGCGCCCGCGCTCGGTGATGTCGTCGCTGGACCAGGGCGGGTCGAGGGACACCACCACCTCGACCGGGTCGAACCCGGCCGCGGCGAGCCGGCGGACCAGGTCGTCGCGCATCGTGGTCAGAGCCGGGCACCCGGTGTACGTCGGGGTGATGGTCACCCGGACCTCCCGGTCCTCGCCGGCCTCGACCCCGCGCAGCACGCCGAGATCCTCCAGGGTGAGGAACGGCATCTCGGGGTCGACGACGGCCGCCGCGATCTCGTGGGCCGTGGTCGTGAGGGTGCCGGTCACCAGGCCCCCATCGGGTGGGCCCGCGCCACCGACTGCATCTCGGCCAGCATCCGGCTCAGTGCTTCGGTGTGAGTCCCGTCGCGCCCGGCGGCCCCGGTGGTGGTCTGCCAGTCGGGGCGGTCCAAGGTGCCGTCGGCGAAGACGGCGTCGAGGACCGCGGCCACCTCGTCACGAGTCTCGCCGGCCTTCACCGCGGCGTCCCCGAGCCGGGTCTCGACCGGATGGGTGCAGAACAGCTCGCCGGTGAAGGGCAACAGCGCCGCGTAGCCGTCGGCCAGCCGGCGTCGCGACTCGTCGGTGCCGAGGGCGAGGGTGACGAACCACTGCGCGGCGTACTCCTGGTGGTAGCGGGCCTCCTTGAGCCCCTTGGCGGCGATCGCGGCCAGTACCGGGTCGGCGCTGTGCTTGAGCCGGCGCAGGGTTGCCGCGCGCCAGGTCGAAAGCAGCAGCATCAGCGCCACGGTCTGGCCGAAGTCGCCGTTGGGAAGCTCGGCCAGGCGGACGTTGCGGAACTCCGCTGCCTCGCGGAAGAAGGCAAGCAGGTCCTCGGGCGCTGCCGGCGAGTCCTCGGCCGGGTGCGGCACGACGGTCGGGGTCGGCCGCCGCCGCGCGCATGAGGAGGAGCCGCCCCTGGCCGATCAGGTCGAGCGCGACGTTGGCCAGCGCGATGTCGTCCTCCAGGTCCGGGGCGTTGCTGCACCACTCCGACAGCCGGTGCCCCCACACCAGGGCGTCGTCGCCCAGCATCAGGCAGTAGGTCGCCAGGTCCGCGCCGTCGATGCCGTCGGGCACGGTGAGGTCGAGCCCGGCGAACGGGTCCTCGAACCCGGTGCCGAACGCCCAGTGCTCGTCCTCTGCCGAGACCAGCGCGTCGAAGATGCCCTCATCACCCATACGTCGTCGCCTGTCCTGTCTCAGATGTGGGGGACGTCGTCGGGGATGTCGTAGAAGGTCGGGTGCCGGTAGACCTTGTCGCCGGACGGCGCGAAGAACGGGTCCTTCTCGTCCGGGCTCGACGCCGCGATCAGCTCGCTGCGCACCACCCAGATGCTGACGCCTTCGTTGCGACGGGTGTAGACGTCGCGGGCGTGCAGCAGCGCCATGTCGTCGTCGGGCGCGTGCAGTGACCCGACGTGGACGTGGTTCAGCCCGCGCTTGCCCCGGATGAAGACCTCGTAGAGCGGCCAGTCGGCCCTGTCCGTCGGCCTCTCGCTCATGCACTCACCTGCTCGCTCTGCTGCCGGGCGGCGAAGGCGCTCGCGGCCTCACGCACCCACGCACCCTCGTCGTAGGCCCGCTGCCGATGGGCCAGCCGCTGCGCGTTGCACGGCCCATTCCCCTTGATCACCTGGGTGAACTCCGACCAGTCCGGCGTCCCGAAGTCGTGGTGTCCGCGCTCCTCGTTCCAGCGGATCTCGGGGTCCGGCAGGGTCACTCCGAGCTTCTCGGCCTGGGGGACGGTCATGTCGACGAACTTCTGCCGGAGCTCGTCGTTGGTGTGCCGCTTGATCCCCCAACGCATCGAGCGCTCGGTGTGCGGGGAGTCGGCGTCCGGCGGCCCGAACATCATCAGCGACGGCCACCAGAAGCGGTTGACCGACTCCTGCACCATCTCCCGCTGCGCCGCGGTGCCGCTCATCATCGTCATCAGCAGCTCGTACCCCTGCCGCTGGTGGAAGGACTCCTCCTTGCAGACCCGGATCATCGCCCTGCCGTACGGGCCGAAGGAGACCCGGCACAGCGGGACCTGGTTGGTGATCGCGGCCCCGTCCACCAGCCAGCCGATCGTGCCGACGTCGGCGTAGGTCAGCGTCGGGTAGTTGAAGATCGACGAGTACTTCTGCTTGCCGGACAGCAGCATCTCGGTCAGCTCGGCGCGACCCACCCCGAGCGTCTCGCACGCCGAGTAGAGGTAGAGCCCGTGACCCGCCTCGTCCTGCACCTTGGCCAACAGGATCGCCTTGCGGCGAAGGCTCGGAGCCCGGGTGATCCAGTTGCCCTCCGGTTGCATGCCGATGATCTCCGAGTGCGCGTGCTGCGCGATCTGCCGGACCAACGTGGCGCGGTAGTCGTCGGGCATCCAGTCGCGCGGCTCGATCCGGTGGTTGTGCTCGATGGTCTCGGCGAAGCCCGCCAGGAGTTCCGCGTGGGCCCGGTCGGGCGTCTCCACGTCGGTCGTCATCGTCACCTCCAGCCCAGAGTGCAACGCCCATCATGCATCTCCCCGGCCCAGGGTGCGAGCGCGGGACGTCCGGTCCGGGTGGGTTGCGACGGCAGTATCCGGATTCTCCTGCGCCGTACGGCTTTCCTTCCTACCCTCCAATTGGGAGACAACCCTGCCGATCGGATCTGCAGCCGACCACGTTGGGACATACGCATGACCACCCCCGCGCCCCCCCGCGCTCTCGTTCGTGTCCTGGTCACCATCGCCCTGGTGTCCGGGACGATCACCCTGCTCGGCGCGCCCGCATCGGCCCGCGAGTCTCTCGTTGCGATGCCGATCGACAGCTTCGGCAGCTACGAGCCGCAGTCGACGTGCGCTCCGAAGCCCAAGCCCGGTATGAAGAAGCTGGCGCGGTGGCTGCTGCACAAGTACCCGGTCTCGCGGTCGCTCGGCATCAGCGTCCCGTGCGGACCGGGGATCAGCGAGCACAAGGAAGGACGAGCCTTCGACTGGGGCGTCGACGTCCGCCACAAGAAGCAGCGGCACGCCGCCAAGGCCTTCCTGAACAAGATCTTCGCCACCGACAAGGACGGCAACCCGTTCGCCCTCGCCCGGCGCATGGGGATCATGTACATCATCTGGAACGACAAGATCTACTCGTCGTACTACGACTTCCGGCCGCGCGACTACCTGAACAGCGCCTGCACGTCGCTGTCCACCTGCTCGCGGACGAACCGGCACAAGAACCACATGCACATCTCGCTGACCCGGGGCGGCGGTTGGGGCCAGACCAGCTGGTACCGCTTCCACCACGTCAACGCGCTACCCGTGATGATCCCGGGAACCAAGCAGCTCGACCCGAACGACACCGCGTACTACGGCTTCGACGTCCCGCTCGACGGCTCGACGGTCACCTCGCCGTTCAAGCTCAGCAAGAACGAGACCTACACGATCTACGTCCAGGGCCTGTACCGGACCGGCACCGGCAGTGCCGTCGCGGACCCGGTCTGCCGGTGGGACGAGACCGCACAGGACTGGACGCCGATCACCGTCGACGACGGCTACGGTCTCGCGATCGACGGCCAGCTCGCCTCGTCGTGGTTCGTCCCTACCTACGACTGGACGACCGGCACCTACTCCACCTGGTCGTGCGACCCGGTGACCCACTCGTTCACGCTGGAGTACACCCCGGCGACCAACGACTACCTGACGTTGAGCATGCTCGGGTCGCTGCCGCAGTTCGACGCCGGCACGATCTCGGTGCACATCGTGCAGCCCGACCTGATCCCCGAGATCGACCGGACCCCGACGCCGGTCGTCAACCCGGAGCCCACGCCGCCCACGACCGACGGTCCCTCCGCGAAGCCACTGACCACCGAGACGCTGACGGTGCCGGCCAAGGCCTCCGGAGGAGTGCTGACCAAGGGCGGGTTCGTGGCCGGCCAGCAGTACAAGGTCACCGTGACCGGGAAGGCCACCGACGCAAGCACGCCGTTCGACGCGGTCTGCGTCAATTGGGACGGCACCTGGGAGTACACCCACACCCAGAACCTGACGGCCCCGGCGGACGACCACCTCGACCTCTACCTGGACGGGACCAAGCTCGACCTGCACCCGCCCGGCCAGCCCAGTGGCACCTGTGACACCGATACCCACACCTACACGACCAAGGTGACGGCGAGCCACAACGGCGAGCTGAGCCTGCAGGTGTGGGACCCGAACGACTACAGCGACAACACGGGTGGGCTGTCGGTGACCATCAACGCCCTGTGACCGCGCAGGAACGGACACGGCCGCGACCAGCGGCACGTCCGCAGGGTCCATCTGCTCCGGCGCCACACCTGCCGGTGAGGGAGGTCGGCCAGGCCCGATGACCGAGGGACCTCAGGACCCCGAGCTCAGCGCCGCCATCGAACACAGCGCGCTGCTGAGCACTCCCGACCCGGGCCGGGTGCGGGACGCTGCGCGATGGGGTCGCACCATCGCCGGGGTGGTCGGGACCCTCTGGGCGCTGGCGTGCCTGGACGCGCTCCTGGGCGGGCCGGTGGTCGGTCGAGTCCCTGACATCGTGGGCCCCTTCCCCCTCGCGAGCTCGCTGGGCCTGGCGTTGCTCGGCTGCGCCCTCGCACTGCGACCCGACGTCGCCCGGTGGCGCCTCACCCTGATCTCGGGAGTCCTGCTGCTGGCCCTGCTCTCCGGACTGCGGGAGGTCGTCGGCACCACGTCGGACACGTCACCGACCGATACCCTCCAGGACGCGACGCCGGTCCTGCTCATGCTCTGCCTGGCGGTGCTCGCCCTCGCCCTGGCAGCCGTGCACGCGGGGCGGGAGATCCTGGCCCAACGGCTCGCACTCGTGCCTCTCGGACTGGGCATCATCCTGACGAACGCCATCGTGTTCGACCCCCGCGCGCTTGCCGAGCTCAGCGTGATCGGGGAGATGTCGATCCTCGCTCCCCCCACGCTGGCGGCCCTCGCCCTCTCGGCCCTGATGCAGACCGCCGGCACGGGTTTCGTCGCCCTGGGCATGGCGAACGACGAGAGCAGCCGGAACCTGCGACGCAACCTGCCGCTGGCCGTCGCAGGCCTCGACGGGGCCATGCTCCTGGGGTACACGCTGTCGCGGTCGGGGATCACGTCACGAGGCCTGGGGCTGGGCCTCGGAACCGGGATCGTCGTGTTCATCGGGGGCGTCATCGTCTGGACCCAGTCCTCCCGCTTCCACGACCTCGACATGCGCCGTCTCGGCGCCGAGCACGTGATGGAGCGCGTGCGCCGGGCACTGTCCGAGCGGGACTCCCTGGCCCGACGGCTCGATGCCAGCCAGCAGCGGCTCCAACAGGTCCTCGACTCCTCGATCGACCCCTACGTCGCCATCGACACCTCGGGTCGGGTGACCGAGTGGAACATCGCGGCCACCGAGATGTTCGGCTGGACCCACGACGAGGCGGTCGACTCGCCGCTCGACACGCTGATCGTCCCCGAGGACCAGCGGGGCGCTCACCGGGCCGGTGTCGCGCGCTACCTGTCGACAGGCGAGATGACCATCATGGGCAGGCCGGTGGAGCTCGTCGGGATGCGCAAGGACCGTAGCCTCGTCGACGTCGAGGTGAGGGTCTGGCCGATCGACGACCAGGAGGGAACCCACTTCCACGCCTTCATCCGCGACGTCACCGAGCGCAAGAGGGCGCAGGCAGAGTTGCTGCAGGCAAACCGCGAGCTCGAGGAGTTCGCCGCGGTCGCCGCCCACGACCTCCGCTCGCCGCTCGTCGCGATCACCCTCACCGCGGAGCTCATCGTGCAGCAGGCCGCCGAGGGCCACCACGATTCCACCACCGAGTGGGCCAACCGCATCCTGGAGTCGACCCGTCGCGGGGGCGAGCTGATCAACGACCTGCTCGCCCTGTCACAGGTGTCGAGCTCACAGAGGCGCCGCGCGACGGTGTCGCTCGGCGCGCTGGTCCGTGAGGTCGCCGACGAGGTGGTCGGGGCGTCGACCCGCCCGGGGACGGTCACCGTGACCGCCCTTCCCGACATCAGCGGCGACGTGGTGCTGATCAGGCAGCTGTTCACCAACCTGATCTCCAACTCCTTCAAGTACGTCCCCGCCGACCGCGACCCGCAGGTCACCGTGACCGCTCGGTCACGGCCGGGCGGCCTCGTGGAGCTCACCGTCCAGGACAACGGCGACGGCATCCCCGAGGCCGACGTCGGCCGGGTGTTCGACATGTTTCACCGCGGCGAGAACACCGAGGGATCGCCGGGATCCGGGATCGGCCTGGCGATCTGCCGCCGGGTGGTCGAGCGGCACGGAGGAACCATCTGGGTGAGCAACCGTCCCGGCGCCGGAGCCCAGTTCGACATCAGCCTTCCGGTGGGCGGCACCTCGGCTCACCCCTAGTCGGCCCGGCTCGGGCCGAATATCCCCCGACCGGGACCTTCTCCTCCTGTCCGCCCGCCCCCGCCCGCAGAGACTGGAGATGACGGGGCACCACGAAGGGGATGGTGACCATGCCCGACGTCATCTCACGACCGCACCCGGCCAGCCGAGAGTTCGACTATGCATCGGTCCGCGACCGATTCAGTTGGGCCGAGGCCCGCAGGGACATCGACGGACTGCCCAACGGCGGCCTGAACATCGCCTGGGAGGCGGTGGACCGCCATGTCGCCCGAGGCATGGGCGACCGGGTCGCCCTGCGCAGCATCGCCTCCGACGGGACGGTGACAGAGACGACGTATGCCGAGTTGGCCGAGGCGACCAACCGATTCGCGAACGTCCTCACCGACCTCGGCGTGCGGCGTGGAGACCGGGTGATGACGCTCCTGGGCCGCACGCCGGATCAGTACGTCGCGGCCATCGGCACGCTCAAGCGCGGCGCCGTCTTGTCGCCGCTCTTCTCCTCGTTCGGCCCGGAGCCGATCCGGGACCGGATGCAGATCAGCCAGGCCCGGGTCCTGGTGACGACACCGGAGCTGTACCGGCGCAAGATCACCAAGATCCGCCACGAGCTGCCGGATCTGAGGCATGTGCTGCTCACCGACCGTGGCGAGGTGGAAGGCACTCGCGACCTCCACTCACTGATGGAGGCGTCCCCGGTGTACTTCAGCATCGAGCACACCGACCCGGAGAACATGGCGCTCCTGCACTTCACCAGCGGCACCACCGGCAAGCCGAAGGGCGCGATCCACGTCCACGAAGCGGTGGTGGCGCACCACGCCACGTCACGGTTCGCTCTCGACCTCGGCCCGGGCACCATCTTCTGGTGCACCGCCGACCCCGGCTGGGTGACCGGGACGTCGTACGGCATCATCGCGCCGCTGACCCACGGCGCCACCCTCGTCACCTACGCCGGAGAGTTCGACTCCAAGGCGTGGTACCGCATCATCGAAGAGCAGAAGGTCGAGGTCTGGTACACCGCGCCCACGGCGCTGCGGATGCTGATGAAGTCCGGGACGGAGCTGGCCCACGAGTTCAACCTGTCGTCGCTGCGACACATCGCGAGCGTCGGCGAGGCACTCAACCCCGAGGTCGTGGTGTGGGGCCGCGAGGCGTTCGGCCTGGACATCCACGACAACTGGTGGCAGACCGAGACCGGCGCGATCATGATCAGCAACTACCACGGCATGCAGATCCGTCCGGGCTCGATGGGCCGGCCGATGCCCGGCATCGAGGCGGCAGTCCTGGTCCGCGGCGAGGACGGCCGCGCAGCCGTCGACGAGAACGGCGAGGTGGCGCTCGCCGCGACCGGCGCCATCGGGGAGATCGCGCTGCGGCCCGGCTGGCCGTCGATGTTCCGCGGCTACCTGGGCCAGGAGGAGCGCTACCAGAAGTGCTTCCGTGGCGGGTGGTACCTCAGCGGAGACCTCGCCCGGGTCGACGAGGACGGCTACTTCTGGTTCGTCGGCCGCGCCGACGACGTGATCAAGTCCGCCGGCCACCTGATCGGCCCGTTCGAGGTCGAGACCGTGCTGATGGAGCACCCGGCCGTCGTCGAGGTCGGCGTGATCGGCAAGCCCGATCCGACTCGCCGGTGCGCTGGTGAAGGCCTTCGTCACCCTCAAGCCCGGCTACGAGCCGACCGAGAGCCTCCAGCTGGAGCTGCTCGCCTTCGGCCGCCGCCGCCTGGGTGCCATGGCACCCAAGGAGATCACCTTCGACCAGCACCTGCCGCACACCAGCAGCGGCAAGGTGATGCGCCGGCTGCTCAAGGCCCGCGAGCTAGGACTGCCCGAGGGCGATGTGTCGACACTGGAGAACCCGCTATGACCACAGCCGAGCTCACCCGGGCCGGGTCCACGACGACCCGGCGTCACCGACTCGACCTGCTCCGCACCATGCTGCTGATCCGGCGCTTCGAGGAGGCCTGCGCCGAGCTCTACAGCGCCAGCAAGATCCGCGGGTTCCTCCACCTGTACGTCGGAGAGGAGGCCGTGGCCACCGGCGTGATGGGCACATTGAAGCCCGAGGACACCGTGGTCGCGACCTACCGCGAGCACGGCCACGCGCTCGCCCGCGGGGTCTCCCCGGACGCGATCCTGGCCGAGATGTTCGGCCGGGAGACCGGCTGCAGTCGTGGCCGGGGTGGGTCGATGCACCTGTTCGACAAGGAGCACCGGCTGCTCGGCGGCAACGCGATCGTCGGCGGCGGCTTGCCGCTCGCCGTCGGCATCGCTCTGGCCGACCTGCTGCAGCGCCGCCCACATGTGACCGCCTGCTTCTTCGGAGAAGGCGCCGTGGCCGAGGGCGAGTTCCACGAAGCCATGAACCTCGCGGTCCTGTGGCACCTGCCGGTGGTCTTCGTCTGCGAGAACAACCGGTACGCCATGGGCACGGCACTCGCCAAGGAGCACGGGGCCACCGATCTGGCTGCCAGGGTTGCGTCGTACGGGTTGCCCTCCCGAGCAGTCGACGGCATGGACGTCGAGGCGGTGGAGGTCGCCGCCCGGGAGGCCGTCGACGCGGCGCGCGCCGGGAAGGGGCCTCAGTTCCTGGAGATGCGCACCTATCGCTTCCGCGCGCACTCGATGTACGACGCGGACCGCTACCGCACCAAGGAGGAGATCCAGAGCTGGCGCGATCGCGGGCCGATCCGCACCCTCGAGGACCGGATGCGCAAGGACGCCCAGCTGGCCCAGGACGACCTGACCGACCTCGAGGCCGACGTGGCCGAGATCATCAGGCGGGCGATCGACTTCGCCGACGCTGCGCCCCTGGAGCCGATCGACCAGCTGACCCGCTTCGTCATGACCGAGGAGGTGTCGTCATGACCGTGACCGAGACGCCGACCGAGGCCGGGGTCGTCGAGACGACGTACCGCGAGGCGATGCGCGAGGCGATCCGCGAGGCGATGACGCGCGACCCCCGGGTCTTTCTGATGGGCGAGGACGTCGGCAGCTACGGGGGCTGCTTCGGCGTCAGCCTGGGACTGCTCGAGGAGTTCGGTCCGGAGCGGATCCGCGACACCCCGCTGTCGGAGTCGGCCTTCGTCGGCGCCGGCATCGGGGCAGCGGTCAACGGCATGCTGCCGATCGTCGAGGTGATGACGGTCAACTTCAGCCTGCTCGCCCTCGACCAGATCATGAACACCGCCGCCTCGCTGCTGCACATGTCCGGCGGCCAGTACAACGTGCCGCTGGTGATCCGGATGACGACCGGCGCCGGCAGGCAGCTCGCCGCCCAGCACTCCCACAGCCTGGAGGGGTGGTACGCCCACATCCCCGGCATCCGTGTCGTGACGCCGGCGACCCTCGAGGACGCCCGCGGCATGCTCGCCACCGCGCTGGCCACGCCCGACCCGGTGCTGATGTTCGAGCACTCCTCCCTCTACAACCTGAAGGGGACACTCCCGGCCGACGCCGGGCCGGTCGACCTCGACACGGCTGCGATCCGCCGCTCCGGTGACGACGTCACGCTCATCGCGTACGGCGGCACGCTGGCCAAGACGAGGGACGCCGCGGAGCTGCTCGCCGCGGAGGGCATCTCCGCCGAGGTGATCGACCTCCGGACGCTGCGCCCGCTCGACGACGCGTGCATCCTCGGCTCGGTGCGCAAGACCCACCGCGCGGTGATCGTCGATGAAGGCTGGCGCAGCGGAGGACTGTCCGCCGAGATCGCGGCCCGCATCGGCGAGCAGGCGATGTACGACCTGGACGCTCCGGTGGAGCGCGTCTGCACCGCAGAGGTACCCATCCCCTACGCCCAGCACCTGGAGGAGGCAGCGCTGCCCCAGGTCGCCGACGTCATCGCCGCCGTCCATCGCACCCGGAGCTGACCATGTCCGACTTCACCATGCCGTCCCTCGGCGCCGACATGGACGAGGGCACCCTGCTCGAGTGGCTGGTCAAGCCCGGGGACGTGGTCACCAAAGGTGAGATCGTCGCGGTGGTGGACACCGCCAAGAGCGCGGTCGAGATCGAGACGTTCCACGCCGGGGTGGTGAGGAGCCTGCTCGTCGAGCCGGGCACCACCGTCCCGGTCGGCACGCCGATCGCGACCATCGACCTCGACGAGGGGGAGGTCGCCGGGCCCACCCCCCCGACCGAGCCGACCGCCGAGTCGGAGACGGTCGAAGTCTCCGAATCCGTCGAGGTTTCCGGCCCCGCCCCGGCCGCACCCACCCGGGGCGGGGTCCGGATCAGCCCCCTCGCGCGCCGGCTGGCAACCGAGCTTGGCGTGGACATCGAGGCACTCGCCCAGGAGCTGGGCCGGACCGTCCACGAGGCCGACGTCCGGGCTGCCGCCGACCGGTCGCCCGCGATCGAGGCAGAGGAGCCCGCGGTCCAGTCCCGTAACGAGCAGATGCGCAGCGCGATCGCGAAGCTGATGGGCCGGTCGAAGCGCGAGATTCCGCACTACTACCTGGCGCTGACGACCGACATCGAGGCTCCGCTGGTCTGGATGCGGGCGCGTAACCTGGAGCTCTCGGTTGCCGAGCGACTCCTGCCGGCGGCCCTTCTGCTCAAGGCCACCGCGCTCGCCGCGGCCGAGACGCCGACACTCAACGGGTACTGGATCGACCACAGTCTCCAGCCCGCCGACACGGTGAACCTGGGGATGGCTATCTCTCTCCGTGGCGGCGGGCTGGTCACCCCGTGCATTCATGACGCGGCGGCCCTCGGCCTGACCGACCTGATGGCGGCGGTGAAGGACCTGACCCAACGAGCCCGGGCAGGACGGCTGCGCGGCAGCGAGCTGACCGACGGCACGATCACCGTCACCAACCTCGGCGAGCAGGGGGTGGACCTGGTGCACGGCGTGATCTACCCGCCGCAGGTCGCCCTGGTCGGCATCGGCCGCCCCGCCGTACGGCCGTGGGTCGTCGACGGGCGGATCGAGCCTCGCCAGGTCGTGGACCTGACCCTGGCCGCGGACCACCGAGCCAGCGACGGCTTCACGGGATCTCGATTCCTGGACCGCATCGCCCACCATCTGAACCAACCGGAGGAGCTATGAACCCCGAAGAAGCCCGCGAGGCCATCACCCAGGTCCTCCACCGGATCGCCCCCGACATCGCCGTCGAGGACTTGGCCGACGACGCCGTGATCCGCGACGAGCTGGAGCTGGACTCCCTCGACTTCCTCACCTTCGTCGAACAGCTCACCAAGACGTCCGGACGCCGGATCGAGGAGTCCGACTACGACGCCCTGGCCACCAAGGCCACCTGCATCGCGTTCCTCTCCGCCACCTGACCGGAGGAGGCACCATGTTCCGCAACCGTGTCGAGGCCGGCCGACGTCTGGCCCGCGCACTGGCCTCGTTCGCCTCCGAGGACCCGGTGGTCCTCGGCCTCCCCCGAGGAGGCGTTCCTGTCGCCGCCGAGGTGGCTCGCGCCCTGGGCGCCCCCCTCGACGTCGCGGTAGTCCGCAAGCTGGGCCTCCCCCGCCAGCCGGAGCTGGCCATGGGCGCAATCGGTGAGGAGGGAACACGGGTCCTCAACGATGAGGTGGTGGAGCAGTCCGGGGTGACCCCGACGTGATCGACGCGGTCGAGCAGGCGGAGCGCCAGGTGCTGGAGCACCGGGTCGCCATCTTCCGTGCACGCTCGCGAGCCCGTCCGCTGCAGGCGCGCACCGCCGTCGTCGTCGACGACGGCATTGCGACCGGGGCGACGGCTCGCGCCGCCTGCCAGATCGCGCGCGCAGCGCGGAGCACGCCGGATCGTCCTGGCCGTCCCTGTCGGGTCGCGCGACCGGCTGGAGCAGCTGCGCGACGTGGCCGACGACGTGATCTGCCTGGAGATCCCGGACGCCTTCTTCGCCGTGGGACAGGCCTACGCGGACTTCCGGCAGGTGTCCGACCAGGAGGTCGTCGAGGTGTTGAACGCCGCGACGCCGGCGGAGGCGCTCCGCTCGCCGGCTCGACGGAGCTCACGGTCGTCCTGGGTCGATGCCCGGCTCGAGGGAAGGCTGACCGATCCCCGAACGAGCGACCGGGCTGGTGGTGTTCGCGCACGGCAGTGGGAGCAGCAGACTGAGCCCGCGCAACGAGTACGTCGCACAGGTCCTCAACGGCGCCGGCCTCGCGACCTTCCTGTTCGACCTGCTCACCGAAGCGGAGGCTCGGGACAGGTCCAACGTCTTCGACATCGAGCTGCTGGGCACCCGACTGGCCGAGACCGCAGCCTGGCTGCGCACCCATCGCGGACTCGAGCGGCCTGCCCCTCGGCCTCTTCGGAGCATCCACCGGCGCCGCCGCCGCACTGGCGGCGTCCCTCGTCGGAATCCTGGACGTGTCCGCCGTGGTGTCACGCGGAGGACGGCCCGACCTGCTCGGCGAGCGGCTGCGCGAGGTGAGCGCCCCGACCCTGCTGATCGTCGGCGGAACGACACCCAGGTGATCGAGCTCAACCGCTGGGCGCTCGACCGGATGCCGGGGGCCGACCTGGCCGTCGTCCCGGGCGCCACCCACTTGTTCGAGGAACCGGGCACCCTTTCGGAGGCAGCCGGCCTCGCCCGTGACTGGTTCCAGAAGTTCCTGGGCTGAGGCGCATCACCCAGGTCAGCCGCCGGACACCTGGAGGACGCCTGCGCCCTCGATGGTGCCCCGGTCGACGTCGTCGATCGCGCCGTCCGCCTCGTCGAAGCGATAGGTCCGGGTCCTCGGGCGCACCCCGAGCCGGGCGGCCAGGCGGAGGAACTCCTCGCCGTCGGTCCGGGTGTTCGCGGTCACCGTGGTGAGCGCCTTCTCCCGGAACAGGTGCTCCTGGTAGCTCATCTGCGGGACGTCGGTGAGGTGGATCCCGGCCACCGCGAGCGTCCCACCCTGCTCGAGCGCGGCCATGGCCGGCGGAACGAGGTGACCGACGGGCGCGAACATGATGGACCCGTCGAGGGGCACGGGGGGCATCCCGTCGGCGGGGCCCACCGACGCCGCACCGAGCTCCCGGGCGAGCTGCCCGGCGGTCCCGCCCCGGGTCAGGACGTGGACCTCCATACCGAGACCGATCGCGAGCTGAGCGGTGAGGTGGGCGCTGGCGCCGAAGCCGTAGATGCCGAGCCGCCCACCGGGAGGCACATGCGCGCGGACGAGGGCGCGGTAGCCGATGATCCCCGAGCACAGCAGCGGCGCCGCAGCGATGTCGTCGAACGCGTCCGGCAGTCGGTAGGCGAAGCCCTCCGGTACCGTCGCGTAGTCGGCGAACCCGCCGTGGGCGTCCCACCCGGTGAACTCCGCATTCCGGCAGAGGTTCTCCCGGCCCGACCTGCAGGCCGAGCAGACGCCGCACGTACGGCGCAGCCAGGCGACTCCCACCCGCTCGCCGACGACGAAGCGGTCGGCGCCCTCTCCCGACGCCTGGACCCGGCCGACCACCTCGTGCCCGGGTGTCACCCGTGGAGCCTTGGGCGCCAGGTCGCCGTCGGCGAGGTGCAGGTCGGTGCGACAGACCCCGCACACGTCCACGCGCACGAGCACTTCGCCGGGGCCGGGTGCAGGAACCGGCCGGCGCTCCTGCTCGAGTCGCCCGGATGCGCCGTGCTTGCCGGTCACGACCCAGGACCGCATGTCGTCGTTCACTACCCTCATCCCCCCTCGGAGAGACCTTCGGCACTCCCCTTCATCCTCGCCGAGAGAGACCCTGATACCAGGGGCGATAGCCCCGTGGCAGAGGAGGTGTCATGCACACCGAGACATGGAAAGTCGAGATCTTCATCTCCGAGCACGACGACGAGACCACGGCCGCCGAGGTCGTCCTGCACACGGCCGACGGCAACGTCCTGCGTCACCGCGGTCTCGCACGCAAGAACCCGGGCGACTACGACGTCCCCGAGATCGGCGAAGAGCTCGCCACTTGCCGGGCGTTGACCGGGCTGGCCCAGGACCTCTTCGAGGCTGCGGTCACCGACATCGAGAAGAACACCGGACGCGAGGCCGTTCTCACCGGCTGACCCGGACGGGTCGTTCACACGACACGGCGGGACCACCGCGCAGCGGCTCACGGATGCGATCCAGGTGAGTCCTGCGCGTTGTGGCCCTCGTGATCCGCGTGCCCGTGCGCTTCGTGGCCCTCTGCGGACGACACATGGTGATGCGCGTGCTCGCCGTCGCCCCCGTCCTCGGGCCCACCGCCCATCATCGACAGCATGCCGCGACCGCCGGTGCGCACGAAGCGGACCAGCAGCGCTGCGGTGAGGGCGAAGGCGATCAGGTTCAGCACGGTGGTGTAGTTCCAGGTGATGCCCTCCGCCGCGACCTGTGCGGCACCGTGCGCCGGCACCAGGTGGAGAAGACGCGAAGATCAGCTCCACCAGGTAGCCGCCGAGGACCATCGTGGCGTAGAAGCCGCCCAGCAGAACCAGGGTCATCCGGGTGCCGTAGTACTTCCGGTAGATGAGCAGGATCGGAATGATGATCAGGTCGGCGAACATGAACGAGATGAGGCCGCCGAAGCTGATGCCGCCGTTGTAGAGCACGGCCGCCAGCGGCACGTTCCCGATCGAGCAGACGAAGCTGAGGATCGCGATGATCGGCCCCAGCAACGGGCCGATGATGGCGGCAACTGTCGGGTCGTCGACGACGAACAGACGCTGCCAGAAGGTGTCCGGCACCCAGGTGGCCACCGCCCCGGCGATGAGGAGGCCGCCGACGATGTCGCGCAGGACCGCCGCCCACTCCATGACGTAGATGTGGCTGATCGAGGTGAGCCCCGACGGGGAGGCCGAGCCGGCGCCACAGCGACCCCTCGTCCGGGATGCTCATGTCCATCGCGGCGTGTCCCTCCATGGACCCGGAGAGGCCCTTCTCGGCCTGCTCACGGGCGGCGTCGACGAGCCGCTCACGCACGAAGAGACGGAAGAAGATCGCGAGCAGGACGATGATGATCGGGCCTCCGACGAACTCCGCGAGCGTGAACTGCCAGCCGAGCAGGAGGGCCATGATGATGCCCAGCTCGATCACCAGGTTCGTGCTGCCGACTTCGAAGACGATCGCCGCGGTGAAGTCTGGCGCCCTTCCGGAACAGCGAGCGGGCCAGCGCCACAGCGGCGTAGGAGCACGACGAGCTCGCCGCGCCGAGGCCGGTCGCCTTCACCAGCGTGGTCGGCGTGTCGTCTCCGAGCGCGCGCACGATGGCCTCACGCCGTACGACGGCCTGGACGACGGCGCGAGAGCGTGAAGCCGAGGATCAGGGACCAGGCGATCTGCCAGGCCATCGGACCCGGCCCTGCATCAGAGCGTCGACAAGCCACACGGCGCGAAGTCTCCTCTTCCGGGGCGGTAGTCCGCAGCGCCGTACCCAGGAGAACGCCAGGCACCCGGCGCCTCGCTCCACTGTGCCAACCGAGCCCGGCCGGATCCACCCGGGACGGCGCAGCCGACCCCCGTGGGCGCGCGGCACCCCGCCGTGCCCGTCTCACGCGTCACAGCGGAGCCGGAGCCGCGCGCGGCGGCCCGCGTGCAAGGCCGTGGCGAAGATCGCCAGGGCGTTGAGCCCGTGCAGCAGGCCGATCAGCCGGCAGGTTGGCAGCGATCGATGCCCAGAGCGATCTGCAGGATCACCAGGCCCAGCACGCCACCCGCGAGTGCAACTCCGCGCTTGATCTTGGCGAAGGCCGAGACGACGAGCAGGACCAGCGCGAAGAGCGAGATGAGATAGCCGTTCAACGCATGGAACCCGAATCCGGCAGCGCCGGTGAAGTCCGGCGGGTTGGCGGCGCTCTCGCCCACCATGTCCGGCGTCAGCGTGTTGCCGTCCTCCACCCACTTGCCGAGTCCGAAGACCGCGAAGGCGATCAACGAGGCCTGGACGGCCACTTCCAGAGCGATGAGATAGGCGACCACCTGATATGTCTTGCGCATCGACACACCCCTGACTCCCCGTACCGGGCGGACTACCCGGCCTCGGAGAGAACATAGGCAGCAGGGGCGGCTGCTGGTCCATAGCCAACGCACAGGAAGTGCTCAGGGGCCGGGTGCTGGGCCGCTGTCGGTGGAAGGGAGAGGCTCGGCGACCCGGAGTGCGACCGATGGGGCTGAGCCTCCGCCCCGCGGAGCCGCCTGTCGGAATCGAACCGACGACCTATTCATTACGAGTGAATCGCTCTACCGACTGAGCTAAGGCGGCGGTGCCCGGTCGCCCGGGCGTGCCGCAGAAGGATAGCCGACCCCCCGACCGGGGAACGAATCAGATCGCCCGGCCCTAGGCTGATCCCATGGCCTCCTTGGTGCTCACCGTCACCGGCGACGACCGACAGGGAATCGTCGCCGCCGTCTCCGCCGCCGATCAAGGACTCCGGAGGGCTGTGGGAGTCCGGTCACTTCTCGCATCTGGGTGGCAAGTTCGCCGGGGTGCTGCTGGTCCGCGTCCCCGACGCGGCGGTCGCGCCTGCTCCACGACGCCCTCGGTCCCCTGGGCGAGCAGGGCATCACCGTCACCGTCGAGCGCACCGACGAGCCCGCCCCGACCTACACCGACGCGCTCCATCTGGACCTGATCGGCGCCGATCGTCCCGGCATCGTCGCGGAGATCTCGTCACTGCTGGCGAGCCGGGGCATCAGCATCGAGGAGCTGGAGACCTCGACCGAGGACGCGCCCATGTCCGGTGGCCTGCTGTTCCGCGCGAAGGCCCTGCTGGCCGCGCCGGCGGGGACGGACCACGGGGCGCTGCGCGGCGCGCTGGAGTCGATGGCCGACGAGCTCATGGTCGACCTCACGCTGCACGACGACTGAGCACGGCCGCCGATCAGCTGGAGGCGCTGGGGTCCGCACAGTAGAGGTCCGGGGGCGGATCCACACCGTCCACCAGGTAGGACTCCACCGCGTCGTCGACGCAGGAGTTGCCGCGGTCGTAGCCGGTGTGTCCGTCGCCGTCGCGGGTGATGAGCGTCCCGGAGTCCAGCTGTGAGGCCAGTGCCTGCGCCCAGGCCAGCGGTGTGGCCGGGTCCCGAGTGGTGCCGATGACCACGATCGGCGGGGCCCCGACCGCGTGCAGCTCGTGCCCGACGACGCCACTGTGGATCGGCCAGTCCGCGCACGCGGTGAGCCCGAAGTCGAAGATCCGTCCCCAGGTCGGCGAGGCCTTGGTGAACTGCGGCAGGTAGCGCGCCACCTTCGACGCCGGGATGCCGTCGTCGTGATCCAGGCAGTTCACCGCGTACAGGGCCTCGATCGAGTTGTCGATGTAGCCGCTCGGACCTCGGCTCACGTAGGCGTCGGACAGTGCCAGCAGCTGGCGGCCGTCTCCCTTGAACGCGCTCTGGAGGGCGTTGTCGAGCAGCGGCCAGTAGTCCTTGACGTACAGGGGCAGCCAGATGCCGAGGACGGCGTTGCCGATCTGCAGCTGGCGCTCGCCGTCGCCGGGCAGCGGCGTGGTGTCGACCTGGGTGAGGAACTGCTGGATCCGCAGGACTCCCTGGTCGACCGATCCTCCGAGGAAGCAGTCCGACTTCTGGGTGCAGTTCGCGACGTAGGCGCGCAGGGCCACCTCGAAGCCGTGCGCCTGGGCAAGGCTGATCTGGAGCGTCGACAGGGACGGGTCCAGCGCCCCGTCGAGCACCATCCGGCCCACCTTGTCGGGAAAGAGATCCGCGTAGGTCGCGCCGAGGAAGGTGCCGTACGACGCACCGAAGTAGGTGAGCTTGTCCTCCCCCAGGGCCGCACGCAGGATGTCCATGTCCTTGGCCACCTCGACGGTGGACATGTGCCGGGCAAGGTCCCCGGACTTGGTCAGGCAGGCGTTCCCCAGCTGGGTGATCAGCGCGTTGCTCTTCGCGACCTCCGCCGCCGTCTCGGGATCGGGGTCCGAGGCCACCAGCTCGTCGAGCTGGGCGTCGCTCTCGCACTGCAGCGGGTCGCTCTGGCCCACACCCCGCGGGTCGAAGCCCACGATGTCGTAGCTCGAACGGATCTTGCTGCCGAAGTAGCTCTTGGCGGCGGCGGCGTACTCGATGCCGGACCCGCCCGGGCCGCCCGGGTTCACCACCAGCGAGCCGATCGCATCGCCGGTCGCCGGCACCTTCAGGAGGGCGAGCGAGATGGTCTGACCGTCCGGATTCGCGTAGTCCAGCGGGACCGTGAGCTTCCCGCACAGATCGTCGCTGCGGCAGGGCGTCCAGTCGATCTGCTGCGCGTAGAAACCCGGGAGACCGGTCACCTGGGTCGTCGCGGTCGCCGACGGCGAGGCCGCCGAGGAGCTGCTGGTGGCCGAGGTCGCCCCCGGCTGCGAACAGGCGCCCAGGGCGAGCGCGGCGAGTGCTACGAGCGCAGCAAGACGGCGGTTCACAGGCCTAGCGTAGGGGGCGGCCCGGATCATCGGGTCCGCAGCGCCACCATCATCGACTCCAAGGCCAGCTGGGGGGCGGCGTTGTGCTCGAGCATCCGCTGCCGCGCCTCGAAGACACTGCCGATGCGGCGGACGTTCTCCTCCGGGGTCGACCGCCGGGCGAAATCCTCCAGATCGCGGCGCAGCTCCTCGTTGACCAGCTCAGCGGCGGGTGCCTCCGCCAGCACGATCGCGTCACGGTAGACCGACAGCAGATCCATCAGGCAGCGGTCGATGACGTCCATCACCCGGCGCTTGGCTCGCTGGGTCTGGTCTTCCTCGAGCCGCTTGAGTGCCGCCCGGTAGGCACGCGAGCTCTTCGCCGCGCTGTCGGAGCCGAAGACGTGGTGCAGATCGTGCAGCTCGACGGCATTGACCTCGTCGGTGATCGACTCCGTCTCCTCCTTGGCGATGCCCATCAGCTGCTCGGCCGCGTTCATGCACGAGCCGATGTCGACCAGACGGGGCGGGAGCCGGACCACCTCGCTGCGCCTCCTTCTCGGCGGCCTCGTCGAGGGCCAGGGCCCGGGCCCGGCCGATGTGGCCCTGGCTGGCCCGCGCGGCGTACGACGCCACCTCCGTGCTGGCGCCCACCCGGTCGACGAGGAAGCGGGTGACCTCCTCCACGCTCGGCGTGGTCAGCACGATGGTGCGGCACCGGCTGCGGATCGTCGGGAGCACGTCCTCCACGCTCGGAGCACACAGCAGCCAGGCGGTGCGCGCGACCGGCTCCTCGATGGCCTTGAGCAGCGCGTTCGCCGCGGCGTCGTTGAGACGGTCGGCGTCCTCGATCACCATGACCTGCCAGTGCCCCCGGCCAGGACGCAGCGCGGCGCGCATCACGAGCTCGCGCACCACGTCGACGGGTATCACCGCCCGCTCCGAACGGGTCACGCTCACGTCGATGTGCGCGCCCGCGAGGGCGTCGCGGCACTCGGCACACTCGCCACAGCCACCTCGCTCGCACTGGAGGGCCGCAGCGAAGGCGAGCGCGGCGTTGGAGCGGCCCGAGCCAGGGGGGCCGGTGAAGAGCCAGGCGTGCGTCATGCCCTGGCCATCCACCGCTCGCTGGAGCGCGTGGACCGCATGGCGCTGACCGACCAGCGTCGACCAGATACGGTGCGGCTCAGCCACGTGACGTTGCCTGCCCCAGGAGCGGCTGGACCCGCGCACGGATCCGCTCCGCCAGCTCGGCGGTCGGGTCGGCGGCGTCGAGGACCAGGTAGTGCTCCGGCTCGGACCCGGCCAGCTCCAAGAAGCGCTGGCGCACCTTCTCGTGAAACTCCAACCCCTCCGCCTCGATGCGGTCACGGCCCTCGAACCGGTCGAGCCCCTGATGCGGTGCCAGGTCGAGGAGCACGGTCAGGTGCGGCCGCAGGTCCTGCGTCGACCACCGGGCGACGGTCTCGACCTGCCGGTCCAGCGAGCGGCCCGCTCCCTGGTAGGCCAGCGTCGAGTCGACATAGCGATCGGTGATGACCACGGCTCCTCGGCGCAGGGCGGGAGCCACCACCCGCTCGACGTGCTCGGCCTTGTCCGCGGCGTAGATCAGCGCCTCGGCCCGGGGGCTCATCGACCCGGTGCCCGGGTCGAGCACCATCTCGCGCAGCCGCTTCCCGATCTCGGTGTCCCCCGGCTCCCGGGTGAGCACGACGTCGTAGCCCTGCGCCGTGAGCCACTCGTGGAGCAGCTTGGCCTGGGTGGACTTCCCCGCACCCTCACCGCCCTCGAGTGCCACGAACACCCCGTGCGAGGAGTAGACGCCGGGCCAGCCCGAGAAGGAGTGCTTGAGGTCCTGCCACAAGGAGATCCCCTTCCGGTCGTCCATCTGACGGTAGGCGATCAGACCGACAATCGTGAGGACGACCCCGGACAGGAACATGGCCACGGCCGCGCCGTCGTACGACACCATCGCGCGGCCCGACGTGCTCACCGGGCCGAACTCGACGTGCCCGATGACCGCCGCGACCGAGGGGCCGATGACGAGGACCAGTGCCAGGGTCATCCGGATGTTCGAGGCGACGAAGGCGAGGGTCCGGCCGCGAATGACGTCGGGAACCTCCAGTCCGAGCATGGTGTTGCCGGTGATCCACGCCGCTCCGGCGAAGAAGCCTACGGCGACGGCGAAGAAGGCGGCCGAGACGAAGGAGGGGATCAGGGCGAGCGGGATGAGCATGGCCCCCGCAAGCGTGAGCGACAGACCGAAGAGCCGCCGCCGCGGAATGCCTCGCAGGAAGGAGGGCCCACCCCACATCCCGAGGGCGAGCCCCAGGAAGACCGCCCCGAACAGGGCTCCGTAGGCCGGGTCGCCCCCACCGAGGTCGCTCACGAAGATGCGAGCCAGCCCCATGACCACTCCCCCGGCCCCGAAGGCACCGATCACACCGAAGACGAGGCCGCGGACGAGGGGGGTCGTGGCGACGTACTTCCATCCGTCGACGACGACGCGCAGCACGTTGCTGTTCGAGTCTCCGGCCGCGGCCGGCCCCTTCGGGATCGAGGTGATACCCCAGATCGCCACGGCCGAGATGATGTAGCTCAGGCCGTCGAAGTAGATCGCGACATCGACCGCTCCCCGCGGAGTCCAGGCGAAGACAGTCGGGAAGGCCCGGCCGATCCCGGTCAGGATCACGAAGATGATCGCGCCCGGGAGTGCGGAGCCGTAGGACGTCGCCAGGCCGATCTGGTTGGCCGCCATCAGCCGGTGCGCCGGCACGAGGTTCGGCACGGTCGCGTCCTTGGCCGGACCCCAGATCAGGCTGACCGACTCGGTCAGGATGGTCACCACCATCACCCACCACAGAGTCCCGACGAGCGGAATGGTCGCGAAGAGCAGGCCGCGCGCGATGTCGCCATAGATCATCGTCTGGCGACGGTCGACCCGGTCGGCGACGTAGCCCGCGATCGGGCTGAGCACCAGAGCCGGGAGCACGCGCATCAGCAGGACGCTGGCGATCGCGTAGCTCTGGCCGCTGTAGGAGGTGAAGAAGGTGGCCGCCATCGCGGTCAGCGCCAGGAAGCCCATCCAGTCCCCGAGCCCGGAGAACAGCTGGCCCACCCACAGGCGGTGGAAGTCGCGGATCTGCAGCACGGCCCGCAGCGAGTGGCTGGGGGCGTGGCTCAGCTCATTCGACTCGGCGGCCTCCACGCGAGCAACCTACAACGGACGCCCCCGAACTCCGCTCCCGGAGCGGCGAGCGGCCTACTTCTTTGCCGGCGACGCCTTCTTGGCAGTGGTCTTCTTCGCGGCCTTCTTGGCGGTGGTCTTCTTCGCGGCCTTCTTGGCACCGCGCTTCTTCGGCGCCGGGCCCTTGGCCCTCTTCTCGGACAACAGCTCGGCGGCGCGCTCCACGGTGATCGTGGCCTCGTCGTCGGCGACCCGCAGCGTCGCGTTGTACTCCCCGTCGGTGACGTAGGGGCCGAAGCGGCCCGACTTCACCACGATCGTGCTGCCGGTCGCCGGGTCCGGGCCGAGCTCCCGGCCCGGGTTCGCGGCAGCACGCCCCCGGGTCTTGGGCTGGGCGTAGATCGCCAGAGCCTCGTCGAGGGTGAGGGTGAGCAGCTTCTCCTCCGCGTCGAGGGAGCGCGAGTCCGTGCCCTTCTTCAGGTACGGCCCGTAGCGGCCGTTCTGGGCGGTGATCTCCTCACCGGACAGCGGATCCACCCCGACCACCCGGGGCAACGTGAGCAACTCGAGAGCCTGCGCGAGGTCGATGGTGTCCAGGCTCATCGACTTGAACAGAGACGCCGTGCGCGGCTTGGGGCCCTTGGCCTTCTTGGCCCGCTTCGGCTTCGCCTGGTCGGTGGCCTCGGCCTCGTCCGCGGCAGGCTCCACCTCGGGAAAGACCTCGGTGACGTAGGGGCCGTAGCGGCCGTTCCTGGCGACGATCATCACGCCCGTCTCCGGGTCCACGCCGAGCTCGCGCTCGACGCCGGCCGGGTGGGCGAGCAGCTCGCGGGCCATCTCCTCGGTCAGCTCGTCGGGCGGCAGGTCGGCGGGGACGTTGCCGCGGTTGCCGTCGGCGTCCTCGACGTACGGGCCGTAACGCCCCACCCTCAGGCTCACCCCGTCGGCGATCGGGAAGGTCGCCAGCTGGCGGGCGTCGATGTCGCCGAGCTCGGTGACGAGGTCCTTCAGGCCCTCGATGTCGCCGCGACCGAAGTAGAACTCGGCCAGTTCGCTGACCCGGTCCCGGCGACCGGCGGCGATGTCGTCGAGGGCGTCCTCCATGTGAGCGGTGAACTCGTAGGACACCAGCCGGCCGAAGTGCTCCTCGAGCAGCCGGGTCGCCGAGAAGGCCACCCACGCGGGGACGAGCGCGGTCCCCTTCTTGTAGACGTAGCCGCGGTTGAGGATGGTGCCGATGATCGACGCGTAGGTCGAGGGGCGGCCGATCTCCCGCTCCTCCAGCTCCCGGACCAGGGTCGCCTCGGTGTAGCGCGCCGGCGGCTTGGTCTCGTGGCCGGAGGCCGACATGGACGCGGGGACCACCGGGTCCTGCCCGCGCAGGTTGGGCAGCCTGCGCTGGGAGTCGTCGGACTCCGACTCCGGGTCGTCGGAGCCCTCGACATAGGCCTTGAGGAAGCCGTGGAACGTGATGACCCGGCCGGAGGCGCCGAACACGACGGCCTCGCCCGGTCGCAGCGGGGCCTCCGAGGCGGATCGACACGGTGCGACCCTCGGCGTCCTTCATCTGCGAGGCCACGGTCCGCATCCAGATCAGCTCGTAGAGCCGGAACTCGTCCCCGGTGAGGCCGGTCGCTGCGGGCGTGCGGAAGGACTCCCCGGCGGGCCGGATCGCCTCGTGGGCCTCCTGGGCGTTCTTGACCTTCGACTGGAAGACGCGCGGCTGGGCCGGGAGGTACTCCTCGCCGAAGAGCTCACGCACCTGCTGGCGGGCGGCCCGGACGGCGGACTCCGACAGCGTCACCGAGTCGGTGCGCATGTAGGTGATGAAGCCGTTCTCGTACAGCCGCTGGGCAATGGACATGGTGCGCGACGCCCCGAATCCCAGCTTGCGCGAGGCCTCCTGCTGCAGCGTGGTGGTACGGAAGGGCGCGTACGGCTGGCGCCGGTACGGCTTGGACTCCACCGACTGCACCGTGAAGGTCGTGTCCCGTAGCGCATCGGTGAGTGCCTGCGCCTGCGCCCGGTCGAGGTGGACCGGACCTGTCCCGGATGCGGCCTTGAGCTCGCCGGTGCTGGTGAAGTCGGACCCGCGAGCGACCCTGGCCCCGTCGACGGAGTGCAGCTTGGCGGTGAAGATCCGGACCTCGTGGTCGGGCCCCGCGTCGAAGCTCCCCTCGATGTCCCAGTATGAGGCGACGCGGAAGGCGATCCGCTCCCGCTCCCGGTCGACGACCAGGCGAGTGGCGACGGACTGGACCCGGCCCGCGGACAGCCCGCTCATCACCTTCTTCCACAGCACCGGGGAGATCTCGTAGCCGTAGAGCCGGTCGAGGATGCGGCGAGCCTCCTGAGCCTCGACCAGGTCGAGGTCGATGTCGCGAGGGTGCTCGACGGCCTCGAGGATCGCCTGCTTGGTGATCTCGTGGAACACCATGCGGCGTACCGGGACCTTCGGCTTGAGCTCGTCCTTCAGGTGCCAGGCGATGGCCTCGCCCTCGCGGTCCTCGTCGGTGGCGAGGAAGAGCTCGGAGGCGTCCTTGACCAGGGTCTTGAGCTTCTTGATGTGCGACTTCTTCTCGGCCGGAACCACGTAGTACGGCTTGAACTCGGCGTCGACGTCGACGGCGATGCGGGCCCAGGGCTTGCCCTTGATCTCGGCGGGGACGTCCGCCGCACCGTGGGGAAGGTCGCGGATGTGGCCGATCGAGGACTCGACGACGAACCCGTCGCCGAGGTAGCCGGCGATGGTCTTGGCCTTCGCCGGCGACTCCACGATGACGAGCTTCGGCCCGGCACCGCCTTCCTTCGTTGCCACGTTCCCTCCTGTGATCGGTATCTGCCGGTGAACGGTAGCGGCCCCACCATAGGGCCACTAGCGCGCGACACGACTCGAGAAACCCGTCTGCAACAAGCCCTCGCACCCTAGCGACTCGCGCGGACGCCAACGCCGCCGCGTCCTCCCCGAGCAGGTCCGCCAGCGCGTCGAGGAGCTGCCGGGCGGTCAGATCGCCGTCGCTGGCGCCCACCAGCCCCGCCTCGACCGTGTCGACCTGCACAGCCCTCCTCATCCCTCGCTGCTGACGCAGCACGATGGTCTCCGGGTCCGCCTCGCCGGGCACACCGGCGGTCTCCTGCCGTACGTCGGGACGCCGCACCCACGCATGGTCGAGCACCTGCTCGTCGCTCATCCGTCCGGAGCAGCTCGGTCCGCTCCGCCCACGCGGCGACCTCCGGACCGAGCGTATTGCTCGACGTCGTAGGGCCACTCCTCGATCCGCACGTCCGGCGCCGCACGACCGGAGCGTCTGACGTTGATCCATCCGATCCCGACGCCGCTCACCCGACTCCTCTCGAACCAGTCGAGCCACGCGTCGTACTGCTCCCGGTAGGCGGCCGGATCACCCCCCATCGACGGGTGCAGCCCGGCGTCCTTGAGCCACAGCTCGACGTACTCGGGGGGATCCATCAGCTCGCGCTGGACCACCCACGCGTCGCAGTCGCCGAGCCAGGACCTGAGCCGGTCCTCCCAGGGCTCCCCCTCCACGTGCACCCAGTTCGCCGAGCAGCTGCAGCAGTCCACCCTCGGCGAGTGCGATCCCGGCCCTCGCTCACGACCCGCCTGCACCAGCTCGTCCCCGGGAAGTCCCGAGTCACGGTAGGTGAGCGGCCGTCGCCTGCTTCTCGGGTCCCGGGGAGATGACGAAGGGCGGGTTGGTCACGATCAGGTCGAACTGTGTCGCCGGACACCGGCTCGTACAGGCTGCCCAGCCGCACGTCGACCCGGTCGACGCCGTTGAGCCGCCAGGTGAGGCGTGCCAGCGCCGAGCGCCCGCTCGTTGACGTCGGTCGCCACGACGCGAGACGGCGTGCGTGCGCGAGGTGCAGTGACCTGGACGCCGGACCCGGTACCGAGGTCCAGCGCGCTCTCCACGTTCCGCCGGACGGTGAGCCGGCCAGGGACAGCGGAGGCGGAGCTCACGCCGAGTACGTGGTCCTCGGCGACGCGCGACCGGCCGGCCGTCCAGCCCCGAAGTCAGGTCGCTGACCACCCACCAGTCGTGGCTGTCGGAGGCGTACGGGCGAATGTCGAGGCGGGCCCGGACCTCGCCGCCGGACCGCCTCGACGAGTCCCGGCTCGGCGTGCCAGCTCGTCGACCAGTCCGGGGAGGGCCGACGTCGGGGCCTGCCGGCGTCGACCGGGGTCTGCAGGAGCAAGAGCCGGACCAGCGTCTCCAGGGGCGTGGCCCCGTGGGTGGCGCGCAGCGCCGGTGTCGTCTCGTTCCTTGCCAGCGCCTGGTGCGCCGAGGCGCCGAGCAGGTCCTCGACTGCTCGCGACGCGGAAGCCCGCAGCGCTCCAGCGCGCCCCGCAGCCCGGGCGACGGCCTCGTCACTGAGCATGCCCGTCACCTTAGGCGCCGCGAGAGGCCTGGGCCCTGCATACATGCGAATCCAGACAGGTTCGCCGCCGCACAATCCGATCCGCCGGGTGCAACGACAGTTAGGACATGCACGGAGAATGCCGACAGCGACGCCATCCTCCTCGACCGGGTCGCGGAGCGGGACGAGAGCGCGCTTCGCGAGCTCTACGACCGGCATGCGGCCTGGCTGCTGCTGCGACTGCTGGCGTCGGTCATGCCTCCGAGCGCCGGGCGGATCACCCTCGGCGACCTGGAGATCACCGGGAGCCACGCAGACCGCACCGCGGCGCGGCGCAGCATCGGCTATCTGCCGCAGGAGGTCGTCTTCCCCCACGGGATGACCGCCCTCGGCTTCCTCGACTACGTCGCGATCCTCAAGGAGTGGGACCAGTCCGATGCCCGCCACCGCGAGATCCGCCGCGTCCTCGACCTCGTCGCGCTGAGCGAGAAGGGGGGCAGGAAGGTGTCGAAGCTGTCCGGGGGCAGCGACGTCGCCTGGCCATCGCCCAGGCGCTGATCGGCTCACCCCCCCTGCTCCTGCTCGACGAGCCCACCGCCGGTCTCGACCCCGAGCAGCGAGCCTCCCTGCGCGGCATCCTCTCCGCACTGCCCGGGATCGTGGTGCTGTCGACCCACCAGACCGAGGATGTCGCGGCTCTCTGCGACCGCGTGGTGGTCCTCGATGGTGGGGTGATCCGCTTCGACGGATCGGTTCCCGAGCTGCTCGCGACCGCCGAGGGCCGCGTGCACCTCGGGCCGACCCCCTACCCAGGGAGCGGTCCACACCTGGAAGACCGGCACAGGACTCGTGCGGTCCGTCGGGGGTCGGCCCGTTGCCGACTCGACAGTCGTCGACCCCTCGGTCGAGGACGCCTACCTGCTGCTCCGGACGGAGTCGCACCTAGAGAAGGGGCACCATCATGAGCGTCACCGCCACCACCAGCTCCGCCTACGCGCAGCTGGCCAGACGGGAGATCCGCAACTACCTGATGAGCAAGCTGTTCTGGGTCGGCTCGGCCCTGCTGGTGGTGACGATGTTCGGGGCGATGGTCACGGGCGTGAACACCCAGAGTCGTGGGGCCCTGGACGGAGTCGCGCCCGGTGCGCTCATCGGGGTCCTCGGCATCGTCATCATGGCCGGCCTCGTTCGCAAGTCGGACCAGGCGGCGGCAGCCGCCGGAGCAGTCGCCGTGCCGGAGCGGACCCGCACCTATGCGCTGGCGAGCGCGGCCGTGGTCCCGTTCGCGGTCGGTCTCCTCTGGTTCCTCGCCTACGCGATCTGGTGGTCGGCCGGCGAGACAGACGGCACCGGCCCGTTCGGCGTCCACGCCGGCACGTTCACGCTCGCCACGATGTTCCAGGAGGGAACCATGGCCACCCTGGGTGGCCCACTCCTCGGCCTGGTCATCGGCCGGTGGATCCGTCGTCGCTGGGTCGCCCCGGTGGTCGCCGTGCTCATCGTGCCCGTGACGATGCTGTTCCAGGGCGGCCTGTGGCCCGCCACGGACGGCTTCCGCGAGCTGTGGGTCTGGAACCACTTCCAAGGCCCGATGGGGATCATCAACGACGACATGCGCTGGGTGATTCTCCCCGGCTCGCCGTACTTCCACATCCTGTACCAGCTGGCCCGGTGCGCCCTCGGGGTCCTCTTCGCCGCCTACCACGACCCGGAGCTCGGCCGCCGCGGGATCCGGCAAGCGGCAGCCGCCACCGGAGTGGTCGCGGTGGTCGCATGCGGTCTGTCGATCACCGGTGGAGCGAGCGACTACGTGGTGAGCCCGACCCCCACGGCGCATGCCGGGAACGGATCAACGCCCAGCTCGACGTCACGGGCTGACCCGGGCCCCCGAGATGGTCAGGTACGCGGCCAGCGCCGTGCCCTGGTGGGTGGTGTCGCTGGCCGCGTCGCTCGTGGCCACACTGATGGAGCTCGTGCGATGGCACCCCGGCGAGCTCTGGGCGTTGCAGGGCAGGCGGTCGGGCTCGTGGCGGGAGTCAGCGCCCTGTGCTTCGACGAGCGTGCGGCGGCCGTGATCGCCACCGCGCCACGCCGCCTCGCCTGGCGGACGGCCGCCCGGAGCGCGGGTCCCGCGGTGTTGGTCCTCGTGTGGACGACCGTCGTCCTGCACGTGGGCGACAGGTCGCTGTTCGGTCATCAGCAGCAGATCCTGCTCCAGGGCTGGGTGGCGACCCTCGCCGGTGCCGCCGCGGCGAGCTGGGCCCGCAGCGGCGGCGCTCCCTCCCCGGGAACCGGGTTCCTCCTGACCGTCGTCCCGCTGACCACCGCGTGGGCACTGGTCCGGCCCCTGCAGAGGGCCGTGCCCGTCTTCCCGTTCGCCGACGGGCGACCACTCGGACTGGGGGACGAGCCAGGCGCTGTGGTCGGGATCGGCGTCCTCGCGCTCGTGGTGCTCGCCGGCGCCCTGACCGACTCACGATGGTTCCTCGCCGGCATCCGGGCCGCAAGGGTAGCGCGTGTCTCGGCAGGCTTCCCCGGAAAGCGGTCAGGGGCCCGTTCGCACGAGCCCCTGACCGGGTTCCCCAGAACTTCGAGGAGGACTCCTAGGCTGCGGCCTTCTCCGTGTCGGCGTCGCCGATCGCGACCGGACGACGCTTGGAGATGTAGACCGCGACCACGATGACCAGCGCCGCTGCGACCGCGATCGTGAGCCGGAGCGGGGTGTTCATGCTCGTCCCGTAGGTCATGTCCACCACGGCGGCGGCGATCAGCAGCGACACCAGGTTCATCACCTTGAGCAGCGGGTTGATCGCCGGGCCGGCGGTGTCCTTGAACGGGTCGCCCACGGTGTCACCGATGATGGTCGCCTCGTGAGCGAGGGACCCCTTGCCTCCGTGATTGCCGTCCTCGACCAGCTTCTTCGCGTTGTCCCAGGCACCGCCCGAGTTGGCCAGGAAGATCGCCATCAGCACCCCGGTGCCGATGGCTCCGGCCAGGTAGGAGCCCAGCGCACCGACGCCGAGGCCGAAGCCGACGGCGATGGGTGCCATGACGGCCAACAGACCCGGGGTGGCGAGCTCGCGCAGCGAGTCTCGGGTGCAGATGTCGACGACCTTGCCGTACTCGGGGCGACCGGTGCCCTCCATGATCCCGGGAATCTCCCGGAACTGGCGGCGGACCTCGAAGACGACGGCGCCGGCAGCACGGCCGACCGCGTTGATCGCGAGCCCGGAGAAGAGGAACACCACCGCGCCGCCGATCAGCAGACCGACCAGGTTGGCCGGGTTGGCGACGTTGAGGATGCCCTGCAGGCTCTCCTGGGCGTAGGCGGACAGCGATCCGATGTCGGTGATGTTCTTGGCCGCACCGGTGATCGCGTCCCCGAAGGAGCCGAAGAGTGCGGTGGCGGCAAGGACCGCCGTCGCGATCGCGATGCCCTTGGTGATCGCCTTCGTCGTGTTGCCGACCGCGTCGAGCTCGGTGAGGATGCCGACGCCCGCACCGTGCACGTCGCCGGACATCTCGGCGATGCCCTGGGCGTTGTCGGAGACCGGCCCGAAGGTGTCCATCGCGACGATGACGCCGACCGTGGTCAGCAGGCCGCAGCCGGCCAGCGCGACGGCGAACAGCGCCAGCGTGACGGATCCGCCACCCAGCAGGAAGGCACCGAACAGAGCGGCCGCGATGACGAGGGCGGTGTAGACCGCGGACTCGAACCCGACCGAGATGCCGGCCAGGATCACGGTGGCCGCGCCGGTCAGCGACGTCTTGCCGACGTCCTTCACCGGACGGTGCTCGGTGCCGGTGAAGTAGCCGGTGAGAGCAAGGATGACCGCCGCGAGCACGATGCCGATGATGACGGCGAGCGTCGCGAAGAACCGCGGGTCGCCGCTCTGCCCGGCGAGGGCCGACACGCCCAGGTCCGCGAACGAGCTGGGGAGATAGATGTACGCCGCGATGGCCGATCCGACCGCAGAGACCACGGCGGAGATGTAGAAGGACCTGTTGATCGTCTTGAGCCCGCCCTCACCGGCGCGGGGCCGGGTCAGGAAGACGCCGAGGATCGCGGTCAGTGCGCCGATCGCCGGGATGATCAGCGGGAAGACCAGTCCGTGCTCACCGAAGGCGGCCTTGCCCAGGATCAGGGCCGCCACCAGGGTGACGGCGTACGACTCGAACAGGTCAGCGGCCATGCCCGCGCAGTCGCCGACGTTGTCGCCGACGTTGTCGGCGATGGTGGCCGCGTTGCGCGGGTCGTCCTCGGGGATGTTCTGCTCGACCTTGCCGACCAGGTCGGCGCCGACGTCCGCAGCCTTGGTGAAGATGCCGCCGCCGACACGCATGAACATCGCGAGCAGGGCGGCCCCGAAGCCGAAGCCCTCCAGGACAGTCGGGGCGTCGCCCTTGTAGATCAGCACGACGAGCGATGCGCCGAGCAGGCCCAGGCCGACCGTGGCCATGCCGACCACGCCGCCGGTACGGAAGGCGATGCGCATCGCCGCGTCGCGGCCGCCCTCGTCCCGGGATGCCGCGGCAACGCGCACGTTCGCACGCACCGCGAGCCACATGCCCAGGTAGCCGATGGACGCCGAGAAGCCTGCACCGACGAGGAAGAAGATCGAGCGGCTGATCCGCAGACCCGTCGAGTCGGCGGGCAGTATCAGGAGCAGGAGGAACGCGACCACCGCGAACACGCCCAGTGTCCTGAACTGCCGCGTGAGATAGGCGGACGCGCCCTCCTGGACGGCGAGGGCGATGTTCCTCATGTTCTCGGTGCCCTCGCCCGCAGCGAGCACCTGGGACCGGAACACCACCGCCATGATCAAACCGACCACGGCGATGACACCCACGATGACAACCAGGGTCACGTTGGAACCCGACAACGTCAGAGACGACGTCATATCGGCGGTTCGGACACCGGCAAAGATCTGGCCGGACAAGTGCGTCCTCCTCATCGCGGCCTCTCGGCCGTTGACTGTTGAGCTTCAGACAGAAAGGTCGCGACGGATGCTGTGACCACGATCACGAACGCTCGGAGTCTAACCACGCCTCTCCTCGTCGTGGGGTACGGGGAACGTGCGATGGCTCACAGGAACGATCCAATTCCGGGCTTCATGCGGTCCCCATCGCTCTCGTGCGGGGCTCCGTCCGGCTCCGCGTGGCCTCTGGTCGGACGAGGTTTGCCACACTGCTGCTCGTGTCGGAAACGTGGGGCGTCGCCGACCGCTTGGCCGCCGGGCGACGAGACCGGCTGACCCACGCGGAGCACCTGCCCGCGCGCCCGGGCGCGGATGTCGACTGGCCCGACTGGATCGCTCCCGAGGTCGCGTCCGCGCTGCAGGGTCAGGGCATCCGGCGACCGTGGACCCATCAGGTGGCGGCCGCCGATCTCGCGTACGCCGGCGACCACGTCGTTGTCGCGACCGGGACGGCGTCCGGGAAGTCCGCGGCGTTTCTCATGCCGGCGTTGACCGCGATCGAGCAGCACCGGCGGCCCAACAACCGACCTGGCGCCTCCGTGCTCTACCTCTCCCCCACCAAGGCGCTGGCCCACGACCAGCTGACCGCGCTCTACGACCTCGACTTGCCGAGACTGCGCGCAACCACCTACGACGGCGACAGCGACAGCGACAGCCGCGCGTGGGCGCGCGACAACGCCGAGTACGTCCTCACGAATCCCGACATGCTGCACCACGCACTCCTGCCCACCCACCAGCGCTGGTCGCGCTTCCTGGGGCAGCTCAGGTACGTCGTGGTCGACGAGTGCCACCACTATCGCGGGGTCTTCGGCGCCCACGTCGCCTCCATCCTGCGCCGGTTGCGTCGGGTGAGCGCGCTGCACGGGTCGAGCCCGACGTTCATCCTGGCGTCGGCGACCGCCGCAGAGCCCGCGGAGACCGCGACCCGCCTGACCGGGCTGCCCGTTGCCGCCGTGACCGATGACGCCTCGGCCCGGGGACCGGTGACGGTGATGCTCTGGGAGCCGCCGCTGTCCGCCCTCCTCGGCGAGAACGGCGCACCCGTCCGGCGCAGCGCCACCGCCGAGGTCGCCGACCTGCTGGCAGACCTCGTCGTCGAGAACGTGCGCACCTTGGCGTTCGTCCGCTCCCGGCGTGGCGCCGAGGCGGTCGCCCTGACCGCGGCGGCGCACCTGGAGGACGTGTCACCCGGACTCGGGGCGAGTGTCGCCGCCTACCGGGGCGGCTACCTGCCGGAGGAGCGTCGGGAGATCGAGGCCCAGCTGCGTTCCGGCGGCTCACCGGGCTCGCCACCACCAACGCGTTGGAGCTCGGCATCGACATCTCCGGGCTCGACGCCGTCCTGCTGGCCGGGTTCCCCGGGACCCGCTCCGCCCTGTGGCAGCAGGTCGGCCGCGCGGGACGGTCCGGAGGGGAGGCTCTCGGGGTGATGGTGGCCCGCGACGACCCCCTCGACACCTATCTGGTGCATCACCCGGAGGCGCTGTTCGGGTCGCCGCTCGAGGCCTTCGTGTTCGACCCCGACAACCCGTACGTGCTGGGACCTCATCTCTGCGCAGCCGCCGCGGAGTCCCCGCTGACACCGGAGGACTTCGCCATCTTCGGCCCTCGAGCCGAGGAGGGCGTGGAGTCGCTCACCAAGGCCGGGCTGCTGCGCCGCCGGCACCACGGGTGGTACTGGACCGACCGCCGGCGTGCCACGGACCTCACCGACATCCGTGGCACGGGCGGTGAGCCGGTGCGGCTCGTCGACCCCGAGACCGGCCGGCTGCTGGGCACGGTGGACCGGGCTTCGGCCCCTCACAGCGTGCACACCGGCGCTGTCTACCTACACCGCGGCGAGACCTACCTGGTCACCAGGCTCGATCTCGACGAGTCCCTGGCGCTGGTCACACCCGCGAGCGTGGACTACTCGACGAGTGCGCGCGACGTCACCGACATCGAGATCCTCGACACCGTGGCGTCGGAGGCCTGGGGCAGCTGCAGGGTGTCCCTGGGCGGGGTTCGGGTCACCACGCAGGTCGTGTCGTATCTGAAGAAGCGGGTCCCGAGCGGCGAGGTCCTCGGGGAGACCGCGCTCGACCTT
The DNA here is from genome assembly GCA_963805655.1 of uncultured Actinomycetota bacterium. GTDB lineage: Bacteria > Actinomycetota > Actinomycetes > Propionibacteriales > Nocardioidaceae > CAWDVB01. The sequence goes on along the minus strand of CAWDVB010000004.1, from coordinate 36,116 downwards.
CCCGAGCAGGTTCTGGAGACTCGCGCGGTGTGGTGGGTCGTGCCCGGCCCGGTGCTCGCCGGCAGCGGACTCACCGAACGAGACCTCCCCGGCAGCGCCCACGCAGCCGAGCACGCCTCGATCGGCTTGCTTCCCCTGTTCGCCACCTGCGACCGCTGGGACATCGGCGGGGTGTCCACCGCCCACCACCCCGACACCGGCGAGCTCACCGTCTTCGTCCACGACGGACACCAGGGCGGGGCGGGCTTCGCAGACCGCGGCTACGAGGCGGCCGGCGACTGGCTGCGCGCCACCCGCGCGGCGATCGCCGCCTGCGAGTGCGAGTCCGGCTGCCCGTCGTGCGTCCAGTCCCCGAAGTGCGGCAACGGCAACCACCCCCTCGACAAGGCGGGTGCGATCCAGCTCCTCGATCTCCTTCTGGCCGGGGCTTCCCGCTAGGGTCGGAACGATCGACGACGAAGGAGGGCTGAGGTGGCACTGGGCATCGTGCTGATCCTGGTCGGGGTGGCGGGCTTCGCCGCCTTCATCCTCTGGGGTGCAACCGACCCCGCCACGGTCGACATCCTGGGCCTTCACGCGGAGACCACGTCGCTCGTGGTCTTCCTCAGCGGGGCAGTCGCCGCCGCCTTGGTGCTCCTGGGTCTCCGCCTGCTCCTGAACGGCTTCCGGCGCGACGTACGCCGCAGGCGCAAGACCCGCGAGCTCAAGCAGCAGGCGGAGAGCGCCACCCGTGCCGCCGAGGAGGCATCCCGTGCCGCGGAGCAGGCCAAGGAGAAGGCCTCCAAGCCCGAGCACACCCCGAAACGCACCGATGAGTCACACGTCCACTCCACCCCGGAGAGTCCACCTCAGCCCTGATCCGCCGCCGCGAGGGGAAGGACGGCGACGACCCGCCCGCCGGACGGCGTCGGACCCGCCTCCACTGTGCCCCCGACCAGGCCGGCCCGCTCGGCCATCGACGACAGCCCCACCCCCGGCCGCCACGGCGCGCTCGCCCCACCGTCGTCCTCGACCTCGACCTCGAGCGAGCTCCCTGAACCCCGCAGCGTCGTCCTCACCCGGGTGGCGCCGCTGTGCCGCGCCGCGTTGACCATGGCCTCGACACCGATCCGGTACGCCGCCACCTCGACAGCCGCGCCGAGATCCGGCAGGCCGCCCTCGGCGACCACCGACACCTGGATCTGGCGACCGTCCCGGTGGCGCAGGCCCTCGCCGGCCTGCGTGAGCGCGGGCACCAGTCCGAGCTGGTCGAGGGTCGGGGGTCGCATCCCGTACACGATCCGCCGGATCTCCGCCACCGCCTCCGTCGCCTCTGCCCGGATCTGACGGAGCAGGCCCTCGCTCACCTCCACGTTGCCACGCAGGCTGTTGCGCGCCGCATCCGCGAGGTAGGCCATCCCGGAAAGCCGCGGCCCGAGCCCGTCGTGCAGATCCCGGCGCAGCCTCCGTCGCTCGTCCTCGAGGAGCGCCACCGTCTCGCGGCGGGACCTCTGTAGGTCGTCGGCGAGAGCCTCGGTGCGCAGCACCTGCGCGATCAGCGGGACCACCACGTCGAGCGCATGCCTGTCCTGCGCATCGAACCTGACGTCTCCCGAGCGCACGCCGACCACCAGGGCGGCATCTCCTGCTACCGGGAGCGTCCTGGTGTTGTCGGTGACCTCGCCGCTCTCGGCAAGCGGCTCGCCGCCTTGGAAGAGCCCCACGTACGGCAGGACCATCGACTCCCGCACCGCCTCCACCACCGCCAATGGCCCGAGCTCGGCCCGTCCCGCGACGTACGTAGCGGCCCCGATCGGGTCCGGACGGTCCCCGAAGAGCAGTCGGTCGACGACACCTCTCAGTGCCCGCCGCGCCGGCTCGAACCCTGCGGCAAGCACAGCGCCCATCAGACCGAGGAGTCCGGTGTTCGCCGCCCCACCGCCGGCCACGTTCAACAGCGATGCTCCGTCCGCCTGCTCGAGTGTGCCGAGCCCACCAGCAATCGCCGAGAAGCTGGCGAGGTAGGCCAGCCCGGTCAGGACCCAGACGACGCCGTTGACAGCCAGGGCTCGCCCATCGACCCGGGTCGGCGACCGGGCCCCGAGCCACAGCGAGGGTCCGATCGCCACCCAGACGACGACGCCGGTCACACCCGCGATGTCGCCCGCCAGGCTGAAGACGACGATGCCGAAGAGAAGCACCGCGGCGGAGCCGGCGAACACGAGCCACAGCAGGGCCCGGCGGTCCTCTTCGCCGCTGGTCTCCAGGCGCCACCACACGACCACGACGACGAGGGCGAGGACCGCGCTGACGAACCACCCGAAGACATTGCTTCGGCCGGTGAAGAACAGCGACAGCGTGCCGGTCACCGCGACACCGGCCATCGACACCAGGAACACCGGTGCCCGCCACAGCAAGCGTGGATAGGCAACGAGCGCCAGGGGCACCAGGAGAATGCCGCTTGCGGCGAAGGGGACGTAGGAAGCAGTCCTGTGGCCCTCCCCGATGAGCCAGATCCCCACGAACCCAGCCACCGCCGCCAGAGCCAGAAGGACTCCGGAGAACCGCGCTCGCGGCCCCATCGCCATGGCGACTCCGGATCCCAGGAGGGTCGCGGCCAGTACGAGGAGCGAGAGCAGGACGGCGGTCGGGATCATGGACTCCCGCCCAGCCCCTCCTGCCGGGCCCGCACGATCGCCTGAGCCCGGTCGGCCACTTGGAGCTTCGAGAAGATCGCGGTGAGATTGTTGCTTACCGTCTTCGGCGAGAGGAAGAGCCGCTCGGCGATGGTGGCGGTCCCGTGCCCCGACGCCAAGAGATCCAGCACCTCCCGTTCCCGCTCGGTGAGCTCCGGGAACGGCTCGACCTTCGGCGCCGACTCGCGACCGAAGAACTCCAGCAGGCGCGAGGCAACACCGGGGCCGAAGGTGACCTGGCCGGCCGAGACCGCGTTGAGGGCGGTCACGATTTCGTCCTGCTCTGCCGCCTTGAGCAGATAGCCCTTGGCGCCGGCCTGCAGGGCGGAGAACACGGCGGCGTCGTCGACGAACATGGTCAGGATCAGCACCGAGACGTCGGGGGCGACATCTCGGATCCGGCGGGTGGCTTCGAGCCCGTCGATCCCGGGCATGTTGACGTCCATCAGCACGACGTCGGGGCGCAGCAGCTGCGCTTCCCTGACCGCTTGGAGTCCGTCGGACGCCTCTCCGGCGACCTCATACCCATCCAGGCTGGAGATGAGTGCGCGCAGGCCACCCCGGAAGACCGGGTGGTCATCAGCGAGCAAGATGCGAGTCGGCGTCACTGGTCCATCATGGCGACGAAACGCCCGCACGAGAACGGGAAGTTCCTCCCGAGGAGTCAGGAAGTGCCGAGAGGAGGCGGGAACCGCTCCCCTGTCGACGAGGGCGTTCGTCTCCGGAGAGTGAGAACGTCCTTCCATCCAGCCAAGGAGCAACCATGAAGCGCTTCAGCGCGGCACAGAAATGGGGCTTCGGCCTCGCCATCCTCCTGAGCGTCGCCAACATCCTCGGCACTATGCCGATCTTCTTTGTGACGTTTCCGGAGGGGACTGCCACTCCGCCGCCCCTCGTTCTCGCCTTCGGCATCGTTCTGTCGGCGGTCACGGTCGTCGGCGTGTTCATCGCGTGGGCCAAGCGCAACCTTCTGGCGCTACGCATCTCCGCCGGGCTCCTGATCATCAACATGCTGACCGCCCTGCCGGCGTTCTTCGTCAATTCCGATCCCGACCTCAGAAACATCGCGGCCGGGCAGTCGCTCGTGACCATCTTGGCCGTCGCTCTCATGTTTGCCGGGCCACGCTCGAGGACTGCCCTCGAAACCAGCTAGCAGACAACGCCGGAGGGGTGACCTCCTAGGTCGGGGGGTCACCCCTCCGGCATGTCCGCCCCAGGGCCGGCTCGGGCGACGGCCCGCAGGGAAAGCTCGATGCCGAACGGCTCGACAACGCGAACCTCAGCCTCCACGAGGACCGCGGCGCCGTCCACTCGACAGGAGCGCAACGATGCCCCGTTGGCGGCGACGATGCGCTCGACCGCCGCGCACGGCTCCCCGCCGGCCACCATGGCGGAGGCGCCGGCCAGGGCCCCGAGGTCCGCCGCGCTCGCCGCGCGCTCACGGGCGAGCCACAGGGAGCTCACCGAGAGCGCAGCGATGGTGCACGGAACCACGATGGCGATCCCCAGCAGCGCCAGCATCGAGCCACTGCCCCGCTCCCCCCTCATGTCGTCGCTCACTCGCGGACCGCCACGCTCGTCGCCTCGACCCGCGGAGAGGGAACGAAGGAGAAGATGCCGCCGAGCCCGGGCACTCCGGCGCCGACGGTGACGGTTACTGTCCGGCCGTCGTTGCTCACCGAGACCGTTGCGCCGTCCGGAGCAATCGCGACGGGCGAGCGCCTCGGGGTCGGCATCGCCGCGCGCGGCGGCCCGGGCGGTCTCGCGCGCAGCCTCCTGGACACGGAGCTGGGTGACCCCGAGGGAAACCAGCCAGACCATGGCGAGGGCAACGGCGATCAGCACCGGCATCGCCATGGCGAACTCCGCGGTCACCGCACCTCGCTCAGACGCAGAGGGTGGGACGCGCCGGCGGCGCGCCCCACCCTCCTGCCCCGATCGTGATCTGCATCAGAGGCTGATCCCGACCAGGCTGAGTCCCCACTTGAAGAGCATCATCAGCAGCTGCTTGCCCCAGTCGCTGGTGAGGATGCTGATGAGGATCCCGACGAACCCGGCGCCCGCGGCGGTCACGGCGGCATACTCGGCGGTGATCGCACCCCGCTCGCTCTCGGCGCGAGCACGCGTGGCGTTGCGCATGGGCAAGACGGCGGAGCGGAAGTGGAGCAGGAGCTTCGACATGGTGTCCTCCAGTCAGGTGCGCCGGTCGGCGCTGTTGATGTTGGGGACGACTGTCTCCGCAACGAGGACAGCCGGGGGCGGACTGCGGCGGCGCTGGGGAGTCTGGCGCGATGCCACGAGCCTGGGGATGCTTCGTGGCTAGAGGACGAGCTGCTGGACCGCGCCGGCGACCAACGGGACGATGCCGACCAGGACGAAGGCCGGAAGCAGACAGACCCCCAGCGGAGCGGCCGCGCGAGTGGCGACGGTCCGCGCCGCCGCCTCTCGCTCGGATCGGTCCAGTGCACGCAGGTCCTCGGCTCCGCGCTTCATCGCCTCCGTGACCGAGCTGCCGGTCTCGCTCGCGCGAACGAAGGCGCGCCCCACCGCTCCGAACTGGGGATGACGGCTCAGGTCGCGCCACACGGCGACCGGATCGGCGCCCAGCGCCAGCGAGGCCGAGAAGACTGCGAGCTCCCTCTCCGCCTCCGGCCCGGCTGACTCCGCCGCCAGTCGCAGCGCTGAGCCGGGATCCCTGCCCGCCGCGAGCGCAGCCGCCACCAGGTCGGCCAGCAGCGGGGCGAGCCGCATCAGCGCGACGCTTCGCTGCCGTTCCGCCGCGCCCCTCCAGCCGGGCCAGGGCCTTCCAGGCGAGACGACCGGCGAACCCCCCGACCACGACCCCCAGCGCTCCTCCCAGCATCAGGTAGCCGGCCACCACGACTCCCGGCAACCCCGAGTGCGGGAAGCGCGCTCCCCTCACGCCCTCGTTCCCTCTCCCGGGGCCAGGCCCCCAGCGGGGAACGGGGAAGCCAGAGCAGCACGGCGACCCCCGTGAGCAGTGCCGCGGGGAATGCCACGGCGAGTGCCCCCGTCGTCACCGGTGCTCCCCCTGGTCACCGATCCGGTCGACCCAGCGCAACCCGGCCAGGGCCAGCACGACCCCTGCAGCCAGGCATCCGACTCCCACCCAGCTCCGCAACAACACGCCCCAGGGATCGAACCCGAGTCCGCGTCCGAGCGCGAGCACGAGGAAGGGCAGGACCGCCAACAGGCGAGCGGTCGCCCGGGCCGAGGCGAGCTCACCGGCCGACCAGCGTCGAGACGCCGAGATCGGCCCGGGCCTGGGCCGCGGCCCGGTCCAGGCCTCCGCCAGCCCCGCTCCCGCCGAGACGCTGAGCTGCCATGACGCCGCCATCGGAACGAGGGACTCCGCGCCTGGCCTACCGCGATCGCTCGCAACGCCGCCGGAACGTCACCGCCCAGCCGTGCGGTCTCGGCCGGCTCACGCAGGAGCGAGAACTGCTCCACCGCACCGATCAGGGCGTCGGACGGATCCCGCCCGGCTCGTACCTCCCCCGCCAGCGCCTCGACCATCTCCACCACGCTGCGTCGGAGCACGGCCGCCTCACGGCGGCGCCGCTCCCTGCGCACCAGGTCGATCGCACCCGCGAGTGCCACCGACGCGACGAGCGAGCAGCACGAAGCGCCCGCAGCCCGAGGACGGCCACTGCCACGAGGAGAGCCGGCAGGACGAAGCGGGAGCACCCGCACGGGCGGGCTCCCGACCCGTTCCTCCGGGGATCTCGGCCCGGGCCGGCAGCGCCGAGCAGCAGCGCGGTGCCGACGACCACGGCGGCAACCAACGGTCATCGCAGTCCCAGCCGGTCGTACAGGCCGCAGCGCCCGCCGAGACGCGACGGTGCTGCCGTCGTCGCCGAATCGCACGGCCGGCAGGACGGCAGCCCTGCCTGCTCGTCCCGCTCGAACACCCCGAGCTCCCGCACCAGCCGGCGCCCGACGTGGTCCTCCCCACGTGGATCACGACGTCCAGAGCCGCGGACACCTGGCTGTGCACGGCCTCGCGCGGAAGCCCGGCCGACGACGCGAGCGCCTCGAGCCGAGCCGGCACGTCGCCGGCGGAGTTGGCATGCAGGGTGCCGCATCCACCCTCGTGCCCGGTGTTCATCGCCGCCAGAAGATCGGTGACCTCCGCGCCGCGCACCTCCCCGACGACCAGGCGGTCGGGCCGCATGCGCAGCGCCTGACGCACCAGGGTCTGCAGGTCCACCTGCCCGGCACCCTCCACGTTCGGCGGGCGGGCCTCCAACCCCACCACGTGCGGATGCCGCGGACGCAGCTCGCTGGAGTCCTCGACGAGCACGATCCGCTCGGACGCGTCGACCTCGGAGAGCAGGCGTTCAGCAGCGTGGTCTTGCCCGATCCCGTTCCCCCCGTCACCAAGAAGGCCGACGCGGCTGCGCACCACGGCCTCGAGGATCCGGTGACCGTCATCGTTCATCGCGTCCCGCTGCGCAGCTCATCGAGGCTGAACGCGACGGGGCGCGGGATGCGCAAGGAGAGGGTCGTCCCCGGGCGGGCGACGGGCGCCAGCACCGCGTGGAACCGGGTGCCGTCGGCAAGACGCACGTCGACGTAGGGACTGGCGTCGTCGAGCCGTCGCCCGCCCGACGCTGCGAGACGTTGCGCCAGCCGGCGCACCTCGGCGTCGTCGTCGAAGGTGACACCGGTGAGCTCCAACCCGTCACCGCGGTCCAGATAGACCGCGCTGGGCCCCGTTGACCAGCACGTCGGTGACGCCCGGCGTGCGCAGGAGCGGCTCGAGCGGCCCGGCGCCGTGGACGTCGCGCTGCAACCGGTCCACGACGGCCAGCACGGTCTCCGAGCCGACGGGCCGCGACTGGCTGCGCAGGATGCGGGCGACGGCGCCCGCGAGACAGCCCCTCGCCGCTGCGCGCGAGATGGTCCCGGACCTGCTCGACGAGGGCCTCGGGTACGGCGCTCATGGCACCGCCGGGGTGGGCCAGACGCGCGACCAGCTCCTCGGCGGCGCGGGTCACCGGGGAGCGGCGCCGATGACACGGCCCCAGCCCGAGATCGAGCCGCTCCTCGAGGCCCTTGTCCTCGCCGAGGACGACGAACCCCGGGAGGCCCAGCGCCGCGGCCACGTCGTCGGCCGGCAGCGGACCACGCGGACCGGTGCGCACGACCAGCTCGACCAGCCTCACGGGAAGGCAGCCGCTCCAGCACCCGCCGCGCCCCGGAGACTCCCGGGACGCTCGCGGCGCGCAGACACGGCCACGCGGTCCGCGGACGGGAGCACCGCCGCGCGCCGACTCGTCCGCCCAGCGGGGCAGATCGAGGACGACGACGTCGTGACCGCGCCGGGCGGCGGTCAGCACCTCCCGCGACCACCGCCGGGTCCACAGGCCCGGTCTCGCCGCCGAAGCCCAGGACAGCCGAGGCCGTCGACCTCGCGGCAGGCCCTCGCGAAGAGCCCGCGCGGTGAGCCGGCCCGGCGCCGCGTGCAGATCCGGCCACCGCACCCCCTCCTCCGCCCGCTCGCCCAGCACCTGCTCGACGCCCGGAGCCCGCCGGGTCGAGATCGACCAGGCAGCCGGCCCGGACCGCGCCGCCACCGAGGCCACCGCGGCCGCGAGGGTGCTGGACCGACCCCTCCCGTGGCCCCGACGACTCCCCAGACCCGCCCACCCGGCGAGCCGTCGTCGGCGAGGTCGGCCAGCCGGTCCATCAGCCAGGGCTCCGCGCCCGGGAGCTCGGCCACGTGGTCCGCCCCGATCTCCAGCGGCCCGCGCAGCACCGCCTCGTCGGCCACCGCCGGCACTGCGACGACCACGCCGCCCCGGCGGTGGGGAGCGCAGCCGGGCCAGCAGCGGGAGCACGTCGCGAGCCGACGATGATCGACCCGGCCGCCCCCCAGCGCGCCACCGCGGCGCCGGGGTCGGAGGTGCGCTCCGACCTCCACGCCCGCGGCGGCGGCGAGGCGCAGCACGGCGTCGACAAGATCGTCGTCATGACTGGCGAGCAGGGTGGGTGCATGGGTGCGCGGTACGCGGGAGGTCGGGCTGCCATGCGGGCAGGCTCCCGGCACCCATGGCACGGCCCCGACGCCGCCCTCGGGGCGGGGGTGGGGAAAGCCACCTGACGGCTGGGGACGATTACTGGCAGGATCGGCGCGGAAGGGAGGCGCCGTGCCCACGAAGAGGACACGCAAGGCATCGGGGCGCCCGGCTGCCTTCTTCGATCTCGACAAGACGATCATCGCCAAGTCGAGCACCCTCGCGTTCAGCAGGCCCTTCTTCCGCAGCGGCCTGATGACCCGCCGCGCCGTGCTCCGCGGCGCCTACGCGCAGTTCGTCTTCGTCTCCAGCGGCGCAGACCACGACCAGATGGAGCGGATGCGCAGCTTCCTCACCACGATGGTGCGCGGATGGCCGGTCGACACGGTCCGCGAGATCGTGGCCGAGGCGCTGCACAACGTGATCGCGCCCGCCGTGTACGACGAGGCGGTCCGGCTGATGAGCGACCACCATGTCGCCGGACGCGACGTGATCATCGTGTCGGCCTCGGGCCGCGAGATCGTCGAGCCGATCGGCGAGCTGCTGGGAGTCGACACGGTGCTGGCCACCACGATGGTGGTGGAGCACGGGCGCTACACCGGCGAGATCGAGCACTACCTGTACGGCGACAACAAGGCCACCGCCATGCGGGAGCTGGCCGAGCGGCGCGGCTACGACCTGTCGGCCTCCTACGCGTACAGCGACTCGATCACCGACGTGGCCATGCTCGAGTCGGTCGGCCACCCGTACGTCGTCAACCCGGACAAGGACCTGCGCAAGGTCGCCGAGGAGCGAGGCTGGGAGATCCTCGCGTTCGAGAAGCCCATCGCGCTGCGCTCCAACGTCCCGATGAACCCCAGCAAGCAGACCTGGGCGGCGATCGCCACCGGTGCCGTGGCGACGGCGGGCGCGGCGGCGTACTTCGCCCTCCGACACCGCGCGCGGCGGCCGGCCGAGCTCGGGTAGACCCGGCAGCGGAAGGCGCGACAGAGGCCAAGGCCCCTTGCCCGCCGAGGACGGACGGGGCTACAACAGTGGTGAGGAACAACTCCACAGTCCGCACATGGACCGGGCACCCACGCGGCGACCTACCCTTCTCATCAGGGCGTCGACCTCGGGTTCACCCGGGGCGACAGATATTGGTGCACGCCTGGTAACCCGGCTCCATGTGTCAGCGAACGGCATCGGTCGGCGACGACCTGGTGCCGTTCGCACTGCGTGGACCCGTCAGCCGTTCACCGGGCTGAGCTCCGCCCCGAGGGCGTACGCCTCGCTCGCGTAGAGCAGCCAGGCCCTCACCCCGTCGACACCGCCCTCGGCGTAGGCCCGCAGGTTCGACTCGTACGCCGCCCGCAGCCGCAGGTGAGCCGCCTCCGGCACCGTCAGCGACGTCGGGTCGACGCCGCGGGCGACCAGCATCATCCGCTCCGCGGCCCGTGCCACCAGGCCGTCGCACGACCCGAACGGGCGGACGGTCGCCAGCTCGGCGTGCACGACGGCGGCGGCCACGAGGGCGGGCGCGGCGGTCGGCGAGGTGAGCAGCGCGCCGAGGTCGCGGAGCCGCCCGGCGCGCTCGGCATCGGCAGGGCGGCCCGCCTCGCGCCGAGCCGACGGCCAGCAGGTGAAGCCGCGCGAACGCCTGCAGACGGAGAGCGGGAGAGCATCGGGGCCAGCGAGACCAGCTCGGTCGACACCCGCAGCGCGCCGGCGCACGCGCTCGTCGATCGATCCCGGCGCGCACCTGCTCGAGCGTCGCCGTCGAGCCCGGCCAGCACGCCGGACGCGTGGGCTCCGCGCAGCAGGCTCTCGGTGGTGTCCTCCGGCGACGTACGGCGAAGGCCGCGATCCCGCAGCAAGGCGTCCATGCCGTCGCGGGCCGCCGCCATGGCCGACGCGACGCCCTCCAGGGCGGCCAGGCCGGTCAGCGGGTCACTCGGCACGATCGCCAAGGCTAGTGCCCGTCACATGATGAGCGCCGGTGCGCCTCCGAGACCGACCCGCATCTGGTTGCTACCGTCTCGATCGATGGACCCGCTCTTCCCCCCGCAGCCGAACCCCGCGGCCCACACCTCGTCCGCGGCGCTCGGCGCTGCTCGGCGCGACGACCCCGCCCTCTCCTTCGGAGCGGTCGCCGACGCCTACGACCGGGGACGACCGCCCTACCCCGCCGACGCCGCCCGATGGCTGACCGGTGCCAAGCGCTCCCGGATCCTCGAGCTCGGCGCCGGCACCGGCAAGCTCACCGAGGCCGATCCCCGCCCTCGGCCACGACGTGATCGCCACCGACCCCCTCGCACGGATGGCACGGCTCGTCCCCGGCCGTGCCCCGGGCGCACACGTCCTCCTCGCCCGCGCCGAGGAGCTTCCGTTCGCCGACGCCAGCTTCGATGTCGTGGTCTGCGGACAGTCCTTCCACTGGTTCGACCACGATCGGCGCTGCCCGAGATCGCGCGGGTGCTGCGCCCGGGCGGGACCTTCGCCCTGGCGTGGAACATGCGCGACGAGCGCATCCCGTGGGTCCGACGGCTCGGCCGGATCATCGACAGCCGGCAGGACATGGTGCCCCTCGCCCTCGACGCGCTCAACGCGTGCGAGTACTTCGGCGAGATCGAGACCGAGACGTTCCGGATCTGGCAGCCGCTGCGGCGCTCCGAGCTCCACGACCTCGTGCTCTCCCGCTCGTCGATCGCCGTGCTCTCGACCGACGCGCAGCAGGAGAAGCTCGACGAGGTCGACGCCCTCTACGAGGAGTACGGCCGCGGGCCGGACGGCATGCTGCTGCCGTACCTCACCGAGTGCTACCGCGCCCCCCTCGTAGCCGCCCCACCCCCGCGTCCGGCGCCCGCTGCGCGGTGCGGAACGGGTCGACCGGGCGAGGCGGCCCCGGGTGCGGACGGCGGCGAGGAGACAGTCGCGATCCGCCCTCCGTTCGCGCGACCACGGGTGCAGGACACCGACGACGGGCACATCCTCATCGACTTCCGCTGACGCCACGGGACGCCGCGCCGGTCGGCGCACACAGCAGCGCGAAGATCACACGACGCAATACTGTGCTGCCCATGAGCGGATGGGTGCGGTTGCCCCGGTGGCCGTCGCAGCGGCGCGCTCGGGAGCGAGGCCGACCGCGCGACCTTCCGCACCCTGCACACCGCGTCGCTCGCCGCCCCCGCTCTGCGCGCCGGGCTCACCGGCGCCTCCGCCCAGAAGTCGGCACGCCATCTCCGGGCGCTGCTCGGCACTCCCGCGCTGGCGCTCACCAGCACGGTCGCCCACCTGGCCTGGGACGGCTTCGGGGACCATCACCTCGACCAGACCGCGGGGCTCGCCTCCCGGGCGGTGGAGGAGGGCGCCACCTTCGTGGTGGGTCGCCGGGACCTCCCGTGTCCCAAGGCGGCCTGCGCCATCCGCTCGGCAGTCGTCACGCCCCTGGTCGTCGAGGAGAACGTGGTCGGCACGCTGCAGGTCTTCACCGTGTCCGCCGACGCCGGGCTGGTGCGGGCCACCGAGGAGGTGGCCGGCTGGGTGTCCTCCCAGCTCGAGCTGGCCGAGCTGGACGCGTCGCGCAGCAGGCTGATGGAGGCCGAGGTGCGGGCCCTGCGTGCGCAGATCAGCCCGCACTTCATCTACAACTCGCTGACCACCATCGCCTCGTTCACCCGGACCGACCCGGACCGGGCGCGTGAGCTGCTGCTCGACTTCGCCGACTTCACCCGCTACTCGTTCCGCCGCTACGGAGCCTCCACCACGCTGGCCGAGGAGCTGCGCTCGATCGAGAAGTACGTCGTCCTCGAGCAGGCCCGGTTCGGCGACCGGCTGCAGATGGTCCTCCAGGTGGCGCCGGAGGTGCTGTCGGTCCGCATCCCCTTCCTCTGCCTCCAGCCGCTGGTCGAGAACGCCGTGCGCCACGGGCTGGAGGGACGGCCCGAGGGCGGGACGGTCCAGCTGATCGCCCGGGACGCGGGTCAGGAGTGCGTGATCACGATCGAGGACGACGGGGTCGGCGCCGAGCCCGGACCAGATCCGCAACGTGCTCGCCGGCGATCCGGCCAGCGACTCGGTCGGGCTCGGGAACGTCGACGAGCGACTCCGCGCCACCTTCGGCGACGACTACGGCCTGGTCGTCGAGACGGCCCCGGCGGCCGGCACGAAGGTGACCGTGCGCGTCCCGAAGTTCGCCCCGGGGGTGCTCGCATGACCGTCGGCCTCCGCGTGCTCGTGGTCGACGACGAGACGCCCGCGCTGGACGAGCTCGCCTGGCTGCTGCGCCGTGACTCCCGCGTCGGCGAGGTGCACGCGACCGACACCCCGACCGAGGCGCTCCGGCTGCTGCAGCAGCTCGACATCGACGCGATCTTCCTCGACGTGCAGATGCCCGGGCTCAACGGCGTCGAGCTGGGCCGGGTCATCTCCCGGTTCACGAACCCCCCGGCGACGGTGTTCGTCACCGCCCACGACGAGCACGCCGTCGAGGCCTTCGACCTCAACGCCGTCGACTACGTGCTCAAGCCGGTACGGGAGGAGCGACTGCGCGAGGCGGTGCGCCGGGTGATCTCGGCACGGGGTCGGCCCTCGCCCGCACGACGACACCATCCCGGTCGTGCTGGGAGGCGTCACCCGGTTCGTGAACCGGTCCGAGATCACCTACGTCGAGGCGCAGGGCGACTACGCCCGGCTGCACACCGCGACCGGCAGCCACCTGGTGCGGATGCCGCTGAGCACCCTCGAGGAGCGCTGGGCCGACGCCGGCTTCATCCGGATCCACCGCTCGCTGCTGGTCTCGCTCGCCGCAGATCGACGAGGTCCGGGTCGATGACGGCCGGTGCACCGTGGTGGTGGCCGGCCGCGAGCTGGTGGCCAGCCGACGCCAGTCACCGATGCTGCGCGAGATGCTGCGCAAGCAGCGCCAGGGCTGCGAGCGGAGGACGAGTCGTGAGCGACCGCGAGACCCCGCCACGGGTGCGGGTCACCGGCCCCCGCAGCGGACGCTCGAGGCCGATGTCCGCTGCGTCGCACATCAACGCCCAGACCGAGCTGGGCGAGCTGTACATGCGAGCGCTGGTCCGCAGCCAGCTCCGGCTTGCCGCTGGGCACCGCCGCGCTCCTCGGCCTGACCGTGGGGCTGCTCCCGTTGGCGTTCTTCCTCTTCCACGGCCTCGCGGTACGCCACGCTCCTCGGCATCCCGTCGCCTGGCTGCTGCTCGGCGTCGGCGTCTACCCGGTCCTGCTGCTGCTCGCCTGGATCTACCTCCGACGCGCCGAGCACAACGAGGCCGCCTTCGACGACCTGGTCAACCGGCCCCGGAGCCGGCCGTGAGCGCCTGGATCTCCGATCGCCGCCGTCGTCGCTGTCTCGGTCGCCACCCTGCTCGTGGGCGGAGTCGGGCTGCGCTCGTCGCGCACCACCAGCGACTTCTACGTCGCCTCGCGGGCCGTGCGGCCGGTCGCTGAACGCCTCGGCGATCAGCGGCGAGTACCTGTCGGCCGCGTCGTTCCTCGGGATCGCGGGCCTGATCCTCGCGCGCGGCTTCGACATGCTCTGGTACCCGGTGGGCTGGACCGCGGGGTACCTGATGCTGCTCCTCTTCGTCGCCGCGCCCCTTCGTCGGTCGGGGGCCTACACGCTGCCCGACTTCGCGGAGTTCCGCGTCGAGTCCGCTGCGACGCCCGGCGGATGGCGAGCGGCCTGGTCGTGGTGATCGGCGTGCTCTACCTGGTGCCGCAGTTCCAGGGAGCGGGCCTCACCCTGCGCCGCGCTGGCCGGCGCCCCCCGATGGGTGGGCGCCGCCCTGGTCGGCGTGGTCGTGCTGGCCAACGTCGTCGCCGGCGGGATGCGCAGCATCACCATCGCCCAGGCCTTCCAGTACTGGCTGAAGCTCTTCGCCCTGCTGTTCCCCATGCTGCTGCTGCTGCGGATCTGGACCGACCAGGGAGTCGCCGACGGCCACCCTGCACTACCGCGACTGGGTCGAGCCGCTCACCGGGCCGCACGCGCTCTACCTGACCTACTCGCTGATCCTGGCCACCTTCCTCGGCACGATGGGGCTGCCCCACGTGGTCGTCCGCTTCTACACCAACCCCGACGGGCGGGCCGCCCGCCGCACGACGCTGCTCGTCCTCGCCCTGCTCAGCGCGTTCTACCTGCTGCCGACCCTGTACGGCGTGCTCGGCCGCATCTACGCCTCCGACCTCGTCGCCTCGGGCAAGGCGGACTCGGTCGTGCTGGACCTGCCGCAGCGCATGCTCGGCGGCGCCGGGGGCGAGCTGCTCTCCGCCCTCGTCGGGGCGGGCGCCTTCGCCGCGTTCCTGTCGACCTCGTCCGGGCTGGTCGTCTCGGTCGCCGGGGTGATCTCCCAGGACCTGATGAGCCGCTGGCACGAGGGCGTGCGCGCGTTCCGCCTCGCCGGCGTGCATCGTCGTCGCGGCGACCCTCGGGCTGGCCGCCGCCTCGGCGGGTCTCGCGGTCGCCCACGCGGTCGAGCTGGCCTTCGCGGTCGCCGCGTCGACCTTCTGCCCGCTGCTGGTGCTCGGCATCTGGTGGCGGGGGCTCACCGCGCAGGGCGCGATCGCCGGGCATGCTCGTCGGCGGCCTCGTCTCCGGCGCCGCGGTGGTCACCGCGATGGTGGGGGTGTCGGAGCAAGGCTGGTCGGGCGCCCTGCTCGCCCAGCCGGCCCTGGTGACCGTTCCCGCTGGCCTTCGCTCGCGATGATCGTGGTCTCCCTGACCGACCGCGGACGCCCGCCCGGCCCACGTCGCCAGCACCATGGTCCGGCTGCACACCCCCGAGGCGATCGAGCTCGACCGCGGTACGCTACCACCCCGAGCGGGCCCGCCGCTGATCGGGCTCGCAATCCGGGCGCTCCCACCCGTTCGTCGCAGCAGGAGTACCGCTCGTCGCGGTGTGACGGAGCGCACACCGACGAGTTGCATCGTTCGGCGATGCGCGGGCACGCACCACTGTTGCGCTCGTCACACCGACTCCTAGCGTCGAAGCGTCCGATCACTCACCAATGAGGGAGAGTTCATGTCCAACGATCAAGAAGTCACGAGCCCGGCGGGGTCGCACATCGCCAACCCGGCACCGCTGGGTCTTGCCGGCTTCGCGCTGACCACCTTCGTGCTGAGCTGCTTCAACGCCGGATGGCTCGACGCGGGGGCGAGCGCGTCGTCCTCGGTCTGGCGCTCGGCTACGGCGGTCTCGCTCAGCTGCTCGCCGGCATGTGGGAGTTCACCAAGGGCAACGTCTTCGGCGCGACCGCGTTCTCGTCGTACGGCGCGTTCTGGATCTCGTTCTGGTGGCTCATCGAGCACGACGCAGCCGGGCCTCCCGGCCGGTTCCGGCGCCGTCGGCCGTCTACCTGCTGGCCTGGGGCATCTTCACCGCCTACATGACCATCGGCGCGTCCGAAGGTGAGCACGCCGGTCTTCGATCGTGTTCGTCCTGCTGACCATCACGTTCCTGCGTCCTGGCCTGGGGCGACTTCGGCGAGCGGCAGCACCACGATCCACCACATCGGTGGCTACCTCGGTCTCGCGACCGCGCTCGCCGCGTGGTACGCCTCGCTCGCCGGAGTGACCGCGTTCACCCACGGCAAGTCGGTCGTCCCCAGCTGATCGCGGATCGACCACGAATACGCAATGCAACGGCCGTCGCCTCACCCCGCCTGTTCCCGGCGGGGTGAGGCGACGGTCACACCCATCCGATTAGTCTCAACAGGGAGCAGACACTTCCCACCAGGCAGGAGCCAGGATGTCCGAAGAGACGCTGTCAAACCTTCTTCACGAAACCCGCAGTTTCCCGCCGCCGGCAGATCTCGCCGCGAACGCGAACGTGACCGCCGCCGCCTACGACGAAGCCAAGGCCGACCGCCTGGCCTTCTGGGCGAAGGCCGCCGAACGGATCACCTGGGCGGAGCCCTACGACCAAGTGCTCGACTGGAGCAACGCGCCGTTCTCGAAGTGGTTCGTGGGCGGCAAGCTGAACGCCTCGGTCAACTGCCTCGACCGGCACGTGGAGGCCGGCAAGGGCGACAAGGTCGCCATCCACTGGGTCGGCGAGCCCGGCGACACCCGTGACCTGACCTACTCCGACCTCCTGGCGGAGGTCTCCAAGACGGCCAACGCGCTTGATCGAGCTCGGGGTGCGCACGGGGGATCGCATCGCGATCTACATGCCGATGATCCCCGAGACGGTGATCGCGATGCTGGCGTGCGCCCGGCTCGGCGCCCCGCACACGGTCGTGTTCGGCGGCTTCTCCGCGCAGGCGCTGATCGACCGGATCCATGACTGCGGCGCGACCGTCGTGATCACCGCCGACGGTGGCTACCGACGCGGCGCGCCGGCGGCGCTGAAGCCCGCCGTCGACGAGGCGCTCACTCGAGTGCCCCGAGGTGCGCAACGTGGTCGTGGTCGAGCGCACGGGCCAGGACCTGCCCGAGGGCAGTTGGGTCGAGGGCCGCGACGTCTGGTGGCACGACGTGGTCGACAAGCAGTCCGACCAGCACACCCCGGAGGCGTTCGACGCCGAGCACCCGCTGTACGTGATGTACACGTCGGGGACGACCGGCAAGCCGAAGGGCATCCTGCACACGACCGGTGGCTACATGGTGGGCACGTCGTACACCCACAACGCGGTGTTCGACCTCAAGCCCGACGACCGACGTCTACTGGTGCGCCGCCGACATCGGCTGGGTCACCGGCCACTCCTACATCGTCTACGGCCCGCTGGCCAACGGCGTGACCGAGGTGATGTACGAAGGCACGCCGGACACCCCGCACAAGGGCCGGCTGTGGGAGATCGCCGAGAAGTACGGCGTGACGATCCTCTACACCGCGCCGACCGCGATCCGGACCTTCATGAAGTGGGGCGACGAGTTCCCGGCGAAGTTCAACCTGTCGTCGCTGCGGCTGCTCGGGTCGGTCGGTGAGCCGATCAACCCCGAGGCCTACATGTGGTACCGCGAGCACATCGGCGGCAACCGGTGCCCGATCGTGGACACGTGGTGGCAGACCGAGACCGGCATGATCCTGATCAGCCCGCTGCCCGGGCGTGACCGCCGGCAAGCCCGGATCGGCCATGACGCCGCTCCCCGGTGTGTCCGCCGACGTGGTGGACGACGCCGGCAACTCGGTGCCCAACGGGTCGGGTGGCTACCTCGTGCTGACCGAGCCCTGGCCGGCGATGCTGCGCACCCTGTGGGGCGACGACCAGCGGTACAAGGACACCTACTGGTCCCGCTTCCCCGGACGCTACTTCGCCGGTGACGGAGCCAAGAAGGACGAGGACGGCGACATCTGGCTGCTCGGCCGCGTCGACGACGTGATGAACGTGTCGGGCCACCGACTGTCCACCACCGAGATCGAGTCCGCCCTGGTCTCCCACCCGAAGGTCGCCGAAGCGGCCGTGGTCGGCGCGACCGACGCGATGACCGGCCAGGCACCCGTGGCGTTCGTCATCCTGCGCGCCTCGGCCGGCGACGGCGGTGCCGAGGTCGTCAAGGAGCTGCGCGACCACGTCGCTCACGAGATCGGCCCGATCGCCAAGCCACGCACCGTCATGGTCGTCCCGGAGCTGCCCAAGACACGCTCCGGCAAGATCATGCGGCGGCTGCTGCGCGACGTCGCGGAGAAGCGCGACATCGGCGACGTGACGACCCTCGCCGACTCCTCGGTGATGAACATGATCTCCGAGGGGCTGAAGACCTCCTCCGAGGACTGACCCGGCACGGGATCCCGCAACGGCGGCGCCCCGCACGCAGGGGGTGCCGCCGTCGTGTGCTCCGCGATCGAGCGACTGCCCCCGCTGCTAGCCGTCAAGGAGGTCGATGAACGGGTCGCTGTTCGCGGCACTGGCGCCGCTGATCCTGCGTCGGGCTGGCCTTCGAGGTCTGGTGCCTGATCGACATCCAGCAGCGGGACGCCGCGTTACCTGCCCCGCTGGGCCTGGATGGTCATCATCCTGCTCTCGGTCCCGACCGGCGGGATCATCTATCTGCTGGTCGGGACGGGGTGCCGAGCATCCGGGGGTCCCGCATGATCCGGACCACTCGCTGCTCACCAAGACGTACGGACCGGCACCGCTGCTCTCGACACTGTCGACCTCGAGGTGCCCGACGGGCAGCGTGACCGGACTCGTCGGCCCCAACGGGGCCGGGAAGTCGACCCTCCTCGGCCTGCTCGCCGGCGCTGCGCGCCAGACCTCCGGCGGGATCTCAGCGTCGACGTGACCCGCGACCAGGTCGCGCTCGCTGCCGGACACCCCGCGGTTCGACCCCTGGCTCACCGGACGGGAAGTGGTCGAGCTGGCACTCCGGCTGACCACGTGGCGGTGTCGACGAGGACCGGGTCCACGAGGTGCTGGCCCAGGCCGGCCTCGCCGACGCGGCACACCGGACGCTCGGGCGGCTACTCCCGCGGCATGCTGCAGCGGCTCGGCCTGGCCGCCGCGGTGGTCGCCCGGCCCCGCCTGCTGATGCTCGACGAGCCGGCCTCCGCGCTCGACCCGCTCGGTCGGCGCGAGGTCCTCGACCTCATCGGGTCGATGCGGGAGGACGCCACCGTGCTGTTCTCCAGCCACCTGCTCGGCGACGTCGAGTCGGTCTGCGACCGGGTCGCCATCCTGGATCACGGGCAGGCTGCTGTTCCAGGGCTCGATCGACGAGCTGCTGGGCGCGGCGCACGGGCGCTGACGCATCGAGGTCACCGAGTTCCGACGAGCTCGCCTCAAGCAGGCGCTGGCGGCGCGAGGAGTGGGTCGACGTCGGTCGACGGACCGGGGAGCCGGATCCGTCCGGGTGTCGACCCACGACATCGACCACGGCGCGCGCACCGGATCGCCCGCGTCATCGCCGAGGTCGGAGTCGGCCTGGTCTCGCTGTCCTCGGAGGAGGCCACCCTGGAGGACGTCTTCTTGGAGCTGACCCGATGACCCTGTGGAGACTCGAGATCGCGCGGCTGATCCGGACCAGGCGGATCATCGTGCTGGTCGGGGTGTACCTGTTCTTCGGCCTCACCGACCCGGTGATCACCCGCTACCTGGAGCAGATCCTGACTGGTTCCAGACCTCTCTGGCAGGGGGCGGGCCTCACCCTGCCCGCGCCGACCGTGCAGGCCGGGCTCACCCAGTACGCCGGAGACGCGGCGCAGATCGGCACCCTGGTCGTGGTCATCGTCGCGGCGGGTTCGATCGCCCTCGACAGCCCGTGGAGATGGGCGTCTTCCTCCGCACCCGCGTCCCCGACGTATCGGCGCCTGCTCCTGCCGCGCGTCGCCGTCGTCACGCTGGCGGCCGTCGTCGCCAGCCTGCTCGGGACCGTCGCGGCGGCCTACGAGACCGCGGTCCTGCTCGGCCCTCTGCCGTGGGCCGCACTGGCGGAGTCTGTCGTCGTCAGCGTGTTCGCGCTGGGCTTCGTCGTCCTGCTGACCAGTGCGTTCGCGCAGATCTTCCGCGGCACCCTCTCCACGGTGATGGCCTCGCTGGGGGTCCTGGTGGTGATGCCGATCCTGGGAGTGGTCCCGGTGATCGGCCGTTGGCTTCCCACCCGGCTGCTGGGCGCGCTCGCCGAGCTGGTCTCGGGAACGTCGGCTGTCGACCTGTGGCCCGCCCTGTTGTCCACCATCGTGCTCGGTGCTCTGTGCTGGTGGCTCGCAGTGGCCCGCGCCCGGCGCAAGGAGCTCTGAACCGGCGAGCTTCGCACGACCCGGACCGGCGACCACCCGGGTCCCGCTACGATGGCCGACCCACCGACTCCACGAGGAGCACGATGCGCAGCCGCTTCCGTTTCCTCCCGCGGATGGACCTGGGGGAGGGCCGGTTCATCGCCGACGTTCTCCGCCAGGAGACCGTCGGCGGGGCAATCGTCCTGGCCGCCTCCGTCCTGGCGCTCGTCTGGGCCAACTCGCCCTGGCAGGAGACCTACGTCCGCCTGATCCACCTCCAGGTCGGTCCCGCTCGACGTGGCCACCTGGGCCGCGGACGGGGTGCTGGCGCATCTTCTTCTACCTTGCCGGGCTCGAGCTCAAGCGCGAGTTCCTGCTCGGCTCGCTGCGCACGTCCGTCCGACGCGGTGGTCCCCGTCGTCGCGGCCGCCTGCGGGGTGGCTCTCCCCGCCGCCATCTACGCGCTCATCAACCTCGGCGCGGGGTCACGCGGAGAGCCTGCCGGGTGGGCGATCCCGGCCGCCACCGACATCGCCTTCGCCCTGGCGGTGCTCGCGGTGGTCGCGCCCGCCATCCCGCCCCAGTCTGCGCGCCTTCCTGCTGTCGCTGGCGATCGTCGACGACCTCATCGTGATCGTGGTCATCGCCGTCTTCTACACCGACAAGATCCATCCGCTGTGGCTGCTGGCCGCCCTGGCCGGTCTCGCCGTCTTCGCCTTCCTCCAGCGCTTCCGCGGCGAGCCCTGGATCGTCTACGTGCCGCTGGCGCTGGGGATCTGGTGGGCGACCCACGAGGGCGGTGTCCACGCCACCATCGCCGGAGTCGCCATGGGACTGGCCACCCGGGTGCTCCCGGACGAGGGCGAGGAGTCGTCGCCCGCCGAGCACCTCGAGCACGTGCTCGGTCCGTGGTCCGCCGGCCTTGCCGTCCCGGTCTTCGCCTTCACCGCCGCCGGCGTGGGGCTGCACTTCGGCGGCGGCTTCGTCACCGAGCCGGTCGTGCTCGGCGTGGTGCTGGGACTGCTCGTGGGCAAGCCGGTCGGAGTCTTCGGAGGCGCTTGGCTCGCCACCAAGCTGACCCGGGCCGAGCTGGGCGAGGACCTCACCTGGCGGCACATCGCCGGGGTCGCGGCGATGGCCGGGATCGGCTTCACGGTCGCCCTGCTCGTCGCGGAGCTGTCCTTCGCCGGGGAGACGCGCCGACCTCGCCAAGAGCGCGATCCTGATCGGGTCTCTCGGGGCCGGGCTGCTGGCCGCCGTCGATCTTCCGGCTGAAGGGAACGGGCCCTCCGGCAGGTGACCCCGAACCACGCACCCTCTAGAGTCGAGCACCGAAGGGAGTTGCGATGAGCCAGACGGACCCGCGCTACGAGGCCAGCATCGGCCAGCTGGTGTCGGACGCCACGCGTGACATCTCGACCCTGGTCCAGAACGAGATCGCCCTTGCCAAGGAGGAGATGCGGATCAGCTGTCCGCTTCGGCGGCACCGGCGTCGCGCTCTTCCTGCTCGCGGGCTTCCTCATGCTGCTGTCGGTGATCTTCCTGTTCATCGGGGTGGCCTACCTGATCAACCTGACCGGGCTCGGCCTCGCCTGGTCCTACCTGATCGTCTTCGGCGGGCTGCTGCTGGCGGCCGCCCTGGCGGGCTTCGTCGGGTTCCGCATGACTAAGAAGGTGCAGATCCCCGAGAAGACCATCGAGCAGGCCCAGAAGACCAAGGACCTCTTCACCCGCTGATTCACCGCGCTCGAGCTCCCCGCCTGCGCCCGCCACGAGAGCACGGGACCGACTCGCGACTACGTGCAGCCCTGGGTGCTGACCCCGGCCGTCGCCTGCTCCCCCGGCGCTGGCAGCGTCGGCCACCTGCGTTGCGGTCAGCACGTAGCCGGTCTGCTTGTCGGTCAGGGAGGCGGCGAACACCACGCCGAGCACCGTGCCGTCCATCGAGACCAGCGGCCCACCGGAGTTCCCGGGGCGCACCGTGGAGTAGATGGAGAAGACCTCGCGAACGACCGACCCGTCCCCGTAGATGTCGGGGCTGCGCAGGTTCTGCTGGTCGCGGATCCGGGCCGGCTCGACGGTGTACGGGCCGTCGTTCGGGTAGCCCAGGACGGCGCTGACCTGGTCGGCCTGCCCGGTCGTGTCGAAGTGCAGGCTCGGCGCCTTCAGGTGGGGCACCCAGAGAACGGCGACGTCCACCTCGGGGTCGAAGTAGACCACGGTGGCAGGGAGCTCCTGGCTGCCGATCAGCACGGTCGGCTTGCGTCACACCAGCCACCACGTGGGCGTTGGTCATCACGTGATGCGGTGCGAAGACGAAGCCGGATCCCTCGACCCCCCGGCTGCAGACGTTCTCCCCCCGCACCTTGACGGTGCTCGATGCCGCAGCCGACGACATCGGGATCCTTGGCCGCGCGGGCGGGCGGCGGCGCCACCTCGGTGATGTGCTCCTGGGCGAACGGCTCGAGGTAGCGCGGGAAGAAGTTGGTGCCGATGGTGTCCGCGAAGCTGTTCAGTCCCTGCGCCGCCGCGGAGGGCATGAAGCGGTTGACGGTGGCCAGCACCGTCGAAGAACGGACGTTGGCGCTGAGCCAGGGGATGCCGGCGCTGGATACCGCCACGCCCAGGGCCCAGGTGATGGTCGAGCACGGCGGCAACGCTCAGCGCGGTCCCACCGACCGCATCGAGAGCGCGGACGGGACGCCACGAGATCCGACCGCGGATGCGCGAGCCCAGGTACTGCAGCACGCCCTGCCCCACCGAGGCGCAGACGAGCACGACGCCGATCGCCCCGATCGACTGGAGCATCGACTGGCCACCGTGGCCGAAGAACATCGGGACCAGCCAGATCCCGATCAGCCCTCCGCCCAGAAGACCCAGGGTGGAGAAGGCGCCGGTGATGAACCCCTGGAAGAAGCCCGACACCGCGTAGGCGACGACGACGAAGACCAGGATCCAGTCCAATGCGTTCAACGCCGCTCCTCCGCCGATCTCTGGGACCACTGCGTCATGTACTCGGGCAGACTCGGTCCGTGCGCGACTCGTCCCAGGGGCGGGTCCAGCCGACGTAGTCGAACAGACGAGAGAGGATACCGGCCGTGAAGCCCCACAGGATCAGGTCCTGCTCGGGGCCGATGAGGAACGCCGGACCCACGAACCCCGACGGGATGGTGGACCGACACCCGGTGCTCGGGATCGAGCAGGTAGTCGATGGTCACCCGGTGGATCGCGTGCACCTCTCGCGGGTCGACCGCCTGCACCGGGCTGACCGCCCTCCAGTAGCCCAACACCGGCGTCACCGCGTGGTTGCTCGGAGGGAGCCACAGCTCGGGGAGGTGACCGAAGAGGTCCACCCCTGCCGGGTCGAGGCCGGTCTCCTCCTCGGCCTCACGCAAGGCGGTCTGGTCGGGGGTCTCGCCCGGGTCCGAGGATCCGCCGGGGAACGACACCTGACCCGGGTGCGTGCGCATGTCGTGGGCCCGCTCGGTGAGAAGGATGTCGGGACCCTCGGGGCTCTCTCCGAAGAGGATCAGGACGGCGCTCTTGCGGGTAGCAAGGTCCGGCGGCGGCACGATGCGGGTCAGGTCACTCCGGCTCGATGACCGTCCAGGCTGCTGCGGACGGGCTCAAGCCACGCCGGGAGACTCCCGACGCGGCTCGTCCTCCTCGCGCTGCGCCCACGGACTTCGAGGGTACCGAGCCCCGGGTCACCCACGAGACGAACGTGCGGGCTGCAGCTCCGAGCCGAGTTCGGCCTCGACCTTCTGCCGCAACGACGCGTAGTCCTGTCAGCACGAAGTAGCCCACTGTGTAGGTGCCGTCGCGGTGCAGCAGGATCAGGCCGGGGAGACCCCGGACCCGCAACGGGGTGTGCAGGTCCCCGCCCGGATCCGCGAGCGCCGCGTAGTCGGCACCCTGCTGCTGCATCATGGTCGAGCGCGCCCGCGGGGTTGGAGTCCTCGAAGTCGATCGCCATCACGGTCAGCCGCCCGGCGTACTCCTTCTTCAGCTTCTCGAACAGCGGCATCTCCCCCGGGCAGTAGGTGCACCACGAGGCGAACATGCTGATCACCATCGGGCCCGCGCAGGGACGCCAGATCGACGGAGTCACCGCCGCCGAGGCAGGGCAGCGTCAGCGACGGCAGACCGCCCGGCACCGGGTCGGCCTTCCCGGCCACGCACGGATCGAGACCCGCCTTCGCCCGCAAGCGCGGCGAGCTCGGGGCTGTCGACCGTGACGTGAGCGGTCGGGGCGCCCTGGCTCGGAGACATCACCGCGCTCGGGGCGCCCGAGCAGGCCGCACAGCAGCAGCGATGGCAGCCCGCCAGGACGACGGCCGCACGTCGCAGCCGCCGGGCGACGCTCATGCGCGCCCCTCGGTGCGCACCAGCTTGGCCGCCTTGCGCCGGGTCGGTCGGCCCCTCGCCGTACGCAGGGCACCACCGCGCCACCGGACAGGCGCCGCAGGCGGGGTTGCGTGCGTGGCAGATCCGGCGGCCGTGCCAGATCAGGTGATGGCTGAGCATCGTCCAGTCCCGCTTCTCGAACAGCGCTCCCACCTCGTGCTCGACCTTCACCGGGTCGGTCTCGCCGGTCCATCCGAAGCGGCGGGCCAGCCGACCGAAGTGGGTGTCCACGGTGATGCCGGGGACGCCGAACGCGTTGCCGAGGACCACGTTGGCGGTCTTCCGGCCGACGCCGGGAAGCGTGACCAGGTCCTCGAGCCTCGCCGGGAACCTCGCCGTCGAACCGCTCGACCAGGGCGTGCGACAGCTTGAGCAACGACTCGGCCTTGGCCCGGAAGAAGCCCGGTCGGCTGGATGATCCGCTCGAGCTCGTCGCGGTCGGCGCCGGCGAGCGGCGCGGCGTCCGGGTAGCGCGCGAAGAGCGCCGGGCTCACCGCGTTGACCCGCTTGTCGGTCGTCTGCGCCGACAGGACGGTCACGACGAGGAGCTGGAACGGGTTCGCGAAGTCCAGCTCGGCCTTGGCGTCCGGGTAGGTGTCGGCGAGCACCCGGTCGATGCGCCGGGCCCGCCGCTTGAGCGCGGTCGGCGTCTCCGGGGAGGGTGCTCATGGCGCCCCGAGCCTACGGCCGCAGCCAAGGTCGGCCGGCGCCGGGATCCGTCCCGCGGATCAGCCCCGGCCGTTGGCGGACAGGATGTGGCCGAGCAGGCCGGGTCACCGTGATCACGCCGATCAGGGGCCGGCTCTCGTCGTCGTCGGCGACGACGGCCACGAGCGGGCTGCGGCTGCTCGACATCATCGCCGCGACCTCCATGACGGTGTCGTCGGGCCGGGCGATCGGGGGCTTCAGGTGGTCACCGCGCAGGAGCTCGGCGACCGTCTTCGCCCTCGAGCTCGTGGATGAGCACCTCGGCCCCCGAGTCGTCGAGGACCCGGGCCAGGGTGGGGTCGTCCTGGACGTACTGCGGGATCAGCAGCCGCAGCACCTGGGACGCGGGGAGAACCGCGCGGGGGTGACCGACCTCGTCGACCACGATGAGCCCGGGCAGCCGCTGCGTCCGCGAGGGTGCGGGCGGCCTGCAGCACGGTCGAGCTCGGTGCGGATCGTGGGGTACGGCTCGGCGAGCTCCTGGGCCTGCACGCCAACGACCCTACTCGACCGGGCGCCGGACGAGGACCCCGATAAGGTGGGACCACGGAGTGCCGGGAAGTCTGGTCGGCAGCCATGTCGTCGACCGCCGAGGAGTGCCCGTGGCCTACGTCGCCGGAGGCGATCTTCGTCGTGGCCTACGTCCTGCTGGCCACCGAGAAGGTCCATCGCACCAAGGTCGCGCTCGGCGCGCGCCGGCCTCATGCTGCTGCTGCACGTCGGGGACGCGCGCTCGATCTTCTTCAGCGAGCAGACCGGCATCGACTGGAACGTCATCTTCCTGCTCTTCGGGATGATGATCATCGTCTCGGTGCTGCGCCAGACCGGTGTCTTCGAGTACGTCGCGATCGTCTCGGCCAAGGCGACCCGCGGACGCCCCTACCCGCTCATGGTGATGCTCGCGCTGATCACGGCGTTCGCCTCTGCCCTGCTCGACAACGTGACGACGATCCTGCTCGTCGCGCCGGTGACCTTCCTGGTCACCGACCGGCTGGGCCTGCGCGCCGCGCCCTACCTCATCGCCGAGGTGATGGCATCGAACATCGGCGGCGCCGCCACCCTCGTCGGCGACCCGCCGAACATCATCATCGCCAGCCGCGCCGGCCTGAGCTTCAACGACTTCCTGGTCAACATGGCGCCCGATCGTGCTGATCCTGCTCGGCGTCTTCGTCGTGCATGCTGCGGTTCATGTTCCGCAAGGACTTCGTCTACGACCCCGAGCGGGCCGCCTCGCTGATGCGGCTCAACGGCAGGGAGGCGATCAACGACCCGGTGCTGCTGGCGCAGAGCCTGTTCGTGCTGGCGCTGGTGCTGGCCGGCTTCGTGCTCCACCCCCTGCTCCACTACGACCCGGCGATCGTGGCCATCCTCGGCGCCGGGCGCGCTCGTGCTCTTCACCAAGGTGACCACCGAGCAGGCGCTCGCCGAGGTCGAGTGGCCGACCCTGGCCTTCTTCGCCGGGCTGTTCATCATGGTCGGCGGCCTGGTCTCCACCGGGGTCGTCGACCAGATCAGCCAGGCGGCGATCGAGATGACCCAAGGCCGGCTCGG
The DNA here is from genome assembly GCA_963805655.1 of uncultured Actinomycetota bacterium. Classification (GTDB taxonomy): domain Bacteria; phylum Actinomycetota; class Actinomycetes; order Propionibacteriales; family Nocardioidaceae; genus CAWDVB01. The sequence goes on along the minus strand of CAWDVB010000004.1, from coordinate 9,077 downwards.
GACGGCCACGACCCTGCTGCTGGGCGGCTCTGCGGTGCTGTCGGCGATCATCGACAACATCCCCTACGTCGCGACGATGTCGCCGATCGTCTCCGACCTCGCCGCCTCGCACGGTGCCAGCGGACACGTGCTCTGGTGGGCGCTCGCGCTCGGCGCGGACCTGGGCGGCAACGCCACGGCCATCGGCGCGTCGGCGAACGTGGTCGCGCTGGGCATCGCCGAGCGAGCGGGACAGCGGATCTCCTTCTGGGAGTTCACCAAGTACGGCCTGGGCTCGACGGCCCTGTTGATCCTGCTGTCGGTGCCCTACCTGTGGCTTCGCTACCTCATGTGAAGCCGTGTTCACCAGGCGGTCCCGGAGCCCCTGACTTCGTGATCCACCCGCACATGCGACAGACTGTGCCCTGGGTCACAAGCCCACTCGACGAGGAGGAGGCCCGTGGACAGCGAGGTGTTGCGGAAGGCACCGCTCTTCAGCTTTCTCGACGACGAGGCCGCGATCGCGCTCAGCGCGTCGATGACGGTCCAGCGGCTGCGCCGCGGCGAGGTCCTGTTCCGCGAGGGCGACGCCGGCGACAAGCTCTACCTCGTCAGCGAAGGCAAGGTGAAGCTCGGGCGCACGTCCAGCGACGGGCGCGAGAACCTCCTCGCCGTCCTCGGCCCCGGTCAGATGTTCGGCGAGCTCACCCTGTTCGACCCGGGTCCGCGATCGGCCACCGTCACCGCGGTCACCGACTGCGAGCTCCTCTCGCTGTCCCACGAGGACCTGCAGCGGTGGCTCGAGGGCCGGCCCGGTGTCGGCGCGAGGGCTGCTCGTCCAGCTCGCCAGCCGGCTCCGCCGGGCGAACGACGTCGTTGCCGACCTGGTCTTCTCCGACGTGCCCGGCCGCGTCGCCAAGGCGCTCATCGACCTGGCCAACCGGTTCGGCCGCACGGCCGACGACGGCATCCACGTTCACCACGACCTCACCCAGGAGGAGCTCGCCCAGCTCGTAGGCGCCTCCCGCGAGACGGTCAACAAGGCGCTGGCCGACTTCGCCTCCCGCGGCTGGATCCGCCTCGAGCCGCGCTCGGTCGTCATCATGGACATCGAGCGGCTGGCCCGCCGGGCGCGCTGACCCGGACCACCGGGCTAGCCCCCGCCGCGCAGATAGTCCAGCTGGGCCCGGACCGAAAGCTCGGCGGCGCCCCACAGCACCGGGTCGACGTCGGTGTAGACGTGCTCCACCACCGCTCGGGCCGACGCGCCCTCGCCCAGGTCGACCAGCGCCTGACGGACCTGCTCCAGCCGCTCACGCCGGTGGGCGATGTAGTAGTCCAGCGCTGCCAGCGCTTCGCTCGATCACCGGACCGTGGCCGGGCCAGACGGTCGAGACCTCGTGGGTCTCGGCCAGACGGTGCAGCCGGTCGAGGGAGTCGAGGTAGGCGCCGAGCGTGCCGTCCGGATGGGCCACCACGGTCGTCCCCCGGCCGAGGACCGTGTCGCCGGTCAGCACCGCCCGCTCCGCGGGGACCAGGAAGCTCAGCGAGTCCGAGGTGTGGCCAGGGGTGGCGACGACGCGGACCTCGAGCCCGTCGACCTCGACCACGTCGCCGTCCGGCGAGGCCCTCGTCGCCGTACCGCTGTGCCGGGGTCCAGGGCACGCACGCCGCAGCCCACGCGGTCGGCGAGGGTCCGGGCGGCCTCGGAGTGGTCGAAGTGGCCGTGGGTGAGCAGGATCGCGGCCGACCTCCCCCGCGGCGTCCACGATCCGGTCGAGGTGGTCGGCGAGTGTCCGGACCCGGGTCGATCGACCACGACTGCGTCGCGCGCCCGGCTCGCGCAGCACCCAGGTGTTGGTGCCGTCCAGGGTCATCGGCGACGGGTTGCGGCGCAGGACGCAGACCCGCTCGGTCGCCGAAGGTCCCCCCGGCCCAGGTCACCGGCCCGGGCTTCCGTGTCGATGCCGGCTGCGCAGCTCGGTCAGCCGGGGTGGCAGGCTCAGCATCACCCGGTCCCCGTCGCGCACCGGGACCGGCTCGACCGGCGTCTGGTCGTGGTCGGCCGCCGCCGCCAGGGCGTCCTCGGCCGTGTCGAAGCCCAAGAGCTCCACGCAGGTCGCGTACGTCGGAGGAAGCATGTGCATCTCCTGGGCGTCCACCGCCCGCACCGCGTCGCGAACCGACACCCACGCGACCTCGTCGCTCTCGGTCGAGACGTCGCGGGTCACCTGGCCCTCCGGCAGCGACGGCCACGAAGAACCGGGCGTGGAACCGCTTGGGCTCGAAGGCCGGCGTCACCCAGGAGCCCCAGGCGCCGCAGCAGGTCGCTGCGCAGGATCAGGCCGCGCTCACGCAGCAGTGTCGCTCAGCGACACGTCGCGCGACTCCAGCCTCTGCCGGTCGCGCTCCCATCGTCCGCGTCGTGGTGTCGGCGACCACCGAGTGCTCGTCCGGACCGGCGAGCAGCACGCCGGACTCCTCGAACGTCTCCCGGACCGCGGCGCACAGCAGAGCCCGGGCCAGGCCTTCGTCGACACCCATGAGCCGCGCCCACTCCGCGGACCGACGGCCCCGCCCAGGGAACGTCGTCCTCGTAGTCGCGCTCGTCGACGCCGCCCCCGGGGAAGACGTAGAAGCCGCCGGCGAACTCCATGGCCGCGTGGCGCCGCAGCAGGTAGACCTCCAGCGCGTCGCCGTTCGCGCAGCAGCACGACGGTCGAGGCGTCGCGCACCGGGACCGGCTCACGCCCGCCGGCGAGGTACTCCAGGGCGTGGGCGGCCAGACGGTCCGGAAGCCGCAGCAGCGCGTCCACGCGCTCAGACCTCGACGATGATCTCGATCTCGACCGGAGCGTCGAGGGGCAGGACCGGGACCCCGACCGCCGAGCGGGCGTGCCGACCGCGGTCACCGAAGACCTCGCCGAACAGCTCCGACGCGCCGTTCGCGACGACGGGCTGGCCGGTGAAGTCGGGGGTGCTGGCGACGAAGGCCACGACCTTGACGATGCGCTTGATCGCGGCCAGGTCGCCGATCTCGGCGCGCACGGCGGCCAGTGCGTTGAGCGCGCACTGCTGGGCGCACTCGACGGCCTCCTCGACCGAGACCTCACCGCCGACCTTGCCGGTGACCATGAGCTTGCCCGTCGCGCATCGGGAGCTGCCCGCTGGTCAGCACGAGATCGCCGCTGCGGAGGGCCGGGATGTAGGCCGCGACGGGCTTGGCGACCTCCGGCACGGTCAGGCCCGAGCTCGGCGAGCCGCTCCTCCGGGCGAGCTCACGACTCGACCGGGCGCTTGAAGTAGGCGACGAGGTTCTCGGGGTTCATGCCCGGGACGATCTGGACGAGCTCCCACCCGTCCGCGCCCCAGTTGTCGAGGATCTGCTTGGTCGAGTGCACCAGGACCGGAGCCGTGGCGTATTCCCACTTCGTCATGGGCCGAGCCTAGGCCATCTGCGCGCCCCGGACGTGACGGGCGTCGTCAGGCCGTAGTCTCGGGCCGATGACGGATCGCAGCGTGCTGGACCGCGAGGCGCGGTGGCCCGACGCCGTGGTGCGCTACGGCGATCACCCCGACGCGCTGCGTGGACCTGCACCTGCCCGAGGAGGCCGCGATGGCGCCGCTCGTGCTCCTCCTCCACGGCGGCTTCTGGCGCGCGCAGTGGGACCGGCGGCACACCCGCCCGATGGCCGAGGCGCTCGCCGCGCGGGGCTGCGTCGTCGCGACACCGGAGTACCGGCGGACCGGGGGCGGTGGCGGGTGGCCGCACACCTTCGACGACGTCCGCCGCGTGGTCGAGCGCCTCCCGGAGCTGCTGGACCGCGCTGGCCGTGCCGTACTCGCCGCCGCGTGTGGTCGGCCACTCGGCCGGCGGGCACCTCGCGCTCTGGCTGGCGTCCCAGGGACTCCCGATCGACCGGTGCGTCGCCCTGGCTCCGGTCTGCGACCTCGGTGTCGCCTACGACCTGGACCTGGACTCGGGGGCGGCCGCCGCGCTGATGGGAGGGGGTCCCGACGAGTCACCCGGAGCGCTACCGACGCCGGCGACCCGATGCGCCGGTCCACCGGCGACGTCCCGGTGACCATCGTCCACGGGACGGCCGATGCCCTGGTGCCGTTCGACCTCAGCCGGCGGTACGCCGGACGCCCACCCCGGAACCTCGCTGGTCGAGCTGACCGGCGTCGACCACTTCGCCCTCATCGACCCCGACCTCCGAGCGCGCCTGGGCCGTCGGTGCTCCGGCGCCCTCTCGGACTGACGCGGCCGCGCGGCCTACCGGGTGTGAGCGCTGTGCTCAGGGCGAGGAGCGGCGGCTCGGTGGCCTTCTCGACCTCTTCGCGGGTGACGTCGGGGGCGAGCTCGACGAGCTCGGAGCCCCTCCGGCGGTGACGTCGATGACGGCCAGGTCGGTGATGATGCGCTGCACCACACCCTTGCCGGTGAACGGCAGGGAGCACTCGTTGACGATCTTGTAGGAGCCGTCCTTGGCGACGTGCTCCATCAGCACGATCACCCGCTTGGCGCCGTGGACCAGGTCCATCGCGCCGCCCATGCCCTTGACCATCTTCCCGGGGATCATCCAGTTCGCGATGTCACCGGCCGCCGAGACCTGCATCGCGCCCAGGATCGCCGCGTCGATCTTGCCGCCGCGGATCATCCCGAAGCTCGTCGCGGAGTCGAAGAACGACGCGCCCCTGCGGAGCGTGACGGTCTCCTTGCCGGCGTTGATCAGGTCGGCGTCGACGGCGTCCTCGGTCGGGTAGGCGCCGACCCCGAGGATGCCGTTCTCCGACTGCAGCACCAGCTCGACGTCGTCGGCGACGTAGTTCGGCACCAGCGTCGGCAGACCCGATGCCCAGGTTGACGTACGAGCCGTCGGTCAGCTCCGAGGCGGCCCGGGCCGCCATCTGCTCACGCGTCCACGCCATCTCAGGCCCCCTCCCTCTCGCACGGTGCGCTTCTCGATGCGCTTGTCGGCGGCCTGCTCCGGGGTCAGCGGCGACCACCCGCTGCACGAACACTCCGGGGGTGTGGATCGAGTCCGGATCCAGCTCCCCGGGCTCGACCAGCTCCTCCACCTCCGCGATCGTGACCCGGCCGCACATCGCGGCCAGCGGGTTGAAGTTGCGCGCGGACTCCCGGAACACCAGGTTCCCGTGCCGGTCGCCCTTCCAGGCACGCACCAGACCGAAGTCGCATGACGATCGCCGGCTCCAGCACGTACTCGCGTCCCCGTCGCGGTGAAACACCCGGATCTCCTTCGCCGGCGACGCCTTCACCACGTTGCCCTCGGCGTCGTAGCGCCACGGCAGCCCACCCTCGGCGACCTGCGTACCCACCCCGGTGCGGTGTAGAACGCCGGGATCCCCGACCCGCCCGCGCGCATCCGCTCGGCCAGCGTCCCCTGCGGCGTCAGCTCCACCTCGAGCTCACCGTGCAGGAACTGGCGCGCGAACTCGGCGTTCTCCCCCACGTACGACGACACGGTCCGCCGGATCCGCCGCGCGCCCAGCAGCCGCCCCAGCCCCCAGTCGTCCACCCCACAGTTGTTGGACACCGTCTCCAGGTCATCGACCCCGGCCTCCAGCAGCGCCTCGATCAGCACCGACGGGATGCCACACAGCCCGAACCCCCCGACGGCCAGACGACGAGCCGCTCGCGATGTCGGCCACGGCGTCGGCGGCCGACGACGACCACCTTGTCCATGTGACCTCCCGCTCTGATCACCAGTGTCTTCCACCCGCGATCTAACCACTCGCCCGCGACGGCCGGGCAGGGACCTCCGTCATCCGGCCCCGCGGCACGCGCTCGCCAGTACGCTCCGAAGGGTGACCAGCCGGCCACGCAGTGACTGGCCCGAGGCCCGGCTGCACATCGTGACCGGCAAGGGCGGCACGGGCAAGACCACGGTTGCCGCCGCGCTGGCTCTCGCCCTGGCCGCCGCGGGCGGCGACGTCCTGCTCTGCGAGGTGGAGAGCCGCCAGGGCATCGCGCAGATCTTCGACGTCGCACCCCTGCCCTACGAGGAGCGACGGTCGCGTCCGGCCCCGACGACGGCGGCGACGTCTACGCCCTCGCGATCGACGCCGAGGCGGCGCTGCTCGAGTACCTGGCGCTGTACTACCGGCTCGGGCGCGCGACACGGGCGCTCGACCGCTTCGGCGTGATCGACTTCGCGACCACGCTCGCTCCCGGCGTCCGCGACATCCTGCTCACCGGCAAGGTGTACGAAGCGACCGAGCGGAGCTCGCGGAACAAGAACGCGCGCAAGTACGACGCGGTCGTCCTGGACGCTCCTCCCACCGGGCGGATCACCAACTTCCTGAACGTCAACGCCGAGCTGAGCGATCTGGCCAGGATGGGCCCGATCAAGTCGCAGTCCGACCGCGTCATGACGCTGCTCCGCTCCCAACGCGACCGCGATCCATCTGGTCACGCTGCTGGAGGACATGCCCGTCCAGGAGACCGATCGACGCCACCGAGGGAGCTCGTCGAAGTCGGGGCTGCCCGGCGGCGGCATCATCGTGAACATGACGCGTCCGCCCTCGCTCGACGAGGAGTCGATCGAGCTCGCCCGGGCGAGCGGGCATCCCCTGGGAGACCGTCGCGGACCGAGCTGACGTCGGCGGGCATCGAGCCGAGCGACTAGCTGCTCGACCAGCTGGCGTCGGAGGCGTCCGACCATGCCGAGACGGCTCGCTGCTCGAGGAGGAGGAGCGCGCCAGGCTCGCGAGCTCGGGCGCGACCGACGTTCGAGCTCAACCGGCTCGTCGAGGGAGTGGACCTCGGCGGGCTCTACGAGCTCGCCGCATCCCTGACGCGACGCAGGGCCTGGCATGAGCGAGCGGCACTTCGCGCCCCGGGTCGACGCGGCCCGAGGCGCGCCCCGGCTCGACGTCGATCGACTCCTCGACGACCGCGACCACCGGGCATCATCGTGTGCTGCGGCTCCGGCGGGGTGGGCAAGACGACCACCGCGGCGGCGCTGGCGCTGCGGGCGGCAGCACGCGGGCGCAAGGTCGTGGTCCTGACCATCGACCCGGCCCGCCGGCTGGCCCAGTCGCTGGGCAGTCGACCAGCTGGACAACACGCCCCGCCCGGTCCCCTTCGGCGCGCAGTGCTGACGGCGGGAGCCTCGACGCGATGATGCTCGACATGAAGCGCACCTTCGACGAGGTCGTCGAGAGCCAGGCCTCGCCGGAGAAGACCGCGCAGATCCTGGCCAATCCCTTCTACCAGGCCCTGTCGAGCAGCTTCGCCGGCACCCAGGAGTACATGGCGATGGAGAAGCTGGGGCAGCTCCACCGCTATGCCCAGGAGACCGGGAGCTGGGACCTGATCGTGGTCGACACCCCCCCGTCCCGATCCGCCCTGGACTTCCTCGACGCACCCGGAGCGGCTGTCGAGCTTCCTCGACGGTCGGTTCATCCGGCTGCTGCTCGCGCCGGCGCGCGGGCCGGCCCGGCTGATGACTGCGGGCCTCTCGCGGTGACCGGAGCGCTGACCAAGGTGATCGGCGCGCAGGTGCTGCGCGACATGCAGACCTTCGTCGCAGCCTTCGACACCCTCTTCGGAGGGTTCCGGCAGCGCGCCCAGAAGACGTTCGACCTGCTGCAGGCGGAGGGGACGGCGTTCCTGGTGGTGGCTGCCCCCGAGCCCGATGCGCTGCGGGAGGCCGCCTACTTCGTGGAGAGGCTGGAGGCCGAGACGACATGCCGCTGGGCGGGCCTGGTGATCAACCGGGCGAGCCGGCCGGTGAGCACGCCGCCGACGCTGGAGGAGACCATCGCCGCGGCGGATCGTCTCGATGCGCGGGGCCGGCGGTCACGGCAGGACTGCTTCGGCTGCACGCGGACCGGATGCGCGCGACGTCACGCGAGGAGCGCCTCACGCACCGTTTCCACGCGGCCCACCCGCATGTCCCGTCGGTGACCGTGCCGGCGCTGGCCGCGGACGTTCACGACCTGGCCGGACTCGAGACGATCGGAGCGATCTGCTCGCCGACACCGCGGGGCCGTGTCAGGCGCTCAGGCGATGGCCGGAGATGCGACGGGGCGCCCGGCGTGCTCCTCGCGCGCAGTCTCCAGCAGGAGGCGCCACGAGGTGACGTTGGGCCGCCGCTTGAGCAGAGCGCGACGCTCGCGCTCGGTCATGCCGCCCCAGACACCCCACTCGATCTCGTTGTCGAGTGCCTCCGAGAGGCACTCGGTGCGCACCGGGCACCCGGTGCACAGCTGCTTGGCTCGGTTCTGGGCGGCGCCCTTGACGAACAGCGCGTCCGGGCCGGTACGCCGACACAGGCCGTCGGTCGCCCAATCGTGATTCCAGGTCATGTTTCCGTATCCCCTCCGTCGCGACCCTTCTCCCAAAGGGCCGTTGGAGTTATCTCCCACCACTGAAGGTAAAGAACTCACGCGGGCCGAACCAGGCGATTCAGGACTATTTTGATTTGACACCGTTTGCACTAGTCACATGGATGGGATTCCGATTTGCCCGGTTTGTATCTGGGGATGGCTGTGAATCACGGGAATAACGGGTTCTCGGTTTGATGTGGTGACCTGAGGTTCAGGGTTTCGATCCCCTGCGATAGCGCTTCATGACTATTCTCGGGATGGCCCATCGCGACACGCCGATAAATTACATGCTTGTGATTTAACCTCGATATGCAGTCAATTCGTACCAGCAGTCGCGTACCCTGTGCGCATGCCTCGCGTCTGTCGTTCATCGGTGCGGTGTCGCGTCTGGTGGGATTCGTCGCGGTTTCTGCGGTGATCGGCATGCTCGCCTCTGTCCTCGTCCTGCCCCTGGCCGGAGGCCTCGGCCTGTCCAGCCAGAAAGTCGCCGACGTGACGAAGCAGCTGCCCACCCCTGGACGTGAACGCACTGCCCCAGACGACGAAGGTGCTCGCTCGCGATGGCAGTGTCCTGGCGCTCTGGTACGACCAGAACCGCGTCGACGTGACGCTCGACCAGGTCGCCCCGATCATGCGCGAGGCGCTGCTGGCAACCGAGGACTACCGCTTCTTCCAGCACGGTGCGCTGGACCTGAAGGGAACGCTGCGCGCCTTCATCACCAACCAGATCAGCGGCGGCG